>JAHHIF010000104.1 GCA_019358875.1 Symplocastrum torsivum CPER-KK1
ATCTATCGAAGCAAGGAGGCATAGCGGCGGGAGTTGTTTCTTTCATTTCTCCATCCTCACGTAAAATACTTGCCCTGCATGAATTATATCTTTATTCACTCTCTATTTTCGTTTAAGTCCCGTTAATGCCGTTCTCTCTGGAGTAAAAGAAATTCGGGATGCGATCGCAACCGCTCAAAAACGCCAAAAGGAACACAATCAGCGCACAATCCTGTTTGTTGACGAGGTTCACCGCTTCAATAAATCCCAACAAGATGCAATGCTCCCTTGGGTGGAGAACGGGACAGTCATCCTGATTGGCGCAACCACAGAAAATCCTTACTTTGAAGTTAACAAAGCCTTGGTGAGCCGATCGCGCATCTTTCAGCTTAAGCCTCTCAATGAAGCTGACTTACCGCGTGTCTTGGAACAGGCACTAACTGACCCAGAACGCGGTTATGGTCAGCTATCTGTAGTAGTAGAGCCGGATGCGATCGCACATTTGGTCAATGTCGCCAACGGTGATGCCCGTTCCTTACTCAATGCCCTGGAACTGGCAGTCGAAACCACACCCCCCGACGAAACTGGGACGATTCACGTTACATTGGCTGTTGCTGAGGAATCGATTCAGCAGAGGGCTGTACTCTATGACAAAGAGGGGGATGCCCACTTCGATACGATTAGTGCCTTTATCAAAAGCTTGCGGGGTTCTGACCCCGATGCTGCTTTATACTGGCTAGCCAAAATGGTTTATGCCGGAGAAGACCCCCGCTTCATTTTCCGGCGAATGTTAATTTTAGCGAGTGAAGATGTGGGACTGGCTGACCCGAATGCTGTCGTGGTGGTTAATGGCTGTGCTAGTGCGTTTGAGTGGGTGGGGATGCCGGAAGGACGCTATCACTTGGCTCAAGCTACGCTCTATCTCGCCAATACACCCAAATCTAACAGCGTCATGGGCTTTTTCGATGCCCTAGCCGTGGTTGAGAAGGAACGGGAGGCGGAGGTACCCAATCACCTCAAGGATGCCAACCGGGACAAGAAAGGGTTGGGGCATGGAGCCGGTTATCTTTATCCTCATGCCTACCGCGACCATTGGGTCGCTCAACAGTATTTGCCTAGTAGTTTGCAGGGACAAGTGTTTTATCAGCCTTCAACGCAGGGGTTTGAAGGGGAAATTAAGACACAGGTAGCACGTCTAAGGGAAGCGCAACTTGAAGCGGTAGCAGAGGGTGTTTTTGTCTCACCCGTTGAAGTGCTAACGACAGGGCCAACTGACCGCACAGTTGACCGTTGGTTGCAACGTACATTGAGTCAGGTGGGTGAGCAATTGGAAGCAGTGCGCGATCGCCTTTTCACCCTAGCTCAACTTCAGCGTCATTATGTTGTTTTGGACTTGAATGCAGGCAGCGGTTTACTCACCTTTGAAGCTTTGCGTCGGGTACCGGAAGGTGGAGTTTATGCCTGTACTCGCACATCAGCTGAAGCTGTTGCTCTACAAGAACAGGTGGCGGGACTTCCCGAACTCAAGCGCCCTTTTGTGTTGAGTTCTACCTTAACCCAGTTACCAGAGGTTTTAGCCACCCAAGTCCCCGATATTCGGTTTGACTGCATTATCGGGCGCAATGCGCTTATCCATGAACCGGATAAACGAGCCGCAGCTAAACTGTTGGCTCAATTGCTGCAACAGACTGGAGTCTTGGTACTAGCCGAGACGGTGCCACGCCACACGCAACGGCTTTATCGTTTACTCGACTCATCGAAGCTGAATGCTGACTTGTACCAGCGATTAGTGGCAGCGGAAGAGGCGATTTACAGCGATAAGTTAGACCCAATGGTCAACTGGGATACGGATGAGCTACGGGTTGCCTTGGAGTCGGTGGGGTTGGTGGTTGAAGTGAATGAGGAGCGATCGTTTACCCAAATGCATATTACACCCGCCTTAATTGAGCGTTGGTTCGCTACTACTTCTGCAACAAATAGACCCTCTTATGCGGCGCATTTGGCGAAGAATCTCCACGAAGAAGAAATCCGTACTGTAAAAGAGCTATTCAACCGCTCCCTGCTGCATCAGACTGTTAATTGGGAGAGTGCGATCGCTTTTGTACGGGCTGAGCTGTTGTCAAGGTAGTTTTTTGGCAAGCCATTTTAGAGACAATCATTCTTGGTATTGCTCAAACTCGTCTCGCTCCAAGGCTTAACTGCTGTACTTTTGAACCAATGCCATTGTCCTTTTGACCAACCCAGCTCGTTTGCGCTCACGCAACCGCACCTTGGCATCCGCTACTACTTCTTCTTTCAAGTCCGCTTTGGACTGCAACAAGGCTATTGCTGCTTCAATAAACGTTTCTGGCGTAATCTCCTGTGACTCACACACTCGCAGTAAATCAGCTCTGATTCCTTGCTCTAAATGAACTGCCAACCGCTTCCCAACCTGTGGCAGATTGTCTATCTCCGCCTGTAATCGCTGTAATTCTTGAGGCTCAGCATTAGTTGAGGCAGAGTCGTCTGCATCACTAATTTCACTTTTGTCAGCAGCTTCCTCCTCCACCTCCTTAGAGCGCTTGAGCGAGAGTGAGGTATCGCGGCGAGTTACTTTGGGGCGCGACTTGGATGTAATCATCGAACGAATGTCAGGATTTGTCATGCTTACCGTCCAACGAATAAATCTTGTCTACTAGAACCTCAATTGGATAAGCCAAATCCCCTTGACCCATTTCGTGCAGCGTTAATCCTCGGTTAATCGCTTGCTTGAACTTCTCCGACTCCCGAATCGAGGGCAGCACCAAGTTCTCCCCAAACAAGTCCGTAGTTATTTGCTTCATCGACTCGATGTTGCTCTCACTTTCTGTTGTACGACGCAAGCCTACCCAGCGATCGCGAAACGGAACTACACCCAACACCCTCCCCCCAAACGTTTCATCCTCTTCGTTGAGTTCGTTAATCAACTCCAGGGTGCGAATCAATGACTGTAAGCCTTTTACCGAAGCTTCAACCGGAATCATCAACCCATCAGACGCACCAATTACTGTCAGGGAAATTTGCGATCGCTGTGGCGGTGCATCGATCAGGCAATAGTTAAAGAGTTTGGCAATACTTTTGAGCCGTCGCCCCAGTGTCAAAGCACCCGTGCCGCTACCTGCCAGATAATCTTGCACCGTGTCTAGAGCGTCATCAGAGGGAATTAAAAACAGATTGTCGTACCTCGTCTCGTAAATTCCATCCTTAGTATCGACCTGCTTTTTAAGGACTTCAAGCAGGGTAGGACTGTCGGGTTCTACTGTGAAACCAAGGAAAGTTGTCAGGCTGCTCTGAGGGTCGGCATCGATCGCCAAAACCGTATGTCCCTTCGCGGCTAACAGACGAGCCACGAACAAAACCATTGTCGTCTTCCCCTGACCTCCAGCCAAGGATATGGAGCTGACTGTCTGCATTAGTTTGAAGAAGTGACAAAGTCAGATTAGGCAGATATTCAGTAAGTGTACATTGAAAAACTAACATTTTACAAATATGCAAAACTGAAAACATACATATTTTATACAATATCTAAATGTAAAACTGCACTTTAGAAAGAATGCAGTTTCGTAAAAATTCAGAGAAGCATGAGAGGAACAAAATCCTAATGTGAACTCTACAACCTTTTACAATAGGGAGCGTTCCGACTGTGTTGTGGTGCCATGAGTTTCCAAAGCAAACCGGCTTGGGCAGGGGATGATTTTCTCTCTCGTTGTGTCAATCTCCTGATTCAGACCAAGCCTATCTACGCTGTGATGAAGCAGCAGGCGCGCCAGGTGCTGATTAAAACGGCCCAGAAGAATGGCATTCCCTGGCGCAAACACTATGAAGAGTTGGCAGCATCGGGTATTCAGCAGCAGGCTCCCCAGGTTATGAATGCCGCAGTCCACTATCCTAATTATTATCAAGTGCCCTTCCACGCTTATGAAAAAGGGAACTTGTGCTGGGAAGCAGCCTTTGAGGCAGAATCTGCAACTCAGGCAATGGCACTACGAGTTTGGAAAGATGAACCTTTAACCTGGCAAGCCGCACAGCAACGGCTTCGCAGCAGTTTCCATCAAGTGCTTGCCCAACACATCACGCAACCCGTGCAAGAGATTCTCGACATCGGTTGCTCGGTTGGCATCTCGACATTGGCATTGCATCGCTTCTATCAAAGCAAGCTGGATAGTTCGGTTCGTACCGTCGGCTTAGACTTATCGCCCTATATGCTGAGTGTTGCTCAGCATCGAGATGCCAAAGGTGAGATTGCTCAATGGATTCATGCCAATGCCGAAGAGACTGGGTTACCGGATTGCTCCTTTGATTTGATCACGCTTCAGTTTGTGATTCATGAGTTACCCCGTCAGGCAACAACCACAATTTTTAGGGAAGCCATGCGGTTATTACGTCCGGGTGGTCATCTGGCAATCGTAGACAACAATCCCCAATCGTCTGTGATTCAGAATCTGCCGCCTGTGCTGTTCACGTTAATGAAGAGTACGGAACCCTGGACAGATGATTACTACACTTTCAACGTTGAAGCTGCCATGCAGTCTGTTGGCTTTGAACACATGGCAACAGTTGCCAGTGACCCTCGACATCGCACGATTTTAGGACGTAAACCATGAGTTTTACGAACAAAACGATTATTCTTACAGGTGCGTCTGCCGGAATTGGACAAGCGCTGGCATTCTCCTTGGTTCAGCAAGGCGCGAATTTAGTATTAGCCGCCCGTAATCAAGCGGCATTAGAAGAAACAGTTGCTGCCTGCACCAATCAGCCAGGAAGTGCGATTGCAATTCCCACTGATGTGACTCAACCAGAAGCCTGTCAGCAGTTGATAGAGAAGGCACTCACCGCCTTTGGGCAGATTGATATTTTGATTAATAACGCCGGAATTTCAATGCTGAGCCGCTTTGATGAGATTACAGATCTCTCCATTTTTGAGCAGGTCATGCAGGTTAACTACCTCGGTGCCGTCTACTGCACCCACTACGCCCTACCCTATCTCAAAGCCAGTCGAGGACTTTTGGTGGCTATCTCTTCACTGTCTGGCAAAACAGCCGTACCCACTCGCACAGGTTACGTTGCCAGTAAGCACGCGATGCAAGGTTTCTTCGATACCCTCCGTATTGAGTTACGGGGAACTGGAGTGGATGTGTTGGTTGTCTCACCGGGGTTTGTTGCAACCGACATCCGGCAACGTGCTCTAGGAGCGGATGGGCAACCACTCGGTCAGAGTCCTCGTGATGAAAGTAAGGGTAATATGTCGGTAGACGAATGTGTGCGTCAAATTATCTGGGCGATGGAACAACGCAAACGGGAACACCTGATGACGTTGAAAGGTAAAGTGATACCTTGGGCAAAGTTGATTGCGCCGGGGTTCGTTGACCGCGTTGCTGCTTATACTACGCGCACGACAACTTCCGACCAGAAGTAATCCTCTCCTCAAGCACTCCAACCCCAACTCAAGAGAAACAGGGTACCGAGTAACGCCTCTGCAACTACTTGGGAAAAAGCAACGCGGCTCCCCCCAGAAGCATGAGGAGCGCTGCCGCAATATTGGAAGCAATCAGTGTAATGCTTTCCACAAGCGAAATCGTGAAAGGGACACTTCTATTTGTGTCTCTCAATATTGAGGTAGGCTACTGTCGAGAGGTAGAACCTGATGGAATAGAGGAGAGTCTCGATGTGCGATACCTTTGTTGCCCTGCCGGATGCGACTGTCGATGGCTCAGTGATTTTCGGCAAGAATAGTGACCGTCCTGTGGGTGAAATTCAAGATGTTGTCACATTTGCGGCTCAAACTTACTCCAAGGGACAGCGAATTCAATGCACTTATCTTGAAATTCCACAGGTTGAACACACAATTGCGGTGATTCTCTCAAAACCTCGGTGGATGTGGGGAGCCGAGATGGGTGCCAATGATTGCGGGGTGGTAATTGGAAATGAAGCCCTCTGGACAACTCAGCCGTGTCAGGCAACTGGATTACTAGGAATGGATTTAGTCCGGCTAGGGTTAGAGCGAGGTGAAACGGCTTTGGCGGCATTGCAAGTCATCATTAGCCTGTTGCAACAGTATGGACAGGGCGGAAATTGCGCTGAACATCTTTCCTTCACCTACCACAACTCTTTTTTAATTGCGGATTGTCAAGAAGCCTGGGTACTGGAAACGGCTGGAAAATATTGGGTGGCTCAAAGAATTACGGAGGGAACGCGATCGCTCTCCAACAATTTGAGTATTCGTGGCAAAGGTGATTTGCATCATCCCGATGTCATTGCGGATGCGATCGCTAAAAGACTTTGCACCAGTGATGCAGACTTTGACTTTGCTCAAATGTTTTCCGAAGCTGGGGTAGAGGATTCCGTGTCACCCTACTCTAGGGAAGGACGGGTGCGATCTGCGCTAGCTCTTTCAGAGCCGCTCCGCTAACGCAGCAGCGCTTCGCTATCGCTTTGTCAGCTTCATCAAGGTAAGTTTGCGCTCGACACGGCAAAATCGATTTTGCGAGATCATCAGGGACATATCTGTATGCATGGAGAGTTTGAGACAAGGGGTAGCCAAATTTCCAAGTTGTCAGCCCAACAAGTCGAACACTGGTTAATTGATCGCCCCTTCCCCTGTCAGCAAAACTACAAGCTCATTGCGTTCCCCACAACAACTGAAAGAAAGCATCAACCTATGGCAGTGAATCCGTGATGCTCAGGCTCGTTACTCAGTCAATGACTCGAAAAGTCAAATTAATCCGGGGCGGAATCAGACGTTTAGTTTTAGGAATTTGATGCTGCCAGTAGTGCTGCGTTGTCCCTTGCATCAGTAGGAAACTACCAGAAGTTAACTCTAATTGATGCTTCAAAGCTTTCTCGGCTCGGTGTCGGAGCCTGAACCGCCGTGTTCCGCCCAAACTCAGAGAACCAATGACTGGATTTTGCCCCAGCTCAGGTTCATCATCACTGTGCCACCCCATACTGTCGTTGCCATCTCGGTAGAGATTGAGCAGCACACTGTTGAACACTACACCAGAAACGTCTTCAGCCTTTGTCTTGAGGTCAAGTAGTATGCGTGTCCAGGGAGAGGGGTGCATCGTGATACCAGAGTAAGTATAGGATTTACTAGGATCGCCATACCAAGCTGTCAGTCTGGGTTGAGGCATTGAGCGCCCGTAAATCGTAATCCAGTCCTGTCGCCAGTTGATCGTTTCAGTCAGTTCTGAGAGCAAGTGATTGCTTTCCTGCTCATCCAGCAGAGACGGGTAGAACACGATATCTGCGTCAGGCAGTTGGAGAGGGACACTGAGCATAACACCAACAAATAGGTGATCAATTTCCGATGCGTCGCGCATATGCTGACATTTGCGCTGCAACAGATTGAGGTCGCTCGAAGTGGGGCACATGACCAGCTTCTCGAATCCAAATGAGGTGACTGCCTGAAATTGACTGTTCAAACTTGGTTGCATCGTCAGTTCCCAATACACCATCGGCTTCTCCCCACAAAATCAGAGTGGGATGGTTTACCTGAGCAATGCGCTCGCCCAAATTAGAGTAACCTCCACTTTGGGTAAAGGACGCGATCGCCGCTTTCCATCCAGGCATCTCCTGGTGCAGCAGAGAACAGCGAAGTGCATCGATCAGAGTTGAGTCAATCATTGGGAAAGCTAAAGCGGCAGTAAGGGCAGCCTGTTTGCGGAAGTGTAGCCAATTCGCCCCCAGTTCAATCAGGGGATGCGGCAGAAATTGCCCAACCGGAAAACTCCCAGAGAAGCCAACACTGTCAATCAAGACGAGAGATTGCACCCAGTTGGGATAATTTAAGGCAAAGTCGATCGCCACTGCACCCCCTAACGATGCCCCAACCAGCATTACAGGTTGACTAATCCAGGTTTCTACAACGCTAAGGAGGTGCTGCCCGATGTTTTGAGGATTGACGGTAATGGTGGGAACATACTCCGTAAATCCAGAGCCAAACAAATCCACTGCCCAAATCTCGTGCCAGGTTGTTAATAAGGGGAGCAAACGCCGGAACTCCAGTAGGGAACTATCAAATCCGTGGAGCAACAGAATTGGAGCAGCGTTATGTTGGGAAGCTGATTGATCGGGAGAATGACGAACGTAGGCAGTTGCGATTGCAGTTGTGCCTTGCTCGAAGGGAACCTGAACCACCTGACGTTCAAGTTGTTGCAGGAGGGCGATCGCATCTTTGTCTTGAATATCAACAACTGAGGGAGGTACAAAATCAGCTTTCATTCGCTCTAACCGACAACAGGTAATCCTGCCAGAGCCATCGCTACTTCCTCTGCACTGTACTCAGTATCTACTAGTTTCCCTGCCTGATAGTCCATGTACGCTTGCATATCAAAGTGCCCATGACCGCAAAGGTTAAACAAAATTACTTTGCTCTCTCCCGACTCTTTGCATTTCAATGCCTCGTCGATTGCTGCCTTAACGGCATGGTTGGCTTCGGGAGCCGGAAGGATACCTTCGACACGAGCAAAGGTCAATCCCGCAGCGAAACACCCCAACTGATATTCAGAGCGGGTTTGTGCCAGTCCCAGGTTAACCACATGACTAACCAGCGCAGCCATCCCGTGATAACGTAAGCCACCGGCATGAATGCCTTCCGGTACAAACGTGCTTCCCAAGGTATGCATCTTGACTAGTGGAGTCAGATGTGCTGTATCGCCAAAATCATAGGCGTACTTGCCACGAGTTAGAGTTGGACAGGCGGCGGGTTCCACGGCAATAATCTCAACCTCTCGCTCACCGCGTAGCTTTGCGCCCAGAAACGGAAAGGCGATTCCGGCCAAGTTGCTGCCCCCACCTGTACAACCAACGACAATATCTGGATAATCTCCTGCCATTTCTAGCTGTGCCAAGGCTTCGAGTCCAATCACCGTCTGGTGCAGCAAAACATGGTTGAGGACACTGCCCAAAGCGTACTTGCTCCCTTCATCTTGGGCGGCAACTTCTACCGCTTCACTGATAGCGATGCCCAGGCTACCTGTGCTGTTGGGATGCGCGGCTAGAATTGAGCGCCCCGCCTGGGTTTCTTCACTGGGGCTGGCAACGACTCTGGCTCCATACGTTTCCATCAACGCTCGACGGTACGGCTTTTGGTTATAGCTGACTTTCACCATATAGACCAGCACTTCCAGCCCAAACAGTGCGCCAGCAAACGCGAGGGAGGAACCCCACTGTCCGGCTCCGGTTTCCGTGGTCAGTCGCTTTACACCTGCTTGCTTGTTATAGTAGGCCTGGGCAACGGCTGTATTTGGTTTGTGGCTTCCAGCAGGGCTAACGCCTTCGTACTTGTAGTAAATCTTGGCAGGGGTATCGAGGGCTTTCTCCAGTCGGCGTGCGCGATAAAGCGGGGTCGGTCGCCATTGACGGTAGATGGACTGAACCTCGTCAGGAATCTCAATCCAACGTTCCTGGCTGACTTCCTGTTCAATCAGGCTCATGGGAAAGAGGGGAGCCAGGTCATCGGGAGCGATCGGTTGCCCAGTGCCGGGATGGAGAACGGGGGGTAGAGGCGTGGACAAATCCGCCTGAATGTTATACCAGGCAGTGGGCATTTGGTCTTCCGACAGGAGGTACTTGATGGTGTCCATTCCAGGTTCTAGAGACAGTAGCGGCAGTTTGCGTTGCGACTTCTATTGTCGCCGATTCCACGAAGCCGACGCTATGCGATCGCTCCTCTCGCGCAGAACCTTAATAAAATATATTAGTCAAGACTTTGCCTCCATTCATTGAAAGCTCATCGTTCAAGTACGTAGATTGGAAACAGGCGGCACAGAGGCATAGTCAAGCTTGTGAGGTGTTAGCTAGACTTAAAACAGAATGCAGAGAAATCCTCAAATCAAATAGTCAGCCAGATCCTCAGCGTGTTGCAGACCCGTGTAAAATGTGCACTCAAACACTCACGACCTTGCCCAAAATACCAGACACCAAATTTCCTGCGCTGAAGGCATATCATAAAGGCAAGGTTGAGTTGAGCAAGATAATTGATGCACATCCAGGCGCTCCTGTTTGGATGTTGCGCTTAGTTTTACAGCTTCGGGCAATTAGAAATCTGATATCAAGTACGGTAGCACAGCCATAACCTAATCTAACTAAGGGCAATGTCTGAAGTTACTTTGAACGCCGAACAACTGAAAACAATACTTAAAGTAGCGCTCGTTGAGATTTACAAAAACAAAAAAAATATTTACTGAGCTGATTATTGAAGCAATGGAATAAATTGCTTTGGCAAAGGTAATTAAAGAAGGCGAAAGTACTGAAATTGTTAGCCGATAAGCAATTTTCAATGTTTGATTACCAGCCAAGCAGCAACTGACAACTATAGAACACTAATTGAAAATAAAGATTTTGAAATTGGAAGTCTCAGTAAAACCAGTTACGCCAAATCGAACCGAGTATTTACTGCAAATGAACAGCTCATTGCTTATAAAGCAGGCAAACGAACCGCAGAAAAGACAAACGAAGTTATCGCCAAGTTAATCGCAATACTACAACAGTGAGTTTGGGCTGTCTAATGTATGTGTCTTCTGATTTAATAAATCTGACAGGACTTGAGAGCAGTTCATGAAGATTGTTGTAATTGGAAGTGGCTTTGGTGGACTATCGGCTGCCATCCGACTACAGGCACAGGGGCATCAGGTGACGATCGCAGAAAAACGGGATAAACCCGGTGGTCGTGCCTATGTCTATGAGCAGGATGGCTTCACCTTCGATGCTGGTCCCACCATCATTACGGCTCCCTACCTGATCCATGAACTCTTTGAATTGAGTAACCGCACAACTGAGGATTACGTGACGCTGGTGCCGCTTGACCCGTTCTACAACGTGCGGTTTGAAGATGGCTCGG
>JAHHIF010000105.1 GCA_019358875.1 Symplocastrum torsivum CPER-KK1
CCAACATTAAGTTAATTGTTGCTCCTTTTCCTGAACAACAGCGAGGTTCTGACCAATTTTTTTTCAAGCCTTTTCTCAGATCCTCTTGACAACTGCCAGAAAGCCTTAACTTGTCACCAATGGGGTTAGCCCACAGCGCATTATTTAACTGTCGGCAAGTGATGTTCTTAAGTTCAGAACATCGCAATCCCACAGTCTCCACCCTCTCTGCTTGGACTGACCTAGAAGCGCGGCATAGTGGATTAACTCTAGACCAGTTTGGACGAAAGCGACGTGCCAAACTGGGTGAATCCCACAGCACTCCCCCAAACTGCGGACGCAACCATACGATTAACGCCTTGCGCTCTTTGAACATTGACAGCGCAAACACTGCCCAGGTTATTTGTGCCACTTGTCCCTACTTAGAAGCTTGTCGTGGGGGTCATGTTTTTGGCTTTTTACACGAGCGCCTGAACGCCCTCAAGTCCTCGCGGCTTCGGGCACATCCAGAAAGCCTGCCTGACCCCACGGAGTACGACTACAGCGATGTTGTTCTGCTTTGGGATGAGTGGTCAACCCTACTGCGGACTACGCGCACTCTGGACGTGAACGTTCGCGACTTGGACGGATTGATTGGTCAACTGCTCGTGAAAGACCCTAAACTCTTTTGTGCGCTAGCGACGCTCTTGCAGGGATTAAGAGCCATGCTGACTGGTGAAACCAAACAACCCAACCGCTACGGATGGAATCATACTGCTGTTGTGGAGTTGTTACCTCAGTTACCTGAAGAACTGGACGAGGTGGCAATTGAACAGGCGATCGCCCCTGACTTGAGCTATTTAGACCCAACCGTTGGCTATGGCATCAGCGCCGCCGCTCTGCCAGCTTCTATACGCAAGAAGTTTACCGACTCAGATGCAAAGGTTGCTGAAACCATCAAGCAGAAGTTTTATAAGCAGTGGCTGATGCCTTTTCTTAAGGTATTGAAAGGAGGAGCGGGTTATTTACGAGTTGCACAGGGGGTATTAAGCATCACTCTACCCGACGACCGATTGGTGAGAACTGCCTTGGCAGCAAAAGCCAACATTTTTTTGGATGCCACTGGTGAGGCTGGGGAATTGGCGCAGTTACTAGGGATAGCACCTACCGAGATTATAAGCCTCCAACAGACTGTCCCAGAGTACAACAACCTAGAAATCATTCAGGTTACCACGTTAGGGCGCTTGGGCAATAGCGATCGCAGTGAGTTCCTACAGCAGCGAATTGAGGCGGTTGCTAATGCGTTACTCGAAAAAGACCCTAACACCAAAGTCATTGATTTCAAGAAGTTTGCTCAAGACAGCTCCTTAAGGTGGTGGGTCGAGTCTCGCGGCGTGAATGACTTAGAATCTACCACTACCCTGATTTTGATTGGCACTCCCTGTCGTACCCTCAGCCACTTGGAAGCCGAGTTTACGCTAATGCACGGGCGAGTTCCCCAACCTGGCTGTGTGGAAGTTAAGTATCCGGTTCAAATTAAGGGTCAATCGCCGCCTGGTGTACAACCATACTTCGAGATGAAGGTATCAGCTGACCTGGAGTTTAGAGCCTTCGTGCGGCATCGCATCTTGGCTGACATTCATCAAGCCATTGGACGTTTGAGAACACACAGAAGACCTGGGGAAACACTGCGTATCTATTTCTTGGGCGATTATCCGTTAGACCTCCCTGTAACGCTCACCCCTGCCTCTGAGGTCACCTCAGAAGCTGCTAGTAAAACCGAACGAGTTGAATTGGCAATCAAAGCAGCTGTGGCAGAACTTCAAGCCACTGGACAAAAAGTTACCCAAAGCGCGATCGCATCTCTCACTGGCTATTCCCAGCAGCATATCAGCCGCTTCCGCAGTTTACTCAAAATGCTTATAGGGTTTCCTAATAGCCGAATGAGTAAAACAAGAGAAAAACCACCAGAGGCTCAATGGCTGGCGAGGGAATACTTACCTCTAATTGCCTCCTTACCTACCTTCGAGATGCTTCAAGAAGTCGATACTCTCCTATCAGTCTATGGGAGAAGCGATTTTGAGTGGCTTTTTGAAGCAACACCTGCATTCACTCAAATCACTATCCTCACTAAGCTGATGCTAACCTTGCCCACTGGCAATTTGATGGAGTTGGCGCAGGCTACAGGTGCAGGATGAGTTGCTACAGCTAAAGCGGTAAATAGGGCGGTTCTATACTAGCGCTCACAGACGCTGAACAACAGCGAGTGGCACGAGTACGGGCAGTGGGAGAGGAAGATGGCACGACGCTTGACTCAAGACTCATACCCCTCTTATTTGTCATAGAGGATAGGGGAGCATGGAACGTAACAATAGCTGTGCATAAGCTATGGTACGATGACACTAAAATCTTGTTTTTACTCTACCAGAATCTAGTATACTAGATGCCAGAATCTTCTCGCACGACAACAGTTTTAGCCATCTCCTGCCTGAGTGGTGGGTCGGGTAAATCCACCACTGTGCTGAACTTAGCTACTATGCTTTCGGAAAAAGGGAAAACCCTTGTAGTGGACTTTGACCCTCAAGGCAACCTGTCTCAGTGGTTGGGATGGACCGATTTATCAGAGTCGGCGACAATTGCCGAAACCATTCTGCCGGATACCGATCGCATCAAAATAACGGACATTATCAAACCCCCTACCAATGAAGAGCGTTCGGGGCGCTTGCTATTAGCCCCCTCTGACTACAGTTTGTCCAGAGCTGCCGACGCGATCGCAATGGAGCCGGGGCGCGAACGCTTCCTGAAGCGAGCGTTGAAACCCGTTCTTGGTGACTATGACTTTATCGTCATCGACTCCCCACCCTCCAAAGGCATTTTGACTTACAACGCCATTCTGGCAGCAGATTTTCTAGTTATCCCCACCGAATGTACTAATAAAGGTGTCATGGGAGCTGTTAGTACCGTGATACTCGTCAAAGAGCTAGAAGAGCTTGATTTCGATGTCCCCAAAATTTTAGGAATTGTGCCAACCCGCGATCAGTGGGCAGGAGCCAATCAAACCCGAATGTCTAAAGCGGCGATCGCTGCCTTGAAAGAAGCTCTACCAGACATCCAGATTTTCAGCTCAGTCCGCCAAAGCACAACAGTTCAGCAGACTAACCACGTAGGCTGGTCGTTGTTGGAAGCTGGAGAACGAGCGCTGGCTTCATCTTACGTAGAAGTTGCCGAAGCACTGATGAAAGCCGTGAAGGCTCATGTCTAGGGAGGAATACGCCACTCATGTCTAGTGCCAAAAAGAAACTTCCCACAGGACCCATTCGGATTGATGCTCCAGTTACCAAACGGGTAGCCCTTCCAGATGAAAGTGGGGCAAGTAGCCTTCATCCTACGGAAACAGAAAGCTCTCGACAGATACTAGAAAATGGAAAACAAGATTCTTACTTGCCAGAAACTAGCAATCAAGAATCTAGTAATCTAGATTCAGGCAGTGTAGAAAATAGTAATCAACAAGCAACACGGAGTCGCGGGACTACTCAACAGGAGCCAGAGCTAGAGATTGAAGAATATAGAAGGGAAGATTCTTCTATTTCACCTAGAATTACTGAATCTGGCATACCTGATTCTGGCGTTAGCTTCCCAGAATACAAGAAGGTGGCAATGAGGCTGTCAGTTGAAGCCGTAGAAAGTTTGAGACAGCTACGTGCTACTACAGGAGTGCCCTACGAGATTTTGGTAGATGTGATGATTCGCAATTGGGACAATCTCCCCAAGCGCACGCAGGCAGCTTATTTACAGCAGGCTAAACAAGCCAGAGTAGAAAGACTCATTGCTGGTCAGGAGAAGACGGTGAAAACGATGAGGGCGAAATATTTGGAACAGTGAACTTTTCTAGAGTCCTTTCAGCGGATGACGGTTGCCTCCCTCGAATGCCAGCAAGTATAGCAACCGCCAAGGCGGTTAGGACGTAGACTAAAGATGTTATCGAGACCTGCTATCGTCTGCTCTACTATGCCTAAACCCTACAGTTACGACTTCCGTCAGAAAGTGATCCAAGCCATCGAGTTAGATGGACTCAAGAAACAGGAAGCGAGTGAACTGTTCAATATCAGCCGCAACACGATCAACCTTTGGTTGAAGCGCAAAGCTGAAACGGGAGATGTTCAGGCATTACCTAACCACCCCCCAAGTAACAATCATAAAATCACAGACTGGGAGAGGTTTCGGGCGTTTGCTAAGACTCATGGAGAAAAAACCCAGGTGGAAATGGCGCAATTGTGGGAGGGTGACATCAGCGAGCGCACAATCTCACGAGCCTTGAAGAAAGTTGGGTTCACGCGAAAAAAAAGACCGACGGCTACCAAGAACGGGATGAGGTGAAACGGCAGCTCTTCCGAGAGCATCTGGCAACCCATGAGGATGAAGCGATTGTTTATGTGGATGAATCGGGCATGGACAACCCTTGAAGATTACAGTTATGGCTGGAATGAAAAAGGACAACGATTTCATGCCTTGAAGTCAGGACGACGGCAGGGGCGAGTAAATATGATTGCGGCTCTTTGTAAAGGGCAACTGATGGCTCCCTTTACCGTCGAAGGCTCTTGCAATCGAAATGTGTTTGAGATTTGGTTGGAAACTTGCTTAATTCCTGTGCTGAAACCCGGGCAGGTAGTGGTCATGGATAATGCCACGTTTCATAAAGGGGGACGAATTGAGCAACTGATTCAGCAAGCAGGCTGTGAGTTGCTGTACTTACCTGCTTATTCACCGGACTTCAATCGGATTGAACAATGCTGGTCTTGGATCACTAGTCGGATTCGTAAGCAACTCGACCAGTTTGAGTGTGTACGCGATGCGATGGAGCATGTCCTACACCTAGCGTCCTAACCGCCCTGGCGGTTGCTATACTACCGCCAGCACATTACTATCTTTACACAACTTAATATAATAGAAGAAAACCGCTTTCTGGCTTGGAGTAAATAACACCAATAAAATTAGCGACAAAATGGAGCTGATTGTTTTTGGCGTGTGGAGGCAGCATTTCGGGAAGTTAAAGGAGTTACATCGACTTCTGTTGTTTATAGCAAACGTGAAACCCGCTCAAGTACAGATATAGATAGTTATGGTTAGCATTCCTCGCTCAAACACTCCAGCTTTGGTGCAGCTATTACAGTGGGTACTTAATCCTTTAGGGTATATGAGGACGAACTTTCAGCGGTTTGGCGATTGTTTCCAAGCTGAAATTGATCCGGTTAATCCAGAGCCGCTTATACTGCTCAACCACCCGGAAGCCATACAATATCTTCTGACTCATGACACCACTAAGGAGATTACATCACCTGGCGCTCTCAACATTTTAGCCAAGCCACTGCTCGGTGAAAACTCAATGATTCTCCTCAACGGCAAGCAACATCGGCAACGGCGACAGTTAGTTGTGCCACCGTTTCATGGCGAACGGATGAAAGCCTATGGTGAGTCGATCTACACGATCGCACGCGAAGTGATGGCAACCTGGGAAATTGGCAAACCGTTTTACATCCGGGATGCCATGCAGCAAATCACCATGCGAGTGATTTTACAGGTAGTATTTGGGCTGTATGAGGGCGAGCGCTACAGAAGACTTGAACGCCTGTTAGCACAGAGACTTAACCTAATTACCACTCCTGTAACCTCAATCTTTGTATTCTTCCCACAACTGATGATCGATCTCGGTCCTTGGAGCCTAGCGGGAAAAGTGCGGCGACTGGTTCAAGAGACAGATGAGCTAATCTATGCGGAAATTCAAGAGCGAAGAGCCAAGCCTAACCCGGACCGTACAGATATCCTATCACTACTACTAAGCGCACGAGACGAAGAGGGACAAGGGCTGACAGATGCCCAACTGCACGATGAACTGATGACTTTGCTGATAGCTGGACACGAAACGACCGCTACTGCCCTGGCTTGGGCATTCTATTGGGTACACCGCTTACCTGAAGTCTTTTCAAAGCTGATGGCAGAACTGGCAGTTCATCGAGACACTCCTGACCGGATGGCGATCGCCCGACTACCCTACCTCACCGCCGTCTGCAATGAAACGTTGCGGATTCATCCGGTAGCCCTAGTAACGTTCCCACGCCGAGTGGAAAAGCCGTTGCAAATTCAAGGTTATGACTTGGAACCAGGTACGCAGATGATGGGTTGTATTTACTTGCTTCATCACCGAGAAGACTTATATCCAGACTCTAATACTTTTCGTCCCGAACGTTTCATCGAAAGGAATTATTCTCCTTATGAGTTCCTGCCCTTCGGGGGTGGAGTGCGCCGTTGCGTAGGGGCAGCCTTAGCGATGTATGAAATGACGTTGATTCTCAGCACCATCCTCAACGAGTGCGACTTGGAACTGTTAGAAACCGAGGAAGTCAAACCTGTACGTCGAGGTGGAACCCTCGCACCAAAAGGTGGAATTCGCATGTGCTTGCGTTAGCGAAAGCCCGCATTAGAACGCATCAACATACTCATCCGGTTCCTTGCACGAGGGTGCCACATGGATTGGTTTCAGTTGGTGACGTATTCAGGTAACTCAAGCAATCAAGACGTTGATAAACGTTTAAAGTAGCAGTATTACAGACCTAATCACGTACATAATAGGTTACTCGGCACTTTTGTTTGGGAGGATTCCATTGAGCACAGAGCAGCGCTTGGACAGCATCGACCAACAACTAGCTTCCTTGGTAACGATAACTGGGCAGCTAGTCCAAGCAACTGTGCAGCAGGGGCGAAACATCGAACGGCAAGGACAAAACATTGACACGTTGTTCGATGGTATGGGTCAGCTGCTCGAATCGTATACTGAGTTCAAGACTCAGTTGACAGAAACTTCGATTGAGTTTCGCTCGGACATCTTTGAACTCAAAGAACTAGGCAGACAACAAAGCGAGAGGATAGATCGCTTAGTCCTCTCCGCCCAACTGCAACAGCAGAGCATGGAACAACAAGGCTCTAGGATAGACCAATTAACTTTAACGGTGGAGAGAGCGGCTCGAACGTCTGAAAGAACATCTCAGACAGTTGAAAGGGTAGCCGAAACAGTTGAAAGGATAGGCTTTTTAACCCAGAGCCAGGACGAGAGGATTGAAAGGCTGGCTGCAACGACAGAGCGGCAAGCACAGAGCATAGAGCAGCTAGCTGCTACGACCCAACAACAACAGCGGTTGATTGATCTGCTGCTCCAGGGGCGAACTGGGAGCGATCGCTTTGACTCCGAAGGTTCCTCTTGAAACGCTCGAAAGCCAAAGGCAAGAGCAGTAGTCAATTGGGGGGTAATAAGAAGAATATCGAGAAGGGAATTTCTCATAAGCCGATGCCTACCACCCGTTCATCGGGTCTACCATCTTTGGCACTAACGGAACCCCTTCCCCTCACCCTGCACCCCACTGCGGTGTACCTTTCCCTATTGGCTCCTGGCTCCCGACGCACCATTAAGCAATCCCTCAATGCGATCGCATCTCTTCTCTCAGATGGGCAATGCGATGCAATGACATTAGATTGGTCCGCACTGCGCTATCAACATACAGCTGCTGTGCAAGGGGCATTGATGGCGAAGCACTCACCGACGACGGTGACCAAGATGATGACAGCCTTGAGACGGGTGCTCAAAGAGGCAGTGAGATTGGACTTGATGGACCCTCGTGACTATGCCAAGGCAATTGACTTACCTAAGATTAAGACGACTCAAAACCTTAGAGGTAGGGCGCTCGACGTTGATGAGATTGCTGCTTTGCTTGAGGCTTGTGCTGAAGACCCTACGCCTGCCGGGGCTAGAGACGCGGCTCTTATTGCCATCCTCCGGGTTGGATTGCGTCGAGCCGAGGCAGTCAAGCTAGAGCTGCGGGATTTCAATGCCAGCACTGGTGCTTTGGAAGTACGCAGTGGTAAAGGGGGTAAGAACCGTAGGGTGTATTTGCCTGATGGTGCTATGGAGTTAGTTCAAGAGTGGTTAGCGCTTAGGGGAGACGAACCGGGAGCGCTGTTATGCCCGGTGTTTAAATGGGGGCAGATACACATGAGACCCATGACTCCCCAAGCGGTGCTTCTAATTTTACGCAAACGAGCTCGTGAAGCGGGTGTGGCTTCCTTCTCGCCCCACGATTTTCGCCGCACGTTTTGCTCTGAGTTACTGGATGCAGGAGTTGATGTCGTAACTGTGGCTTCCTTAGCGGGACACTCCTCGCCGTCGGTTGTCGCCAAGTACGATCGAAGGGGAGAGGAGACAAAGCGAACAGCGGTGCAGCACTTACCGATTCCTCGCAAGAAGAAACGATGAGCTATTTGTCATTTTCCTCAACAGATTTCGTCGAACCTTACCAACAATTTGCCGACACTGAGGAATTTGGAACGTTTCGTGAATACTGTACCCGTCTATTAGGATGTGCTCTGACTAGGCGTAAAACCCTTCATAAAGTCAGCACCCGCTCCATCAACGGTGACGTACTTACTGATCGCATCCAATCCAAACTCTAATTTGGGAGATTCCATGCAAGTGAACCTGCCGCAATTTGGCAATTGCGCTCAGGATTAGCTGTCCTAGCGATCGCGCATGGCTAGTAAATCCTCTTCCTTGATGTTTAAAATTCGAGCGATCCTTACTAAGTCGGCATTACTGGGCTTTTCTCCCGATGCGATCGCCTCTAAATTTTCAGGATTGATTTTGCCGTCTCCAAACAACTGGTAAAAGTTTTCCTTAACTAGTTGAGCGATGGTTCTAGGTTCTAGTGCCTTTTCAATTTCAGAATCCTTGGTAGATTCTGGAGTTTTGATTTTTTCCTGACGTTCCTTGATGGCGTTCATGAGTATCGTCGCTGCTAGGTTGCTGACAGAGCGATTCTCTTCCCCTGCCCATTGCTCTAGCGCTTTTTGCATTTCCTCATTCAGATAAACCGCTACTCGCCACCTTGAAGGCATCAAAAAACAAGAACTCCTCTGTCCCATCATGGCTTACTTGGACACTCTCAAGAATTTTTTGAATTAAGTAGCATTATTGAGCCTTAGGTGTGCTACTTTGGCATCAAAGACCAAAAACATCCAAATCTCTTACTACAGGGCGCAAGTCAGTGAATTTGGGCAACAGAGTTTTACTGCCGGAATGTCGCTTCAATCGTAGGCAGAAAGCAGGATTGAACTCATTTATCAAAGTTTTCAGGAGGAAAATTGTCTTTGTCTATTGCTAAAAATCATCCCGCTCCAGCTCAGACTCCCCCTGACAACATTCCCCCTCCAATCTTCCAAGTCGGAGTATCAAAAGTGCGTTGGAAACCCATGCCGACATCAGACTGGGGCTTGGTCATGGGAATGCGATACATTTGGGCAGAACACCTAGCTAGCTGGCAGTGGCAATACTACGTCGTCCTCGACCCATCAAGCCCGTCTTACCCGTGGGCGAAAGCCGACTGGGGATGGCCGGATGACCTAGAGCCTGTGCCTAGCGACTCATCTTCAGCAACACAACTCGTTGAAGAGGTGACAAGCCGTGAATAGTCACCGTCCCCTTAGAGCCAGAGAACTCGCCCTCCTGAATCTCTACAGCAACTGCCAGCTATCAATGGATGTGTTTGAGTTCTATCAAAAATGGAACGTGACACAGCGACAAATCGCCGCGATTTGTGGGTGCAGTCTAGCCAACGTAGAACGCTGGTTCGGCAGCACTCGAATGGTACCCGAAGCGATTTACACCAGGCGGCTGGCAGAGATGGACTTAATTTGGGAATTATGGGAGCAGATTCCAGTAGAAGTGAGAGAACAGTTATGTCCTCATTGAAGTGCAGCGTATAGTAGCACCCAACGAGGCAACAAACGTAGAGAGTACCAAAGAACCCTCATCGTGAGGGTTTTGGTTTGCCCTGGAATAGGTGTGGAGCTTAACTTTGTCTAAGGTGAGCTTTTGAGAGCTTTCGTACTTAGGCGACACTGATGTCGTGTTAACTGACCGTCGAGTGCAACGTTCGTCAAATTTTTCGTGTAAAGCTAAAAGTAAAGATACCAGATAGGGAGATGTCTATTTGGAACGATTAGAACAGAAAAAGAGATCGCTTTTGAGAAGTAGAATTCGACGATTTTCCTCCTACGATACATCTCTACAATCCTCCGCTAGTAACTTACTAGACCATATTGGCAGAAATAAGTGACCAGCTTAAGCAGGTTCGGGAAACCCTTTAAATTTCCAGACAAAAGGTTTAGCCAGAGTGCGGTTGAAGTAGTTAATAAAATCAAGAATCTTCTGCT
>JAHHIF010000001.1 GCA_019358875.1 Symplocastrum torsivum CPER-KK1
CAACAAGCACTTGAAAGAATTGAGCATCTCTCATCTCTAGACGGTTTCACTCCATTGAACTTGCCTGTGCTAGCCTTCGGTTCCACTAAATCATCCGCTTGTGACACTCAAAGGGCGGAATGTGGGTATTAGGGCTATACCAGCAAATTTTGCAACGGGGAGAAATTGTCGCTGATAACAGTCTTGAGCAGTTGAAATTGCAGCTATCTGGGTTAGTTGTCAAGCGCAATGGCTTTTTAAAGGTTTATAACCGCATTTATGAGGCAGTTTTTAATCAGAATTGGGTCAAACAAGAATTAGCGTTGTTGCGTCCGTATGGAGAAGCGATCGCTGCTTGGTTAACCTACAAGGCTTAGAACAAAGTTTGCAGCGGCAGATTGAAGCTAAGAAAATTGCAGGTCCCGACACTCAGAAACTTTTGCAGAAGTATCGCAACTACGTGGTGGTTGTCCCTGTTCAAAGCCCCTATACTCTGCTAGAAGTGCGCCAGTATGTGAAGACGGCTTATTTGGCTGACTCGGAGTCAGGTGCCTACATTGACGCGGGTTCGTTTTCTGACCAATCCAGTGCTGAAAAGAGGGCTGAGGAATTGCGATCGCATGGCATAAAAGTACACGTCGTTGATTTCCAATAAGGCTTAATCTAGAGCATTTTTTGAACAAGTTAATAGATAAACAGCAGCACTAGCCCTGAAACTGAGCTTAAAACTGACGTTGACTCCTGAATTAATTCATCAAAAATAGAATCTATGTGCTCGTCAAACTGCAATCGCGTCAACTATTATCCGAGGATTCAACAGCTCTATTGCTCCAGATTATGACCGACTCTCCAACCGGACAGCAACGGCTCAAAGCTGGTTTACCGCCGGGTTGGTCGATCGCTCATAAGACTGGCACTGGAGCGGATGTGCTAGGAATCGGCATCGCTGCCAATAATGTTGGTCTGATTAGTTCCCCAACCGGAAAGCGTATTGCGATTGCAGTATTCATTGCCGGTTCAAAAGCGCCTTTAGAGATGCGGGAAAAAGTAATGGCTGAAATTGCCTCGATGGTGGTCAAGGAATCTAATAATGAGTAATATCGACAAACCCTGAATAGGCAGGTTCCACGATTAATTAAACCTTTCTCGTTTTGAGTTTGAGCGACGCTAACTAACAACTTTCAATCGCTTACATAGCGCCAGTTGTAACGATTCCACTCACAAATCCCTTGGATTTCGTACTCGGTACCGTTGTCGAAACGGATGATACCGTTGTGGTAGGAGTCGCTACTATCTGATCCCTGAGAAAGCCTAACCACAGTGCAAGGAAACCACTCGCGGCTACAAGGTCCATTTTCTTGTACCCATTCCCAAAGGGCATTCGAGACTTCAATGCGATCGCCTACTTTCAACTTTAAGCCATCCGATGAGGTTGCGGCTTCAAAGTACTGTGCTAAATGTACTGGCTTAACACGGTTGAGCCATTGAGGGCCATATTCATCACGGATGAATTGTACAGTTCCAGAGTTGCGATCGTGCAGCCAGTCATTTAGTAATTTAATTTTCCAAGGACGGTCGAGTTTTTCCTGTTCCTTCACAAACTGCAACAATGCCTGACGCTGTTCGGGCATCAGTTCGTCTAAAGGATTTGCTCCCTCACCTTCCTGGTTACCATTCGCCAATGATTTCAGTGATTCACGAGTCACTGATTCAGTAAAAACTTGCAGTAAGATTTGCTTCTGCTGGTCAGTGAGAGGGCATAGTAACGCTTCACACTGAATAAAGGCTATTTGTAAGACGGCTTCTATCTCGTCTGGGTTCATGACACATCAAGTCAGCAGACTGGATTACCACTTTTGGCAGCAAGCAGGATCATTAACGAATTATATTCCCCATTCGTTGTCAATATTCAACTGTATGGTGGAGAACGGGGTGATGAGGGGATGGGGTGATGGCGTGAAAAACTCCAAAGTTCATGTGTATTGCCTCCCTATCTCGCTACATCCCTATTTCTGTGCGTACCCAACATCCCATTCCCTAGCAAGGATGTTTACCTATGAATTCGCGGTAAGCTGAGGGTTGGAGTTATTGGTAATGTTAATTACTGGTGGGGTTTATGCGATTTCGAGGCGGCTTGGCTACTATCGCGGTTTCCTGTCTCTTTTGGCTGGTGAGTTGGGTCTTTGCCCCAGCCGCCTTAGCGTTAATTCAGATTCAACTATCAGACCTTTCTTACCATGAATGCCCACCAGAGTTGGCAGAAGGAACAGTATCATCGGGAGGTTCCAGCAGCGCCGCTAATTGCTTCCTCGTAACTGGGAAAGCCGAGAATAATTCTGGGAAAATGGTCGTCAATGCTGACATTTTTGGTCGCATCTACGATGCAAACAACAATTCAATTATGGAGAACCGCACTCGCCTGGGTTCGATTGATGTGGTGCCACCAGGCGTTAGCGATTTTGAGCTAAGGATTACTGTCCCAGCTAATCAATCAACGCCTCTGAAACTTGAGCAATTTAAAGCGTCAGGTTTTACAGGCAAGGTACGCCGATAAAGCGGGGTAAGTCGCTTAAATCGGCTTTTGGCTTCTTAGGGGTTTAGAGTAACTCAAATGTCCACTAGCTTCAGGATTGTGGTGAAGCTCTAGATGTTGCTGAATAGTCCAGCGACGACTTGCAGAACTAAAATTGCCAAGATTGGAGACAAATCTAGACCTCCTATCGGCGGAATGAAGGAACGAAAAACATTGAGGTAGGGATCAGTGATTGGACTTAGGAAAGAAGCGATCTGATTCATCCAGCTGACCGTGGGAAACCAAGTCAACAGAATCCGGACGAAAATTAGAAGCAGATAGATTTGGAGAAAGTTGGCGAGACTGTTGGTCAGCAGTTCTGTGGCACTCATGGATTGAAACGCTTCCTTGCTAGTTTTTGTGACTGGTTAAGCCCTAGATGCCAGTTTAACGGATATCATCACGTTCCGGCTTACCCACTACGCCACATTTATAAGATTGGATAAGGGCAAGGGGGTGATAGTAAATTTCGCTATTTACGGATCGAGCGATCGCTCTAAGTCTATCTCTTGAGCGTTGCCATTTACCGTACCGAGTTGTTGACGAACATCGTCAATTGCCATATTCAGTTGGGCGATTTTATCTTCCAAACTGCGACGAGCAACTTCAATGCTGTCTTCTGCTTTTAGCTGGCGTTTTCTCTTTTTGAGAGGCTTTGCTTCTGAGCGGGTGGAGTTCAGCAAAGATGGCTCATTCTCATCACTGTCGTTATCTCGTTGACCAGCAACCAACGCGCCAATTAAGCCGCCTACCATGCCGCCTACTATTGCTCCAGCCAGAAATCCGCTTGTAAAACCCTCGCGCTGACTCATCGTTTTCTCGTACCCTTGATTGTTTAAAAAGCAACTTTCCTCAAGATTAACGGTTGGTTGACCCTACTGCCACCCAGAAGGGAAGGAGGGAGATAGGGGAGATGAGGAAGATAGAGGAGATGGGGGCGTTGATGGAGTAATTTCTGCCCTACCTTCCCCGCCTTTCTCACCTTGGTGAACCAATCGCGATTCGTGTCACGTTCCAAAACTGCGATCGCCTGCATCACCCAACCCAGGTACAATATATCCCTTGCTGTTCAGCCCCTCGTCAATCATCGCTGTGTAGACGGTCAAATTTGGATAATTTGCGCCGAGCTTTTGCAAAGCGGGAGGGGCTGCAACTACACTAATAATTCGCGTTAATGCCGGATTGACACCACGCTGAGTCAGTTCTGCTATTGCCATCATGATTGACCCTCCTGTTGCCAGCATCGGGTCAGTAATGATTACTCGCGTCTGGGGATTCAACTGCTCTGGTAATTTATTCAAATAACAACTTACTTCCAACGTTTCCTCATTCCGTACTAACCCAAGATGATAAATAGACGCTAAAGGCAGCAAGGACTGTGCGCCGTCTAATAAGGCTAGTCCCGCTCGTAGAATTGGCACAACCACTAGCGGTATATCTGGATTCACCATCGTAGCGGAGCAAGGAGCGAGGGGAGTCTGCACCATGATTTCCTCGGTGGGTAACCAGTCACGAATCGCTTCGTAGGTTAACCAGCGTCCCAATTCTTTCATTGCACTCTTGAAGATTGGTGGTGGCGTTGAGGCATCACGGGCGACACCTAGCCAGTGCTGAATCAGTGGATGTGGTGGGACATGGACACGCAGTTGGAGGGACATAAGAGGCTCATACCTTGAGGATGACGGCTGGGAAGTCCTGAACCATAATAGCTGAGTTCGATACAAGCCTCCAAGGTTGTGCTGCGATCGCCTACTTATTGCAAATCTTTTTTATTAGTATTGACATAGATTTTCAACAAGGATATATTAATTTTCAGTGTTCTCCTCTCATTAAGGATCGGCAGGTGGGACTGGTAAGCCAAGGCATTCTAGTTCCCACTTTCTTTTTTTAAGGAGCATCAATAGCGCTTGGTTGAGCAAGAAACGCTACACTCAAATTCATTAAGTACTTCTTTTAAAACGACTGATTCATGCTTGCTGCATCCCAACCTCAATCATTTAGCGATCACTTAAATCCCCTTGATGAGACATTAGTATTTGATGTTATTGTTATTGGTTCTGGCATTGGGGGGCTGGTAACAGCAACTCAACTGGCAGCAAAGGGCGCAAACGTCCTAGTCCTAGAGCGTTACCTAATTCCTGGTGGTAGTGCAGGATACTTTGAACGCGAAGGCTATCGATTTGATGTTGGCGCATCAATGATTTTTGGATTTGGCACTCAAGGAACGACGAATCTGCTCACAAAGGCACTTGAAGCTGTGAATGTCAGCGTGGAAACAGTGCGAGATCCAGTGCAGATTCACTATCATCTCCCATCCGGTTTAGAGCTGAAAGTTCACCAAGATTATGAGAAGTTCTTGCAAGAACTGACAGCCTACTTTCCTCACGAACGGGAGGGAATTCGCAAATTTTACGACGAATGCTGGAAGGTGTTTAACTGCCTGAATGCAATGGAGTTACTGTCTTTGGAAGAACCCCGCTACCTGACGCGGGTATTTTTCCAGCATCCCTTCGCTTGTCTAGGTTTAGTAAAGTACCTACCTCAAAATGCAGGTGATATTGCTCGCAAGTATATCAGTGACCCCCAACTCCTACAGTTTATTGATATGGAATGCTACTGCTGGTCAGTAGTACCTGCTGATAAGACACCGATGATTAATGCTGGGATGGTGTTTTCTGACCGACATTACGGCGGAATTAACTATCCTAAAGGTGGAGTTGGGCAAATTGCCCAAAAGTTGGTGGAGGGACTGGAGAAAGCTGGGGGACAGATTCGCTACAAAGCCAGAGTAACAAAGATTTTGACAGAAAAGGGAAAAGCCGTAGCTGTGCAACTAGCAGATGGCAAAGTCTATCGGGCAAAGCGGATTGTTTCTAATGCTACTCGCTGGGATACGTTCGAGAAGTTGCTGCCACCTGAGGAGATGCCAATATCTGAGAAGAAGTGGCGTAAGCGTTACCAGAAGTCACCGAGTTTCTTGAGTTTGCACTTAGGAGTTAAGGCAGATGTCTTGCCAGCAGGTACAGAGTGTCATCATATTTTGCTGGAAGATTGGCAGAAGATGGAGGAAGCGGAGGGAACAATTTTTGTCTCAATCCCAACGCTGCTTGACCCAGACTTAGCGCCAGAGGGTTATCATATTGTTCATACATTTACGCCGAGTTGGATTGACGATTGGCAGGATTTGTCTGCTAGTGACTATGAGCAGAAGAAGGAAGAATCTGCATGGCGGATTATTGACCGACTAGAGAAGATTTTTCCCGGCTTAGATGCCGGGTTAGACTTCATGGAAGTGGGGACTGCCCGTAGTCATCGGCGGTTTTTAGGACGTGAGGATGGTACCTATGGCCCAATTCCGCAGCGTAAGTTGATGGGGTTGTTGGGGATGCCATTTAATAGAACCGCTGTACCAGGATTGTACTGTGTTGGTGATAGTACGTTTCCAGGGCAGGGGTTAAATGCAGTAGCCTTTTCCGGGTTTGCTTGTGCCCATCGGGTAGGAGTAGATTTGGGGTTGTAGGTAACTGAGTGGAAGGCGATCGCATTTTCATCATGACTAAGATATCGCTTTCATCGCCGTGTACGGCTACTCAACCAAAATTGTAAGCGTACTCTAACAACTCCAGCCGATTCACTTCAAAGTGATAAAAAACAGCGGGGCACATCTTTCTAGGGGAATTCCTGCATCAATTTGCTCTGCGCTGAATGCACAGGCACTAGTTGCTGGTAAGGAAATCAGTTCTATTTTGTCAAGTCGTTGTAAACGCTGGAGTGTCTTGTCTAACTCTTCCCTTGATAAAATTAGTTCTAACCTCTCACGTAGATGAAAAATTGGCAGACGGTTATTTGTTGCGAGTTGTGTATCTAATTCACGAATTGTCAGTAAAATCTTATCATCACTAACTGGTTGCGTTGTCATAGATACGGGTGGCGAAACTTCATAGAAAGATTCCCGTAAAAACTGGAGGTAATTACTCATCAAATCCAGGCTGACAACTAAATTTTTGTCTTTAGAAGTGTACTCATATTGCAGATACTCCTTACCTCGCTCTGTCAGCCAGACTTCTTTAATCTTTTTGTGCTTTGGCTTTACCTGAATTAAATTCCGATTCGCTAAGCTTTGAATAACTGTCTGTTGCTCCTCAACAGGAATGTCAGTTTCTTGGGGTGTCATCGCACCTTTGGCACAGGCCTTCAGTATTTTGAGTTCCTGCTCCGTCAAAGGTAAGTCATCTGAGTCTTGCTTCAGTAAAAACTTACCGGGAGCAGCAATCTTAAATTTAGTAATTTCGTAGGTAAAAATGAGAAAACCGCGATCGCCCAAGTTGCGGCAAATTTCCTCTTGCTCAGGAATTGAGATTTTAGACTCAGGCTTAATTTCAACCAGAGGTGCCTTGTATCCTTCAAATTCCAACAACTTTAAGATAAACTTTAACTCAAGAATTTCCATATCCTCACCTTCACCCAAAGAGGCAGCAATAATTTAAATTAATCTGGCAATTTAATCTTTTAAAATCGTTCCAATGATATTTGACCTGACATCTTCCCTCTTATCTGTCAGGTAATAAATTCACTTCTCCTAGCCCAAGCCCTACTACATAGAATCGAATATAGTTTCAGTTTCTCTAGCAGTCTTCTCTAGGAGTTAAGAGATTGAGTTTTTTAGGGACTCGATTTCAAAAGTCACAGATTTGTGACAGAATATAACCTTAATCAATTTGTATGTAAATAACTTCTAATTATTTATAGATATCTATTCCTTCCAAAAGAGGGATGCTTTTTCCTGTAAATCTACTCTTAGCTCAAGAAAGCTCTTAAAGTTGTTTAATCATTCCTTCTTTGTAAACTTCAGTTTAACTAATTTACCTATCGTTCTTGGCACTCCATACAACTTACTAAAGAAAAGATTCCAAAAATAACCATATTGAGGGAAATACTTTGCTAATAGTACATCAGAGATAACGTGAAATCTCGGAGGTTTTAGAGAAGGATTTTTATCAATGTATCTAACTTGTTCGGGTTTCGGCATCCAGTGCCCGATGATTAGATCTTTTTGATAAAACTTCGCTTGAATAAATAACCCTAATAATCGATCAAACCCTGTTGAAGGTATCCAGGTAATAGCTCCCATTACTTTAGTCGCTTGGGAAAGCTCAGGAAGTGCTTGCTGGACTAGTTCAGTTCTCCAAATAATATTGTTAAAGTTTTCAAAATGATACCCTTGATTATCTCTTCTTTCTAGAAAAGGGAAAATGAGATAGCGGCTATCAAAGTGTTTATCTAAAGGAGCAATCGGAACTTCTAATAATCCCTTATAGTTTCCCTGTTGGTAAGGATAAGGGTTTTCCGGTGTCTTTTGGTCTACCTCTAGTTGATTGACATCGGGTATAGTATCCCAATGCCTTTTGATTCGTGCTTCATCAGAGATGTCTATAACCGCTTTTTGCAACCGGAGTATCCAACTCTCAGGAAATCTCTTAAAGTATTCTTGCGTCAAGTTGCAGACTTCAGGATGGACAAAATCATCATCATCTAGTGCTAGAACATAATCACCCTCGGCATTGAGTAATCCGACAAACCTTTGCATCATCTCGCCTTTGTAGGGACTGGTTAAAACTTTTATTCTCGAATCCTTAATTACTTTAGCTCTGACATGAGGAGGATAAACTAAAATAAATTGGACATTACCTTGAATCTTTAACAGATTATCTAACCAATAATCACTAAAGTTTCCTAAGGTAGGAGTAACAATAGATAGAGTTATTTTCTTATGATTGTTGGAATTCATAAAGTTGCATTTTGTTAAAATAATTTCTTGAATTTGGTAATACCCTTTACTTATTTTAAGTTCTCTTTGAGCCAGACGAACCCTCTCAATTTCAATAATTAAAGTATTTCCTAGGAATCTTTATGAATATTTTGATGCTCTCATCTACCTTCCCCTATCCACCCAGTCGAGGAGGAACAGAGATCAGAACCTTTAACTTGCTCAAATATTTGCAACAGCGTCATGAGGTTACGCTAATTACTCAACGTCATGCAGGAATCTCAGATGCTGAAGTGGAAGAACTGCAAAATTGGGTAAGTCAGTTGATTATTTTTCCGCTACCGCCAGAACCTGATCGCAAAGCTGGGATTGCTGGGATGTTGAGTAAGGTAGGGCGCTTTGCCAACTCAGTGATTAAGGCAACGCCACCGAATGTACTCTATCGCTATTCACTGGCGGTTCAGGCGTGGGTAGATGCTTGTGTGAAAGCGGGGAAGTGTGATGTCATTACTTGCGAACATAGCGTTAATGAAATCTATGTTCGTCCTGAATTCCGTACCTCAGTGCGAACTGTCGTGGATGTCCATAGTTCGATCTATGGCTGGATTCGCAACCATCTGGAAATGGGGGCTTCCCAGAATGCATTACGCGATCGCCTTTATCTTTCTCTATTATTAGCTCGCTACGAGAAGCGCTACACTGCCAAGTTCTCCAACATTGTTGTCACCACCGAGGATGATCAACAGCAGTTTCTTCAACTCTGTCCAGATAGCCAGATTCAGGTAGTTTCCAATGGCGTGGATCTAAACCTATTTCCCTATCGTTCAGTTGATCCAGGAGGACGGGGGTTAATCTTCGTGGGCGCTATGGATGCTATCCATAACATTGAAGCGGCCCAATTCTTTGCGCTGGAGGTGTTACCAGTGTTGCAGCAGCGCTATCCTGATGCCACCTTCAGGATTGTTGGTGCCCAACCCACTCCAAAGATTTTAAAGCTAGGGGAACGTCCCGGCGTTATCGTCACGGGTGCTGTCCCTTCAATCGTGGAATACCTACATCAAGCCACTGTATGCGTCGTACCACTACGAACAGGTTACGGGATTAAAAATAAAACACTGGAGGCAATGGCAGCAGGGACACCTGTGGTAGGAAGCGATCGCGGTTTGGAAGGATTGGCGGTTGATGGTGCTGATGTTCCCTTGAGGGCATTGCGGGCAAACCAAGTGCAGGAGTATGTCGAGGCAATTACCCGGTTGTTTGAAAATGCTCGGTTGAGAGAGGAACTGTCTCAAAATGCGCGATCGCTAATTGAACAGAAATACACTTGGGAACGTGCGGGTGAGCTTTATGAACAAGTACTTTTAGGGCGTTTGGATTAGGATCGTAGTAACTCAATCGTTTAGGTAAAGGGGAAAGGAAGCTTTCACAGCGTTTCATCGTCCTGCCAAAAGATGCTGTAAAAAGTCAGGATTGATAACACTTGGCAATCTACAGCGATGTTTTATTTAAGACTTGGCATGAAATATCCTGAAAAACTTGCAAACGATTGATTTATGATTTAAATCCTTTTGCTTGGTAATATATATAGCACCAAAAAAGTTAAAAAATATTAACTAAAATATTATTTGAGCTTAAATGCAAATACTAGAACAATCAGGAAGTACGATGACCTAGACGAGAAATTCTCCCTCAATAAGTTTATTGCAGTATCTTGAAAAACTTAACAGTCTATGAAGATTCTTATGCTTTCTTCTACGTTTCCTTATCCACCAACACGAGGCGGAACTCAGGTAAGGACGTTCAATTTACTGAAATATTTGAGTGGGAGTCATGCGATTACCTTAGTGACTCAGCGCTCAGAAGAAGTCATAGATGCGGAAGTGGAAGAACTGCAAAAATGGGTAGATGAATTGGTGATTTTTCCTCAACCACAGGTATCAGAGGGGGAGAAAAGCTTATTAGGGAAAATGCAGCGCTTCACTACGTTTTTACAACAGGGAACGCCTCTAAGTGTACTGGATCGCTACTCCACAGAGATGCAGGAATGGATAGATGAGGCAGTAAAACTTTCAACTTTTGAAGTGATTACCTGCGAACATAGTGCTAATGAAATCTACGTGCGACCAGAATGGCAGCAACAACTACGAACAGTTGTGAACATTCATAGTTCTGTATATGGAACGCGCCGTGTTCAGTTGGAAACAGGAGCCTCAGAAAATCAACTTAAAGACCAATTGAATTTGCCATTGTTGGCTCGTTATGAGGAGCGATATTGTTCTAAATTTGCGGCAATTGCTGTTACAACACCGGAAGATCGGCGTCAGATTGCAACGTTCAACCCAGAGGCAGAAATTGCGGTGATTCCGAATGGTGTTGATTTTGCACTGTTTCCAAAGCGCCTCTCTGACCCTGGAGGACACCACTTAATGTATATCGGGGCAATGGATAACCAACTCAATATTGATGCCGTGCGATTTTTTAGCTTAGAGGTGTTCCCAGAAATTTTGCGACGATATCCAGAGGCAACACTAGAACTGGTAGGGAAAAAGCCAGTGCCAGAGGTTTTGGAATTGGAGGAATGCCCAGGTATTACTGTAACGGGACAGGTGCCGTCGATGGTGGATTATCTGCACAAGGCAACTGTTTGTGTCGTGCCAGTCCGGACTGGTGTTGGGATTAAAAACAAAACACTGGAAGCACTAGCGGCAGGGGTACCTGTGGTAGGAAGCGATCGCGGTTTGGAAGGACTAGCAGTTGATGGTGCGGATGTTCCTTTAAGAGCATTACGGGCGAATGAACCAACAGAGTATGTGTATGCGATTAGTCGGTTATTTGAAGACCGCCAACTACGAAAGCAACTCTCAGAAAATGGGCGATCGTTAATTGAGGCAAAATACACTTGGGAACGCGCTGGTAAGCTATATGAACAGGTGCTAACAGGACGTTGAGACAACTTTCTTTGATGTCAAAGGATATCGGTAAACAGTCGCGTAAGCTTTTGTATTTTGTCTATGAAGCTTTCTTAAATTCTTGACGAAAGCAGAATTGATTGTTAGGTTCGTAAGAGATACCTGAAACATCCGCATTTGATATAAAACGTGGGTTGCTGTCTCAACTTCAGAATTATTTATCTAAAACAAGGTAATTCTGTGGTTAAGACATTGACCGACACAAAAGCACAGTTTCTTGTGTGCTTGGTATAAATTAATTTTGCTTTAAGGAACTTTTTCTTTGAGAGTCCTTGGAGCAACAACCTGCTGATTCTAGATGCGTGATTTACTAATGCTGTTGAGGTAAAAATACATATCTAAATGCAGAAGTATGAAACTCATAAAAGACCAAAGAAACGATTTGAAAAATATCGTTTCCCTTTATTGGGATTGTCAAAACGTTAAAATAACGCCAGAGCGAGCGGAGTTTTTACTGGATTTTGCCAATGAGCAAGGACACCTGGTTCGCCAAAAGGCTTACTCAAATTGGCAGCGTGAAAACCGAACTTATGCAAAACTTTTAAGCAGCATTGGTTTTCAACGAATTAATGTTTCCTCCACTGCCAAAAATAGTGTAGACAACAAGTTGATAGTTGATTGTATTGAAGAGGTATATAGCATTGAGGCGGCTGATACTTTTATTATTGCATCAGGAGATGGAGACTTTACTAGCTTAGGTCATGTCCTGAAAAACAGAGGAAAAAAGGTAATAATCTTTGCTCAGCAAGGTGGAGTAAGTCAAAGTCTACTTGATATTGCAGATGAATCTCACATCATTGAAAGATTAGATGAAGTTCCAAAGCTCCCACCTTTCCGAAATCCTTCTTACTTAGAGCAAGCACTCAATCACAGTTCATATATTAATGAAAATCCCAGCGCAGGTGAAGACAACGAGCGATTAGAGTTTCTTGGTGATGCTGTACTGAATTTCCTTAGCGGTGCGTTCCTCTATAACTTTAGTCCAGAACTAAAGATGAACGAAGCTCAACTGACTCGTCTGCGATCTATGTTGGTGGATGAAAAGCAATTGGCAAAGTTTGCAAAAGAACTGAATTTGGGTAGACGAATACGATTAGGTAATGGTGCAATAAAAGAAGGAGGACGCAAAAATGTATCGTTGCTCAGTGATATATTTGAAGCCGTTGTCGGTGCATACTTTCTTGATTCAGGTATTGAAGCAGTTCGTACTTTGGTTGAACCTTTATTTAATTCTGTAGTAAAAGATATCGTTACTCCTCAGTCTGATATTAGCTCTGATATTCTTGACCCTAAAAGTCGATTTCAACAATTAGTGCTGGCAAATCTTGACCCAACACCGCCTAAATATATAACCGACCGATCTGGTGGGACGGACAATGCCCCAGAGTTCACCTCCAAGGTGTTTGTGGGTGAGAAAGAGTGGGGAGAAGGCAAGGGTCGCAGCAAAAAAGATGCTGAAAAGGCGGCGGCTGAAGCGGCGTTAGTTAATGCGAAGAAACGAGGGCTAGTGTAGAGATATAGATTTAAGGTTTCTACAAGAACTAATAAGTAGTAGTAGAGTGGGCACTACCCACCCTACAGGTAGAGGTTCTGCGTAAGTCCTGTTCTTGAAGAGATGATGCATAACAAAACTACACCCTGCACTTAAACAGACAGCATAATAAACTTCTGTTAAACGTTAGCGCTAAACAATTATCGTTGCTATAGAATTTTGGTACAGTTGGCTACAAACCACTAGCTGCTACCACTGGTTAGCACTAAGCAGCCCTTAGCTTTCTGACCTAGGTTAAAAACGCTTAATACTACTTACTGACCACTATTCAGTAGCTATCTAGTCATAGCCGTCTCAACCGCTCACTTATTGCAAGTTGGGCGGAAAATTTAACTTCATTTTAGATACGGTGTGAGATTTGTTCAGCTTGTTGATATTGCGGCTGAGGTGAGTGCATTGCTAAAGACAGTAATGAAACCTGAAGCAAGAACTCTCCAAATCAAGGCCGCTTGGATTAAGAAGATTTAGGAAAACAAGGATTATGAAAACGCAAGACCTTTTGAACCATTACGCCGCGAGAGAGTGGGATTTTCGGGAGGTGAATTTGGCTGAAGCTGTCCTCAGTGGCGTTAACCTGAGTCGGGCTGATTTGAGTCGAGCTGATTTGAGTCGGGCTGATTTGAGCCACGCTGAATTGAGTGGCACGTCTCTCCATCAAGCTAACCTGACGAATGCTGACTTAAGTGGGGCTGATTTGACTGGAGCAAATTTAACCGAAGTCAATTTAATTGGTGCCGATTTGAGTGGGGCAAACTTGAGCGGTGCTGACTTAAGTAAGGCTGATTTACGTTGCGCCAACCTTCATCATGCTAATCTCAGTGATGCGAACCTAACGGACGCTGAACTTAGTGGGGCAGATTTGAGTGGGGCTTCCTTGAGGAATGCAACTGTCAAGGGCGCAACCTTAATTGGTGCTGATTTAATTGGTGCTGATTTAACTGGGTCAGATGTGATTGAGACAGAGGTGAATCGGGAAGCAACGTCGAGTGGTGTATCCCACAAGTGGGTGACGTGGAACGGCAGTTGCCCAACAAACGGCAGTTGTCCAACATAGGCAGGGCTGACGCACTACCACCACATATAGTAGGGGCGCACAGCTAGGCGCCCCTACTATATGTGGCTGGGGTTTTGTGATTTAGAAATTATTCATAGTTTTCTCAAGGTTTCAGCTACCAAAAACCAACGCTTTGAACTCCTCAGTGTCCCGGATACTGTCAAAGTCTGAATCAGTTTTGGCTAGCGCTTGATATTCAACGGGATTAAGCTCAATCACTTGTTTTAGGGAAGCGATCGCTAACTTTACATCACCCAGCAACGCATAGCAGCACGCTTGGTTGTACAACGCATATTCATCCTCTGGCTCAGGTTCTAGCGCTTTGTTGTAGCCAATAACGGCTTCCTGATAACAGCCCAACTGCCGCAGCAACTCACTGCGCTTGTACCAACTCCAGAAATCTGACGGTTTGATTTCTAACGCTTTGTCGTAACTTGCGATCGCTTCTTCAAGGTGCCCCCAGTGGCGTAAAGCATCGCCCCGACGATACCAACTCCAAAAATCTGATGGTTCGTTCTCCAGTGCTTGGTCGTAGCTGTTAACCGCTTCCTGGTATTGTCCTATCTGCCGCAGAGCATCACCCAATCGGTACCAACTCCAGTAGTCATCAGAGCGTACTTCTAACGCTTTCTTAAAACTTGCGATCGCTTCTTCAAACCAATCCAAGTCTTCCAACGCTACACGCCCTCGGTTGTACCATGCCCAGTAATCTCGTGGTCGTGCTTCCAAGGCTTTATCATAGCTAGCAACTGCATCCTCATAGCGTTCAAGGTGACGCAATATGCTCCCTCGCTCACACCAAGCCCAGTAATCAGTAGGCTTTTCTTCTAGGGCTTTGTCATAGCTAGCCAACGCTTCTTCATAACGTCCTAAGGCATCTAGAACATCAGCCCGCCAGTACCAAGCCCAATAATCATACGGCTTGTATTCCAAAGCTTTGTCGTAGCTGAAGAGCGCATCTTCGTAGTGCCTGCTATCACGCAACGCATTGCCCTGCTGATACCAATCCTGGTAGCTATCGGGTCTGCACTCCAGAATTTTGTAGACCGTGTAGGATAAAGGTCGCTGCCTAGGCATCACTCTACTCATCTTCAACTCTCTTGTTCGTGACATCGGTTTGGCAAAACCAGCTACTGAATCTCAAGCAAATAGCTTTCAGCGATTAGCTCTCAGCTAGGAGTTGAATGAGTTTAACCCCCACAATCATAGGAGCCTCAAACCCGCTAATAGCTGACCGCTCTCTAATGAAGAGTAGCATTGCTTTGAGGGCATTAACAGCATGGCTTGTAAGTGTCTCGACTATCAAGTATCAAGTTAATCAATGTTACCGACTGAACTACTCATTAATCGACAAAATGGTGAAGAAATCATTCCGAAACGGTTGCCGATTAACCCAGAAAGCTGTGCGATCGCGAATGAATTAATTATCGGGTTTCAGGAAGCCGTTGGCGGTACCCAAGGGGAACTCGATCGCAAGTTGTCAGAGTTGGAAGGCGACAGCCCCGACTACCGCCTCAAACGAGGGCTTGCCCATCTTCTCAAAACCAGCTTCTGCACGTTTGAAATTGTCAGCCCCCTGGAACCTCCTTTACTGCGGCAGAGAGTCTTTGCCCTTGCTGCCCAATCCGTTCCCAGCCCTCAGGCAACCGAGGCAACCCTCGAACACTTGAGCCTTGCCCTTAGTAAAGAGTTAAACCGTGAAATTGTACCCCAGCAAATTCGGACTGGACTCTACGCAGATTTACAAGAAAATCGCATTCTCACCCAATTTGATGACCCTGCACCAGAGGCACTGCTGCACCGCTACAACTTGTCTCAAGTGCAGGGAATCTTCTACCGCGCTAGTCAGATGACGCTGAATGCTCACCGGAATGTCCCTGGCGAGTATAAGCTCTTATTTCGCTATTTGAAGTTGTTTCAACTGATGACCTACATTGAAGGTGACGCTGACCATGGCTTCACAATTACCATTGATGGCCCAACCAGTTTATTTAAGCCGAGTACCCGCTACGGTTTAGCGATCGCAAAATTACTTCCAGCCTTGCTGCACGTTACAAAATGGAGTCTCAAGGCTACCTTACAAAGTCGCGATCCTTACACAGGTGCTAGGAGAACTGGGCGTTTTAGTCTCAATGACAAATGTGGCTTAGTCACTCACTATCCTCCTGGTAAGCCCTATGACAGTATGTTAGAAGCTGCCTTTGCTAACCGTTGGAACTCCTTGAAAACAGAGTGGGTGCTAGAGCGAGAAGTTGACCTTGTCCCCATCCCTGGTAGTGTGATGATTCCTGACTTTCGCCTTGTTCATCCCGATGGGCGTGATTACTTACTGGAAATTGTTGGCTACTGGCGACCAGAGTACTTACAGAAAAAATTTGCTCAGGTGCGTCGTTCGGAGTGCGATAACTTGATTTTGGCGATTTCTGAGCGACTAAATTTAGAAAAAGCGGGTATCAAAATGGCAAATGTACCCGCCAAGATTATCTGGTTTAAGGATAAACTTTCTCCAAAAGCCGTGCTGGAAGTTTTGGACTGAGTTTTTGTGAGTTTCTGTGAGTTTCTTATAACACCGTTAAATTAAGGAAAAAGAGCATATAGCAGTTAGCGGTCAGCTATCAGCTATCAGCATTAAGAATAAATCGATCCTGTGTCAACCAAATCTCTATACGACTTAGCTGTTAAAGCTCCTGAAAAACTTGTCCGCCTGAAGTTGACTAGAATTAGACAACATTGGGCGTTTATTATCTCATTGCTGTTTGTTGTTGGCTTGTGCTTGAGCTTAGTTTTAGGAAGCTGTACCTCAAAGCGATCGCTTTACTCTACCGCCAAAGCAGACAACTCACCGTCAACCCCCACCAAAATCGTTCGCATTGCTCACCAGCCTCATGGAACAATGCTCTACCTCAAAGTTAGTGGCAGTTTGGAAAAACGTTTATCACCAATGGGTTTTTCCGTCGATTGGAACGAATTTTCCGCAGGTCGGTCGATCTTAGCGGCAATGGGAGAAGGAAAAATTGATATGGGTTCTGCGGGAGTTGTACCGCCGATTTTTGCACAAGCGAGTGGTGTGCCTTTTGTCTATATTGCTAACGAACCAGCAGTACCTGAAAGCATTGGTATTTTAGTTCGCAAAGATTCGCCGATTCGGACGCTAGCTGACCTCAAAGGTAGGACAATAACAGCAACCAAGGCATCCGCAGGTCAGTATCTTTTAGTTCAGGCATTGATTAAAGGGGGTTTGACGCTAGAGGATGTGAAATTTGTCGATCTGCCACCATCTGAAGGGCGGACAGCGTTCGAGCAGGGGAAGGTCGAGGCTTGGGTGGGTTGGAGTCCCTTTTTAATCGAGTTGCAGGAAAGTATGCCCGTTCGTCTCCTGACGAATGCTGAGGGACTGATGAATGACACAAACTTTCATTTAGCGACGCACTCCTTTGCCAACGACCATGGTGACATTGTCAAAATTGTGATGGAAGAAGCGCGAGAGGTCGGTATTTGGGCAATGAATCATTCTAACGAAGCGGCTGAACTTCTAAGGGCAAGCACAGGATTGAAAGCTTCAACAGCGTTAAGGGTAACTAAAAGTCGCCAGTATGAAGCGCTACCGATTCAAGATCGAGCAATTGAGGAACAACAACGGATTGCAGAAACCTTCTTTCGCTTAGGACTACTGCCAAAGCGAATTTGGGTTGAAGATGCTGTATGGAAACAGGAATTGAGTTAATTGATAAAAGTGAAACTGCAATGTCCCGCCATCAAATCTTTTCGATCGCCAACCAACTGCGCTACGGTCTGGTTTCAATTGTTGTCTCTACCGTTCTGATCACAGGCAGTACGTTAACTTATCTTAGCTTTCGGGAACAGGCAGAACAGACAAGGTTGCTTCAGCAAGAGCGATCGCAAGGAGCAGCCAACAAAATTAGTGCTTATTTAGATAACTTACAACGTCAGCTCAACTACCTTTCAGAGTTGCGCGGCTTAACAGATTTTACGCCTGAAACTCAACGCAGCCTTCTCGAAGGATTAGTGAATAGTAATAGTGCTTATGAGATTGTTGGCATTCTTAACAACGAGGGTCAAGTTGTACAAGCAATGTCGCCCTACGAGCCGATATCGCCGTCCAGATTGTATTTTGCTCAAGCCTATGTTGATTCGCCTCTGTTTTTAACGACATTTAGCAGCGGTAGAAATTATGTCAGTCCAGTAGAAATTGACACCAAGATTGGTCTTCCTGTCGCTACTTTAGCCGTACCCATACGCAATAATAATAATCAGATTAATGGAGTTTTGTTCGCAAAAATTAATCTCAATTTTCTCACACAGATTGCCACACGAACTCAAGTTGGCAAAACTGGCTATAGCTACGTTCTCGACAAACGCTTAGCCCTTATTGCTGGGGGATTGGGGACAGTAGAACGTCAAAACTCTAAACAACAAACAAACGTTGAAACGCGGCAAGACCTCAAAAACAGACCATTTGTTCAAGAGTTAGCCAAACTATCACTATCTCCAGGAATTCAACCCGTTATTGTCTATAAAGGATTGAACGGTGAAGACGTTGTCGGCACAGCTACCCTAGTTCGTAGGGTGCAGTGGCTAGTTGTGGTAGAACTTCCGACAGATGAAGTCTATGCTCCGGTTCGCTGGATGATTTTAGTAATGGGTGGTGCTACTTTAGGGGGTACAGCCCTAGCTGTTGGTTTGGGGATTGCTTTTTCTAAGTCGATTACTGTTCCCTTAAAAAGCCTTACCGATGCTGCCTCTAGAATTAGTAACGGGCAGTTCGACTCTCAAGTGAATATTGCTGCCTCTAATGAATTAGGAAATCTCGCTAAGTCATTCAACAGTATGGCAAAGCAACTACAAACATTCTTTGCTGAAATGAATGCTTTGAATGAAGAATTATCGAAGAGTCAGCGCCGACTAACCCAGTTTATAGAAGCGATGCCAGTGGGTGTATTTGTAGCGGAGGCTAACGGCAAGCCCTACTACACGAATCAAGTAGGGCAACAGATTCTCGGTAAAGGAATTGTTGAGTCAGCGACAGCAGAAAATTTGCAAGAAGCTTATCAAGCTTATCTAGCAGGAAGCGAACAACTATACCCCCAAGAGCGCAATCCGATTGTTAGTGCTTTAAATGGGAAAAGCGTGAGGGTGGATGATATGGAAATCCGCCGTTCAGACAAAATTATTCCCCTAGAAAGTTTTGGAACACCGATCTATGACGAATTGGGCAACATTACTTATGCGATCGCAACTTTTACGGACATCACCAAACGCAAACAAGCTGAGAAAGTATTAGCCCAGTACAATCAAACACTACAACAAAAAGTAGAAGAACGCACCCAGGAATTAGAGCAGGAAATCGTGGAACACAGGCGGACAGAAGTAGCACTCTTGCAAAGTGAAGCACAAAATCGTGCCATCCTCTCTGCCATACCGGATTTGATGTTCCGAGTTAGTGCAGAGGGTATTTATTTAGGCTACGTTACTACCGCAGACTTCACAGACTTGTTACCGTCAGACTTTGATCCAATTGGCAAGCACATCTCAGAATTTTTGCCTCCAGAAGTCCATTCCCGTCACCTCCAACACCTGCAACAAGCACTCGATACAGGCAACAGCCAAATTTATGAACAGCAAATTTGGATTGAGGGCAAGTTGCAACACGAAGAAGTTCGGGTAGTCGTCAGTGGAGAGAACGAAGTGTTGTTCATGATTCGGGATATAAGCGATCGCAAACAGCTAGAAGAGGATTTATCGCAAGCTAACCGTTTCCTAGATAGCATTGTCGCCAACATTCCCTTGGCACTCTTTGTCAAAGATGTTCAGAATGACTGGCGTTATATCCTTTGGAATCAAGCTGCTGAAAAACTCTATGGTGTTTCGCAAGCGGAAGCGATTGGACGCAATAGCTATGATTTTGTTGATGCTGAACAAGCTAACCACTTCTTATCTGAAGACTTAAAAATTCTCGAACAAGGTACATTAACGATCATTGAAGAAGAGAAAATTGAGCACAAAGTTCGAGGTAGCCTCTGGCAGCGATTTATCAAAGTGCCCGTATATAACCAGCAAAGACAGGCAACCCATCTATTATGTATTGGCGAAGATATAACGGTTCGCAAACAAGCAGAAATTGCCTTACGTCAAAAAAATGAGGAACTTCTGATTACTCTGCAACAACTTCAAACGACTCAAGAAGAACTAATCCAATCTGAAAAAATGGCAGCCTTGGGTCAACTCATTGCTGGCATTGCTCACGAGATTAATACACCACTAGGGGCGATTCGTTCATCGGCGGGAAATATTTTCAAGTTCTTGGAGCAAATTCTAGAACAGTTGCCCGTACTTTTTCAATCTTTCTCAATAGAGCAAAGAGATGATTTCTTTGCTTTAGTACAACGTTCGCTGCAACAAGAAGTCACCTTCTCTACCAAACAAGAGCGTCAATTTAAGAAAGCTTTAATTCGCCAATTGGAAGCTGAGAACATCGACAACGCTGCTACGATTGCTGATATCTTAGTTACGATGGGGATTTATAGCGGAATTGAGGTCTTTCTCCCTCTTTTAAGAACATCAGATAGCTTACACATCCTCGAAATTGCTTATAAACTTTCCGGTTTGCAAAGAAGTGCGACAACGATTAATATCGCCACAGACCGTGCCTCAAAAGTTGTCTTTGCCTTAAAAACTTACGCCCGTTATGACTCATCTGGAAAAATGAGTCTCGCCTATCTAACTGAGGGAATCGAGACGGTCTTGACCCTCTACAACAACCAACTCAAACAAGGGGTTGAGGTAATTAAGAACTATGGTGAGTTACCACTCGTGCTATGTTATCCCGATGAGCTGAATCAGGTATGGACAAATCTGATTCATAATGCATTGCAAGCGATGAACAACCGAGGCACTTTGACGATTGATGTCAGCCAACAAGACCAGCAAGCTCAGATTACCATTACCGATAGTGGCAAGGGAATACCACAAGAGATTCAAGGGAGAATCTTTGAGCCATTCTTTACAACCAAGCCTCCAGGAGAAGGTAGTGGTTTAGGACTTGATATTGTCAGAAAGATCATCATCAAGCATTCCGGTGAGATTACGGTAGAAAGTGAACCCGGACGCACGACATTTAAAGTTTTACTACCAATTCAGCCCAACCAGGAGACACAAGATGTCTAAACCAGTTATTCTATGTGTTGACGATGAAAAAGTCATATTAGATAGTCTCAAGACACAACTTCAATTAGCTTTTGGCAATGCCTACCTCTATGAAGTTGCTGAAGATGCTAATGATGCCCTAGAGGTTATTAATGAACTGAATGAGGAGTCAATCAGCATTATTCTAATTGTCTCTGATTGGTTAATGCCCGGAATGAAGGGAGATGAGTTTCTGATTCGCGTCCATCAGCAATTTCCAGCAATTATTAAAGTGATGCTGACGGGTCAAGCGGATGAGTCAGCCATTGAGCGGGTAAAACAGCAGGCAAATCTTCATTGCTGTTTATTTAAACCTTGGTCTGAAGAAGAATTAGTAGAAACTATCAAATCTGGATTGTCAAAACTATAAACAACAAGACACCTAAAGAATAAAGAGTTAAACTTAATCTTTTACCTTTATCCTTGATAGCTAGTGTATCTGCAACTAGAAAATAGTGTATGACAGATAGTACTTTAGTATTACCACGACAAACGACTAATTAAGTGGATTGCAAGAGTAAAATAAAGCTTAAACACTTTCTTTAGAGCTTGGTTTGAAGAGAATTAGTGGAACCCTAAAATCTGGTTCAGGCAAATTATGACCAAACAGGTAGTTATCTGTGTCGATGATGAGATGACTGTACTCAGAAGCCTTAAAGCAGAACTAAAAGAGGCAATCGGCAAGGATTATCTGATCGAAATTGCTGAGGGTGGAGAGGATGCTTTAGCGTTATTAGAAGAGTTGCTAGAGGATGGATACGAAATTCCTCTAATCATATCAGACTATATCATGCCCGATATGAAGGGGGATGAACTATTAAAGCGCGTTCATCTCATCTCACCTCAAACCCTCAAAATCATGCTAACAGGACAAGCTGATCTAGAAGCAGTGGGGAATGCCATTAAGCAGGCAAAATTGTATCGGTATATAGCCAAGCCTTGGCAAGCCTCAGACTTGAGTTTAACAGTCAAAGAAGCCGTAAACAGCTATCTTCAGGATAAAAAACTTGCTGCACAAAACGTCCAACTCCAGCAAATGAATCAGGAGTTAGAACAATTAACTCGTGAGCAAGCTGGACTAATCGCCCAACTCCACGAGAATGAAAGTCGCCTGTTGAAGGCACAACAGAAGTATCGCAAAATCTTTGAGAATGCTCTTGAAGGCATCTTTCAGACTACGCCGGAAGGACGTTATATCAGTGCGAATCATGCACTTGCAAACATTTACGGTTACAACTCTCTTGAAGAGTTGATGACAATTCTCACTAACGTCCAACATCAACTCTACGTCGAACCTCACCGTCATCTTGAATTTATCAAGTTAATGCAGCAGCATGGTGAGGTGTCGGCGTTTGAGTCTCAAGTCTATCGTCGAGATGGCAGCATTATCTGGATTAGTGAGAATGCGCGTGCTGTTTGCGATATCAGTGGGAGAGTACTCTACTATCAGGGTTTTGTTGAAGATATCACTGAACGGAAGCAAGCTGAAGCTGAGCGAATAAAGTTTACGTCAGAACTCTTTGAACTAAACCGAGCTTTCTCGCGCTTTGTCCCACGGCAATTTCTCCAGCTTTTAGATAAAAAAAGCATTATTGATATTCAATTAGGTGACCAAGTACAGCAGGAAATGTCGGTGCTATTTTCCGATATTCGCGATTTCACCACTCTCTCAGAGAGCATGACACCTCAAGAGAATTTCAATTTTATCAATGCCTATCTTTCTCGTATGGAACCCGCCATCGTTGATAATCAAGGCTTTATTGATAAATATATTGGTGATGCAATTATGGCTCTATTTAGTGGCATTGCTGATGATGCCGTGAAAGCCGGGATTACAATGCTGCAACGTCTGGCAGAATACAATCGACAGCGTGTTAAGTCTGGTTATATACCGATTAAAATCGGCATTGGCATCAATACAGGTTCGTTGATGCTGGGGACAGTCGGCGGACAACACCGCATGGATAGCACCGTAATTAGTGATACGGTAAACTTAGCCTCTCGCTTAGAAGGACTAACAAAATATTATGGTGCGTCGTTGTTAATCTCTCAGCAAACATTAGGTCGTTTGCACCATCCAATGCAGTATAGTCTCCGCTTCATTGAGCAAGTTAAAGTGAAGGGGAAGTCAAAAGCTGTAGCAGTTTTTGAAGTATTTGATGGAGATGAACCAGACATGAAAGAGGGCAAGTTAGCAACGAAACCCCTGTTTGAAGAAGGTTTGTTCCTCTACCGTCAGCAGACTTTCAAGGAAGCGGCACAACGGTTTGATGAGGTTTTGAGGATTAATCCAAGGGATACAGTGGCTCAAATCTATCGATCGCGTTCTACGTCACAAGACAGTAAGATACAACGTATCCCTTCCTCACTTACAATGTGAGTTGGTACAGGAGTATCAGTTCTTCAATCTCCTCTAGTTGTCGTGTCCTAGGCGAATTGGTTGTCAGGAAAAGAGCAGGCAAAAATTATTAATCTTTCAGTTCCTGACTTGCATCTATCTTTAGGGGTACTTTTCAAGGCAGCTCATAGACAAACTAACCGTGGTAGGTTAGCGATCGCGTCCAGAATAAACTAGGCGATCGCGTTTTATCGTGCTAGTTAACCGCACCATCCGTTAAATGTTCTAAAGTATTAGTTTAGTGGTCAAGATTCGGGTGTTATCGAAACAGCACATTCGTGCAGCTCAACCTACTTTCTAGAATTGAGAAACTCCCCAAGCAATCTGGGACTGAACACAAGACAATGGCATTTACGGAAGTTTTCCCCCGTAGCAATTCATCGCAAGATTGTAAAGCAGACATTTTGTTGGTTGACGATAACCCGCAAAACTTGCGTCTTTTACGCACGATGTTGAGGCAGCAAGGGTATAAAGTCAGAACCACTTCCAATGAGGAATTTGCGTTAAACGCTGTAAACTTATCGCAACCAGACTTAATTTTACTTGATATTAATCTGCCCAATATAGAGGGCTATGCAGTCTGCAAGCAATTAAAGGCTAACCAGCAGACAGCAGAAATTCCAGTAATCTTTATTAGTGCTTTAGACGATGCTTTAGATAAAGTCAAAGGGTTTGAAGCTGGGGGAGTAGACTATATTACTAAGCCCTTTGACTCCCATGAGGTTTTAGTCAAAATCAAGAACCAGCTAACTCTGGTTTGGCAAAAAAAACAACTTCTTGAACAGCAAAAGCAACTGATTGGACAAAATACCCAGCTTCAACTTTTATTAACGACAACTCAAGCGATTAACGAATCTTCTAATTTCCAAAGCGCTCTAGAAGCAACCCTCCACCAAGTTTGTGAAAAAATTGGTTGGGACTATGGAGAATTTTGGATACCAAAAAATGATAGTGCAACAGACTTTGAATATGGTAAAGGTTGGTATGCCAGTGAAAAAAGATTTGAGGAATTTAGACACCAAAGTGAAGCCTTAACTTTTGCTCTCAACACGAGCATTGTTGGAAAAATTTGTCATAACCAAAGCCCCTATTGGCTCACTGATATTTCAGTTGAGCCATCCAACGTTTTTCTCCGTTGCCAACTTGCGAAGGAGATAGGATTAAGAGCCTGCTTAGGGGTACCTATTCTCTTTAATGACCAAGTACTCGCGGTTTTGGTGTTCTTCAAAAGAGAAGTGACAGAACCAGAACCGCGACTGATTCAGCTAGTCAAGGCTCTAGCTAGCCAGTTGAGTTCACTAATTCAACGCAAGCGTTCAGAATCAGCGTTGCGTAAAAGCCAGCAACAGCTAGCGGCGATGGCGGCTAATATTCCAGGTAGTGTCTATCGGGGTGTGTTTCATGCGGATGGACGGTTCTCACTCCTCTATATCAGTGAGGGAGAACGCGGATTGAGTGGCTCAGCCCCAGAAGAGGTAATCGCTAATTCAGAGCGCTATATCGAACTGATTCATCCTGAGTGTCGGACTAAATTTGAGACAAACTGGAGAGCAGCGATAGAAACGCTGGAGCCGAGTACTCAGGAATGCCGAATTATTTCCACAACTGGTGCAGTGAAGTGGATTCGAGATAGCGCTTGTTACTCTCGACTGGATAACGGCGATGTGATTATTGATGGAGTGAGGATTGACGTTAGCGATGTTCACGATGAGCTTCATTTGCGCCAGCAAACAGAAGCAGAACTCCAACGCACTCAAAGCTTCCTGAACTCTCTGCTAGAAAATCTGCCAGTGGGAGTGTTTGCAAAAGATGCTAAAGACTTAAGGTTTGTCTTCTGGAACAAGACGAGTACTGAACTGATGAGCTACACTGCATCTGACGTTCTTGGTAAGAGTGACTATGACTTGTTTGAGCATCAGCAGGCAAGTTTCTTCACCGCTCAAGATAAAGAGGCACTCTCCACTAGAAGGCTCGTAGATCATCCCGCAGAACTCATCCATACCCTTCGGGGTGAACGACTATTTCATGTCAAAAAAATTCCGATTTTTGATGAAGCGGAGCATCCCCAGTATGTGTTGGGGATTGTGGAAGACATCACTGAGCGCAAGCTTGCAGAGGAGCGTCTACGAGTCCTCGAAAGAGCGATCGCAGCTTCTAGTAACGGTATCACCATAAGCGATCCAAGCCAACCGGATAACCCAATCATCTATGTAAATCCAGGGTTTGAGCGGATGACAGGTTACTGTGCCGAGGAAGTGATTGGCAAAAACTGCCGCTTCTTGCAGGGCCAAGAGACTGAGCAACCTGCAATCCCAGAGTTGCGGCAAGCGATTCGGGCGGGTAAACAGACTCAGAGAGTTTTACGCAACTATCGTAAAGATGGCACGTTATTCTGGAACGAATTCTCCGTCTCTCCGGTGCGAGATGCTGATGGGAACTTAACTCACTACATTGGCATTCAAACCGATATTACCGCTCGTAAGGAGGCAGAAGAGGCACTACGACAGCAGAAGGAGTTGCTGCAAACTATCTTTGACCACATCCCTGTGATGGTGGCTTTTTATGATGCTGCGGGTCAGCTTCAATTAGTAAACCGGGAATTGGAACGTGTCTTAGGTTGGTCTAAAGCAGAACTAGAGCAATGTGACATATTAGTTGAATGTTATCCTGACCCTGAATATCGTCAATCGGTTTTGGATTTCATGGTGGCAGCAACAGGGAAATGGCAAGATTTAAAAACTAAAACTCATGACGGTCGTGTCATTTATACATCCTGGGCGAATATTCGATTATCCGATGGTACGAGTATCGGCATTGGACAGGATATTACTGAGCGAAAGCTTGCAGAAGAATCGTTACAGATATTCACCCAGCAAGAACGGGAACGAGCCTTACAGCTTGAGCAAACACTCAAAGAACTTCAGCGTACCCAAGCTCAGCTAGTGCAGAATGAGAAAATGGCAAGTTTGGGTCAGTTAGTCGCAGGGGTTGCTCACGAAATCAATAATCCGACAAGCTTTATCTCCTGCAACATTCATCCGGCAAGTGAATATGCTCAAGACTTGCTGAACTTGCTCAAGCTTTACCAAAACTACTATCCTGAGCCAGTTGCAGAAATCACTGAACAACTAGAGCGCATTGAACCAGAGTTTATCGCCCAAGATTTTCCAAAACTGCTCGCATCGATGAGAGAAGGTGCAAACCGGATTAAAGAAATTGTGCTGTCCTTAAAAAACTTCTCTCGCCTTGATGAAGCGGATCGCAAACGGGTAGATATTCATGAAGGGATTGATAACACCCTGCTCATCTTACGGCATCGCTTGAAACCCCAGTCCAAGTATCCTGAGATTCAAGTCATCAAAGAGTATGGGCAATTACCCCTAATCGAATGCTATCCAGGGCAGCTCAATCAGGTCTTTATGAATCTCTTGAGCAACGCTGTTGACGCACTCAGAGAATTGCATAGTGGTGGATTAACAGTTGTTGAGGGAGATGAGGAAGTAATTTCTGCCCTACCTTCCTTACCTTCCTTAACTAAGTGCCGTTCGTTTATAGCGCCTAACTGCGAAGGTACAACGCCTTATATTCGCATTCGTACCGAGACAGTCGAACAAGATAAGGTAGTGATTTATGTTGCTGATAATGGACTTGGCGTGTCAGAAGAAGATCAGCAAAGAGTATTTGACCCCTTTTTTACAACAAAATCACCAGGGGAAGGGACGGGATTAGGATTGTCAATTAGTTATCAGATTGTAGTAGAAAAACATAAGGGACGGCTTAGGTGTCGTTCTACACCCGGTCAAGGAACGGAATTTATCATTGAACTGCCGACGATACAAGGGATGAAATCCTGAAAATTCTGTCTTGAGAGTGGAGCGGATGCTTATCTTTGATGCTCAATCTCTGTTCGCCAGTGAAACCTAATCCCTGAGATAGGTGCAAGTGGTTAAAGAGTTTTGTTAACTATTGATGATAAGCTCCCGCTTGAAAAGTCATGTTTAAGGCTTAATTTATGCCCAAAAACTCCCAAATTATTTGAGTTTCAGGGCTTAGGGAAAGTTGGTTAATCAGCATTGCGAGATGGGCAAAACTTCCTAGGAAAATTCTTATATGAATAGAGGTTAATTCAGATGCAGACTGATAAGTTTTTCAAGGTCGCTGCACTAGGAGAAAATCGTTTTAATCCGGAAAACGTGACTCAGATAGAACTAGCTAGGGCAGAACCTGATGGGATGAAACCGGATGTCACAGCCATGCCTGATTACGGGCTACTTTTGATTCCTATGGGTTTCATGATGGTTTGGACGATTGTCGTTTTGATGACTTCAGATCTCTGGACAGTTGCACGACATGGAATGTTAACTGTCAAACACTTACATCAAGTTCCCTGTAGAAACTGCCGATTCTTTAAAAACAACCCTTATTTGCAATGTGCAGTACACCCTTCTATGGCTTTAACGGCTGAAGCGACAAATTGCTCTGACTACTTGCCTCAGAAGGAATACAGATAAAGAGAAGATAATGCGATCGCACTATGAATCATTCAGCGATTAGCTGTATAAAATAAAAAACCCCAGAAGAAGACTGGGGTTCATTGGAGTTCAGGTCTGCACGCCTCTCATTACTACCAATAAGAAAGTAGCAGTATCAAATCCGGCTTTTATCTACTCAGAGACGGGCATGTATGTTAAATAAAAGGGTGTAGAGGAACACACCTATTATTAATAAGTCGGTCGGTGGAAATAAAGCTTGTAGAAATAAAGCTTGTTGATTTAGTACTTGGGGGTTGAGAGATTTTGCCCGTTCCAAGTCCCAAAAATGACAAGTTCTATTTAAACTAGTGTTGCAAACTAAAGACATTAACCAGTATTACCAAGGAACTGCAACCATGTAATACATGGCAAAAACATAGAGATATAGAGGTTGTGCCATGACCCTTAACGTAGTAGAGCAACAAATAATTCCCTTAAGAACCAACTCTGAGGAATTGGGGATTGATGTTTACCGAATGCCAAGTGGTGAGATTCGAGTTGGAGTCTCAAGTATTGGGCAGGTTTTAGGGTACACAAATAATTGGTTCAAGCGAATTGTTGGTTCACCGTCAAAAAAGCCAAAGGCATTACAGAGCCTGGGTTTTAGTGGGGAAGTTGAAACAGTTTTGATTGAAGGGACGAGAGAGCCTCAAGAGGTACAAACTATTAGCTTGGAAGATTTTGAGCGTTTGCTACATTATGGGGTACTCAATGGCAAGAAGCCTGCTTTGGCTTTCTTAATCTCAAAGGCTACTGTAGGTTTCCTTGAGGCTTTGCGTTGTACAACTGTTGAGGGTGTTAATCAGTCCTTTGAGTTATACGAACTAGACTTCTACGCATGGACGCAACAACAAGCAGAGTTTCTCCAGCATAAAAAGTGGAGCTGCTTAGATGTCCCAAACTTGGTTGAGGAGATTGAATCGTTGGGCAAGCAACAACGACAGGAACTAGGAAACCGTTTGGGCATCTTACTAGGGCATCTACTTAAATGGGAGTTTCAACCCAGTCATCGTTCCAAAAGTTGGTTGGCTACAATTCGGGAGCAGCGTCGTCAGGTTTTGCGGCTTCTCAAAGAAAGCCCAAGTTTGCAACCTTATTTACTAGAAGCCATGGAAGATGGTTATCAAAGTGCTTTAAACCTAGCTGTCAGCGAGACTCCGTTAGACTACGAAGATTTTCCTCAAGAATGTTCTTACTCTTCAGGTCAGGTACTAGACCCTCAATTCCTCCCAACGCAGCACCCAGAGACAGATGAAGGGTGAAATGGAGTTGGATGCTTGTTGCCTCCGCTGCTAGTTATTGCTGTTGTGTTGGAGTTGATGGTTAATTACTGCCTATCGGCTTAGTCTTGATTTACTGTTCCTTAGCTCCACTCTCATTCGTTGCTGCTGCTACTTGCAAGGACTTTTCAAACGCCATTCGTTGCTGAGCATTGTGCAGAAAGTAGCCATTAATCATTGCAGAAGCCAGAAGCCGACCTAGATGTTCACGGCTAGTGGTAATATCTACATCAAAGTGTTCTGAAGGTAAAGTTCCGAGCATTCCAACAATATTACGTTCTATCACCTGAACGACTTGAGGGTCAGGCTTTGAGAGTTGGGCAACTGTATCTGGATTTAGGGATTGGACGTATTGCCATAGCTGGTTGCCGCCTTCTGACTCGCTGCCAAAAGACTCTGGGACTCGATTTGACAGATTGTTCATGGTAGTAATCGGCAATGTGTGGAGTTGTTGTTTCTATTACCTACTTTAATGAGTTTGTCTGTATAACTCAGTGAGTGCAACCGAATCTACAGAGGACGGATTCTCCTACCAGGGGTAGCAGACGTACTTAGAGACTCAGAGGGTGGCGATCACATTTTGCCCAAATCCTCCTCTTTAGTCCCTGCCACTGTTTATCCGAGTCTAGTTAATCGCCTAGATTCAGATCGTATTCATTCAACAGCATCCTTGCTTTCCTGATCAGGGTTTGGTTCTGGCTTAGCCTTCATGGTGTTTTCAGAGGCATTATCAGAAAGACCATTAACAACGTCACAACTTAAATATACGAAGCGATCAAACGGAGTTGATATGACATATTGAATACAAATCAGATTTGATCTTGACCTGTTGTCTTCAATTGCTCAATCCACCCTTCCTATAAGTCTCTAACTGTCTAGCAAAGTATTTTCAGTTAGAGCCGCTATTGCCCTCAACCCAACTAACACTACCCTAGAAATGAGCCAGGAGCCAAGTTATCTCCCCAAAGGAAACATTTTAGTTGTTGATGATACCCTCGCTGATTTGCAACTTCTAGCTGGGATGTTGTCTCAGCAAGGATATGAAGTGCGATCGGCATCAAACAGTGTAGTGGCGCTAGAGTCTGTCGAGTCAATCTTACCTGACTTGATTTTGCTGGACATCATGATGCCCCAGATGGACGGTTATGACCTTTGCTCTGTGTTGAAAGCCTCTCCAACGACTAAGGACATACCCGTTATCTTCATTAGTGCCTTAGATGAAGCGTTTGATAAAATAAAATCTTTTTCCGTTCGTGGTGCGGACTACATTACTAAACCCTTTCAGGTGGAAGAAGTTTTGGCTCGTGTTGAGAATCAATTGAGGATTGGTAGGCTTTCTCGGCAACTCGCGGAGCAAAATGCACGGCTGCAACAAGAGATTCGTGTTTCTGAAGCGTACCAAAGACAAGCAGCCAAGTATAGTCAACAGGCAAAGCAAGCCGAGAAAGCATTACGAGAAAGTGAAGAGCGTTGGCAGCTAGCGCTCAAAAGCATCAATGGTGGGATTTGGGACATTAACTTTAAGACTGGGGCAGTCTTCCACTCAGCTCAATGGAAAGAAATGTTGGGGTATGAAGACAACGAGGTTGAGAACAGCAATGATGAATGGCTCAGGCGAGTGCATCCGGATGATCGGGAAGCGGTGATGAATGCTCGCCAAGCTCACCTAGATCAGAAAACCCCTAATTACGTTGCTGAGTATCGTCTCCGGTGTAAGGACGGCAGCTACAAATGGATTTTATCGCGAGCGCAAGCCGTATGGGATGAACAAGGAAATCCAATCCGACTCATTGGCTCCCATGAAGATATCACTGAGCGCAAGCACACAGAGGTAGCCCTAGCTGAGAGTGAACAAAAGTATCGCGCTCTGGTTGAAGCATCGCAGGATGTGATTTGGTCAGTGGATACTGAGGGGCGTTATACCTTCGTCAACTGTGCAGTTAAACAAATTTATGGTTATGAACCGGAAGAAATGCTGGGTCGTCCGTTTACAGATTTCATGCCACCGGAACAAATGGCTAAAGATTTAGAAGTTTTCCAGAGCCTTCTGGCTGGAGGATCTGTTTTCCAGTATGAGACGAAACACCTGGCGAGAGACGGGAAGCCAATCCAACTCATGGTGAACGCGATCGCATATCAGGACTCTGAGGGAAACATACTAGGGGCAACTGGCACCGCTAGTAACATCACTCAACGCAAGCAAGCTGTTAACGAAGCGGCACGAAGTGCTGCTGTGATCGCGAGTAGTGAGCGGCAATATCGTAATCTTGTTGAGACATCGCAGGACATTATCTGGTCAACGGATACTCAAGGATGTTTTACCTTCGTTAACCCAGCCGTCAAGCAAATTTTTGGTTATGAGCCTGAAGAAATTATCGGTCGCCCGTTCTCTGACTTCACCCCACCCAAACAAGTTCCTCTAGATCTAGAGGCTTTTCGGCACCTTTTTAATAAAGAAGGACTCCACCAGTATGAAACGATACGCTTAGCGAAAGATAGTAGACTGATTCATCTGCTGGTTAATGCACTTACGCTCTTGGATGAGCAAGGAAATGTGGTAGGGGCAACTGGCACAGCTAGCGATATTACGGCTCGAAAGCTTGCAGAGGCAGAAATTATTCGTAGTAGAGACTTACTAGAATCGATTTTCAATAACTCGGCTGATGCACTTTTTCTGGTAAGTTCTGAAACGCTTTTGACCGTTGACTGCAATCAGCGTGCAGTAGAACTGTTTGAAGCCACAAGCAAATATGAACTAATTAATATTGAGGGGCACAGCCTTCAGAAAAAATTATTTACGCCAGAAGAACTGACTTTTATTGTGGATGAGATGGCTCTCTACGGCGTTTGGACTCGCGAGTTAGAGTATGTAACCAAAAAAGGAAAAATTTTTTGGGGCAGTTTAGCAGCAAAGCCAATTCATGTCGCTGATCATCAGATGCATCTGGTTCGCGTTACAGATATCACCGAACGTAAGCATCGGGAAGAGGCACTGCAATTAATTGTCGAAGGGACAGCCTCAGCAACTGGCAGTAACTTTATGCACTCCTGTGTCCGTTATCTGGCTCAGGCTTTGCAAGTTCGTTACGCGATGATTTGGGAGGTGCTGGATGATAGAGCAACGGTAGTGTTAGACCAAAGTCCAGTAACGCAGGAGCCACCAAGAGTGTCGGAGTGTAGCCGAGTTCGGATCTTGGCATTTTGGCAAGGTGAAAAATGGGGTGAAAACAGCGAGTATGAGTTAGTTGATACTCCCGGTAAACAGGTTTTAAATCGTGGGACAAAGTGTCACTATCCTCAAGATGTACAAGCCTTATTTCCTAATGCTCCAGAGCTAGTTCGATTGAATGCCCAAAGTTATTTAGGAATGCCTCTAACTGACTCCGACGGCAATATCTTAGGCGTATTGGCGGTGATGGATGTGAAGCCAATGCCTCATGATTTGGGCAAAGAGATGATTTTGAAAATTTTTGCGGCGCGTGTGGGAGCGGAGTTAAAGCGCCAGCAGATAGAAGAAGCGCTACGGGAAAGTGCTAAGCGGGAACATGCGATCGCACGAGTAATTCAAAGGATGCGCCAGACACTGGACATTGACACGATATTCCGTGCAACAACCCAAGAACTGCGGCAAGTCATCGAATGCGATCGCGTAGCCATCTATCGTTTCAAGCCGGACTGGAGTGGAGAGTTTGTTGCCGAGTCAGTCGCGAGTGGCTGGATTTCTTTGGTGCAGGAACAAAAGAATAACCCTGAGCTTAAAAAGGATGCTGTGGAAGGCGAACGTTGTGTTGTCAAAACCTTCGACAGTGATCCAAATTTGGTGCAAGATACTTATCTGCAAGAAACCCAAGGCGGTGCGTATACCCAAGGTGCAACTTTCCGTTGTGTTCAAGACATCTATAAAGCCGGGTTTGACTCCTGTTACCTCGATCTCTTAGAGCAATTTCAAGCCAGAGCCTACATTATTGTCCCGATCTTCTGTGGTGAACAGCTTTGGGGATTACTCGCGACGTATCAAAATTCCGGTTCCCGCCAATGGGAAGCTGAAGAAATCAATATAGTGGTTCAAATTGGTGTTCAGTTGGGAGTCACCCTGCAACAGGCGGAATTACTTGAAGAGACTCAGAGGCAATCGGCTCAACTCAAAGAAGCTAAAGAAGCCGCTGAAGTTGCCAATCGTGCCAAAAGTAAATTCTTGGCGAATATGAGCCACGAACTGAGAACCCCGCTCAACGCCATCTTGGGTTTTTCTCAAGTGATGAATCGCGATACCCTCTTATCTCGTGAGCAGCAAGAGCATTTGGCGATTATCTTACACTCTGGTGAGCATTTGCTGGAATTGATTAATGACATTCTCGAAATGTCAAAAATTGAGGCAGGTAGGATTACTCTCAAGGAAAATAATTTTGATCTCTATCACCTGCTCGATAGCATTGAGGAGATGTTACAACTCAAAGCCTCTTCCAAGGGTTTACGACTAATTTTTGAGCGAACAACAGACGTTCCCCAACATGTGTACTGTGATGAGGGAAAATTGCGTCAGGTTCTGATTAACCTCCTGGGTAATGCAATTAAATTTACGGAGTCCGGTACGGTGGCGCTGCGCGTCGGAATTGAAACTGGGGAAGGGAGGCAAGGGGGACAAGGAGGATTTTCTAACGCTTCCCCTTCTTCGGTGTCTCCCCAATCCTCACTTTCTACTCACTACTCCCGAATTAGCTTTGAAGTCTCTGACACAGGCCCCGGTATTGCACAAGAGGAAATAGACTCTCTTTTTGAACCCTTTACCCAAACAGCAACAGGTCGAGAATCTCAGCAAGGCACTGGTTTGGGTTTACCGATTAGCCGCTCCTTTGTCCAACTGATGGGAGGAGATATCTCTGTCAGCAGTATCGTTGGTCAAGGCGCTACCTTTAAATTTGATGTTCTGCTTAAGACAGCGAGAGTAACTGACACTCAAGTTCAACAGCCAAGTCAGCGAGTGATTGGATTAGCACCTGAGCAACGAGAATATCGCCTTTTGGTAGTAGAGGATACACGAGTTTCTCGCCTACTCTTGGTTAAGCTCTTAACGTCGGTAGGATTTCAGGTACGTGAAGCTTCCAATGGGGAAGAAGCGATCGCTTTATGGCAGAGTTGGGAACCGCACCTAATTTTGATGGATATGCAGATGCCTGTGATGGATGGTTATGAGGCAACCCAACAAATTAAGTCTCATTTGCAAGGTCAGGCGACGGTGATTATCGCCTTAACGGCAAGTGCCTTTGAAGAAAATCGCTCTCACGTCTTATCAGTTGGCTGTGATGATTTTATCCGTAAACCCTTCCGTGAGCCAGTGCTTTTTTCCAAGATAGCTGACCATCTGGGGGTATGTTATGTCTATGAACAAAGCGCTCAGCCTGCAGCTACGTTCACTCCTCAGCCAAAAGCAACTGAACGCTATGAACTGAGTGCTGCAAGCTTATCTGTGATGCCTTCACAATGGATTTCCCAACTTCATCGAGCAGCAGAAGGTTGCCAAGATGAAGAAATTCTCGCCCTAATTGAGCAAATTCCAGAGCCGCATTCGTCTTTGAAGCTAGCTTTGGCAGATTTAGTCGATAATTTTAGACTTGACTTAATCATTGATTTAATAAACGCATCTACTAATGAATAGCCACTCAATCCATACTTTTAAACCCGATATTTTATTAGTTGACGATAATCGGGATAACTTACGTCTTCTATCCACAATGTTGAGTGATTCTGGGTATAAAGTCAGGAAAGCAATTAATGGGAATCTGGCATTAAGAGCGATAGAGGTTGCCAAGCCTGATTTGATTCTCCTGGACATCAATATGCCGGAAATCAACGGGTACGAAGTTTGTCGGCGATTAAAGGCTCACAAGGAGACAGCGGATATTCCAGTCATCTTTATTAGTGCATTAGATGAAGTTCTAGATAAGGTAAAAGCATTTGAAATCGGAGGATTAGACTATATTACTAAGCCTTTTGAGGTTCAAGAAGTTTTAGCCAGAGTTAAAAATCAAGTAACAATATCCATCCAAAAGAAAGAACTTCTATTCCAGCAAAATCAACTAATTGAGCAAAATGCGAAGCTTCAACTTTTATTAACAACAACGGTTGCAATTAGTGAAGCGGATGACTTTATCTCTGCTCTGGAAGCCACCCTCTGCCAAGTTTGTGAAAAAATCGGTTGGGATTTCGGCGAATTTTGGCTGCCAAACTCTCAGGCTTCAGTTTTTGAATTGGGTAAAGGTTGGTATGCCCGCGATCAAGGTTTTGAGAAATTCAGACGTAAGAGTAAGACGTTAGCTTTTGCAACCCATAGAGATTTACTTCGGCAAATTTGCCTCAGCCATCAACCTAGTTGGACTATAGATGTTTCAGTAGAACCCAATGACATTTTTCAAAGAAACCAACTTGCTCAAGAAGTCGGATTAAAAACCTGTTTGGGCGTTCCTATTCTCTTCAATGAAAAAGTCCTAGCAGTTTGGGTCTTTTTTAAACAAAAAGCCAGCTCACCTGACCCACAGTTAATTGAACTTGTCAATGCTCTTGCAACCCAGTTAGGTTCACTGATTCAGCGCAAGCATTCCGAATCGGCATTGCGTGAAAGTCAGCGACAGTTCGTGGCGATGGCGGCTAATATTCCTGGTTGCGTCTATCGGGGTGTCGTTCATCCAGATGGGAGGACAAAGCTTCTCTATATCAGTGAGGGAGAGCATGAACTGACTGGTTTAAGCCCGAAAGCAGCAATGGCTGAACTAGAGCGTTTGCTTGGAACTCTTCCTCCTGACAGCCAAGCTGATTTCTATGAAGCCTTGAAAGCCTCAGCAAAATCGCATAAACCAGTGACTCAGGAATACCCAATCACCTCTGCTGACGGTGAGGTGAAGTGGGTACGAAATAGCGCCCGATATTCCCTTATGGATAATGGCGATGTCATGGTGGATGGAGTCGCGATTGATATTAGCGATTGTCTTCGTAACAGCTTTGCTTCAGATACGAAGGCTGGTGAGCGTGTACAACTCCTAGAAAATGCGATCGCGGAAGGCACAGCGTCGTTTCACTCTGCTTCCCACGATAACCTAACCATCAGAGACTCTACCTGATCCAATCTACCCAAGTTTAAAATATTGATTTGTCCTAATGAATACTCATCAAGCACAAGCCGACAAAGGAGACATTCTCATCGTTGATGATACACCGGATAACCTACGATTGTTATCCGCTGTGCTTGAGTCTCACGGGTATCGAGTCAGGAAAGCGATTAATGGACAACTAGCTTTGAAGGGGGCACAAATTGCTCCCCCTGATTTGATTTTGCTTGATATTAATATGCCCACAATGAACGGCTATGAAGTTTGTGAACAGCTAAAAATTAGACCAGAAACAGGCAATATTCCAGTTATTTTCATTAGCGCCTTAGATCAAGTCCGTGACAAAATTAAAGCGTTTCAAATCGGAGGTGTAGATTACATCACTAAGCCTTTCCACGTAGAAGAGGTATTAGCACGAGTCGAGAATCAACTTAAACAACAGCGACTCTCTAAGCAACTCCAAGAGCAAAATACCCGTCTCACGGCTGAAATTAATGTTCGCCAACGTGCCGAAGAGGAAATCTTTTTTCTCGTCTCTATGACTCAAGCGATCGCTGAAGCGTCTAACTTTCAATCGGCATTATCTATTATTTTGCGCTCTTGTTGTCAGACAATTAATTGGGATTTTGGAGAAGCTTGGGTTCCTCGCGCTGATGGCACAACGCTTGAACACTCTCAAGCTTGGTATGCTAATAGCCCAGATTTAGAGGGATTTAGCCAACACAGTTTGGCAATTCCAATAGTTCCTTTGGTTGGACTAGCCGAGCGAGTTTGGTCATCTAAACAACCGGAGTGGGTAGAAGATGTTTCTGTTGAGCCAGAAGAGATTTTTCCTCGTTCTAACCTCGCGGCAGCTATCGGCTTAAAAGCAAGTTTCGGTGTTCCAATTCTGCTGAATAACCAAGTCTTAGCAATCTTAGTTTTCTTGAAAAAAACAGCAAGCCCTATCCAGCCGCATTTAGTAGAGTTAGTTAATGCTGTTGCTACTCAATTGGGTTCACTGATTCAGCGCAAGCAGACAGAAGAAGCTCTGCGAATTGCCGAAGAGAAATATCATAGTATTGTCGAAAACGCTGTCGAAGGTATTTTTCAAACTTCGCCGGATGGTCGGTTCTTAAGTGCCAATCTTGCCTTAGCAAAAATTCATGGCTACACCTCACCAGAAGAATTGATTGAAAGTATTGAAGATATCTCACGACAAGTTTATGTTGACTCCAATCGTCGCCAAGAATTTCTTGCCCTTATAGAATCTGAGAATGAGGTGAAGGAATTTGAGTCTCTAGTATATCGCAAAGATCATAAAGTCATTTGGATTTCTGAAAACACCCGTGCTGTACGTGATTCTCAGGCGAGGCTACTGTACTACGAAGGGACAGTTTCTGATATCACAGAGCGGAAGTCAATCCAAGAGGCACTGAAATTTCAACAAGAAAAAACTGAAACCTTACTGCTCAATATCTTACCAGCACCGATTGCCAAGCAGTTGCAGCAAAACCAAAGCCCAATTGCTGAGCGTTTTGAAGAGGTCAGTGTTTTATTTGCCGACATTGTTGGCTTTACGGAGTTTTCCAATCGAAAAACACCGGAAGAACTGGTGTCCGTTCTCAACATTATTTTCTCAACCTTTGACCAATTAGCTCAACAATACGGCTTAGAAAAAATTAAGACGATTGGTGATGCTTATATGGTAGTTGGGGGTTTACCAACACCCCGCTCAGATCATGCTCAAGCTATTGCCCAAATGGCACTTTCTATACAAGCGGTAATGGCAGATATCAATGCCAAAATCAGCGAAGCGTTTACAATCCGAATTGGCATTAATATTGGGCCTGTAGTGGCAGGTGTGATTGGTCTTAGCAAGTTCATCTATGACTTGTGGGGCGATACAGTAAATATAGCTTCTCGCATGGAAATGACAGGAATTCCAGGTAAGACTCAGGTAACATCTGCTAGCTATGAGCGATTAAAGGAGCAGTTTTTGTTTGAAGAGCGGGGTCAGGTTTCAATTAAAGGGAAGGGCGATATGACAACTTATTTCCTTTTGGGTCAAAAATAAGCTGATGTGTATTTATAGCAGAAGGCAGAAGGCAGAGGGGTTATAGTTAAGTATTTGCTTTCACCAGAATTAAATCTCCTTGGGTCTTAACTTCGTAAGTGGGTAAGGGTTTCTGTGCTGGTTCTTCAAGAACCTTGCCATCGGCACCAAATTTGGCACCATGACAGGGACATACAAACGATTTTTCTTGTGCCTTCCATTCCACCGTACAACCTCGGTGTGTGCAGGTAGGATTGACAGCCGTAATCGTCTCTGAATCAGGCGATTGGCTGACGACAAGCACCCCACTTGTTGAAATTTTCTTATTCAGGATATAGCCCTTTTGGCTTAATTCCGATATCGTGCCAACAGATTGAAACCCATCTGGGCGAGAAAGGCTAGCAGGTGATTCTGAATCGGTGGATTTAGGAGAGCAGGCAGCGAGGGCTACTGGGAGGGAACTTGCGATACCGCCAACACCGACCCATGTAATAAACTCACGACGGTTCATAAAAGGTTGTTAGTGCGTGTCTGTTTGGAAATCAGTCTGGGGACGATGCACTCAAGAACAAGGGGATGAGGTTGCTTTTAAGGGCTAAACAGCAACAGCCAAATTGGTAATGTCAACAAAAGAATACTCGACCCAACAGCCAGTGCTGTAACCGTGAGGTCACGGTCAAGATCATAAACTTCTGCAATTACTAAAGTAGCAAAAGCTGGAGGCATTGCTGCTTGCAGAACGATGACTAATAGGGGTAGACGAGGAATGCCCAACTGCAATAACCCAATCCCTAAAATCAACGGGATAATAAGCATTTTGATGACCACACTCACTGAGGCCTGTTTCAAGTTGCTCCAGGAATCTAGCTGGCTCAATCGCATCCCAATTAACACCAACGAAAGTGCGATCGCACTCCAGGCAATTCCTTGCAAAGCTTGTTCAACCAACTCAGGCAGTGGAATCTGACGAAAACCTAGTCCAAATCCCAAACTCCATAATGCTGGGTTTTGCAGTAGTGCTTGGACTAGCTGTTGGTAACTCTGTGACTCCTTGCCAAAACGAGCAGCAAGCAAGACACCCAAGCCGTAGGCACCAACTGTAGTCCCCAACATGTCATAAAAAATTGCCCAACCAAAGTATTTTTCTCCTACCAAAGCTAGGGTAATTGGAAAGCCCAAGTAGCCTGTGTTACCGAGCATTGCCGACAGGAGAAAACTGCCTTGTGTGGGTCTACTCCAAGATGACTCCTGAAGTGGCTTATTACTACTATTGGTAGGCTGTCTGAGTGATTGTCCTTGAATCCAACTCCAGGCTAATACCGCCCCTAAAAAAATTGCTACCCAGGCAGCCACTGGCGCAATCCAAATTGCTCCGGATAAGTCGGCACCCCGCAGGAAGGTAATAATACTGAGGGGAACGCCAATCCAGAAGAGAAATTGACCAATGAACGTTGGTAGTGCCTTTGATGCATAACGTCCTAAAACCCATCCCAGCAGGACACCGCCCCCTAGCTGAATATAGAGTTTGAATAGTGGTTCTAAAAGCTCAGTATTGAAGCTGGGCATGGCTTGATTCAGTAGAGAGGCAACTTCCAAAAATGGTAAGTCAGTCTCTAGAGAATGGGTAATTTGAGCCTACATAGGGTGGCAACTGCTAGACTGGCTCAAGACTAAAATTTGGGTAAGTTTAAGTATTGATTCTCAGTGCAGGAGTGGATTCTTGAATAACGCGGGTCTCCCAAAAAAAACAGCCAAGCTTTCAGCGCCACCTGGAGATGATATTCCGGAGGCGATGCGGGATACACCGGATGTCAAACGCCGTCGATTAAGTCCTGTACTACTCATTATTGGGTTAGTCGGGGGAGGTGCGATCTCACTCTTGCTTAGTCTCTCGCTTGCTAACAGTCCTAAACCGAAGCCAATTGCACAGTCCTCACCCCAACCAACCTCCACTGATACTTCAGTCTCCCCTAGCCCACAAGATACTGAAGAGGACACGATTCTAGGACATTTTGCCTACGAAGAAGCACCCGCCTCAGAGTTACGACCCATACTACCTGGTAGTCAAATCAAGCTTCGGGCAGCGGCCGCTCAGCAATTTCAAGCAATGGTCGCAGCAGCACAGGCGAGTGGTGTCGTATTAGTGCCAATTTCGGGTTTCCGTTCCGCCTCTGAACAGCAGCATCTGTTTTTTGATGTCAAAAAACAGCGCGGACAAGTCGCTACCAAGCGAGCAGAAGTTAGCGCTCCCCCCGGCTACAGTGAGCATCACACTGGCTACGCCGTGGATATTGGTGATGCTCAGACACCAGCAACAAACCTAAACCCTAACTTTGAGAATACAGCAGCCTTTAAGTGGCTTGAGCAGAATGCTGCTTACTACAGCTTTGAACTGTCCTTTCCCAGGAATAATCCTCAAGGCGTCAGTTATGAGCCGTGGCACTGGCGCTTTGTTGGCGATCGCAATAGCCTAGAAACCTTCTACAAGGCGAAAAACTTAACTAGTCCTGCACCGACTCCAACAACCGACGCTTCCCCAAACCCTTGAAGAAGGGGAGTTTACCTCCCCATTTCCCCGTCTCCTTTAGTGACCTAAACTTGTAACAAAAGCTGAAAACGTTTTACAAATAGTAATACTCAGGAGTTCACCACCAACAGTAAAAGAATGCAGCAAACTGCCCTGAATTTAATCGCGATCGGTGTCTTTGGTATGACACTCTCAGCATTGCTGGGGCCAATGTTCAACCTCTCACCCGCTATTCCTGCGGTTGCAACTCTTAGTGTCTTAAGCCTTGCCACACTCGATAGCTTCCGCTTCCAAGGCAGAGGGGCAACCTTACTGTTGGATTGGCTGGCTAGTGCATCCGGTCAGCATCGCGATCGCATTCTCCGCCACGAAGCGGGTCACTTTCTTGTTGCTTACTTCCTAGGCATTCCAATTACTGGCTACACTCTGACTGCTTGGGAAGCCTTCAAGCAAGGGCAACCGGGGCTAGGGGGAGTCACCTTTGATTCTGCGGGACTCTCAACAGGCACGCTTGCTGTTGGCGAAATGCGATTAACCTTAGAGCGTTTTTGTACTGTTTGGATGGCTGGGATTGCAGCAGAAACTTTAGTCTACGGCAGCGCTGAGGGAGGCGTAGAAGACCGACAGAAACTCACAGAAGCTTTAACTTCATTAGGGCGTCCTATTAGCGAGTTACAAATAAAAGAACGATGGGCAACTCGGCAAGCTCACACAATTATTGAAGAACACTGGGCATCTTATGAAGCGCTAGTTGAGGCAATGAAACAACGAGCCTCAGTAACAGAGTGTTATCAGATAATTCAGCAACATTGCCAAAATTAATTTCGTACACCTCAATAGTTTTTGTCTTAACCTTCCTCATCCCTTTAACAACCAACAACCAACAACTAATAACCATCGTCACCACCAAAAACCTGATTACGACCACTAGATTTTGCCCGCAGCAGGTTGTGGTCAGCACGCCACAGCAAACTCTCTCCTTTCAGGTCATCTTCTGAATTAAGGGAAGCGAACCCCAGACTAATAGTAATTTCAAGAGCAAATGTCCCATCAATGTTAAAGGGTTGGTCACTAATGAGTTGTCGTAGGTGTCCGGCTACAATTTGGGCTTCCTGAAAGTTAGTTTGACTGAGAATAATTACAAATTCTTCGCCACCATAGCGAAACAGGGTGTCCTGAACCCGCAAGTTGTGTTGTAGACGTGCTGTGAGTAGTTGAAGAACGCGATCGCCTACTTGATGCCCATAGTTGTCGTTGACGGACTTAAAATAGTCCACATCCAGCATAATCAGGCTCAAAGGTGTCGATTGGATCAGAGCATTTTGAATTTGTCGGAGCAAATCCCATTCCATTGCCCGACGATTGCTCAATTCTGTTAAGGGATCGGCTAACGCCATCGTCGAGAGTACGTCATTCGTTTGCATCAACTCTCGGTAAAGTTTGACGCCTCTTAACCCAGCTTGAATTTGCGCCCTTAGCAGTCGCTTGCCTTCAATATCCTCTTGGTCCCCAGTTCCTGTTAAGGTCAGCCCTAAGTAAGCATCTGCCCCATTTTCTAGGGCTTCAGCACAAGCTACCCAATCTAGACGTTGGCTTGATAGCGTTTCTTCCTTACTTATCTTGGACTGGTCGTTGACCAAAATACAGTAGATCCAGCCCAACTGAGTCTGTTCTTTAATCTGAGAACACAGTTCCAAACTCCCTATCTGCGTTGCTTGCAAAATCAAAACAGCAGGTTGTTTCATTGGAATCAGGACTAGAGCCTCATCAATACTAGAAGATGCCTCGACTGTGCCAGACATCAGATAGCGAATCTGGTTAACGAATGTGGAGAGAAACCACTCATTTCCAACCACCAATACAGAAGCATCCATTGTTGTATGTAGCTCTTGAAAGCAAAGGCATTGACCCTGACTAAAAGATGTCAAAACTTCCATCACCTAAATGTTTTAGTTGTGAGATATATCAATAACCCGCTCCGCTCTCTTCTAATAATCCCTGGTTTCTACAGGTCGCAGTAGTAGCGATTCCCTATTTAACTAACAAGTTTGCAAAATCTTTAAGAAAAGTCATCAATACACTGATTTTTTTGAAGCTGACGTGAGCAGATTGCTTTGTTCTTGTTGACTGGTTCGCAACGACGAAGCCTCAGGGAAATATTCAACGCACGTTACAAAGCAATCTGCAAAGTCGGCAAGAGCTAAAATAAGTCCTTGCTAGTTCTGACAAAGTTGTCGAAAACTAAGTAAGCGTAGCTTTAGTTCTTTTAGTAAATGACGCAAGTTAAGCCAAGTGCATTTAAGTTGCCTTTCGCTACCAGCCGTTAAAGCAAAAGATTAAGGAGCAAAGGAATACTTCCGAAACCTTTCCCTTCATCTTTGAATCTAAATTAATAATTTTGCCTTGCTAATGAAGGCTTATTAGCTTAAAAGGGCTAGGAAATCTTAGCTTAACCGCCAATTCCTAGCCCCCAGTTCCAAGACAACAAGTTCTGTTTAATTACGCTAGCGACTGAACTTGCACGTTGCTAATTAATAAGCTTTCTTGTGGGATAGGCAGAATAGCCCGTCCAGATTATGCTTTCTTAGAGGTACAGACGCTGATTCCTATTCGACAGAGTAGCCTACTGCTACGATCATCTGTTTTATTGATGCTTCGGAAGCTTCAGTTTCTACACTCACTGTCTTCGCTTGGACATCAACATCCACCTTAGCGTCTGACTCATGGGTGAGAATTTCGTCTGTAATAGTTTTTGCACAACCATCACAGGAGATATTTGGAACTTTAAACTTCATTGTCGCCATAGCTTAAACCTATTTGTGGAATTTTTGTTACATTCAATCTTTTATTGTAATACTCTATTGAACACTCAGCGCTTATTTCCACTAATGTTAGTCAAATCAGGTTTTAGACAACATTAGCTTGATGGTCTCATTTCCATTTGCACTTATAAATCAAATGAGAAGTTATTTGCTAGTTTTTATGGCTTAAAAATTAAATGGGTCTAACCAAGTGCGGCTAGACCCATTTAAGTACAAAAGTTTGAGTTTTCAACAAGTTAACTTTTTAACGATAAATCGTGAATCACTAAGTTTACATCTCTCACAGCTCCACCTTATCTGGCTCCAACATAGTTGCGTCTTTCTAGACCTTGGTTTGGCTTTTTCCAGCTAATACTGGTATTTGCCCCATAAAGCTATGCTTGGTTGGTTTCTACTGTGGTTAGGTCATAGATCAGGGACATCACATCTATGCCTGGTTGGTTTTCTCCTGTTGCTTGTCCGGAGCTTGATGTCCACTCTTTAAAATTAACACAGTACTCATTAGCGGCTGAATGATATTTACCAAAGTTGATGAGTCTTTACGAACTGCAAGTCTTGTATTAAGAAGTGAAAATCGTCTCGGTTTTTGTAATGCCTAAAATGTGATGCAGTGAAACTTCTTGCTGTTAAACCAAATCAAGCCGTTTTCTAAGGGCGGGACTCCCCTATCTGTCGCTCACAGCAGAGAATGAAAGTCTCTTACCCTAATTCATATCTTGCACCTGGCGGTTGAAGTCGCAGCTTCACAAACACGCACCTGCCTGGAGCCGGCTACAAAATCCTCACTAAAGCTCCGGTTGATTTTTGCCTTTCTCAGATTCGTGCAAGAAGCCTCATGAATGGCAAAGGCAGCAACATTGCATAAACAAATGTAAAAATAGATAACAACTTAACCGATAAGCGAAAGCTTTATAGGAGTGATGAGTCTAATCGCGTAGCTGCGTTGCAGTGATGCCAAGCCTTTCCACCTCCTGGTGCCTTTGGTACCGCTGCAAAGAGTGCTGACGCGCTACGGTTGCGTTTTAGCTCAAGGTGTGATTAAGCTCAAACTTCACGCCTCGAAATGTTTGATCCCTAGCCCTTTTTTTAAGACCATGTCTGTTCCCCATTTCCTCAGCGGTAGCGAAATCCGGCAAACATTCCTTGACTTTTATGCCCAACGGGGGCACAAGATGCTGCCAAGTGCCTCTTTAGTACCGGAAGATCCAACCGTGCTGCTGACGATCGCGGGGATGTTGCCCTTTAAACCGATTTTCTTAGGGCAGCGATCGCCTGAAGTTCCTCGCGCTACCACTTCCCAAAAGTGCATCCGCAACAACGATATTGAGAACGTTGGACGCACGGCACGGCATCACACATTCTTTGAGATGCTAGGCAACTTCAGCTTTGGGGACTACTTCAAAGAACAGGCGATCGCATGGGCATGGGAACTGTCAACAAAGGTTTTTGGCTTACCTCCAGAACGCCTTATTGTAAGTGTCTTTAATGATGACGATGAAGCCTTTGCAATCTGGCGGGACCAAATCGGTATCCCTGCTCATCGCATCCAGCGCATGGGAGAGGAAGATAACTTCTGGACATCTGGCCCCACGGGTCCTTGTGGTCCCTGTTCAGAAATTTACTATGACTTCCATCCCGAACAAGGTGATGAACATATTGATTTGGAAGACGGCAGCCGATTCATCGAGTTCTACAACTTGGTGTTCATGCAATACAACCGGGATGTTGAAGGCAATCTGATCCCGCTGAAAAATAAAAACATTGACACGGGTATGGGATTGGAGAGGATGGCACAAATCCTCCAAGGTGTCCCGAATAACTACGAAACTGACCTGATTTTCCCGATTGTTCAAACGGCAGCTAAGATTGCGGGAATTGACTACGACAAGAGTGATGAAACAACCAAAGTTTCTCTCAAGGTAATTGGTGACCATGTTCGGGCAGTTGTCCACATGATTGCCGATGGAATTACTGCTTCAAACACAGGGCGAGGCTATGTCTTGCGCCGCTTACTGCGTCGCGTGGTGCGTCATGGTCGTTTGATTGGGATTCAAGGTGAGTTTACCTCTCAAGTCGCTGAGAGTGCGATCGCACTTTCCGAATCTGCCTACCCCAATGTCCGGAAACGGGCAGTTGCAATCAAAGCAGAAATGCAACGCGAAGAATCCCAATTCCTCAAAACCTTAGAACGTGGCGAGAAAATGCTAGCGGATGTAATAGAAGCTTTCAAAAAAAATGTGCAGCAAGCACAGGACATACAAGATACGAGGTTGGGAGAAGCATTTAGAGAGAATGTGCAGCAAGCACAGATTTTGGGTAGAGAAGCCTTTATCCTCTATGACACCTACGGCTTTCCATTGGAACTAACACAGGAAATAGCCGAAGAACAGGGTTTGACTGTGGATATCGAAGGCTTCAAGGAGGAAATGGAGAAGCAGCGTCAACGCTCCCAGGAAGCCCACGAAACTATCGATTTGATGGCTGTTGGTTCCCTGGAAGAACTGGCATCAGGTGCTGCCACTACTGAGTTTCTAGGCTATAATCTACCGTCCACTACAGCTCAGGTGAGTGTACTCATTGCGGATGGTCAGCAAGTAGAATCAGCTCAGGCTGGTGCAAAGGTACAAGTGATTCTCGACCAGACTCCGTTTTATGCGGAATCTGGAGGACAAATTGGCGATCGCGGTTACTTAACGGGTGAAGATGTTGTAGTACGAATTGAAGACGTTAAGAAAGAAACGAATCTTTTTGTCCACTTTGGTCATATTGAGCGAGGCACATTGCAATTAGGAGCCACAGTAACGGCTCAAATTGACCGTGCTTGCCGTCGTCGCGCTCAAGCTAACCATACAGCAACCCACCTACTACAGGCGGCACTGAAACAGATTGTTGACCCTTCCATCTCTCAAGCTGGTTCCTTGGTTGCTTTTGACCGTTTGCGCTTTGACTTCCACTGCCCTCGTTCTCTAACACCCGACGAGGTGCAACAAGTCGAGGAGCAGGTTAATACCTGGATTAGTGAGGCTCATACGGCTGAAATAGAAGTGATGCCGATTGCCGAGGCGAAAGCCAAGGGTGCGATCGCAATGTTTGGGGAAAAGTACGGCGACGAGGTGCGGGTGATTGATTTCCCTGGTGTCTCAATGGAACTGTGTGGTGGGACTCATGTGAGCAACACGGCTGAGATTGGGGTGTTCAAAATTGTTTCTGAAGCTGGGGTTGCGGCTGGTATCCGGCGGATTGAAGCGGTTGCAGGGTCAGCGGTGTTGGATTACCTAAATGTGCGGGATAAAGTGGTTCGGGAATTAAGCGATCGCTTTAAAGCCAAACCAGAAGAACTAACTGACCGCATCACTAATCTTCAGAATGAACTCAAGACATCCCAAAAACAGTTGGAAGCCCTCAAACAAGAACTTGCCTTAGCAAAATCTGACCAACTTTTAGCACAAGCTGAATCAATTGGTGAGTTCAAAATTCTTGTTGCGACAATGGGAGACGTTGACCCGGATGCTCTGAAAACAGCGGCGGAACGTTTGCAGCAAAAACTAGGAGAAAGTGCTGTGGTGTTGGCTTCTGTTCCCGAAGCAGACAAAGTAAGTTTAGTGGCAGCTTTTAGTAAAGGTGTCAACGAAAAAGGCTTACAAGCAGGGAGGTTTATTGGCGCAATTGCTAAACTCTGCGGTGGTGGTGGTGGTGGACGCCCGAACCTCGCTCAGGCAGGTGGACGTGATGCTAGTAAATTAGCAGAAGCTCTCTCAAGCGCACGCGAACAGCTACACTCTGCATTGAGTTGAGACAGTGCTAAGTTGTCACGCATTTGATTTGTAGTATGCACTCATGGCGAAAAGGTTAAAGGGAAAGGGGAAAAGGTTATTCCCTTTGACCTTTCACCTTTTCCTTTTTCCCTAAAAAACCAATTCGTTAAATAGGTGACGCGAGATGCACAACAGCTTGGGTATAGCAATCCTAAATGATTCGTAAACGCTCAGATTCCCGACTTCTTCAAGAAGTCGGGAATCTGAACAGTAAAAGTTTGTAACTAAAATAGGATTGCTATAGATTGGTATTATTAGCTTAATTAGAAACTTATCAATGAGGTAAATTTGTAGACGGAGGAAAGTTTATGCAGAGAATCGTAATTATCACTCTGGTAGTTGTGGAGTTGGTTTTACTATCTCTACTAACACTAAAGCCTGCTGAAGCCAAGCTTAATGACTCGCCAACGTATACCTGGGGCTTTGCTCATGTTGGCAGTAATAAAGTGGTTTGTAAGAAGCTTGCCTTTCATCCAGAAAAATGGACACCACCAGCTTCTGCTAATCAAGGAACTGTGAAACTACACTCTACAACAGCGATTGTTAATGATAGCTATTGTGCTAATTTAGCTAAGCCAGTTGTTGCGAGTAATTAATCCCCTAAAAATTGAGGTCAGTAAACCTCTTGCATGAATCCTTGAGTACTCCCTTGCATCACCCAATCTTGGGGGACTTGGAATTATTGTTCCCCAAAATTGGGGAGCGAGAACTTGATTCGTGCAAACCAATCAAGGCAATACACCCCTACAAGCGAAACCTAAAGAGACTTTACTGTGGTAACTTCGTCAACTGCCGACGAAGTTCCTCCTTTGCCTCCTTCGCAAATTGAATACTGCTAAGCCTCGATTGTGACAAACATTAAGCGGTAAGAAAACATCCATTCTCAAGCCAACAAATCATCCAATAGCACACTAAAACCCTTTAAAACTCTTTGCGTACTGACCACTTGACCCGATGTAAACATCAACCCCTGATTTTCAGTAATTACCATCACCCATCTACTCTCAGGAAACACTAACCAAACTTCTTCGCCCCCAGACTCTAAATACTCCTGCGCTTTTAGCAACACATTTTCAGCGATATCTGTAGGCGAAACAATCTCAGCACATAAGGGAAAACTCTGCGGCAAAGTAGCCTCATTACCAAATTGTGCCACCAGTTCAGGCGTGAGATAAGCGACATCAGGAGAGCGTCCCTGCTTATTAGTACGGCAGGGCACATCGGTGTATATTTTTCCTTCTTGTCCAAGAGACTTCTTGTAATCATCCCAGCAACGAGCTAGCTTGTACTGAATTTCACCATGCCTAAGTGTCATGCCATTTTTTTCTATTAGTTGACCATCCACCCACTCCATATGATCGGGAGGATTCGCAACAAAATCTTCTAATGAAAAATTGTCTTTGACAAGAGTGGAAATTAGCATTGTTGTTTCCTCATCGCTGTCTCAATTATTCCTAATTTATTTGAGTTAAGCCTCTGTGAGAGTGGAACAGAGAGTGAAAATGATAGCCCTTTGTGAGGGATTTGCGATCGCCCATTCCGATCTGGTCAGTGAGTATCGCTCGAAACGATCGAGAAAAGAGCTAATTCCTCTAAGCCTCTTTTTCAATATTTCATTTGTCACTTAAAGCCACTGCCCACCTTTAAAACGCCAACGGGGAAACAAAATCCGCATCAGCGCCTGAGAAGCGGTAAAAATTCCGATCCAGACCAAGCTGTAATGCAAAGCAAATGCTGGAAGTGGTAAATCGCGTGGTACTCCAGGTAAGCCAAAGGTTTTAATTGCAGTAGCGACAAAAATAGCTTCCCAGATACCAGCTAGCAGTTGAAAAGCAGCAGGCCAATCACGATCCCACCGAAACTGCTGGAGATAGTTATAAGCAACATCCCAAATTAATCCGAAAGCAGCAATGTAGCCAAGCATCCAGTAATAAACTACGTTAGCTCCGGAACCAATGATACCGAAACGAAAGGGTAAGGTAAGTAGGAGACCTACTGTGGCAAAGAGTAGGATTCGAGTTTGCCAACGCCCAAGGAGTGTAGGAGTCAAGTTGCGAAAGCTCCAATTCAAAATTATCAGTTCAAAAAATCAGCAAGGAGATTGATTAGCTATCCACTTTAGCCATTGAACGGAGGAACCTGCAAGGTTCAATCGCCCGATTCCAGGAGCTTTGGTTGAGGCGATAGCGAAGCGCTGCTGCGTTCGCCCTTGGCGTTGCCGAAGGCTAGCGCAGATCGCATCTACTGATTGTAGGGCGGCATACTGCAAGCCCAGGAAGCTATCAACTGCTGCATAGGGACCACCCAGAGTAATTGCGCCTGCGGCATACATTCGACCTCGTGACCCACGCATTTCTACGAGTTCAAAATCATTGCTGACGCTCAAACGTCCTAAAGGATTGAGCGGTAAGTTGTAGTGAGTGACTAAATCATTGAGTAGAGGGTTGGCTGTCACCTTCGCATCAAGACCCGTAGCATCAATGATAAAGTCTGCTTCGAGGCGCATTTGCCCCTTGAATTTTTTCTCCTGGATGTAGGTGATAATGCAGTCTTGCTCACGCTCAACTCGTTCAACTTCTCCAAATTCAATTTTGTACCAGCCTTGATTCACCCCTTCCTCAACAATGCGTTTCCAATCCCGACGGTCAGCCGTGGTTGTACCGCCCCAGTCAGCAATTAAGCGCTGTCGTTGTTGAGGGTCAGCTTTTTCTAGAGTTGCTCGGAGTTCGCCACCCCAGCAAGCTTTCGGCCAGTTGAAGGGTTGAAATTCATAGTGGTGTTTAACGAGACGTTGGGACTTGCCAAATTTGTTACCTTGAGGTTTTGGCGATCGCATTAAATGCACTAACCAAATCTGCGGGTTGTGCTTCCGTGCTTCATAAACTCGCTGCACAATGCGCGACGCAACAATCCCCCGACCCCGAATCAATACAGTCCCACCACACCGCTCTAATTGTTCGTAAACATGATCGTGCGGTTCATAAGCATTCACCACTGATTTAAAATCGTTAGTTTTCTCCCGATACGCTTGCAAATCCGGAAGAAATTTAATCGCTGGATAGCCTGTTGCAATGTGAACATAGCGGGCAACGAGGAAAGCATGGTCACGTCGTCCGCTGCGAGTTCGGGAATAGGCTATGCAATAACGTCCATCTGTGGTTTTCCGAATCGAACGGACACTACCATAACGAAATATTTGCTCCCAACCAATTCGCTTCGCTTCCCGATCTAGCGAATCAAACACGTTACCAGCACGCGGTGTGTAGGTTTGAGCAAAAGTCGGTTCAGCAAACACCTGCCATAAATACCCAAAAGCTTCGCCCAAACGCCCTCGAACTAAATCGTGCCATGCTTCCCGCAGCGCATAGCTGGGCCAGCCCCAAATATTATCAGGACAAGAATCAGAATTAGAGCGCAACCGCTCATGAAGGGGAATCTGGGAACTCAGGCAAAGTTGTTTGTAACGACTGTAGGGTTGGGCCTCAATCCCCAAAGCGGCAATCTGAGAACTCTTCACCCCATAAATTCTCAAAAAATCTACCCAAACAAAACTACCCAACCCCGCCCCAACGGCTACATAATCCACTTCATCCACAGGCAATCCTGTAGCATGAAGGTCTTGCACAGCCACCTCAGAAGCCTGAAATACTGGCGGCGGAAAGGAAGGATGACCTGCTGGGTTGCCTCTACCGGGTATTACTGGCTGTGGTGGCGGTTGGCTGGGGTCTGGTAATTGTGTATTGGGGTTAAAGAAAATCTGTGAATTACCAGAAGGTGCAGGTACCTGTGTTCTCGCACCAAAATTCACACTAATCTGGTAGGGTCCAATTTGTAGTGTGTCACCATTTGCCAAAGAAGTCCGGTTGTTCACTACAACACGAGTACCGTTCAAAAAGCTACCGTTGCGGCTATTTTGGTCAATCACTACCAACCCACCGCTATCTTGGTCAATTAAGGCATGGAAGCGAGACACCTCAAGACTATTCAGCACCATCCGGGAGACAGGATGCCCTTGAATCTCGGTTGGCATCCCATTAAAATCTCGACCTAGGGCAATTGGCAGAGTTAGCCTAGGTTCTCGTCGATCTCCCGTCGCTGGATCATCCCAACTTAACTGAATTCGCAATGGTGCAGAATTCATCCTTTCTTACTCTTCATTAGGTGGGTGTCATCAAAACACTGACGGCTGCCGCTAAAGATGTTCCGCACCACTGACATCCAAAATCTATCCGTTCATAGGGAGAAGTGCGATGGCAATGAGGACACTGCAAGCCGTAGGATTCAATAGCTGGAGTTGGCTGATTGGCGGCGAAAAACGCTTGTGGTGACAGCAGGATTGTGGGAGGGATGCCAGCGTTCGTTGTAAATAGAGAAATAGCAGTGACAGTTACTTCCACTTGCCCCAAGTAAATCGTGCTACCTTCGCTTAAACGGACTTCATCCTGAACAATTTGCCGTCCATCTACCACCGGAGGATTACTAATCCGAAGGTTGCGTAAGGCAAATGAGTGCTGTTGAGGGTGATAAAAGATTTCGACGTGCAGCCCTGACACAGTTGGGTCGCTAAAAACGAAATCGCACCGCGCTGGGTCACGACCAAGCCGTACTGTCCCTGGATTCTTACTCGGCTGTTGGTCATGAATCGTTTCTGTTCTAGTTCGACCTGCTTCTTGCCACTCCAACGTTAATTCGTTCATTGCCCTGATTTTGAACTTACTAATAAAAATTTCAAGTGATAAGTGCTTGATTCCTAACTATGATTTTGGCTAGGAATAGATGGGGTTGGCTAGATAATGGAATAGAATTTAATGTGGATTGCCTGGAAAAAGCCAGGATTAGAGCATTTGATGGGCATATACCATACGCTCATACCACAGACTCACCCCCATGCTTGTGCAAGTTAGAGCCACACTCTCAGGGGGAGTCTATGCCGATAAAGGCTTGTTTAGAGGATTTCCAGCAAACCTCTCAGTTGATGCTGATGGGTGAGTGATTGATTACCCTGAAACGTTTAGAAGAGCTTGGACTCAGTAAGCAAGTAGGAAAGAAGACGCGATCGCACTTCTAGAAAAGTTAGCCAAAAACTTCTCTTGTAGCCCCCCTACTCCTGCAACTACCGATAGTAGTCTACAATCACTCCCGCTTTTACCAACTTGACCAGTGAATCAAGATTAAAGCTGTTCAAGGCTTTACATAGATTTTCAAACTGTGCATATCTCTCCAAGCCATAGGCACTGTCTGCGTAGCCCATCAGTTTACAGAACTCCTCATAATCCGCCTTCCAATGAAGGGCATTAAGGGCTTCAACAAAAACTTTGATTTCCTTATAAGTTAATTCGTTTGTTACTTTAGTTACCATATTCTGCCTACCGTAGTTCGCACTTTGGAATGAGTTGCGGGAATCTTGCTTTTGAAACAGACGGAGCAAAAGGCTCTAACCAAGAACCACAGTTGAGCTATTTGTCTTCCACCTTATGAAGGATGTACTCTTAACCTCAACCAGTTCAATATCTGGCGAAACTCCCTGATTGAAAGTGATTGAGTCCTGTTCGACCTGTGAAAGTAATAGGCTTTTCTTGTGATTGCAATAATTTAACCCAGTGAGGCAAGACAGCTAGAAAGTGTGATCTCGATTACTGGTATAAAGATTATTTCCCAAACTGGACACAGTAAGTTGAGCGATTTGATAGATGCGATCGCTTCATTGACGATTAGGCAGGTGTAAAAACAGAGTTCTACTTAATTTCTAATAGTTGTGACTGAACCGACTAGTGGGGCTTGTGCGATCGCATCTAAACCAATCGACTGCAAGAGAGCTGTCCAGTCTTCTGCTAGTTGTGGATCATTGGGATTAGCTTCACGAAGCTGTACGAGACTAGTTACAGTGTCATACCAAAGACCTGCATTAGCATAGATGGAAGGACGATCTTTTGGTGCTGCCTTCTCTAACTCATTAGCAAGCGTTGGTGTCAGCTCATTTCGTTGAATCCAACCTTCTAGAACAATATCTTGACCTCGGTCAGTTGGGTCACAAACAATTGCAAAGTTCCATTTATAAGTTTTGCCAACTTCTAGTGAAGGTGAAGCAAGACTCTCCCTAGGAAGACTCACGCTAACTATACCTGGAACATCAGACAAGTCTACGGCTGTTTCGTAGACTACTTGATCATCTGAGTCTTGTAGGGTGAATTCAACCTCCTTAGTCGTCGGTTGAGGTATATGGAAAAAGAACGTTGGGTTTGCTGCAACTGTCAAACCAATTTGGGTTGAGGGTAATAAAGCAACGGGGCGCTGTACTTCAGAACTGCAACTGCCACGCGAGGCTCCTGCTGTACGGTTACGAGGAGCTTTGATGTTTGGCAGCCTAAATCTTAGCCTTGCCACCCAGACTGCTGAGTTCCGCTCAACTTGTGGAGAAAACCTTTGGGCTGATACATATCCCAGCGCTGGTAGGTGAATACCCATCGCCAGCGCTACTGTTAAGGAAAAAGACAGTGTTCGCAGATGTTTAGAAAGCATAGTTTCCATGGTCTTTTTAGATTACAGCGCGTTACTTATGCTCCATTATCAGAGCTAACAAATAATACCCGACGAAAGTAGAGTTTTAACTTGACATCCTCCCACCGCTAACCTCTACGAGGTATAGCGGGAGCCTTCTGCCGACATTAGGGTGATGTACCTCACTGATACGAGAATCGCTATAAATTGAGCGAGACGAAGTGATTGAAATAAGCTGAGCCGCCTATTGCCAAACGAGATATCTATGGGTCAAGTCAAATTTATTGCCCAGATTGTTACAGTGGCTGCATAACTCCCACTCAACCAAGTGTAGTTTTTGTATCATCAAGAAATTTTTACAAAACAATGCTTTATGGATGGAAAAGCCCATCACTTGGAAGACCAGTCAGTATTAGAACATGATTTGGAGCTAGGTCGAGTGTTTCAAACTAACCTCACAATGAGGGAGGTTGCTCAACTCAAAGCCCCTACAATTCAAACGGCGGAAGAAGCCATTCTTACTTTAAAGATTGGCAATGCCCGCTTTTTCAGTGGGACTCAAGTTCCCTCTGATTTTTCAGCCGTTGCTCGTCGCGCACAAGTTATCACACAGACTCCTTTTGCTGTTGTCCTTGGCTGTTCAGATAGTCGAGTCCCAACAGAAATCATTTACGATCAACGGGCAGGTGACTTATTTGTTATTCGTGTTGCCGGTAATGTTGTCGAGGCAGGCACCTTGGGGAGTATCGAATATAGTATCAATCACTTAAAAACACGGGTAGTCGTCGTGATGGGTCATGAAGGCTGTGGTGCTGTACAAGCAGCAATGCAAGATGAAGCAAAACGGAGTTTTGAATCACAATATATCCAATTTCTGATTGATCGCATTGTGCCATCTGTAAGCAACCTGCCACGGATTCGCGACTCGAAGGCACGGATGCGAGAAGCCGTGATTGCTAATGTTCGGAGGCAAGTCCATCAACTTAAGCAAAACCAAGTTGTTGCAGACGCACTCCAAAAGAAAGAGATTGCCGTGATTGGTGCTTACTACGAAATCAGCAGTGGCGCAGTTGACTTTCTCGAATCAGAGAGAGACTTATCCATTGATGATAGTGAAGTTTCTGAGTAGGAAGGTGGTAGGTGGTAGCGTGAGCGGCAAGTCTTGGAGTTATAGCAAAAGGCAAAAGGCAGAAGGCAAAAGGCAGAAGGCATTTATGTTTATTACTGATACGTGGTCGTTTCAGCCGTTAAATCTGTCCTAACCTTTGTTGCGACAGCTATAGAATTTCCTGAAGTCTAATCTTTCTAGTCTTGATCTAGATTTTCCCCTAAAACCTACCACCTACGACCTAACACCTTTTACAAATTAAAGGCGTGACAGCTTACGTTGTGGTATGAGCAATTGTGCAAACCTTTACCTAGTTTTATGGATAGAAGCCAAGTCAGGTTTGTAAAACTGGAGTACTCTCCAACGCTGCTCGATCCCAATCTCCTAAATTAGCAGCTGCCTCGTAGGTACTTTGGAGGAAGCTAAGGAGGACTTCATCAGGATTGTCAGCTTGCCGCACGGCTTCATAAGGTAGGATAAACTCTCCTAGTTGGGAGTTGTAAAATGCTTCCTTGGGTTGGATGGAATAGTCTGCGAATCCCTCTGGTGTAGGGTAGGCGTAAGCATAAAAAATCGGTTCAACCACTGCCCCACCCCCTGGCCAGAAACCACAGCTACTCACTTCATGCGAGTACGCTTCTCGTGTCACCCAATCTGCCATGTTAGGAACTCCACCAGGATGTTCTGGAGCAAGCCGTCCAGAAAAGCGAGTCACAGCAAGGTCAAAGCTGCCCCAAAAAAAGTGTACAGGACTGCTTTTACCAATGAAACGCGATCGGAACGCTGTCATTATCCGGTCTGCTTGTAGGAGAATACGCCAAAACCGCTGTGCGTACTCCGGATCGTAAGCAGCATGTTTGTAATCCTGCTCAAAGGGGATAGGTTCCTGTACTTCCTGCGGCATCGTCCATATCTGAACATTAATATTGAGCGCACGCAATGTCCCGATAACATCTTGGTAAAAGTCCGCCACCGATCGGGGAGCAAGCGCAATTCTCCGGGTAGTGCCGTCACTGGTGTCGATTTGTAACTGGTGTTCGAGAAAATTGAAGCTAATCTCAAACGTGCGCGTTCCACAAGCCATTGAAGAGGTTGTCACTCCGCGCGGTGTTACATACAACGTAGAATGCCACCAGTGATTGATTTTCGGAGCTAACGTTAGCCGGATTTTGCCAACGATCTGAGTCCACATATGGAGTGTTTCATAAGTGTCTTGCCACTCTGCAAGAGGCAGACTCGGCCAGGTAGTATCGATGAGCGTGCCATGCACGGGATCTGCCATGATGCAAGCCTCCGGTAGGAATTCAGATCAGGGAGAGTACCAGATGGAAACGGCTGTATGGATTAGCTCAATGCTTTGTTAGAGCTAGGTTATGGCTTGCCAAAATAGACAAGTACAATAAATAGTACGCAGATCTAGCAATATGTGCAAATGACAGTAAAGGTTTGTCAATAGCTGTCAGTGCGATCGCGTTTCAGGATTCATTTGAATGATGGGCAGACTAAATCATTTGAGGCTGGGATGCGATCGCTCTTGGGTCGTGCTGATAGCATCTGAAACTAAGTTCCGCAATGGTGCCTCTCCCGTACTTATGGTGGAAACTCCCCTATTACTGATAGCTTCCCAAAAAATGTTGTCCTGAAAGCGTTACCATAAAAGGTTTTTATTACTAATCACCTTTGTTTATCACCCTAGCTACGGGAGAGCCGAGAGCGTAGACAACTCTAAAACTAGATGTGGGCAATCTCTGCTGTAGGCAATCCATCACGCTTGAACCTCTTATCTTCTGTTGTCATTACGATACCTGTAATTTTTTTCCAGGTTTGAGAATCTGTGGCAGCGATAAATTTTCGTTCATCATTAAGTTCGCACGTAAAGGTGATTTCAGTTCTTTGCCCTTTAGCCATTGCTCCAGCTACTCCGCCAGCGATGAGACCTAGACCACCAGTGAGGAGTCCGGCAGCCAACCCAGTGGCGATTCCCCAACCGGCGGACGATGCAATACTTTTGATCTGTTCCTGGTCAACCATCTCTGCCGATTTGATAGTATTCAGATCTAATTTCCTGTACTCACTTCCAACATTAGTGACTACTTCAGGAAAAACATCGATAAACAAGAACTTAGTATCCCACTTGCTCGCAGGAATTTCTCCACCAAGCACATTAATTCGTGCCACTGTCATTCCTCCCTTGATTAAACTGGCAGACTGAATTTTTGGCTCAATTCCCCTGACTCAACCGACCTACTCTACTCAGACCTAAATATTTATTCAATTGCCCAGTGCGGTTTAACACTCGTATCTGGAACACTATTCACACTTGGTAATCTAAATCCGGAACTCTGAAGGTTAGCGAAATAGATGCGGGAGACCAGGGAACGATTGCTCCTCTTCGCTATTGATTGGTTATGAGGAACTTAGTTAGTTATCTCAAATTCTCTTGAGAAACGCTTATATTTCGTACTGGCTAACTTTTTTTACTATCAAGCCGATATAGCGGTGTAATAACTTATTGGTTTACCAGCTACTCTCGTCGAATTTTTCACCATTGAGCCTTTCGCCTAAATTCGTGAATAACTCTATCAGGCGGTCATCAACTTGCCGTAACTCGCTCTTAAATCGTTTGTGAGACACTTGAGTGTAAAACTGCCTGAGAATAATGATGCTTCCCAACCAAATAGCTATCTTATACTGGGAAGATTTCATACAAATGATTGCAAAGAGCTTGATGAGTTCATGCACATCATACTGATCTTCACCCTTTTGAGGCTGAACTTTGCTTTCATCCGTATGACCCCACTTGAAAGCTTTGTTGAATCCTTTCTTATTCAATCCTTTCTCATCTGCATCTGGGAGATTAGCAACAAACTGCTTTAAGCTAAGATTAACATTGGATACGTCGTGAATGAGTTTGTTTCTGACTTCAGACAATGTTTTAATAAATCTTTTGGAGTTAGAGTCCAAGAGACCCATGCTATTCAAAAAAGCGATCTTGCCCGTTCTAGAATTGCTCAGTTCTAGAAAGCTTATAACATCCTGCGCTTCCGGTTTGTCCAGAACTTCAACCAACAGGTGAGTGGCTGCCGCTTCGATGAGCGAATGCAATTTAATAACGAACGACCAATCATCTTCTTCCAGCAAACCGTTAAAGAAAGCTGGAGTAACGCCTAACTCAGCTTCTAAATCCTTGAAAAAAGAAAATTGAGGGATATCTAGAAAAAAGGGAGTATTTTCGGTCATTTTAGTAGCCTTACGTTCAAGAAATTTGCTGCATCGAAACGCCGCGCCCAAGGAGACACTAGCTTTGTAAAATATCTGTTGCAATGGGCGCAAGAAGAGCGCACTATCCTCCTCGAAGTCTACTCCTCCAAAGCTGAGGCAGCACGAAAAGCGATCGCGCCTTCCCATGCCAACCCTACAATGTGTGTTGAGCGATTGCTACTAACTAGAACTTTGGCAGACACCTGATAAACCTATGAAAGCCTACGAATTTCCAGCCAAAATAACGCCCGAAGGAAAGCTTGAACTCCCTGACGTGCAATTAGAGGACTTGCCGCATAATTCAGTAGTGAGAGTGATTGTTTTGGTTGAAGAGCAGACCGATCAAGAAGATGAGGACGAGCTAGACTCTGTAGCAGATAGCCTTCGCAGGGCACTGCATGAGGGAAAGATGGGGCAGACTAAGCCAATCTCTCAGTTATGGGATGGAATCGATGGAGACTGAGCCACTCTCAGTAGAGATTCGCTTCACCGATGAATTTGAGCGCAGATTACAAAGTCTGTCGAGGAAGTATCGCCGGATTGGTTCTGATATTCAGCCGCTTATCAAGCAACTACAAGCCGGAGAAACTCCTGGCGATAGAATATCAGGAACAGGAACTACAGCTTTTAAGGTGCGGCTCAAGAATAGCGACATCAGGAAAGGTAAGAGTGGGGGCTATAGAATCATCTACCAGGTTGCTTCACCCACAAGCATTGTACTGTTGACCATCTACTCCAAGTCTAACCAGACTAACATATCAGCAGCGGAGATTCAGCAAATCTTGACCGAGTTTGAGCAGCAGAGAAAAGGAGAAGAAACAGAGGAAGAATAGAGCGATCGCGTAGTTTGCTTCCCTGCTAGCCGACTCTATAGGATAACCAATAGCTCTGCTCGTCACGTCCCAGCTTGGGAGAGGTCTTACATTCCCAACATGCCCCAATTATCCAGAGCCGAGGCAACACTCGTATGGGATTGCCTTTGGCACCAGCGAAGCTGATCGCGCTCACTCCCATAAGCTACGATGAATCCAAAGGTATGAGAGAGAAAACCCCTGTCTGAGCAAGTGCGTTACATTACCAACGAGCAGGGGGAGCGAGTTAGCGTCTTGTTAGATTTGGACGCATACAATCGATTAGCAAACCCATTGGCTCTGGATGAAGAATGCTTAATTGGCTTAAGCCCAGATGAACTGCAAGCATTAGCCGATAGTAAGCTAGCTCCTGCCGCACAGAATCAATTGGACGATATGCTAGTTCGGAATGCAGAATCTCAACTCTGTGCCGACGAAATTGCAAATCTAGACCGTATCAGGGTCAATTCCTGAATCCCGAAGTCGCTCAAGTAAAGACTCTAACCTAGCTTCCGCTTCTTCAGCTCTAGATTCAGCTTGTTCGGCTCGCTGTCTCTCCTGTTCCGCTTCAGTAGGAATCCAATTACCTTGAGCGTCATACCAACGCAACCACAACCGTTCGATTCCTTGAAACTCCCCTTGCCATAACCTCAAGCCCAACTCTAACTCTGGCATCCACACTTGCGATTGGTGTAACTCCAGTTCTTGATAATGCGCCCCATCCAGTTTAAAAGCTCGTAACTGATTGGTATAACGACTAAACACTACATAGTAAGGAATCCGTAAAATCCACTCGTAAACCTCCCATTTTCGTGGTGGTTTCTCCTCACGCTGAGGTTCGATCGTTTGCCCATTGTCTGCAACTTTCTTCGATTCAGGAGGCAGTTTTTCCTCGTCAAATTCCCCTAAATCTTCTTTCTCTGTACCTGGAGAAAGCAATTCCACAATCACATAAGGATTTATGCCCTCTTGCCAAACCACGTAAGACAAGCGCATATCGACTTCATCATAAAGTCGGGGTACACCTACAACGCCAAACCAGTCCGGTCGCTTGTACCACTGAGCATGACGCACATCATAATAGAGGTTCATGTCACTGGCGCTGAATACTTGAGAAGCCGGATAGTTTGGAGGGCAAAACGTGAGGCTTAATAATTGCGGTTGCAAGTCATGGAATTCGTCAGGCAAACCAGGTTCCTCTGGATCTTCGCTAGGCAGATCATACATCGTCGGTAGCGTTTCTCTAGGCGACAAGGGTGGGTCAGTTTGAGGAACGGGGTATTTGTAGGGAAACATAGAGGCTGGGGAATGCTGGCTCTATGCTAACAGTACACGCTCGTTTGACCTGTTCCCTACAGGCAATTTGAATGCACATTAGCTTATTACGACCTAGATTTTTCCCTGGCTCCGAAAACAGCGATCGCAACTCCACCCAGCAACACTACTGCACCCACTAATACCAGTAATCCAGGCACTTCATTAAAAATTAAATAGCCAAGAAAACTAGAACTAACAGGTTCAAACAAAATCGCCAGCGTAACAAGTGTCGGGGAAATCCAACGGACTGCCCAATTCAGAGTCGTATGCCCTACCACTTGTGAGGCAACAGCCATTAAAAGGATGTAGAGGTAAACCGCAACTGGGTAGCCACTGTAGCTTGTACCAAAGATTAACGGTAGAGGCAAAAGTACCAAAGATCCTGTGCTGTAGGCAACAACAACATAACTACCAATGCCTAAACCCCGCCGCTGCGCTTCACGTCCCAAGAGAAAATACAAACTCGCCATCCAAGCACCTGCAAGTGCAAGAAAGTTACCCAGTAGCGGATTACTCGCAGCACTAACTACCCCCACATCCCCTGATGCAATCAGCACACCACCCATAAACGCAACCCCAATCCCAAGAATCGTTAACTTGGTTGGTTTTTCCTTAAACCAAAGCCAAGAAAATAAGGCAACCCAAACAGGATTAGTTGTAACAAGGGTAGTAGAGACGGCAATTGAGGTAAAGGACAGTGAGGTGATCCAAGTGCCAAAGTGTACAGCAAGACAAATACCCGCCGCGATCGCGTAATGCAATGCACCCGGACTGAGTTGACTTGGCTGGAGGTTCCGCCACGCAGGAAGTAGTAATAGAGAAGCGATCGCTAAACGTGAGGCAGAAACAAAAAGGCTAAATCCTACCCCACTGACACCTGCAGCGTCCATCGTTAGCCGAATAAAAATTGCGGCTGTCGAAACCGCAAAGACACCAGCAATTAGAATCAATCCCACCTGCCACTTCAGCGGCTGATCGAGAATTCTCAATGTTTTGCCTTAAATCAATTAATTAGCCCACCGTGAAGCATCATATCGACTTGGCAGTGACTTAGGCTATGCATCATCAACTAAACTGCCCATGTTGGCAATCACATGGCAGGTCATTGCACTAAGCTGTTCATAAGCTTGGTTCATCCTATTCAACACTCATCCCCCGATCCCTGTGGACATCGTAACGGTGCAACAGTTCCAAGACAACATCTTTGCTAACTTGAGTGTGATTCACGTAGTACGCGATCGCATTTATGCTGCTATCTCAACGATTCCTGAAACCGAGGCATGGCTACAAACATTTGGGCTACTAATCCTTTTTACACTAATTGCTTTGCCACTCGGATTTCATTCGGGATTCCTGCAAGTTGATGTTTTAAAAACGTCATGGAAAACAGCGCTTGGGATTATTGCCACCTCTTTAATAACCCCAGCAGTAACAGAAGAGTTATTTTTCCGTGTTTTATTCCTCCCTCAAACCACTGAAAATGTATCAATATCAAAGCTGTGGCTTTGGGGGATTATCAGTTTGGTGATGTTTGTTGTCTATCATCCCCTCAATGCCTTGAGCTTTTTTTCACAGGGACTTGAGACGTTTTTTAATTCAGCTTTCTTACTCTTAGCAACACTATTAGGCATTACCTGTAGCCTTGCTTACCTACAAAGTGGCTCCCTTTGGACACCTGTTGTCATTCACTGGCTAGCTGTTGTTGTCTGGTTACTCTTTCTGGGTGGTTATAGAAAACTGTATGAAGTTGTACAAAAATAATCTTAAATATAGAAGCCAACAACCAACAACTAATAATCTATGCCTGATTTACCACCACTAACCAGCGAAACAGTTTGGGCAATTTTGAATGAAAAAATTGATGATGATACAGTAAACGAGTTAGTTTGGCACTGTCTGGGTTATCGCTACGATGCCGTTGCAGCCAAATGGAACGCTACAGAGGTTGCTTCTGACTGGCAGGAAGCATATCCTGAACCACCAGACTTCATTGAAAGCCGTCCTGCAACTGTGAAACTGACTCGCTCTATTCCCCAAGAAAACAAGCAGTTGCTGAAAGAGCAGTTAGGTTTTAAGGGGTACAAGATAGGAGAATTTGGCCCTCGACAGACTCGTCGAGCTACTGCCGCCAATTGGTTACTGAGTTACATGAAAGAGAAAGGTTTAACAAAGTAGATTCGTTTTTATAGCGTCTCTCGGTTAAACGAGGTACAGTTCAAAGCTGTGAAACAAGCGCGACTAGTCAGGAAAACAAAAAAGCTGATGGCTGATAGCTGACCACTAACTGCGATAAAGCTATAGATACTGAGGTAGAGTAGACCCTGAAGATAGTGAAAAAGCGATCGCTAAAACCCTGGAAGTAATTCACTCTACAGGATTTCGCTGGAATCGGACTTAGCGCTTTTCCTTAAAATGGCTTGTGGTCAGTGAGGTTGCGTTTAGTTTCTACATAGTAGATAGGCTCACCAGTATCATTGCAGACAACAAACGTTTCCAGTTCCAGCGTTAGTAAGTGTCCGCTCTTGGTATAACTGGTGACTTGACCACAAAAGCGACCATTGTTAAGTAACTCCTTCCGGATGAGCGCAAACACCTCTTCTCCTAAGTGGAAAGCAGCGGTAAGTTTGGCAAGCTCATCATCACTGTAGCCCAGTAGCAAGGAATGAGAAGGATTCTGTTGAATGTAGCGACCTTTTAAATCAAGGATCGCCATCGCTTCGCTATATTGAGCAATAATTGCCCAATACAAATCTGCTCTTTCTTCCGCCTGTTTGCGCTGGGTAATATCACGAACAAAGCTTTGAATTGCTAGCTGACCTCCATATTCAACCACACGACTACTAATTTCTACTGGCATCTGTGAGCCTTGCTTACACTGGTGAACGTGCTCAAATGTCACGCTGCCTGTCTTCCACAAATGCTCAAGTATGTCTGCACGGTGTTCAGGGTCCATTGGTGGACTAAATACCTCAGCCGGTAAACTCAAAAGTTGCTTGCGGGTATATCCTAATCGTCGTGCCCCATGCTCGTTAACATCCAAAAGGACTTGGGTTGAGGAATCAGTGATAAAGATTGAATCGTGTGCCCACTCAAACAAGTTGCGGTAGTTTTTTTCCGATTCTCGTAGCAACTCTTCAGCTTGCTTACGCTCAGTAATATCTCTAGCCGTGTATACCACTGCCTCAATACTACCGTCAGGCGTGTTGATGGGGCTGAGAATGTACTCGTAGTCTCTAACGCCATTAACCGTTGGCAGACTAATTTCCTCAGCAATCGACTGCCCTGTCGCAAAGGCTATTTGACGTTTTGCCTCGAAAGGCTTCATTGTATCTGCTGGTAAGCCGAGTTGCTGCCAAGTCTTACCATACAGATCAGACTGCTCTAACCCGAATGACTGCATGAAGGCACGATTGGCATAGGTGTACCGCCCTAACCTGTCATACATACAAACATGATCTACAGATGCCGAGAGAACCTGTTCGAGCATCCTCGCTCGCTGCTCAACCTTTGCGGCTAGGACTTGCAGAGCCTGATGAACTCCACCGTTTTGCTCTTCAGCAGATTTTGACTCCTGGCTGATAACGTTGCTAGCGTCTATCACATCCTCAGACGCATTAATGCTTTGTGCTTGGGACACTTGTTGGGGTGGTAACAAGACATCATCAAGGAAAGCTTGACCAGCAACCGTATCATGATTTAACTCCTCTATACGATTAACGCTGTTGTATGACAGCGTGCCTCGATTCAGCTCAACCAACGATTGATTCAAGCCAGCAACCCCTTCGCTTAATGCCTCCTGTTGTTCTTGAAGCTTTTTCATTAAAGTGGGTGCTGCTGTACTCGTTCGTAATTCAAACACTTGCTTGAGCGCATCAATTACCACAGCAGTTTTGCATTTACCTGTTGCAGTAGCTTGAGACGTAATCGCTTGTATCAGGTCTTCTGGCAGCCTGAATGTCACTACCCTAGTAGCCATTTTATGTCCCATTAAGTTAAGTCCATAAAACTTCTCAATTTTATCTAACTTAATACATTGAAATTAATATTAATATAGCTCTTCTGTAAATAGTCTGTAAATCTTTGATGAATTTGCTGATTAGCCAATCAGTTTCTTCTTAGTTGAGCAATATTTGGCGAGAGGCTTTCTTGCGACACCAAGGAAAAAGAGAGCTTCATCCAGTGATTGTCATTATAGCTCATTATTGCCTTTTACTAAGTTTTATGAGAGTAATAAAGAACGTTGTCTACTTCCTTCTCTCCTCATTCAGGGAGTCCAAGCTTCTACTCAGACAGGCTTAGACCTTTGTAAATTGCTTTTGTTTGGATAACCTGAAATGACGTATAGTTATCGGTCTACAGTCTGGGAACACAATATTAGAAATTTTAATCAAAGATATTAGTTTTATATATTTAAGTTAGATACTTAAGCTCAACTGATTTAGGTTGAGAAGGCAAATCGAAATCTGTATGTAGTTTTTGGGAGATAATTCTGCAAAGAAAGGATTATACATCCGAAGACTAAGAGGCTCTGACTGAAGCCAAGTTTTTGCTACCCATCGAAACGTTCTTGTCATAAATACTTTTGAGCTTTCACAAGCTAGGTTTCTATTAAAGCTAAATTAGCCGAAGTAAGTGTTTTACTAATTCTACAGTCAGCTAAAAAAAAGTTGTTATAAATTGATTACTTTAAGTATTGAATTGGAAGTTTTAGAGATTTACTACTAGTCGTCCCTCTCACCTCCCAAGTTGTATCCTGTTGTTCCCGAACAATGGCAATAGAACAAAGGTGAAAGCTTAATTATTCCTTGCTTTTTTCTCTCGCTAAATTAACAGTCTCTTTGAAAAAAGCTTGGTATCACCGCTGTAGTACACAGGTGTTAAAACAGGAAACAGTATTACATTTAGCCAATTCACGTAGTACAAAAAACGGTACTGGTACTACGCTCATCAGCAAAACATAAATAAGTAACCTTGATTTGATTACAAGGCTTAAATCATTGATAACACGTTAGCTCAATGGTTGGGGTGTTGATTTTGAACCCAATTTTTACCCTGGCTGGAGCATCTTCAACTTAGGAGTAGACAAAGGTTTTATAAATAAACTATAAACTTCCGGTAAATTCAATCGTAAATTCATAAAGTTTTCTTGTAAGCCAGACGCTGATTAGTTTTTAGCTAGATTAGTTATTAATTTACTGATTCATAAACCTTCTGTAAATGGGTTGTGAATCTTCCATAAATGCTCTTACAACTTGTAAATCCACTGAATATACTGAACATGTGAACCCTAGAACAGTTGATTTACAGTTATGTGTCTTTTCCTACGTCTCACTAGTATTGCAACTCTGCTAATTGGTTTACAGCTATTCGCTCCTAAGCTAATTGATGATCAAGGAGAGCTTAGTTCTTTAACTTCGAGTTCATCGAATTCATCAGTTGTCGCTTCTTCTGGAAGCACATTACAATCATTGAAGCGAGCTAATCTCTCCAGTTTGAATGGAGAATTCAACCCACCCGATAATGGTGGTCCAGACAATACTAGAGGTTCTGGAACTCGTTAAAAACAAGATTGCTTTTTAGTGGAACAAAACAGTGAGTACATACGTCAAGACTCTATTTCCTCAAATAGTTCTCCAAACACGAACGACCTTTTTAGGATTAGGGTTAGATTACTTGCTGATTGTCTGTCTACTCATTAAAATCCTATGGGTGACGATTTCCACCACTGCTTCTTTTGCACCAATGTATGGACTTGCCAGTTGGGATCGGGTTGTGGATAGTCCAGTCGGTAATGTCCACCTCGGCTTTCTGTACGAAAAGCAGCGCTTTTAAGAATTAAGTACGCCACGTCGAGTAAATTATAAGTTTCTCCCCAAAGTCGCAGTTGTCGGTCAGCATCCGGTAAGTCAAATCTGACCGTATCGACAGGGGTTAAATTTAGTAAGTATTGGCTTAAGGGAAGATCAGCAAATTCCTGTCTTCGGGAATCTAAGGTTGCGATCGCATTTTCCAAGACATCCTGTTGCCGACAAATCCCGGCACTTTGCCACATGAGTTGCCGTAACTCAAAGCGCAGGGCAGTCATTTTATCCATTTGAGCTGCCCAGTCTTGCACTGCCAAACTGGGAATGGGGAATTGGGAATTGGGAATTGGGGATTCCTGATTCGTTATTGATAATTCATCAGGAGTAATTCTTGCTAGCTGGGCACCGAAGACGATGCATTCTAGGAGTGAATTACTGGCAAGACGATTTGCACCATGAACACCTGTGCTTGCGGTTTCCCCAACAGCATATAAACCAGGAATCGAGGTACGGTTCATCAAATCCGTTGTAATTCCACCCATCCAGTAGTGAGCGGCAGGTGCAACGGGAATCGGTTCGTTGAAAATATCAACGCCCCAGTGCTGACAGACTTGGATAATGTTGGGAAATCGGTAGCGAATCGTATCAGCAGGAATTGCTTGCAAGTCTAGATAGACACATTGAGGAGTAGGGGTTGCGGAGTACGCAGAAGATGAGGACAAGGGAGAATTTTCTTTTGTATTTCCCGTTTCTTGTTTTGCACTCTCAGCTTGACGTTGCAAATGGCTAAAGATTGCCCGACTAACAACATCTCTTGGCGCAAGTTCTCCTGCGGGGTGGTAATCAAAAGCAAATCGGTGTCCTTGTGCATCGACTAAGTGAGCGCCTTCTCCTCGCACCGCTTCACTAATCAGAAAGCGTGGGGCACCGGGTTTGGTTAAAGCTGTGGGATGAAACTGGACAAATTCTAAATCTTGTAGGATAGCTCCGGATCGCCATGCGATCGCAACTCCATCTCCTGTACTCACCTCTGGGTTAGTCGTTTGAGCAAATACTTGCCCTCCACCACCCGTTGCAAGTACCACTGCCCCAGCTCGTACCCAACTAACTTGACCGTTGTAGATTAGGCTTATCCCTTGACAACGACCCGTTTCGGGATTTAACCACAACGATACCGCAAAGGCTTGCTGTAAAACCGTGATGTTCTGACGGTGCAACACCTGAGACGTGAGCGTGCTAACCACTTTTCGACCTGTGGTATCAGCCGCATGTAGCACACGAGGACGAGAGTGAGCCGCCTCTAGTGTCAAAGCCAACTGATTTTCCTTACGATCAAAGGCAACACCCATGCCTACTAATGACTGAATGCACTCTGGGGCATATTCGACCAGAAACTTCACAGCATCTAAGTCACAAAGACCAGCACCCGCCCGCATCGTATCCTCAACATGCAATGCTAGTGAGTCAGTGGGGTCAATAACAGCAGCAATACCCCCTTGTGCCCAATCACTCGCACCTGTGGATAAAGTGTCTTTCGTAATTAAACCAACCTGCAACGTATCTGGTAGACAAAGCGCTGCATAAAGCCCAGCCGCACCAGCACCCACTACTAGGATGTCAAACTGGGTAGGACTATCTAGCTCAAGGGAAGAATCGGACGGGAGCAGAGTCAACGTTGATATAGTTCCTGATAAGGATTTAATAAATTTTAATAAATAAAACCCACTCCTTGATGGGGTGGGTTGAGTAAATAACTTGTCAACTTTTCGAGTTTTAAAGTGGCGGTGTCTGCAAGGGTTCTAGTTTTAGCGGTTGCTCTGTAGTCTGTTGCTCTTGAACACTAACAAACAAGCTTAAGAAAGAACGGTACTATGTGTTAAACGCCTAGGCGTTTAATAGATGCCGTTGTTGTAGCGATCGCCACCTTCTACAAACGTTGTATCAACCTTTGTGATCGCAAACTTATCAAGGTTGGCTTGGAGTAGTTCTTTTTGGCGAGTGCTTAATCCTGGAATTTCCAGAACATCCTCGACTGACTGGTAGGGAGCATTGTCCACAACTTTGCGAGCGAGGGTGGGGTACATTCCAGGGTACTTACGAAAGGCTCGAACATTGGTATTGTTCAAGTCAATTTTCTTGCCAAATTCAGTAGCCAGCTTGTCATCAGCCGTGTTACGCAGATTCAGCTCAGCGACCAAAATTGGCAATGATGGCGAAGTAACATTACTTAAAGAAGCTCCGTACACCAAAGGTGTGGGCGAAGCCAAGGCACTCTGAGACATTCCAAACCAGCCTAGACAGCCTACTAACAGGCACAAGACTGATAGGAAACGAACAAACTTTTTCATCAACTTAACTCCTTACCTACACAACGCAGCCTGAAGAGAGAGGTGCCTCTCTTCGATTAGTTTAATTTTTGTTTTCTATCATCTCATTTTATGGAATATGGCGTAAAACCCATAGCGATTCAGTGGCTATATCCACCCTCACGCAACAGGATTCATTTTACGCGACTACTCGCCAAACCACTTAGTTACTGGCAAAGCCTTGGAAGCGAGTCAAATTCCTACTTTGAGCGGATTTCACCGTAGTTTGATTTTACCAAACCGGAAGGGGGCTTTTTTTGCCAGTTGATTAATTTCTGTATAAAAATCTACCGTTTGGCTGTGTGAACAACCAGATGATGTCCGGCTTAATAGGAGTTATTAGCAGAGAATCGAGGGGAATATGGCAACTGATAGCAGTGGGCAGTTGGTAATTATTGGTGGTGCGGAAGACAAGGAAGGAGATTGTACGATTCTTCGAGAGTTTGTTCGACGTTCCGGAGGACTGCAAGCCCGAATCGTTGTAATGACAGTCGCAACCGAACTACCGAGGGAAGTGGGAGATAACTACACCCGCGTGTTTGAGCGGCTGGGAGTTGAGAATGTTCGGATTGTTGATACCGTTTATCGGGAAGATGCCACTGATGCCAGTGCCTTGGAAGCAATAGAAAAAGCAACAGGTGTCTTTTTCACAGGTGGTGATCAAGCTCGCATCAGTAGTGTTCTCAAGGATACGGATATTGATAAAGCTCTACACAAACGGTTTTCTGAAGGCATCGTGATTGGTGGGACAAGTGCAGGTGCTGCAATGATGCCCGATATGATGATTGTTGAAGGAGACGGTGAAACCAATCCCCGTGTAGAAATCGTGAAAATGGAGCCTGGAATGGCTTTTCTACCCGGTGTGGTAATCGATCAACATTTCGCACAGCGTGGACGGATAGGACGTTTACTCTCAGCTGTTGCACAGCAGCCAGTAGTTTTAGGATTTGGTATTGACGAGAATACAGCAATTGTCGTAAACAACAATCAGCTTGAAGTGATTGGAGAAGGTGCTGTTACTGTTATTGATGTCTCAGATATTACCCATACTAATCTTGGTCAAATTTTGAAAGATGAGGACTTGGCACTCTGCGGCGTTAAGCTTCATATCCTTCCCCATGGCTATCGATTTGACCTAAATACTCGCAAACCGATTCTTGAAGACGACGCTGCTAATACAAATCAAACGCAGAATGCATCCGAGCAGATGCCTTTGGTTGAATCAGCTAGTTAATGTCTAGTTTCCTGATACTAAGTAGGTCGGCACTAATATTTACTGTTGAGGCAAGGTAGAGGGCAGAAGGCAGAAGGGAAGAGGATTTTAGTCTCTTAACATTTGTTGACATACCGTCGTTTATCTGTGTCTACCTACTTAGTGATTTGCGGATGGAAGGGTGAAAATAAGTTTTTAAGAATTGGCGATCGCATTCTTGATTCACAAGCGCACCAACCTAAATCAATAAACTGTAGGTGATGGACATAACAACTCAATCTGACCGATCGCCCAATCCGTAATTAAATTTTGTTACGATTAACTCGGATATTAAGCAATCTGCGACTCTAGCTTCGTATATCGCTATCATCTCCCCTACACCTGTCCTGGAGACTTTTGATGCTGCGACTCGAACATATCAGTAAAATTTACCCGACTGGCGAAGTTCTCAAGGATGTCAACTGGGAAGTCAAACCAGGCGATCGCATTGGTCTTGTTGGGGTCAATGGTGCAGGCAAATCCACGCAACTCAAAATTATTGCGGGGGAGATTGAACCGACGGCTGGGGAGGTGATTCGTCCTGGGAGTTTGCACATCGCCTACCTCACTCAAGAATTTGAAGTCGATCCCACCCGTACCGTTAGGGAAGAATTTTGGACAGTTTTTAAAGAAGCTAACCAAGTTCAGCACTCGCTGGCACAAGTGCAGCGAGACATGGAAACGGCTGATCCAGAAAAACTAGACCAACTCATTCACAAGCTAGATCGCTTACAGCGCCAGTTTGAGGGTTTGGATGGCTATGGCTTAGAGTCACAAATTGAGAAAATCCTACCCGAAATGGGATTTGAGGCAGAAGATGGAGATCGCCTTGTGAGCGCCTTTAGTGGTGGCTGGCAGATGCGGATGAGTTTAGGCAAAATCCTGCTGCAAAAACCCGATTTGTTACTGCTGGACGAGCCAACTAACCATTTAGATTTAGAAACCATCGAATGGCTAGAAACTTACCTCAAAGGGTTAAAAACCCCGATGGTCATCGTCTCGCATGACCGGGAGTTTCTTGACCGTCTCTGCACTCAGATTGTAGAAACTGAACGTGGTGTCTCTAGTACTTACTTAGGTAACTACTCCGCCTATCTGCAACAAAAAGCGGAAGCGCAGGAAGCACAATTAAGTGCTTATGAACGTCAGCAGAAAGAACTGGACAAGCAACAAGCGTTTGTCGAGCGATTTCGAGCCAGTGCCACCCGTAGTACCCAAGCCAAAAGCCGTGAGAAGCAATTAGACAAAATTGAACGAATCGAAGCGCCAACAGGTGGATTAAGAACCCTCCATTTCCGCTTCCCTCCCGCGCCTCGTAGCGGTCGTGAGGTGGTGGTAATTAAAGATTTAGTGCATACCTACGGGGAGAAAATTCTGTTTTTAGGAGCAGATTTGCTGATTGAACGAGGCGATCGCATTGCCTTCCTAGGTCCCAATGGTGCTGGAAAATCCACCCTCCTCCACTTAATGATGGGTATGGAGCAACCTACCGAAGGCACAGTTGAAGTGGGACACCATCAAGTCATCCCTGGCTACTTCGAGCAGAATCAGGCAGAAGCCTTGGATTTGAGCCGAACAGTCATGCAAACTATTCATGATGAAGTACCCGACTGGAAAAACGAGGAAGTCCGCACTCTACTAGGGCGCTTCCTGTTTAGCGGCGAGACTGTATTTAAAAAAGTTGAGTCCCTAAGTGGTGGTGAAAAAGCGCGTCTAGCTCTAGCTAAGATGCTCTTACGTCCTGCCAATTTACTTATCTTGGATGAGCCAACCAATCACCTAGATATCCCAGCGAAAGAAATGCTGGAAGAAGCGATCCAGAACTATGATGGCACGGTAATTATTGTCTCCCACGATCGCTATTTCATCTCCCAGGTTGCCAACAAAATTGTTGAAATCCGAGATGGGGAATTCCGTACTTATTTGGGAGATTACCATTACTACCTAGATAAGATTGCCGAGGAGAAAGAGCAAGCGAGACAAGAAGCGATCGCAGCAGAGAAAGCCGCGAAGAAAGCCGCCAAAGCTGCCAAAAAATCTACCACCAAACGTCAATAACTTGTTGAGGTTCTCTCCAGCTAAGCTTACCCTCTACCTTTCACAACGCGGAGTTATAAAGCTCAGGTTTTAGCAGCGTAAGAGCTAAGTGAACTTATGTAAATCTGTACTAGGAACGACGACAAGCGGCTGGCGAAAGCCATGAACCATAAGAGGTGGCGGTGGGTGTAGAACTGGTTAGAACAACCTGCCCTTTGTCATTAATCACCCATTCTTGCGCTTCCACTAACGTTTTTACCGTGGAGTTAGTAGGCAATGTGCTTTCTTGAGAAATGGTGTGAGTTTCAGCGGTTTGAACAGTTGGACGCAAGTCTGTCCAAATAGCATCACTGTTAAGCATCTGGTTAGGATTGTCCGGCAACCCACCACGCCCAGTGATAATAAATTGATTTTGAGCGACTTTTCCTCCAGACGGACAATTCTGGGCAATCTGATTGGAGGCATCAACGACTTCAGTTGGTAGATTGGATAAACCTCGGCTGGGGTCAACATCGGGTGTATTGATTGTCACGAAACCGTTGATGCCAAATTGAGAACTGGCAGTGATATCACTTAAAGGGGTATCTTTCGGGCGGAATTGGGTTCCATAAATCCCTTGAGTCGTGATGTTGATATTACCGCCTCGACCTGTGAAGGCATTGGCGCTGATGTCGCTACCTTCCTTAGGGACAGCAACGATGAACTGAGCATCAATTGTGATATCACCACCATCTCCACCAGCTAGCGCAGTACCAGCCGTGGTAGAAATCTCACTCCCCTGACGCATCAGTAGTAAGTCTTTCACTTGCAGGGAAATATTCCCGCCGTCACCCGATAAAGTCGTAGCGCTGATGAATCCCTCGTTCAAACTAACGGAGTCAGACGTGACTTCCAGGTTTCCTGCCCTTCCTGTTCCTATACTATTCACAGATATGGCAGCGCCATCCTCAACATTCAGCTCTCCTGCGGTAATGCTCAAATTTCCTCCTTGTCCTATGCCAGAAGTCTGAGCTGATACCAAGGCTTCATCCCGAACAATCATGTTCCCTGTGTCAATTCTCAAGTTTCCGCCAGCCCCAGCACCTTCAGTTTCAACAAACAATCCGCTGAGAACCCGACCATCTGCTGAGGTACCAATCACTTCTACAGACTCAGAGGCGTTCACACTCAACGTCCCTCCCCGCCCCTCACCGAAAGTACCAGCTTCTACCTGTGCCCCATCGCGGACAATCAACTGTCTAGTATCAATCCTCAAGTCTCCAGCCGCTTCAGCACCTTCAGTCTGAGTAGTCAAGCGACTGGGAATACCGTTTGCTGATGTTCCAATCAGTTTTACCAAGTCCGAGGCGCTCACTGTCAATGTTCCTCCACGACCCGCACCCAAAGTTGCAGCTGAGACTTGTGCCCCCCCCTCAACAGTTAGCCGTCCAGTTTGGATGGTCAAGTTCCCCCCATCTCCCGCTGATTCTGGATTGACTTGAGTAGACAAGACACTAGGGTTACCATTAACTGATGTTCCACGCACTTCGACAGCTTCTGAGGCACTAACTATCAAATCTCCTGCATCCCCTAAACCCGAAGTGGAAGTCGATGCAGATGCCCCATCACGGATAATCAGCCGTCCAGTAGCAATTGTCAATTCTCCAGCAGCTACATCACCCTTAGTTGTAGAAAACAAGCCGCTAGGAGTCTGACCATCTGCTGTCGTTCCGCTTAGTTCTACAAAGTCAGAGGCAATCACCGTCAAAGTGCCTCCTTGACCACTGCCAGAAGTACTAGCTTGTACCTGTGCCCCATCGCGGACAATCAACACCCCAGTGGTGATTGTCAAGTCCCCGGCATCTCCTTCAGCTTGAGTCCCAACTGATAAGCCACTGGCAAACCGGATATCTGCTGATGTTCCAATCAATTCTACAAACTCAGAGGCGGTGACATTCAAGTTTCCCGCATTTCCCTGACCAAAAGTACTACTAGCTGCTATCAGTGCGCCATCGCGAACAATCAACCGTCCCGTGTCAATTGTCAAGTCTCCAGCATCTCCGTCACCTAAAGTTCTAGTGAACAAGCCGCTCAAAAAGCGATCGCCTGTTCCACTCACTTCCACAGAGTCAGAGGCGCTAACACTTAAAATCCCACCCTTCCCCTCACCAAAAGTAGAGGCTGATACCCGCGCTCCATCCAGTACAATCAAACGTCCCGTGTCAATTGTTAAGTTTCCGGCATTTCCGACACTGTGAGTTGAAGTCGATATGCTGCTGGGAAATAGCCCATCTGCTGATGTTCCAACCAGTTCCACAAAATCAGAGGCAGTGACTGTTAAAGTTCCTCCTTGACCCTTGTCAAAAGTACCCGTTCCTACCACTGCCCCATCATGGATAATCAACCGTCCAGTATTAATCGTTAAGTTGCCAGCGGCTCCAGCATCGTAAGTTGTAGTCTTTAAGTCACCTTCGCTCACTTGCACAGAATCAGAGGCGTTGACTGTCAACTTTCCCCCTGCGCCCTGCTCCCGCGTAATCGATGACACTAGTCCCCCATCCCGAACAATCAACTGCTGCGTGTTAATATCCACGTTGCCAGCCGCACCAGCACCATATGTGTCAGTCCCCAAGATACTGGAGTCCTCACCATCTAGTGTCGTTCCGCTTACTTCCACAGAATCAGAGGCGTTGACCGTCAAATTTCCCCCCTGACCTGTGCTAAAAGTACCAGCTAATACGAATGAGCCATCCCGGACTATCACCTGCGAAGCTTGGAGAAGGATTCCGCCACCGTTCTCGTTCCCTTCGGTATCTGCCGTAATTCCTGATTCATCAGTGAGCGTAATGCGATTCCCTCGTACCTGGATATTGCCACCGCCCTTGCCACTGGCATCGACTGATGCAGCGTTGCTCAAAGATACATCGGCTAGTGCTACTCCATCGGGAAAACTCAGACGCAGGTTGTTGTCATCCAGATTCAGCCCGACTGTTCCTGATCCTGCTACTCCACCCAACTCAACTCGACCTGCCTCCGCTTGCAAAGAAGCGCCATTGATCTGCACATTGCCACCCACAAGGGCTAATGTTTCACCATTGGGCACTTGGAGTGTAGAATTTTGCACCTGAATACTTCCGGCATTACCTCCGTATTGCAAACCAAGGGGAACAGTCACGGTCAGCAGGGGGGTAGTTTGGGAACCAGTGGCACTAAACTGGGTACCATCAGCAAAGTTCAAGCTATTCGCTGTACTCCCAACGAAAGACCCGCCAATATTCAGCGATGCATTGGGACTCAAAATAATGCCGTTAGGATTGAGTAGAAACAGGTTGGCAGTACCGTTGGCAGCAATCAAACCATCAATGCTAGAGATAGAACCACCTGTTACACGGCTAAGGATGTTTTGAATCTCGCCTGCATTGTTGAAGTAGGCAATACCGAAGGTGGGTACAGAAAACTCACTAAAACTGTGGAATAAATTTGTCCCCCTAGTTGCTCCACCCTCAATTAGGAAAGCTCCGGGTATTGGGGATGTGACTAAAGAACTTTCACTTCCCAAGGTATTGTCACTGGCGATTTGACCCCAAGCATAATTCCCAGAAAAAGCGATCGCCTCACCTAATACCAAGTAACTAACTACGCTAAGCTTCCAGTATCTCTGTAATCCACCATTCATGCGCTTGAGTTTCAGCCATTTTTGTCTCATCAACGTTTTTCCTGTCCTGCTTAGGTTTGAGCCTATTCTAGGGTGAGAAACTTTCAATGTGTCCCAAGCGCAACTTTTTCCAACAGTTGGATTTGATGGTGAGCTGGATATGGCTGTGCGCGATCGGGACAATATCTAGTAAAGATTAAATAGAGAATAAAAGAGTTGATGAAGTTATTTCAGCCTCTCAAGTGCATTAATTGAGAATATTGTCAACATATAGCGAATGATGCTCAGGAGCATAGAAATGCAAAGCTTTACAACGAGTGCGTTTCAGGCTTTGTTTTCTGCCTAAAGTTAGAAACTCAAAGGAAAAGCAAAATCAGCAGTGAATATCGGCTCTGATGGTATATCATTGCGGTGAAATTCATCTATGAATAAAGGGCAATACTATGGCGCAAGCACCTGTCTCTCCCGTGGTGCTAGTCATCTTGGACGGCTGGGGCTACCGCGAGGCAACTGAAGGAAATGCCCTTGCCGCTGCCGAGACACCCGTAATGGACAGCCTTTGGGCTGCTTACCCTAGTACATTAATCCGGACTTCTGGGAAAGATGTGGGGCTACCAGAAGGTCAAATGGGTAACTCAGAAGTGGGTCACCTAAACATTGGTGCGGGGCGCGTGGTACCACAAGAACTAGTTCGTATCTCCGATGCTGTAGAAGACGGCACAATAAGAGAAAATACAGCGCTGGTGCAAGTATGCCAAGAAGTTAAGGGTCGAGCTAGTAAGCTTCACCTAGTAGGCTTATGTTCTGAAGGTGGGGTACATTCTCATCTCGATCATCTGCTTGGCTTACTAGATTTTGCCAAGTCCCAAGGGTTGTCAGATGTCTGTATTCACGCGATTACAGATGGTCGTGATACTCGACCGACTGATGGTGTAGAGGCGATTCAAAAGATTCAGGATCACATTGATCAGATTGGTGTTGGGCGCATTACCACTCTTAGTGGTCGCTACTATGCGATGGATCGAGATAAACGCTGGGATCGCGTCAAGCAAGCCTATGATGTCATGACTCAGGATGGTTCTGGGGACGGTCGTGCAGTCATTGAGGTCTTAAAGGCATCCTATGAGTCAGATATCACAGACGAGTTTGTCCAGCCAACGCGAATTGCTCCTGGGGCTGTAGAACCGGGAGATGGTGTGATCTTCTTTAACTTCCGCCCTGATCGCGCACGGCAGCTAACACAAGCTTTGGTTGACCCAGCGTTTAAGGGTTTTGATCGGGTTCAAATTCAACCTCTAACGTTTGCAACCTTTACTCAGTACGAACCATCATTCCCTGTCTTAGTAGCGTTTGAGCCTCAGAACTTGGATAACATTCTGGGGGAAGTGATTGCGAGGAACGGTTTACTCCAATTTCGTACCGCTGAAACCGAGAAATACGCCCACGTAACATACTTTTTCAATGGTGGTTTAGAACTGCCCTTTGATGGCGAAGATCGGGAACTCGTGCAAAGTCCGATGGTAGCCACGTATGATCGGGCACCTGCCATGTCAGCCGTAGCAGTAACGGATGTCGTAATCGCTGCGATTGAAAAGCGCATTTACTCTCTAATTGTGATCAATTACGCCAATACCGATATGGTGGGTCACACGGGGAACATGGAGGCTTGTGTCCAAGCGGTTGAAACTGTAGATCGATGTATGGGACGGCTAATCGAAAGCATTAACAAAGCTGGTGGTACGGCTTTGATTACGGCTGACCATGGCAATGCTGAATATATGTTCGATGAGGAAGGTCGCCCTTGGACAGCTCACACAACTAATCCTGTACCTTTTATTTTGGTGGAAGGGGAAGGATTGAAAATCCCTGGACATGGTACGGATGTTGTTCTACGCAGCGACGGATGTCTGGCGGATCTCGCACCGACGATTCTAGAAATCTTAAGACTGTCGCAGCCAATCGAGATGACTGGGCGATCGCTTCTTCAACCCACTGAGTTTGAAGTCCGGGCGAATCGAACACCCGTGCGCGTCTCTCTCTAACGAAAGGGAGTGGTTAGCTGCTAGCATTTAGCTATTATCGAGATTTTCACTTTTGGACTAGGCACACCTTTCGTGTCATTTCACGAGTGAATTAAGCTAAACGCTACTTGTTAACCACTCTTAATTTTCCCTCAGAGTTTTCGTCATGACGATTGATAACGTTCTAAAAATTGTTTGGGCAGTGTCTGCCTTGGGTTTGGTTATTTTGGTATTGCTGCATAGTCCTAAGGGCGATGGAATTGGGGGGATCGGTGGACAGGCGCAACTGTTTACAAGTACGAAAAGTGCAGAAACAGCCCTGAACCGAGTTACCTGGGCGCTTGCTGTTATTTTTATGGGGTTGACGGTAGTTTTGAGTGCAGGATGGTTGAATCAGTAGCAAGCCAAGGCTTTGAGTTAAATAACCTCTAACACATACATCCCAAAGACACTCATAGCAAAGGGAGTGTAAGTAGGGGAAAAATTGAGGAGAAGAGAACGTACTGCATTAAAGCTGAGGTGTCGCCAGAACAGCAACTGGAGATGCCTCATTTTGATTGGGACGGCGATCGCTTCCACTGTGTTGGTCATTTTTACTTCGTTACAAGTGGATGCTCAATTGCAAACCCCTGGATTTATCCCTGAGGGTAATCTGACATCCCAAAGCGCACCTCCCAAATTAAATGACTTCCTAGTAGCTGCTGAGTTATCCTCGTCTTCTTTACCAGTTCCTCAGGCTCACCCTTTACCTTCAACACTAGTGCAGTGGCAATATACTACTGGTGCAGGTGACTACTTTTCTGATGTCAAGCTGACTCCAGTAGGCTATTTGGTTTGGTTTCGGTTTCCCGTCAAGGTTTATGTGGCGCGACCACTAGACCAAGCTGAAGCATCCCCCAGTATCCAAAGGTTCGACAATTGGGTTGAGGCAGTATTACAGGCTGTACAGGAATGGGGTGTCTATTTGCCTTTAGAAGTGATTGCCCAACCAGAGGGGGCGGATATTTCAATTTTGCGATCGCGTCCTCCTCTACAAGCTTCCTTAAACCGCGAAACTGGACAATTTAATCTGCCTCGCGCTCGTTCTGCTGAAACTAACTACGAGTTTTACCTGAGTACCGCAGTGGATAGAAACATAGAAGCTGACACAGGAGAAAGTCAGGGAACCGCTTCGCATCAGATACCCCAACTGAATGCAACTCAGTCTGAACCAGTTTTATCCCAACGATTTACTATCCAACTCAGTCCTGACCAGACTGTTGAATATACCCTTGCAACTGCCCGCCATGAACTCGGTCATGCTTTGGGCATTTGGGGTCATAGTCCGCTAGAAACCGACACGATGTACTTTTCTCAAGTACGCAATCCGCCCCAGATTTCTGTTAGGGACATCAATACGCTTAAACGAATTTACGAACAACCAACCCGCTTAGGCTGGTCTTTGGTGTCTCAGCCTAGTAGAGAAGAGTAAGAATTACTAGTCTTGGTAAAATTGTTTCTCAAGCTGGGATAGTTTCTCATCAATTTCAAAGTGGTTGAACTGGTGCCAGGAATTCGCGATCGCTAAAATTTGCCCAATAACCGAATGTGCCTCCTGAGAATAAGAAACATCTGTTCTTCCCCAAGTGCCTTGGTCAATAGCGGTACATTCAATAACACCAAGGCTTTGCTCTAGTTCCTTTCTAGCATCTTGGAGTAACTGACCTAGCCTTTTAGCATTTCGTTTTTGCGCTTTGGCTTGTTGACGTGTAAGTAACATATTGATTTTTTTACCTCAACTGTTCATACTTCAACAGTAGAAAGCTCTAATCAGGGAAAAGAATGCAATATGCAACTGTTTGAAGTGAGTCAAGCTAGGCCAGAGAGTTATTGCACTCAAATTTAAGTTAGTGACTTATGGATAGATTAGTGCGATCGCCTTCACATTAAAGTCAAAAATGCAATCATGCAGACTTAGATCTATCAATAAAAACTAAACTAATTTCAACCATTAACTCTTCCTTAATTAGACAATCCTACTACGAATGAAGAGCTGCTATAACTCTTACAGAAACTATCCCATCGTTCGCCTGTTACTGAGAGCTGTCATCAAATCTGGTCTTAGGAATCGATCCTATGTAAGGAACACGTCTTTGTTGGTAAGGAACCTCTCTGGCATCAGGAACATTCCTGCTATATCCGGTGGCAATGACCGTGATTCTGACCTCATCTCCCATTTTGTCATCAACCACTATGTCAAAAATGATGTTGGCACTAGGATCGACAACCTCAGATATCGTTTCCACGGCGGCATTAACTTCACCATAGGTTAAATCACTACCAGAGGTGAGCTTAATGATGACACCTTTAGCTCCTTCAACAGAATACTCAAGCAAGGGAGAAGAAATTGCCGCCATTGCTGCTTCTCTGGCTCTCGACTTTCCGGAACCGACACCTATGCCCATCATTACTGAGCCTGCATCTGCCATCACACCTCGGACATGGGAAAAATCAAGACTAAATAAACCAGGATTACTAATAATATCGGAAATTCCTTGCACTGCTTGACGCAGAGCATCATCGGCAACTCTAAAGGCTTCTTGAGGCGGTGTCTGTTCAGAAATTACTGACAAAAGCTTGTTAAGAGGTATAACCACAAGCGTATCCACTCGGCTTTCCAAAGCGGCAATACCTTCCTCGGCTTGAGAGCTGCGTCTGCGTCCTTCATGGGTAAAGGGACGGCTGACAACACCGATAGTTAAGGCTCCCATTTCTTTTGCCACTTCAGCAATAATCGGTGCCGCGCCTGTGCCAGTGCCGCCTCCCATCCTGGCAACAATAAAAACGACATCAGTGTATCCTATTGCCTTAGCAATTTCCTCGCGAGATTCCTCAGCCGCCTTCTGTCCAATCGCTGGATTCCCACCTGCACCAAGCCCTCGCATCAACCTTTGTCCAATTGGCAATTGTTTTGCAGCAGATGAGGATTGAGTTAATGCATTAGCATCAGTGTCAACCTGCAAAAATTCGATGCCAGTTACCTCAGCCTCGATAATGCGGTTAACTGCTTCGCAACCTTCCCTGCAAACGCCAATTACTAAAATTTTGGTCAAGCTACCTAGCGCTATATTGTCACTCCCAATTTCTTGCTGGGGTATTTCTTTGGAATCATTGGTTGAAGCTAACTGAGATTCATTGTTATGATAAATTTGCACCGTGTCCGCGCACTCAAGAGCTTGTAGCTGTGCTTTGAGAGCGACAATATCTGCTTCTACCTCTGTGAGATCTATGGCTTGAGTTGGCAGCGTCTGAACTTGCTGATGTAGGGATTGAATGACTTGATGCACATCAGCGATCGCGTTTGTTATGTACTGCCGTGTCTGTTGGTAGGCTCGTTTTCGATTAACCAGATTCAGCGAAAGAGCCAGCGTCAGAGGCACTGCTGCATACATCATCTGACTTGACGTAGCTGCTGCAATGATTCCTAATGCGGAACTAGCTAGGGAAGCATATTCGGCTATTTCTAGCCAGGGTTGTTTAAGCATGGATTTATCTTTAAACCAACTGCCTTAGCGAAGCGGGGGCGCAGTTCCTCGCTCTTACCCCAGCGTTAACACTCCTGCTGGAAAATCTGCTACTAACCGCTTGGTTTGCAACCAACGTACACCCAAGAGAATGTTTTCCAGTTCATTGCTACCTAGGACTTCAATTGTGAATTCCTGTCCATCCAGAAGCATAGTTCCCTCATAAAGATTAAACCGTGCTTCTCCCCGTGCCGTTTGCATATCCCGTTGATCGCTATCAAGTAGCCACCCTAGACTCTCAGCGTCTTGGTTGTCAATTGCCAACCAACCCGTGAAGCCTGTATCTAAGAGCGCCTTGACTGGGATAACATCACCATCAGCAGCAATTAATCCAATCTCAAAGATTAACTCCCCCCTATCACTGAACTCTCCTGAAATCATATTCTGCCGCAAGTTCCAGTTTCATTGAGGCGCATGATAAGTCGCTTCTTATCAGGATGTTTCTCACGCGCATTTGCCCTTGCAACTTTTTCATCTAGATCGATGAAATAATCTCCGCTGTCCGGTTCGATAATGATAAACCAGTCGTAGTATTCCTCAATTAGCTCAGGTTGAACTCGATCAAAAATCAGGCGACAACGCTGATAAAATGCTTCATCTTCAGCTTTGCGTCTGGCTTTCTCTTCGGGTGATAGTTGGCGTTCGGGAAATACCCTGCCTAAACGAGCAGTACGGTTAGAAGATAGCTGAGTCATGTTGTGTTCTACCTGTTTAACAGTAAGGGTTTGTTTTTCATTGTCGCTCAATCTGAAATCTTCAACGCAGCAAACTCTTAATCTCTCGCCAAATCTGTGACTGCCCCGAATTAGAACGAGGATTAGTCAAAATCCCTTGACTAGGGCTAAACAAAAACGCCAGCATAAAAAAACTGAAAGCAACTAACACAATTGCGGGACCAGATGGCAGATTGAAAAAATAGCTCAGGTACATCCCGCTAATGCTAGCCATAACACCAATTGCAGACCCTAAAATCATCATTTGTTGCAGTCGCGTGACCAATAAGTAAGCCGTTGCTCCGGGAGTAATTAGCATAGCAAGAACTAGGATTACACCAACGGCTTTGAGACTGGCAACAATAGTTAGAGCAATCAAAATCATTAGACCAAAGTCAAGCAAGTTGGTTGGGAGTCCAGCCGCTTTTGCCCCAACTGGGTCAAAGGTATAAAACATCAATTCTTTGTACAGCAGCACGACAATTGAGAGGACAATTAAAGTAATAATCGCTGTATTGATCACTTCTTCATTACTAACACTCAAAATATTGCCAAAAAGGAAGTGATTAAGGTCTATTTTATTGTCTTTCTGAACAATAGTAATTAAGGTAATACCCAGTGCAAAAAAGGCAGAAAAGACAATGCCCATTGCTGCATCTTCTTTAATTTGCGATCGCGTCCGTATCCAAGCAATCACCATTGTGCTAATAATGCCAGCAATGAACGCCCCGACAAAAATATCAGCACCTACAATAAACGCGATCGCTAAACCCGGCAAGACAGAATGGCTAATCGCATCTCCCAACAAAGCAAGCCGCTGCACCATCAAGTAACTGCCTACCGTAGCGCAAACAATGCCAACTAAAACAGCAGTCATAAGAGATCGCTGCATAAAGCCGTATTGCAGCGGTTCAATCAACGCTTCTAGCATATGTTTGTTATTTGTGGTTGGTTATTTGTTGTTTGTCAATAACCATTTAAGCTGCTGCTTCTTCAGAGAAGAACACAACTTGACCCCCATAGGCGCGTTGCAGGTTATCCGCACTCAGCACCTGCTTGCGGGAACCACTGGCAATTATTTCTCGATTCAGCAGAATCAAGTCGTCAAAATTAGTAATTGCCTGTCCCAAATCGTGGTTTACAACCATTAGGGTTTTGCCAGCGTTGGCAAGTTCGTGGAAGATATCAAAAATTACGGCTTCAGTTTTTTTATCAATCCCTACTAAAGGCTCATCAAAGCAGAAAATCTCAGCTTCTTCAGTCAGTGCCCTAGCCAAAAAGACTCGCTGTTGCTGTCCTCCCGATAGTTGTCCAATAGGGCGATTGCGATAATCACTCATGCCAACGCGATCTAAAGCCTCTGCCGCTAAATGCCTTGACACCATTGAATAGCGACGAAACCAGCCAGTTTTCCGCACTCGACCCATCAGCACCACATCCCACACTGTTGCAGGATAAGTCCAGTCAATTTGCGATCGCTGTGGCACATACGCCACCTTCTCCAACTGCTCCATCAAGGGTTTCCCCTTGTACATCGCCGTTCCACCAGTTGTCGGAACTAACCCCAGCATGGCTTTAATCAGGGTACTTTTTCCTGCACCATTGGGACCAATAATTCCTGTGAGTCGCCCTGGTTTGATATCGCAGTTGACATCCTTCAGAGCCTCTACCATGCGGTACTGCACACCCAATTGCTGAACTGTAACGCTTTCCATCTGTAACCCCTAGTTATCTACCTGTTGCTCATCTCTACTTGGTTGAACTGACTGTACGGAAAGTGGCAGTTTCCATGGTGGAGCTTTTCCAGAAAAAAGAATATGAAAGAAATATGAAAGTAGCTTACTGTAAAAAATGAAAGGAATATGAAAATAAATGTATCAATTGTATGAAAGTAGTAACTCAATCCCCAGGCAGAAAATACGGATGGTTGGCAGTTGGGCTAATCTTCGCCCTTTGGATGAGTGGGTGCAATTCAACATCTACCGACCAGAACACTTCTAGTGATGACGATAAGCCGAAGGTTGTGTCTACCAGCACAATGATTACCGACTGGACAGAACAAGTAGGAGGAGACGAGATTGAACTCACAGGTATCTTAAAACCAGGAGCTGACCCTCACGTTTACGAGCCAGTACCAGCCGATAGTATTGCCTTGGAGAAAGCCGATTTGATTCTCTACAACGGCTACAATCTGGAGCCAGGGCTAATTAAGTTGATGAACTCAGCAGGGGCTAATGCCAAGAAGTTTGCCGTTGGGGAAGTTGTGCAGCCTTTAGATTTTAATTACAAAGGGAGAAAAGAGCCTGACCCTCATGTTTGGGGTAATGCGAAAAATGCGATCGCAATGGTCAATGCGATTCGTGACCAACTCATTGCACTTTCACCCGAAGACAAACAAGAATTTACAGACAACGCAGCGCAACTTACCAATGAATTAAAGCAACTCGATACCTGGATTAGCCAACAGATCCAAACAATTCCACAGAATCAGCGCAAGCTAATCACAACCCACGATGCGTTTCAATACTATTCCCGCGCTTACGGTATACCAGTAGCAGGTACCCTAATTGGCATCAGCACAGAAGAACAACCCAGTGCCCAGACAGTGAAAAGCTTGTCGGACTCAGTCAGACAAACTGGGGTCAAAAGCATTTTTGCAGAAACAACGATTAATCCAGCGTTGATTAAAACTGTGGCTGAGGAAGCTGGAGTCAAGTTAGCGTCGCGAGAACTCTACTCTGATTCAATCGGCGCACCAGGCGGTGAAGCGGATACCTATGTCAAAATGCTTGTAACGAATACACACACCATTGTCGAAGCATTAGGTGGAAAATACACGGCTTTTGAGCCAGCAGGAGAACAGAAAAAGACTTCTGTGCAATAGAGAGATAGTATCTGCTAGGAGATATTGGTAGTAATGCATAGTAATGGTAACCTAGCAAGCTAAGAACTTTAATCATTACAGACGGCTCAATGTACTGTTCCAAGTGCCAATTAACTCAAATCATCCAATAGGGGCATACGCACTACGGCAAATCCCGATTCCGTTGCTCCCTTTTTTTATTCCAATGCCCAAATATTTGCCTGAGGTTATAATCAATTAGGTTTAACCTACCTTATAGCTTCTCCCGCAACTTTCATGTGACCACGCCAAGAAGCATGGTATGTGTATTTTTCTATGTTTTCTACTTCAACCTGCGGCAGATTATCCTCTGGTAGTGTAGGTGGGAAAGGTGCTGTTTGATCACACGCTCGGAACAAGCTTGCTTCGAGATATTCTAGCTTGCCATTCACATCATATACAGCCCTTTTAACATTGAGCGCCCCCGCGCCCCATACCTGGCATCCTAACTTGCCATGAGAAGGGTCTGAGTACAATTGGCGTGAGTAAGTAATTACATCTTCTATGGGTGTTGAGCCAGCTTCTCCAAAGGTATAGGTTCCTGGAATTAATTTACTTCCTGGCAGCGCAATTTGAATTTCCGCAACATTGCCTCTGGCAGGTGCGGCTGCCCCCTGTTGACATGCTCTAATCGTGTCTGATTGACATTGCTGCTCAGGTATGCTGGAAACTTGCAAAAGATATTTGATAGTATTACCCTGATTGATCAGAGTAATATCGAGAGCGCCGTTATTGTCGTGAGTAATAGACTCTGCATAGTTATCTGGATTTGTCTGGACTGAAGAGGGAAAGTCCACATGGGTTTCAAAATGAAATTCTTTTGCATCCAGATGAATTATCTGATGTTCCTTGCTGGAAAACTTTGAAGATATCTGATCGTTGGGCTGAAATTCTTGTTGATAAGTCATTTTAGGTTCGTCGTTTGGGTGTTGAACTCTTTCTTGAGCAAACGGTTTTGAAACAGCTAGTAAAGTAAATATAAAAGCTGTACTAAAAAAAAATATAATGTAGTACTTTTTAAAATATCTATTCATTGTCAAACCTCCGACTTTCCCCTACCTATTTTACTGATTCAATTCAACCCTCTTAAGCTAACAAGCCTCTCAAAATGAAGTTATCAAGATTGCGAAAGCAATAGCCCTATTGATGAAGTATTTTTCTTCTAAATGCGCTCATTAATTTTTATTGATTAAGTAGTTAGTCCAGGAGGGGATGAGACTCGCAATTAAGACATAGGTGTAGGGTGAGCAATGCCCACCCTAAATTATTTTTGTAATGTCTATCGACGATTAACCTCCTCTAGACAATAGAAACAGGGGAAGCCGCTCCAATCGTAAAATTCTGGAGGAAAATGATCGAGTCAGTTGTAGAATTAAAGCCAGATACTGCGTCATTGAGAGCGATGAACGTTCCGCTTTGACCAGTAACGGTAAATGCTCTAGCACTATTGCCTCCAAACACACCACTAGTCAGTACACCAGAGATAGCAGCTGCACTCAAACTAGCTGCGGTACCAATAAAGGTAGTGAGCGTTGCTGCAAAGATAGAACTAGGAGCATCAATTTGCTCACCACTAGTGTAGTCAGTAATGACATCATAATTGGCTAACAAGGAATCGCTCAGAGCTGTGTAGGTGAATTTATCAATGCCACTCCCACCAGTTAAGGTATCTTTCCCCGCTCCGCCAATCAGGATGTCGTTACCAGAATAGCCTAGCAGAGTGTCATTGCCGGCTTCGCCGTAGTAAGTTTCGTTGCCGGTGTACCCATAAATGAAGTCATTGCCATTGCCGCCGTAGAAGGTGTCGTTGCCCAAGGAGGTGATGTTGAGGTAGTCGTCGCCGTCACCAAGGTAGATTCGGTCATCGCCATTCCCACCATCAACGGTATCATTTCCGGCACCGCCGTAAATTGTGTCAATGCCATCCCCACCGTTGATGGTGTCATTTCCCACCCCACCATCGAGGATATTGTTACCGCTACTGCCAGTGAGAGTATCGTTAAAACTCGAACCCGTCACATTTTCAAAGTTGACAATAGTGTCACCGATGGCATCACCACCACTCACTGTATTCGTGGCGAGGTTGACACTCACTCCTGCCGTAGAGCCGACGTAGGAAAGAGTATCAGTATTTGCACCTCCATCCAGAGAATCTGCACCAGCGCCACCGTTAATCGTATCGTTGCCGGAAGACCCCCACAGAGTGTCATTGCCAGCCTCGCCGTAGTAGGTTTCGTTGCCGGTATACCCATAAATGAAGTCATTGCCATTGCCGCCGTAGAAGGTGTCGTTGCCTCCGGAAATGATGTTGACGTAGTCGTCGCCGTCGCCAAGATAGATGAGGTCATTGCCATTCCCACCATCAACGGTATCATTTCCGGCACCGCCGTAAATTGTGTCAATGCCATCCCCACCGTTAATGTTGTCGTTGCCAGCACCAGCGTTGAGAGTATTATTAGCACTACTGCCAATCACTGTGTCATTCCCGCCTCCGGTAAGGATGTTCTCAAAGTTGAGAATCTCCTCGTCATAGAAGCCTGGGAAGGATGCAACTCCAGTTGCGAGATTGTAAGTGCCTCCACCACTCCAGTGTGTGTAATTGACGGTGTCGATACCAGCACCACCATTCATGTAATCATCGCCTCCACCACCGCTGATGGTATCATTGCCATCGCCGCCGTTGAGGGTGTCATTGCCATCACCGCCGTTGAGGGTGTCATTGCCGCCATTGCCATTCAGGACGTTGTTAGCGCTGTTGCCGACAATTGTGTCGTTCCCCGAACCACCGTTGGCGTTTTCGATCAACGAGCGAACATCGCCATTGTACTGAAGCGCGTTGAACACATGACCACGAGCATAATTGCCGTTGCCAAGATTGGCGTTTTGGAAGTTACCACTAGCATCCAGGTCAGACCAACCGCCTGGTGTCAGGTCAATTGATTGATTAGTGGTGTAGTTCGAGAAGTCGTAGGTGTCGATCCCGTTACCATCCCAGATTGTGCGGAAGATGCGGTTGGCAGCCGGTGTACCTTGTCCGACGCCATTGACAAACATCTCCCCCGTGGTGGTGGAGAAGGTGTAAGTGGTGTTGGTGGAGTTGTAGCCAAACCACGCACCGTACATATGCTGAATCGCAGCGATGTCGTACATCATCAGCGATTGTGCATATCCCCCATACTCGTTAGTGTATCCGCCGGTGGTCGAGGCACCCACATATGACCGGTAGCTCATAATCGAGAACTCCATTGAGTCGCGGTCGGAGTTCATAGCGACGTTGCGAACACCACCAGTCTCATGAGGGTGCTTCAGACCCAGTGCATGACCAAACTCATGCCCAAAGGTGAGATAGGCATAGTTACCGATGGTCGGGCTGTTGTAGTCACGCGGGTTAAACCATACATCGCCCCCTTCAACAGAAGAGCCATTAGGGTAATAGGCGTAGGCTGTGCCTGGGTCGTTAGACTCTGCCATGCGGATCGTTGCATCGCGATCGCTGGCACCAGTCAGTTCAAACGGGCTGAGTAAGGAGACATTGTAGAACTCCCCCCCTGTCCCTATCCATCTCCGCGCAGCAGCTCGCTGAGTTTCGTTTAGCGTTTGGAAGCTAGCTGCATGAGTCGCACGGTTTGCATAACCAGACTCATAGTCATTGATGCTGTCAGTGAAGCTAAAGCTCACTGAGGTAGATGTCCACCTAGTCCCAATCAGTAAACCATCAATGTTATTGTTGCCTGTTGCTGTTACGGTCGTTGTTGACGTGGGAACTCCAAAGGTCATTTTCTATATCCTTTTTTGGTTTCAAGGAAAAATTTATATTCCTGCATGACATAAGGAATAACCCACGCCTGATCGCACTGTCGGTGAGAAAAAGTGAGTTATTTTTGTAAACTTTTTGCAACTTTCGCGTAATACCCAGCAAATATGCAGATGAATCAACAACAGGTCAAGATAGCTGGCAATGACGGAACAAGATGCGATCGCTTTAGCCGATACGCTTTTACAGCCTGCTAACCGAGGACAAAGACTCACTATCAACAATCGCCAAAATAATATCCCACTATTGGGGGATGTAAACCTTTTGTAAATTCGCTGAGCGGCAACCTGAAGAATCCGGTAAATTTAACCATCATTCAAAATAACTAGCAATGACGGAACAAGAAGCGCTTACCCTAGTCGATACTCTGTTACACACTGCCAACCAGAGGCAAGGACTCAACGATGTTCAATCGGTAGTCTTTCTGGAAACTTGGACGGGAACCTCTTACCGGGAGATTGCCGAGCAGTCAGGTTATGAATACGACTACATCAAACAAGTCGGTTCGCACTTGTGGCGATCGCTCACCCAATCCCTTGGCGAACCTGTCTCGAAGCGCAATCTTCAAGCTGTTTTGCGTCGCTACCAACAGTTGCAACAAGCTGCAACTACATTACCCATCATTCAAGATAGGCAAGATTGGGGAGAAGCGCCCGATGTTTCCCGATTTTACGGTCGGCAAGGGGAACTACAAACGCTAGAAACCTGGATTCTTGAGGACTGCTGCCGTGCAATTGAAATCTTCGGACTCGGCGGGATGGGCAAAACTGCCCTCTCGGTGAAACTCGCTCAACAACTACAATCCCAATTTGACTGTGTGATTTGGCGCAGCTTACAGCAAGCACCGCTCTTAGAACTCATCGTCAGCGAAATTTTACCCATTTTAGTGGGTTCAGAGGTCACAATCGACAACTCAATCGATACCCTAATGAAACAGTTGCGCTCAAAACGCTGTTTGTTAGTCCTCGATAACGTTGAGTCGATCTTGCAAGACGGAAATCGCAGTGGACAGTACCAACCGGGTTATGAAGCCTACCACCAGTTATTCGATCGCATCTGCGATGAACCTCACCAAAGTTGCCTGATTATCACCGGACGAGACAAACCAGGCGGATTCGCCCTGCGGCAAGGAAAAAAACTCCCCGTGCGATCGCTACAACTGCAAGGACTCGCAGGCGCAGAAGGTCAGCAAATCCTCATCGCCAAAGGCTTAGAAGCTACAAAATCCCAGAGTCAAACCCTTGTTAATTACTTTGGTGGCAACCCCCTTGCGATTAAGATTGCTGCAACAACGATTCAAACGCTATTTGGCGGCAATATTCAGGGATTTTTAGCCCAAGGAAGCCATGTTTTTAGCGATTTGTGGGACTTACTCGATCGCCAGTTCGAGCGCTTATCTGCCCTGCAACAACAAATTATGTACTGGTTGGTGATTAACCGAGAAGCGGTAATGCCCGCAAAATTACAGGAAGAAATCCTGCCCAAAGTACCTCTGCGAGAGCTACTAGAGGCATTGGAGTCACTTCAGGCGCGATCGCTTATTGAAACCGCAGACACAGGTTTAACGCTACAACCCGTGATTATGGAGTATGTCACGGAACGCTTCATTCAGGCGCTCAAGCGAGAGGTTACTACAAACGAACTCACTATTCAAAACCGATGCTTAATTGAATCCCAGACTCAAGACTACCTACGCGATCCTCAAATTCAACTGATATCTTCGTGAATCCAGGTGTTAGCAAAATATACGCTCTACTCTTTCTCCAGAAGGCTTTGCCAACGGAGCGGCAGGAGAAAGAGCTAGCGCATTCACTCAACCACTAGATTGAAGCGTAAAGAAAAGCGATCGCTCAATCATCAACTAGAACCAGAACGCTTCATGGAATGAACAGCCGACCGACTCCCATATAGTTTTCAATATCAAGCAAAATCTCAAGGAGACGATCGACACAGCGATTCCGGTAATCTCGTTCATCTAGCAATCGATCCAAACTTCCAATCGTAATAACAGGGAGCGAATTGGGCGTGTTTTCTTCACGAAGGACTTGCTCTAATGACTCCTCACCTTTCATGCTCCGATTTGCCGTCATCAAAATCATTTGGTTTGCTTCAGCAATTCGCCAAACCATGCGGTCGCTGCTATCAATCGACAACTCCATCTCTTTGAAGGTAACAAAGCGGATCGGTAGTAACTCAAGCCAGCCTTGATTAGCAATATTACCCAACAGAATCAGTGCATGTCCCTCAAGATTATGGTCAATGAGGAAAATCATGCCTTCGATTCATGTCTGGCTTTCTGTGCTTGAAGCTTTGCCCAAAGTGCCTCTCGACCTGGCTTTGGTGGCATTGCCGCAATCCGGGCAAAGTGTTCGCGATTGCGTTCTTCCCAGTACTGCCGTATTTCTTCTGCTTCCTTTAAAACAGTTTGATACTCGGCTTCTACTTCAGCACGATTTGCCTCAATATAAAACAAGGCAGCATTAACTTGCTCATCTGTCAAGTTGAGCATACCGCGAATAAACTTAGGTGGATACTCAGCAGTCACGTAATCCATCACATCATAGAGGGTGATGCGCGTTCCTGCGATCGACAGTCCACGTTCTGTACGGATGATGCCTAGTTGTTCATTGGATGCCGGAGTCATACCCAGAATCTACTTCTACTAGATACCGCCTTCATAGTACCTCACGAAAAAAGCAAGGAGGATAACAAAAACCAAGTGCGATCGCCTAATCTGTTAGTTTTCACACAGTCTGACGAAGTGTTAAACCTTATAAGCTCTCGATGAACTCTTCAGGAGTAACTTGCGCTTGCTTAAGAATACCGCTTAGTGTACCTATCTTCAGTTCTCGATGCACGGGGACAACACATCCAATCTCGCCATCTGCGGTTTTCCTCTTCATCACAACATGGCTACCAGTTTGTCGAACTTGCTCAAAACCCAAACATTCTAGTGCCCGAATCGCTTCTCTACTTGAGATTCGTGGCAATCTAGGTATAGCTAACTTCAATGCTGGTCACATATCTTGGAGATGTTGCAGGTAAAGGAAATTCCTCTAAGTAAAGCCGTGTAGCTTCTTTCAAACCAGCGATCGCCTGCTCAATGGTTTCCCCCTGATCAACTGTGCCAACTTCTGGACATTCAGCGATATACATATCCTCTTCTTTATACACAATGACTGTAAAGCCACGAGTTTTCATTGTGTTTTATCCTTAAAGCCTTTTTAGCAAGCATAACATCACCCTCCTCCATCTCTCTTCGTAATCCAAGCGTTAGCAAAGTATACGCTCTCTAATCCTTCTCCAGAAGGCTTTGCCAACGGAGACGAATTGGGTGGGTTTTCTTTATTCAGTTAGAGCGACAAAGAGGCTATCTCCCCATAGCGATTTCTAAGAAAATGCCTTTAATTTTTCTTAATATCTTAATAATTTGATAAAAGTGAAGAAGGAGTCGCTGGCAGATAAAAGGATGGCTATAGACTATCCGAATATAGATATTGCGCCGTTGATCGATCATGCACTGCTCGATCCAGCCGCAACAGCAGAGCAAGTCGAAAAGTGTTGTTATGAGGCAGAGCGGTTTGGCTTTGCCGCTGTGTGTGTGTACCCAGTTTATGTGAAACAAGCGGCTGATCTGCTTTACGGTAAAGCACCGAAAGTTTGTACAGTGATTGGTTTTCCAACAGGGGCAACAACACCAGCCGTGAAGCTCTACGAAGCGCAAGAGGCTACAGATAATGGTGCAACAGAGCTAGATGTAGTTATTCACATAGGTAGCTTAAAAGCTGGAAAAACCAACGAACTGTATCGGGAAATTGCCCAAATTTGTGAGGAAACCGAGCAAACTGTCAAAGTGATACTAGAAACTGCTCTGTTGACAGATGCCCAAAAGCGTCTTGCTGCGGAACTATGTATGGATGCAGGAGCACAATTTCTCAAAACCAACACCGGCTGGAACGGAGGTGCTACAGTTGCTGACGTTCGCCTCTTAAAAGAGGTTACACAGGGACAAGTTGGCATCAAAGCAGCAGGAGGCATCCGCACCATTGAACAAGCCTATGATTTAGTCCTTGCTGGTGCAACGCGCTTGGGCACATCTCGCGGACCAGAGTTGCTTCGGCAGCTCACGTCGCGAGACGAGGAGGAACATTCTTGATTTTGAACTAAAGAACTAGGAATTGCTAGCACGTTTGGTATTAACCTGGCTGTCACTGATTCTTTGGTCTTTAATTCAAAATCTACTCGCCTATCCCTCTTTGAGTAAGCGAGGAAAAGTAAAACCCAAAATCAGTGATGAGTCGAACCTACAAAGCCACTGGAATCAATCTTAAAAGTATGCCGCTGGGAGAAGCGGACAGATTAGTGACAGTCTTAACACGGGAGTTTGGGCTGATTCGGGTAGTGGCACCGGGCGCACGTAAGCAGAACTCGAAACTGGGAGGCAGAAGTGGCTTGTTTGTCGTTAATGAGCTGCTGGTTGCCAAAGGGCGATCGCTCGACAAAATTACCCAAGCTGAAACCCTAGAATCATATCCCGGCTTAAGTAAAGATCTCAGTAAGTTGGCGGCAAGTCAATATCTGGCAGAATTAGTCCTCTGTCACGCCTTGAGCGAGCAACCGCAGGAGGAACTCTACGCCTTGCTCAATGAACATCTACGGCGTTTGGAGTACTTACCCAAGCCTTCTACTGACAAGTTGAAGACAGCCTCGGTACTGGCGCACTTATCCCACGGAGTCTTTCACCTACTAGCGTTAGCGGGTGTCGCTCCTCAAGTTCAAGTTTGTTGTGTGACGCAGCACTCGCTTAAGCCAGATTTTACTTCTCCGGATTGGCGGGTTGGTTTTAGTGTCGATGCGGGTGGTGCTGTCAGTTTGGCAGACAATAACTCTGTAGCCCAAAGTTTGCCCCGTCCAGTTCTCGCCAGAGGAGGAACAATCGCTCAGACAACTACCAGCGATGCGATCGATGTTCAGATACCTCCTCCCCCACGGCTGAACGCGAAACTCACTGCCTTGGAGTTGACGCTGCTCCAAAAACTAGCGGAAGCCCAATTGCCTCAGCTTAATACTCTGTTGCCACAAGGAGGTTTATTTACTGTTGATGCTATGGATACAGCCTGGGTGAAAGTCGAGCGAGTTTTACGGGATTATGCCCAGTATCACTTCGGTCGAGCAATTCGCTCAGCAACGTTAGTCGATGCTTTATCTATCCCTGACTTTTGAATGTTCCACCTATTAAAACGGTTTAAGGTCAATTCGATCAGGGTTTGATTTATTACAAAAAGAGAGAGAATGCGATTATCTGAATCAGAACGAGCAATAACATATTCTTCTAAAAAAATATCCGATCCTATGGCGAAGTCAAGCTCCCCTGAAGCCGAACTAACGCCTGCCCAAGCCAAGGGTTTTCTACCAGACACGGATGAAGCCCTTGTCGAACCACTAAAACGGGGATTTGTTCCGGTTCTAAAAAACCGTAACTTCCTAACGCTGTGGAGTGGTCAGGTCTTCTCTCAACTGGCAGATAAGGTTTATCTGGTGCTAATGATTGCGATCATTGCCAGCCGTTTTCAAGACGCAAATCAAACGATCAGTGGCTGGGTATCAGCACTGATGATTGCGTTTACAATCCCGGCTGTGTTGTTTGGTTCAGTGGCTGGGGTTTTTGTAGACCGATGGTCGAAAAAGGCTGTGCTAGTAGTAAGCAACCTCCTGCGAGGCATCCTAGTCTTGGCAGTGCCAATATTGTTGTGGATTACTCAAGACTGGAAACCGCTCTACAGTTTGCCTGTAGGTTTCTACGTGTTGCTGGGGATTACTTTTTTGGTGTCCACACTAACACAGTTTTTTGCTCCGGCAGAGCAGGCGGTGATTCCACTGATTGTGAAGCATCAAAACTTGCTTTCAGCGAACTCGCTGTATACGACAACGATGATGGCATCGTTGATTATCGGCTTTGCAGTGGGTGACCCGCTCCTCGCACTGACCGATAGCCTGGTGCGTTGGCTAGGGTTTGAGTGGGATTTTGGGAAAGAATTATTGGTAGGTGGCTCTTATGCGATCGCAGGCTTACTATTACTACTCCTGAAAACAGGTGAAAACAGAGATGAGCCTGAAGGAGAGGTGCCTCATGTCTTTTCAGACATCCGGGATGGTCTACGCTATCTCAAACACAATCGGCGTGTCCGCAATGCTTTAGTGCAACTGGTGATTCTGTTTTCCGTCTTTGCCGCTTTAGCTGTTTTAGCCGTGCGCTTGGCGGAAACCCTCCCCGGTATCAAGACGTCTCAGTTTGGCTTTTTATTAGCCGCTGGTGGCGTTGGTATGGCTTGTGGTGCCGCCATTCTGGGACACCGGGGTCAACAGGTTTCCCATACCAAACTCAGCCTATATGGTTCTGTGGGTATGGCTGCATCGCTTATCGGGGTGTCCGTATTTACCCATCATCTCTGGCTCACGTTACTAATGACGACGCTTTTGGGGGGTTTTGCGGCGTTGGTCGGTATTCCGATGCAGACGACGATTCAGGGAGAAACACCGCCAGAGATGCGAGGAAAGGTGTTTGGTTTACAAAACAATGCAATCAATATTGCCTTGAGCTTACCGTTAGCTTTAGCAGGTTTTGCCGAGACTTTACTGGGGTTGGAGACAGTATTTTTAGGTTTAGCGACACTTGTAGTCGCTGGAGGCGTCTTAAACTGGTATATTTCCCGTACAGGATCATCTATGTCACCCAACGCTGACAAATAGAGACTCGATAAACAATCTGAATGCATATCGCCTGGATCGGAAAAAAAACACCATTTTGTGGCAACGTAACTTACGGTCGAGAGGTTACTAATGCACTACTAGACCGGGGTCACCAAGTCAGTTTCCTTCACTTTGCCCAGGAAGAAGCCGACGATCGTACTTGGTCTGGCTGTCAGGAAGTGTCGCTGCCTTTCATCTACAAGTCTCAGGTTTACACCATACCCACGCTCAAAGCGAGTAAGGTGTTAACGCGATCGCTCAAGCAGCTGCGACCTGATCTCGTTCATGCCTCTCTGACGTTGTCTCCTTTAGACTTCCTACTCCCAGAAATCTGCGAGGAACTCAATATCCCGCTCGTCGCTACCTTTCATCCACCTTTTGATGGTAAGCGGCGAAACCTCAAGTCAGGAACGCAACTTTTCACCTATCAACTCTATGCGCCATTTCTAGCGCACTATGACCGGGTAATTATCTTTTCTCAGCTTCAGCGGAATTTCCTCGTGCGCTTAGGTGTACCCTCCCAGAAGCTGGCTGTTATCCCGAATGGAGTTGATGTCCAAAAATATTCTCCGGGTTCATCCAACTTCAAGTCACAACTGAAAGCTCAACGCTTGTTTGTTTACCAAGGTCGAATTTCTACCGAGAAAAATGTCGAGGCACTACTCAAAGCTTGGAAGCAATGTGAACTTGGCGAATCTAGCCAGCTAGTGATTGTGGGTAACGGCTCACTCTGGGCTTCTTTGATGCCCTTTTATGGAGAAGAACACGGCATCATTTGGCTGGGATTTGTTGCAGATGAACAGCGGCGAATCGACATTCTGCGGGCAGCAGATGTGTTTATTTTGCCATCTCTTTTGGAAGGACTGTCCCTATCCTTACTAGAAGCGATGGCTTGTGGCGTTGCTTGTGTCGCAACCGATGCGGGTGCAGATGGGGAAGTTTTGGAGAATGGCGCAGGTGTCGTTCTCAATACTCATCGGGTAACCTCCCAACTACACACTCTTTTGCCTCAGTTTCGTGATCACCCGGAGTGGACAGCGTTACTAGGACAAAAGGCAAGGGCGCGGGTTTTAGAGCGCTACACCCTTAGTGACAATATCACCCAGCTCGAAGCTCTGTATGCTGAGGTTTTACAACTGCGACGTGTACAGTTGAGTAGTCGTGCGTAGCAGGTGTATTGAACGTGTTCTTCCCTTTGCCGTCGTCTTGAAGACTAATCAGCCAACTGATGATGCAAAGCGCCAAAGATAAAACGGCGGAGTTACTTGTATATCGCTACTTTATGGCTAGAATCTTCTAGCTACGTTAGATAGACGTGCTAATTCATTCAGATCTTGGCGCAGACTCACCCACTCGCGTTCAACACTAGTGTTTAGACGTTGGCGACGTATGAAATTGTCGATTCTTGATGCCTGATTGAGTACTTCTTGAACATTGTCTGAGATTCTTTGACCTCTGTCGAAGCGATCGCGTAGACCTTTTGTTGCTTCTTCAAAGTCTCTGACAAACTGGTTGATGTTATCTTCCCGATTAGAGCCATTCAAACGGCTGTCATCGAGGGTAGAGTCCAGAGAATCACGAAGTCGATCAGTACGGTTCTCGATTCGATTGAGAATCTGCTGAGTTGACCCATTTAACGCAGGACGCTCAAAACGGTCTGCTAGTATCAACGGCATTGCCTCGCTGAGATTTTCAACAGCTAGCGCAGCTTGGGTAGAGGAAGCGGCATAAGCCTGAGTAGGTGCAATGACGTAAATTGCACTAGAAGCCACCAGAACCGTTCCTATAGTTAAAACCTTTGAGAGTTTCATTTTGGTTCCTTGAGTGAGGGACTACCAATGTGCATGAACTACTCTCAAAGTACTTTCAGAGAATCGCTAGAGTCTTCACCCAATCGATTCACCTGAATGGATGAAATTTTTATTCTACTTTCCTAAGACCTTGATAAACTTCTGTCGAAAAAAAAATTAGGGAAAGTAAAGGGTCTAGCCCTTTCCCTTTCCCCTATTGAGCTAATAAAGTGCAAAGGTATTACTAAAAAAGGAATCCAATCCGGCTTTATGCGTTACATAAATGCCAATCTCCGCTTCTTGACCAAATAATTTCCTTGATTATCTAATGGACAACTTGGAGCTAGAAACCTGTGTTTTTCAAAGGTCAAAGAACATTTGATTTTTCAGAGATGAACTCAACATTTTGGTGAACCTTGCCATTTTTTTGATTGGTATGACCATTCCCATTGCGGGGCTGAATTACGCCATATCCACCATGGTTACGCTCGTAAATCACGTTGATCTCGTCGGTTTTAGCATTCCGAAACATATAAAAATCGTGATCTACCAGTTGTAGTTGTTCTAAAGCTTCCTCAATAGTCATCGGTGGCATGGCAAAATACTTCATGCGTAGCACTTCACTGGGTAGTTCAGGAGTGCGATCGCCAATTAGATCTGGAGCTACGGGTATGTCATCAACGATTACACCAGTCTTCGGCTGCTCATGAGTTTTCCGGTGTTGTAGCTTCTCTTTATATTTTCGTAGCTGGCGATGAATCTTATCTGCAACTAAGTCAATGCTGGCGTATAAATCTTCGCTACCTTCTTGAGCACGAATTACTGTTCCATTGGCATAAATCGTCACTTCAGCAGTTTGCTTAGAATTTATCCGGGGGTTTTTCGCCACAGATAAATGTACATCCACCTCGGTTGTCATTGTCTGAAAGTGACTGACAGCCTTTTCAATTTTTTGATGTACATACTCACGGATTGCATCAGTGATGTCGATGTTTTTGCCCTGGATCACTAGCTTCATACTGATTACTCCATCATGTACTGTTTGAGTCGAAAAGGGCGGCGGTGGCTAGACTTGCCGCTCTTTGGAGAATACTTTCATTGTAGGACTCAGCTTTTTAGCACCAAGACGAGATTAAGAAAACGATAAGCTTCAGGTTAACTCTTTACACAAGTCTTCACAAGGAGAAGGGAACGTGCAGCGTCGATGCTTGTTAGATAATCAAGGGGTAGTGCCTTATTCTGTAGCTTGGGACTGGCAGCGATCGCTTTTGGAAGAACGCATCAAAGACGCTAGTCTTGATGATGTCCTCCTCTTACTGGAGCATCCACCTGTTTATACCCTAGGTCAAGGAGCGAGTCTAGAATTTCTCAAGTTCAATCCGAGTGAAGTGGCTGTAGAGGTTCATCGAGTTGAACGCGGTGGTGAAGTGACGTATCATTGCCCAGGACAGCTAGTCGGTTACCCGATTTTGAATCTGCGGCATTATCAGCAAGACTTGCACTGGTATTTGCGACAGTTGGAAGAAGTCTTGATTCGGCTATTGGGTAGCTATGGACTAAAAGGCGATCGCATTGCTGGAATGACTGGCGTTTGGCTAGAAGGACGTAAAGTTGCCGCCATTGGCATCAAAGTATCTCGGTGGATTACCATGCATGGCTTTGCCTTAAATGTTTGTCCTGACCTTACAGGCTTTCAGCAGATTGTACCTTGTGGGATTGCCAATAAACCTGTGGGTAGTCTCGCTCAGTTTATCCCAGGTATTTGTGTAGAGGACGTGCGAACGTCTGTTGCCGCTGCCTTTGCAGAGGTTTTTGGCGTTGAACTCATCCTTCATCCTTCCAAAAACTTCAAGCACTAAGCTTTTCTTCCCAAAGTCGCCGGAGAAGTTTGCCCTCCTGCCGAAGTTCTCTTAATCTTTTGTTATCGTTTTCTAAGTAAAAGGTTTCTTCAAGCTTGCCAAATTTGATTACTAGTTTATTTGCCTCAATCATTTGGTAATCAAGGATTCGAGGACTATCACCACTTAAGCTTTTATTGGTGAAAACTAAATTTGGCTGATTAGCATCAACACACCAAGACATCTGTCCAGATTCATCTTTAATTACATAGTTCCAAGCCATTTTTACTCCAAATTCCGCTTCACTAAGCTGGTGAATTTGGCTAATTGCAAGGAGTTCCTGCTCATCGAGTAAACTGACTTTTACCTTAACGAGCTTAGAAACCCAAATTCCTTTGGAGCGAAACCAAAAATCATATAACTCCTGATGAAAAAACATAGACACCTCTTTGTATTCTTACTTGGTATAAAGTAGACCAAAGCTAATCTTTTGGTTAGTTAATAGGTGCAATGAGTAGCTCAAGTCCACTAGTGAATTCTTCAATCTAACGAGTTATATTTCCGCCAAGTTGGAAAAATGATGCAGTATCCAATGAGAAATCGGAAGTTTTTCTAAATTTCTTACGGATGAAGTAAACACGCTGCCGAAGAGAAGAAGATAATAATGCTCTTTCATTGTTGCCTCAGCACGAAGCTGAGGTTTTTTTTATTGAGATATCAGCACCTCAGATCCCCGACTTCTCCAAGAAGTCGGGGATCTACTCTCTATTTCCGTTCTATCCGTGCCTATCAAAGAATTTTGAATCTTGAATGAGCTGAGACACAATAGGACTATTTAATACAAAATCTGCTCTCTACCTGTAGAGAAGTCACAGCTTCCGAGTCCTATTTTTTAGCTTGCTACTTCCATGACTGAGAAATCACCAGAGTCGAAAACTCCTCTATCAGACCAACTTGCGGATGCTTTGCTCAAAGTGCTGTTTGTGGGTAGTGGTGGGTCATCCCTGTTCTTTTTGTTTCAAAACGAAATCCCAAAAGCCTTGATTGCGATGGGAGTTGCGGGTGGGACGAGTTTGTTGACTAGTTTTTGGGATGGTTTGCTAGAAATCCTCAGAACTCGCATGAAAGAACGGGGTCAAGAGGTCGGTAAAGCTATTGACCGAACCTTGGATCTCACACTGTCTGGTTTTAAGAAGAAATATCTGGAAGTTCTCAAGGTTGAGTGCTACAGCCTCGATGTGGAAGGGCATCAAATCGAGCAAACTCTGGCACTTGAGGATGTATTTGTGCCGTTATACATTGAGTCAGGTCACAATGCGGGGATTCTGACGACGGGTAGTCAGGAAATTTGGGAGTTTTTGCCCAAACAGCATTATTCTCTGGGTCAGTATCCTCACCGCAGAATTGTTATTCTAGCGGGTCCAGGCTATGGCAAAACGACTCTGCTGCGCTACTTAACTTTCACGTATGTCACCAAATCTCACCCCTCACAAACCCGTTGGTTCATCCCTATCCTGTTGCGGTTGCGCGAGGTTCATTCTCTGATTTTGGAAGAAAATCCCTCCTCCTTGTCTAACTTGATTGTCAAGCACTTGGAAAACCGCGCCGAATATCGGGATTTTAAGCCCTCGCAAAACTGGTTTGAGGAATGGCTGGATAAAGGGGAATGCTTGGTGATGCTAGATGGACTTGATGAAGTCCCGAAAACTCAGCGCGATAAAGTGCGTAGATGGGTTGATGGGGAAATGAAAGCCTACCCCAAAAGCCAATTTATCCTCACCTCTCGCCCTCACGGGTTTGAGTTGCGACCGGATGAACCAAATATCCCTGTTACGACTGATTTAAAGCTCAAGGTACTCGACTTTACTCCCGACCAAAAGCAGCAGTTTATCGAGAAGTGGTATGGTGCTTTAATTCAACGCAAATGGCAATCTCTACTCGAACATAACCGCCAGAAATCGGAAAGTAGCCGTTTAGCGGAGGAAGAGGTCGAAGCCAAAAGCAAGCAAGAGGCAAAAGACTGTGCCGATGACCTCACCAAGCAGATTTTTGCCAGTCCTGCCCTCAACGACTTAGCAAGAAATCCTTTGCTCATCACGATGATTGCTACAACTCATCGCATTCAGACCGTTTTACCCAAACGTCGGGTCGAACTGTATGAGACGATGTGCGGTTTGCTGTTGGGGACTCGACCTTATGCCAAGAAAACCAACCTGACCCTAACGGCAACCGAGAATAAGGCAGTGTTGCAAGTGCTGGCTTGGCAGCTAGTGCTACAGGAAAAAACGCAGTTTACCCCACAACAGGGAGAACAATGGATTGAAGATATCCTAACCCGTTGCCGGAAAGACCGCGACCTCAGCCTCAAGCAGTTTTGGGAGGAAATTGTTGACATAGCGGGTCTGCTAGTGGAAAAAGAAGCAGGTATCTATGAGTTTTCCCATCAAACCTTTCAGGAGTATTTAGCTGCCCTGCAAATCAAGGAACGGGGAGAGGAAGCGCTGTTACTAGAGAAAATCTCCAATGACCGTTGGCAGGAAGTTATTTGTTTCTACGCAGCGATGGGAAGTGCCACTAACTTAATTAACGCTGCTCTTGACAACCCAAATTCCTACACGTTGAAGCTGGCAAATCGTTGTAGGAACGAAGGCCGTGATGTAGACCCCCAGACTTCAACGCGACTGGAACAAGCTTTGCTAACGCTGCCATTGAGTGAACTTGAATTCGCTGCCGAGGTACGGCTAGAGCAACGGTTTCGCAGGAACTTAATGGCTATTGATGACCATAGGCTTATCGACCAAGGTCACATCACTTGGGGAGAGTATCAACTATTCCTGGAAGCTCAAGTAACGGGACAGTTTCATTCTCAGGCAACAGTCGTGCAGATAGACACCGAACAGATTAACCAACCTGTCAGTGGGATAACTTTTGAGGATGCCCGTTGGTTTTGTGCTTGGTTGGGAACGCAGGCGAACTTGTACACAACGGATGATACTGGGGTGTATGACTACCGCTTACCCACTGAGGAAGAATTACAGCAATTTCCTGCCAGGGAACCGGGGCAACAGCAACTGGTAGCTTGGACAAGTTCGCCCAACAGTCAAGCTAATGCTCTACGTGTGGTGCGGGTGCAACTGCCTAACCCTTACAAAGCCTTGCTGAACTACTTGGCTAATGGTCGCTGGCTCGAAGCGGATAAGGAAACAGCCAACGTGATGCTAGAAGTAGCAGGGCAAAAAGACCGAGGCTACCTAGACATAGAAGACATCAAGAGATTTCCCTGTGAAGACCTACAAATAATCGACCAGTTATGGGTAAAATTCAGTGGCGGGCACTTTGGATTTAGTGTCCAGAAACAGATTTACGTGGAAATAGGCAATAAACCCAACGGAAAATACTACGAAAAGGAATTCAAACAGTTTTGCGATCGCATCGGCTGGCCTTTCATGACGCCGCCGCTGGATAACTTTGGTCACTACGACCTATCAAATTCTCCATCCGGTCAACTCCCGTACAGTCCGTGGGGGAGGAATGTGGGTGGAATCTGGGATGGTAGTGAGGTAAGGAGGGGAGGGGGGAGTCTCTTCTCTCGCGTGGAGACTTGTAAACTGTAACGTCTAAAGGTTTCGGCGAATTGTAAATATTTATGACAGGGTAAATTTCCACGTAAAGACTGCTAGTTCTACCTTTCCGATACCTGGCACTGGCACTCTTGCTGCATCATGACTCCTGCGACTTGCGGGTTGTAACAATTGGCAAAGACAAACTTCTCAGCAACCTGTTGAACATCCGAGTCAGGTGTTTCCCACTGCGCCCAAGGAAACGCCATCTGTCCCGGTGAAGACTTCTTCGGCTTCCCCCTAACCACCAATCCTGCTAACAACTGACTTTCCCAATGGTTTTGCTTCTCCGGCTTTGGCTGAATATCCAAAATCGGGCGAATGGAATTCGCGGCTACAAAAACAAAGTCCGCCTTCGCGGACTGAGGAAAAACCAAGAATTTTGAAACCCGCGAAGGCGGGTTTAGTTTGTATAGCTGCGGTTTCAACCGCCAAGCTACCCACTAGGCAGTCCCAAGTTGCCCAAACGCAATGAACATACAACTGCGTTAAATTCGCCCTCATGTCATTACCCTTTAACACCACTACCAGTATCCGTTGGCACGATGTAGCGCTGCATCAAGAGGAAAAATAACAGGACTGGCGCAATTGAAATAACTGAACCTGCCGCAATGAGACGCCAATCCAGGGAAAATGTACCCGCAAGAGTTGCCACTCCTAAAGGTAGCGTGTAGTATTCCTCTCGATCTAGGACGATTAACGGCCAAAGGAAGTCGCTCCAAGAGCCGATGAAGACGAATATTGCCAGTGTTACCAGTGCCGGACGAACGGCGGGTAGCATCACATTCCACCACAACCCTAATTCAGAACAGCCATCAATCCGAGCGGCTTCTTCTAGTTCCTTTGGGACACCTTGAAAGGCTTGTCGCAGTAGAAAAATCCCAAAGGCGGAGGCAATACCAGGAAAAATCACACCGAGATAGGTATTTTTTAAACCAAGCTGTACGGTCAAGATGTAGAGGGGAATCATCACGATTTGGAAGGGAATCATGATGGTCGAGATGATACTAGCAAAAATTAAGTCACGACCTCGGAAGTTTAGCCGCGCTAGTGGGTAAGCGGCGAGGGAGCAGAACAAAAGGTTTAAGCTGACAGTGACTACTGCAACAACGGTACTGTTAAATAAGTACTGCCCAAAGGGTTTGCTTTGCCAGACAGTAACAAAGTTTTGGAACGTCGGCTGGCTGGGCAACAGTTGCGGGGGAGATTGAAAGATATTTTCGGCTGGCGATTTGAGCGATGTGCTGATCAGCCAAAGCAAAGGGAAGAGCATCACAAAGGCGATCGCACTTAGCAGCACATACATCCAAATGGCTTTCAATTTTGAATTTTGACGCTTAAGTAGTTTTATGTTTAAGTCGAATGTCATTACTTAAATACGGTTAAATCCTGTTTCTGTACAAACTAATTGCAGAGGTTTGTCCCACTGATCAATCGGAAGCTGGGGTAAATAAGCAAATTCAAATACAATCCCAATTGTTGGTGTTGCTGCCCACTCTGTTGAACTTAGCATCCGGTCGTAAAAGCCACCACCGTAACCCAAACGATACCCTCGTTTGTCGCAAGCCACCGCTGGAACTAGGATTAAATCTACTTCCTTGGGTGACAGCGTTGGGGAATCGGGGTGAGGTTCAAAAATGCCAAATTTATCCTTTTGCAAGGGTTCTCCAGGCTTCCAGCTATGCCAGGAGAGGGATTTGCCTTGCACACGCGAGAAGCCCCACTGGTGTTTAGAGTTTGTAAATAAAGGGCTGAGTTCTGGTTCTTGCCGAAAGCTGAAATACGCCAGGATGGTTTGAGCCGAGGTAAACAGGGGTAAGGATTGGAGGTGGGTACAGATGCGATCGCTCTTTTCCCGCCATTCTGTGAGTGTCATAGATTGGCGAGTCTCAAGAAGCGATCGGCGTAATTCCCTTTTTTCCATAGAATAACCTAACCCCCAACCCCTTCCCACCTCTCCCTAGCCCTCTCCTACAAGGAGAGGGAAAAGGAATAATGTTTTTAGCTGGAAGGGGAGTAAGAATCATAGCCTCACTCAAGAGTAGGAGAGAGGTCAGAGTGTACCGCATCCAAGTGAGAAACGCTATAGATTAATTACAAGTTTTGTATCGCCCTGGTTCATTGGCTATGCCAAGCTGAGATCATGAGCCTATAGGTCTTTGCTTGGGCAACGTTTATATAGAATGTCAGTAACCTCAAATCCTTCCCTACGAGAACAACAACATCCCCTGATTCGTCAATTAGCTGACTGCATTGAGTCTAACTGGCAGCACTACCTGGAACTCTCACCCTATCCCCTACCTACTGAGTTAGGTTACGTGGAAGGAAAACTGGAGGGAGAAAAACTGACGATTGAAAACCACTGCTATCAGACACCTCAGTTTCGGAAACTGCATCTGGAACTTGCAAAAGTCGGTAAAACGCTTGATATTTTGCACTGTGTGATGTTTCCTCGTCCAGAGTACGCCCTACCAATGTTTGGTTGCGATTTAGTAGGTGGGAGAGGACAAATTAGTGCGGCGATCGCGGATCTCTCACCTCTCTCTCGTGAGCGTATCTTACCGGATTCCTATCGCCAAGCTTTAGGTGCCTTGCCAACACCTGAATTTTCTCAACAGCGAGACTTGCCAGATTGGGGAGATATTTTCTCAGAATTTTGTCTATTTATTCGACCGGGTAGTCGAGAGGAAGAACGTCAGTTTCTCTCGCGGGTGGAAAGCTTTTTGCAGATTCACTGTGCCTTTGCGGTTCAAGCCTCACCTGTATCTGAAGAACAACAAGCAGAGATTTTGGAGAGTCAACACTACTACTGCACCAAGCAGCAGCAGAACGACAAAACTCGTCGAGTGCTGGAAAAAGCCTTTGGGGTAGATTGGGCAGAACATTACATGACTTCGGTTCTTTTTGACTTGCCAACAACCGCTTAAAAAGATAGACAGGGGCTGATTTCTAGGCTCACAACCTTAGCTTGCTACTCACAAACCCACTATCTTACCCCGTAAGATGGATGAAGTACAGCAATAAAAGCTTTAAATACTCTACCCAGAGAATTATGGGGCATAAACCAGGGATAAAGGATCAGCTATCCTCAAAACTGATAACCCGCTGGGCAATTATCCTAGCTGTGCTAGGAGCGATCGCAACCGGGGCTACTGCCATTTATACCGTCAGCTTTGCCGATCAGCGCCAACTGGACGAGTCCAGCCCTACCCGCCCTCCAAGTCCTGCGATTAAAGCTGTTACTGCCTTAGGACGCTTAGAACCAGAAGGGGAAGTCATTCAACTATCTGCCTCAAATTCGCTGCAAGGAGCAAAGGTTGCTCAACTGCTGGTTTCTCAAGGCGATCAGGTTCGTGAGAAACAAGTGATTGCAGTATTGGATAGTCGCGATCGCTTACAAGCCGCGCTAGAGCGTTCCCAAAAACAGGTCAAAGTCGCTCAAGCAAATCTGGAAAAAGTCAGAGCAGGTGCTAAACTTGGCGCAATTGGCGCTCAGGAAGCCACAATCAAACGTCTAAAAGCAGAATTGGACGGTGAGAAAACTGCCCAACAGACAACTGTTACTCGGTTACAAACTCAACTGTTGGAGGCAAGACAAGCGCAAGATGCGATCATCAGGAGATTAGAAGCTGAGTTACGCAGCGTCCAAACAGATTTTGAACGCTATCAAAAGCTAGCGCAGGATGGTGCAATACCGGCAACAGAATTAGACACCCGCCGCTTAAAAGTAGAAACAGCGATCGAGCAACTTAGTGAAGCACAAGCGAATCGAAACCAGGCTTTAACAACCCTCAGCGAACAACTCAAAGAAGCCGAAGCCAACCGTGACAAAACTACTGCTGTCTTAGAAGAACAGATTAACGAAGCAACGGCAACCCTGGCACAGATTAAGGAAGTTCGTCCAGTTGATATTCAACAAGCAGAAGCAGAGGTGGAAAGTTCTCTTGCAGCCGTTGGAGAAGCCCAAGCTGACTTGGAATTAGCGTATGTGCGGGCACCTGTAGCGGGTCGAATTTTGAAAATCAATACCCTTGCTGGAGAAAGCATTAACGAACAGGAAGGTATTGCTGAACTAGGTCAAACCGATCAGATGGTTGTCATCGCCGAAGTTTATGAAAGTGATATTAGTAAAGTACGCCTCGGCCAGCGAGTTACTGTAACTAGCGAGGGGAAATCGTTTGAAGGCGAACTCCAGGGTAATGTTAGCCAAATCGGATTACGCATTGGCAAAAAAGATATTTTGAATACTGACCCAGCGGCAGCAGTTGATGCCAGAGTTGTAGAAGTAAACATTCGTTTGAATCCAGAACATAGCAAGCGTGTGTCGAGCTTAACCAACTCAAAAGTTATTGTAGAAATATTGCTATAACGCTTTTCAGTTGAATGAGGTACAGATCAGGTGTGTGAAGACTAGAGAGAGCAATGAAAACAAAAAAGCTGATAGCTGATAGCTGACGGCTTTCTGCTATATAACTGAGAGCTAAAGGCTTTAAATAGAGTTTAAGAATTGGCAGCCTAACTTCATCCTTAATTCTTATTTTGCAATTCAATATTTTGTAATAAATCGAGACTAAGTAACGTATGAGAATACCTCTAGCCTGGTTACAACTCAGCCGCGAAAGAATGCGGTTATTCGTGGCACTTGCAGGGATTGGCTTTGCTGATATTTTGATGTTCATGCAACTGGGATTTCGGGATGCTCTATTTGAAAGTGCAGTAGTTTTGCATAAAAAATTACAGGGCGACATTTTTCTCATCAGCCCTCAATCAACGTCAACAATCGCGATGAAAAGCTTTCCGGCTCGGCGCTTGTATCAAACGCTTGGGTTTGAGGGGGTCAAATCTATTAGTCCAGTTTATTTAGATTTTGCCTTATGGAAAAATCCCCAAACTCGTGGAACTCGGAGCATTCTCGTTTTGGGTTTTAATCCAGCAGATAGTGTTTTAACTTTGCCTGGAGTAACGGATAATCTAGGTACTCTAAAAATTGCAGATGTCGTTTTATTTGATGACACGTCTAGACCAGAGTTTGGTTCAGTTGCCCAGGAATTTAATGCAGGAAAAGACGTTACGACTGAAGTGGGAGGACGCCGAATTCGAGTCGGTGGAATATTCAGCCTAGGTGCTTCTTTCGGGGCGGATGGAAATATTGTTACCAGTGATTTAAATTTTTTACGCCTGTTTCCAAGTCGAGAAAAGGGATTGATTGATATTGGCATTATTAACTTAGAACCAGATGCAGATCTGCAAGTTGTAATCAAAAACCTGAAACAGAGCCTACCCAAGGATGTTGATGTTTTATCAAAGGAAGAATTTATTGCCCTTGAGAAAAACTACTGGCAAACTAGTACAGCTATTGGCTTTATTTTTACCCTAGGTACAGGGATGGGTTTGATTGTTGGCACGGTAATTGTTTATCAAATTCTCTATACTGATGTTTCTGACCATTTGCCCGAATACGCAACTCTAAAAGCGATGGGTTATAAAAATAGCTATCTCTTGATGGTGGTATTTCAAGAAGCTCTGATTCTTGCTGTGCTAGGTTATTTGCCGGGATATTCTCTAGCTATGGGACTCTATACTTTAACAAGAACTGCGACTAATTTACCCATGGCAATGAACCTTGCTAAAGCGGTATCAGTATTAATCATGACAATTATTATGTGTGCAGTTTCCGGCGCGATCGCAGTACGAAAATTACAGGCAGCAGACCCAGCGGATATCTTTTAGAATAGTGAAAATCTAGAGTGAGGTAGTCAGTGGTTAGTCCAAACCTCAGCAACAATTCAACGTTGGGACAAAGTACTTGGGTAGACCCGTTTTCGAGCCATCCCATGCCTCAACAGCCAGTTGTATCAATCAACAATCTGAGTTATTACTTTGGGAAAGGTTCGCTGCGTAAGCAAATTTTGTTTAATATCAGCTTGGAAATCCAGGCGGGAGAGATTGTACTGATGACGGGGCCTTCTGGCTCAGGGAAGACCACTTTACTGACGTTGATGGGAGGATTGCGATCGCCTCAAGAGGGTAGCCTGAAAGTTTTGGGTAAAGAACTGAGGGGAGCGTCAAAAAATCACCTGGTGGAAGTCCGTCGCAACATTGGTTACATCTTCCAGGCTCACAACTTGCTCAAGTCCCTTACTGCTCGCCAAAATGTGCAGATGTCTTTGGAACTACACCCTGAAATTTCTTCGCAAGAGGCTGTTGCTAAGTCAGCCGCGATGCTGAGAACTGTAGGCTTAGGCGATCGCATCAATTACTACCCGGATAGCCTTTCTGGAGGGCAAAAACAGCGAGTGGCGATCGCACGCGCCTTGGTGAGTCATCCGAAATTAGTCTTAGCAGACGAACCAACAGCCGCACTCGACAGTAAATCAGGTCGTGATGTTGTCGAATTGATGCAACGGCTTGCCAAGGAACAGGGATGTACGATATTGATGGTTACTCACGATAACCGGATTTTGGATATCGCTGACCGTATCGTTCATATGGAAGACGGACATCTGCAAAAAGATACCGCCATCTAAAACTAGAATTTTATGATGTCTCGAATAAACTTGGCTTTGAGCGTGTTAACAATCCTATCTTTCCTTGCTGACAAGATACCTGTAGCTGCTCAAAGGGAAACGTTTAGCTTACCTCCAGCCGTGCTAGCTATGCAGGGGCAGCAGGAGAGTGCTGAACCAATCGTCGTTGCCGAGTTAGTGGAACAACTTCGCACTGCCAATGTTGAACAGCGTCGGGAAATTATTCAACAACTGAGCGACACCCAACAGAATATTGTGCCAGCATTGGTTAGAGCTATGGACGACCCCGATCCTCTGCTCAAAAGTGGCGTGGCAGAGGTACTGGGAAATCTCACTAATGAGGCAGTGCCAGCCATTCCTGGATTGATTGAGATGATGAACGATGGGCGAAGAGCGATCGTACCAGGGTCGTTCAGTTCCGGATTTTACCCAAATATAAGACCGATAAGACTTCCTGTTCTTTCTTCTCTTCCTGCCTCTGCAAATGTTGAAGAGCGGCGCAGTCCACCTACTCCTCCCGAAAACCCCGAAAACCTGCTGCGGATTACAGCGATCATTGCGATCGGAAAAATTGGTTTACCTGCTAGAACATTAGCAACACCACCCCTAACCCAAGCCTTGCAAGACCCCGATCCTTGGGTGAAGCTGAATGCGACCTGGGCGCTCTCGGAAATCGGAGCCTCTATCCCCTTACTGCCTCACTGGTTAGAAGCCTTACAGAACCCTGACCCTAACCTGCGTCGCAGTGCAGCGTCCGTTTTTCAAGATTCAAGCTCACTCCTGCGTAAAGTCTTGGGAGCGGAGGCTGATGACAGCACTACTGCCTCGCTGCTTACGGCACTTAAAGATGATGATGTTACGGTTCGGGATGCCGCCAGGGAAGCATTAGGACTGCTGGGGACAGGGGCATTACCAGGATTAGTCCAAGCGTTAAAAGCACCAGAGCCAATAGTTCGCTTGGAGGCTGCGGAACTGGTGGGCAATCTAGGAGGATCGGCACAGTCTGCGGTTCCTGACCTCCTAGCACTATTGGGAGATACAGGGCGTTATGTGCCACCCGCCTCAAACCAAGGCGGCTTTGTTTTCCCCGCTTTACCCCCTTTGCCTCCGTTGTTTCCAGGCTCACGTCAATACCCCCTAGCCCCTAGTAATCCTGAGCAACTGGTGCGAGTCAATGCCGCTATTGCTCTGGGCAAGCTTAGCGATCGCAGTGCCATTCCTGGTCTGACTACTGCCCTAAAGGATAATAATCCTTGGATGCAGCTTGCAACTGGGTGGGCATTACTCCAATTGGGACAGGCTCAAGGCTTGCCTGTTGTCGGGCGATTGGTGCAGCACCCCGATTCATCAATTCGGCGGGAGGCATTGTCTCAGTTAGAGGGCTATGGTTCACAGTCTACGCCTTATATTCTGCCCTACTACACAGCCCGATTAGACTCTGCCGATGATAACGAACGCAATGGCGCAATTATTCGGATTGGGGATTTTGGGGCAGCCGCGTTGGATCTGGTACCCAAGCTCCGGGCAATACTTGTCGGCAACCAGAAAGACTCGCCAGGGTATGCCGCAACAATTTTAGGGGAAATTGCGCGGGATACAGCGATCGCTTGGCAGAATGGCAATCTTTCAGCTAACCAACGCCAACAAGCGATCGCTGAATTGAGCAAAGTGCTGAATATCATGCAGGCTCCCAATGCTCGGTTTAACCGTGAACCAGTTGAGCGCGTCCGTAATGCCCTAACTACACTCCGAGGAGTGACACCGTAGTTGGGCGACGAAAGTATAAAGGTTCTAGGGGGTGTTATCAATTAAGCCACAAGTCCTCTCTTCTAGAAGAATTCTGAACACAGCCACTTCTATATTCTTCTTGTTCACAAACTATTCACAATCGATTAGTAGCATTTGTTTTAGTCATTAATCACGCTCTGTTGCCCTTCCAAAGCTAATCTGGGAGGGCTTTTTTATACCAAGCTTCCAACAAAGCCTGACCAACTTTAGAGCTTCTGCCCTCTGCCTTCTGCTATACATGATGCTTAGCTCGAATCGCTAGAGCGATCGCTAACCAATTAATTTAAAGATTAATGTACCCTGAGGAATCTAATTAATTGGGGTTGAGAGAGTTACTGAACACCCGCCCGTTTGGGTTTTAAGGTTACATTGACACCTTCACTCGATTGTTGCAGTACCAGTAAAGGGGTTGGTTTTGCCTTTTGATCCCAACGAATTAAAACAATGCGACCTTGAATGGTTGGTTGCCAACTATCTTGATCGTCTTCTGGGCTAAGAAATGTCTCAATACAGTCAATAATCTGACTAATTGTTGCAGAGGTTGCTTGCGTGGGTAATTTCATCAATCTGATTTGAATGCGAAACAAGACTCGTAGAGTACGTTTTCCCCCGCTTTCTGTTTCGTACATCACATCAAATATTTCATCCACTTGGCGCCCTGTCGTACTGGCAATACCAATCGCTGTTTTATTTCCCTGATTCGGTCGAAGCGCTACACTGATTAACTGCTTGACCTTAATTTTGATTTGGTTGACTACTGCAAAGTGAAACACCTCTTCATCCATACGCATTCTGAGGTAGTCCAAATTGAATTCACGAGAGTGAACCAAATCTGGATTGCTTTCCATCTTCCGGATGGTATTTAGAGCGAGCTTTAGCTTTTTTTGAAGGTCTGTGATTTTAAACTGCTCATATTTGAGCTTCTTTGCCATATCGTTGTATTTCAGCTTTCCGTACACCGCTAAACCAATAAGTATTAAGGCAAGACTAATAGAGACATACATCCAGATTTGCCCAGAAGGACGGGATTCTGGTGGACTCACTGGCGAGGATGAGGGTTGCGACTTAACCGGAGCTTGAGCTAATACAGATTTTATAAGAAGGTTAGAAGTGGGCATAATCACTACTAGCTAGAACGCTGCATCTTTTTTTTTAGAATGCACTTTTAGAGTGCATTCTGTGGATTAAAGTCATAGAAAGAAATAGATGAGGTGGAGAAGAGCTAATCGTTGATTAATGAAAGTCAAAAGTTTTAAATGAGACATTCTTAACGATTAACTTATTAATTATCTCTACACCTACCTTAATTTCAGTTTCGCCACCTTGCACGGTAACTTCGTGCGTCAATATGACATAAGTTGGGAAATTTAACATAGCGACCCAAGCCACCGGGCCACCAAGGTTCAAGTGACCAATAAAGTTGATTACCAGTCAAACCCTCACAGAGAAAGTCCATTGCATCCCCAACTAAATGACGGCTGTAAATAGCTCCTCCAACAGCGCGATTAATGGCAGGTGGACGATACCAACTTGTGATGATAAAGGGTCGCCCAATGCGATCGCGTGCCCGTTGCGCGAGTTTGGCAATGCGAACCATTGCATCAACTGTTGCTTGGTTAGGAGGCATTCGTGTACCACCATGGGTTGCCTCTGCCCAAGTAAAGTTACCATCAGGAATGATTGAGGCAGATAGTTGAATGTTTTGTGGTGTCCAACGGGCAGGACGTTTGGGAATCACTACAGGTAAAGGTTTCGGCGCTGCCTCTTTTGACTTGCGGCTAGCTTCATTCAGACGTTTTTGGTCTTCTAGTAAGCTAGAAATCGTCTGATTTCTGGTCGATAAATTGCGCCAGAGTTGGACAAGGCGGATTAAAGCTTCTCGTTGGTGGTCACGTTCTTCATATGACCCAGGTACACGCCGCATAAAGGTTAGGAGTTCTCGATCTAGCTGAGTCGCCAGCTTGAGCATTGCTGTTTTGTCAGTGGTGCTAGTATTGAGCAGCTCTGGATTAATCCCTAGAGTTGTCAGCACACTAGCACGAGAATCGAGTTGTCGCCAGAGCCGAAACATCTCCGTGAGCGCATTCCGTTGACTGCCTTGCCCTTGATAGTACTCAGGAAGGCGTTGGACAAAGGTAATCAAAGCGGGATCGATGATACGGAGGTTTTCCTCCGGGGAGGTGTTGGTTTTTAGAGAAGCGATCGCTTCTTCCCGTGTCCGCAACTGACGCCATAGTTGGGTCATGCGAATCAGCGCCTCTCGTTGCTGAGGATATCCGCCATAGTTCGCAGAAAGCCGTTGCACAAATTTCTTGAGTGGAACGTCTAACTGGGACTCATCGCTACTCGCTACACTAACTTGAGCGGCTGGAACCAAAGAAGCGATCGCAGCTTCACGAGTATCGAGTTCCCGCCAAACACGCACCGCTTCGAGTAACGCATCCCGTTGAAAAGGCAAGCCAGTGTAATACTCTGGAATTCGATCCACTAACGTTAGAAGCGCTTTATCCAGATAGGCAAGATTTTGCGGTAAGCCTTGAGCTTTGAAGTCAGTTTCAAGGTCAGCCAGATAAGCTTTCAAGAGTTTATCAAAGTTAGACGCTTCTAAACGTGCAGTTGTTGGCTCATTAGCTGGTGGTGCATACCCTTTCGCAACGCTTTGAAGAAATTGGTCAGCGTAACGACCTTGCTCAGCTTGCCATATATCCCCAGCTTTCCAATCTTGAGCCACTAAACTATCGGTAAGCGATCGGATGGCATTCGCGGCATACTGCACTTGTTCTGGGAAAGTGTTGACTTGCGCCAGTGGAACACGATTAGCTGGCGAGATACCCAAGCCAGTCTCTCCATCTGAAAGGGAAGGTGCAGCATGAGCTTGATAAAGTGCTGCCAGAATCGGCTTGTGAATGCCCGCTCGTTCGGCTTCGATTAGGTAGTAATAATTTCGTTGGTCTGGTGAGAGTGTTGCCATGGCAGATTGTAAGAACCCAACTCCTATCCAGTTTGGTTAATTACTTCGTTTATAAACCTGAGTGTTTTGTCAGTCGTCTTCCCGATGGCTAGATGACCATCGGTTAGTAGTCAGTCGTCAGTAGCAACAGACAACAGACAATGGACAACAGACAAAAAGCGACAACTTATGTACGAAGTGAGTTCGCCGGACTTGATGTTACAGCACTCATTACACAATAATCTATGCCTTTTGCACCGATTGAGCAGGGAATAACAAACAATTGCTTTAAAAATCTTCGTCTGATTGCCTCAGACATGGATGGTACGCTAACGCAGCAAGGCAAATTTCGGGCAAAGTTGTTTCAAGCCTTTGAGGATTTAAGTGCAGCAAATTTACCAGTGCTAATTGTTACAGGTCGTTCAGCGGGGTGGGTGAGTGGGCTGGCGACTTACTTACCGATAGTGGGTGCGATCGCAGAAAATGGCGGACTGTTTTATCCTGCTGATAGCGATCATGCGATCGCCTTAACACCCATACCTGACTTAATCGTACATCGACAACAGTTGGAGGTTGCTTATCAACAACTCAAGTCAGAATTTCCTGATATTCAAGAATCAACTGACAATCGCTTTCGCCTGACCGATTGGACATTTGATAATCACAACCTGACACCCACTCAACTAGAACGCTTGGGGAATTTGTGCCATTCAATGGGTTGGGGTTTTACCTACAGTTCTGTACAATGCCACATCAAGCCAGTATCCCAGGATAAGGCAACGGCTCTGATGCAGGTACTAGGCGACTATTTCCCCCAGTACACACCAGAGCAAGTGCTAACTGTTGGCGATAGCCCAAACGATGCCAGTTTGTTTAACCCTCAACTATTTCCCCTTTCTGTTGGCGTTGCTAATGTCTTGGATTACGCTAATGAACTCAGTTATCAGCCAGCATACGTTACCCAAGGAGTTGAAGGAGAAGGGTTTTGTGAGTTGGCACAGTATTTAAGTAATTCGTTAGATTCCTGATCGGGATATGGTGAATCGAAATCTAGTAGAGACGTTCCGCCGGAACGTCTCTACAATGTGTGCATTCAAACGGCTGAAAATAACTCATCGCTCGAATACTTCGCCCTTACAGAAGTTTGCTGTTAATTTTGGATAGCCGCAAAGTAGAGGTGGCTCAATTCTTCCAGAGAAACATCTGTTTCCGATTGTGGATTGAGGAAGTAGCTATGGATTGGCAGAAGTTCTGCTGGACGGCGTGCGGTGGGTGAGGACACAATCTCCTTAATTAAGTTCAAGTACTCATTTCCCGCTGTTTCCCAGGTATAGCAATTGAGTACGTGCTGCTGACCACACTGGGCAAAATGCTCCCATTCTTGGGCATTGCAGAGCAACCGCTCTAATCCTCGTACAATATCAGCCGTGTCTTCTGGGTCAACTAGCACACCGTATTCATTATCACCCTTTCGCAGGCTCTCGCTGAGTCCTCCGTTTTTAGTCGCAACTACAGGTAGCCCAGCCACAGCGGCTTCTAAGGGAGCAAGACCAAAGGGTTCAAAAAGCGACATTAGTGCAAATACTGAGCGGCGTTGAGCCATAAAGCGATAGGTTGCGGCAAGTGCGCCTTGATCGGGAACGCAAAAGGCGCTGATTTTACCCCATAAGTTTTTCTCGTTCACAATCTCACGGATCGGAGTCAATACGGTGCGTTCGACTTGCTCATCTTTGACTGGCTCATGTAGAGGATTGTGCAGTCCAGCCGTAATCAGTACAAGATTGGCTTGTTCCTGAATTGTCTCACTCTGAGCGTAGGCTTGCACCAAACCTAGGGTGTTTTTCTTGGGAGATAATCGACTGGAGGCAAGAATCACAGGTAACTCCCGGCGTGACTCAGAAATATCCCGCGCTAAGCGCTCCTGAATTAGCTGATAGGTTGCTTCTTCATTGTGGGAGCGAGCCTTTGCACCAAAAACAGATGGCTCTACGCCTGGTGGAATTAAGGCAAAGCGAACATCGTTGTTTACATCAATGGCTCCCTGATAAGCAGGATGATTGTACTGCCCAAAACGTTCCTGTTTGAACGTACTGGTGATGTTGACGGCTGAACGATTCATACTCAACCGTTCAGCAAGTAGGCGGCGGCTGAAATAGTAGTATTCGTTGATCTGAGCGAGATTTTCTGGAGTGACGTGCAGTTTATCCATTTTCTGGGCACCGAGGGAATGAGCGGTGAACGTGAAGGGCACTCCTGTCTTATCCTCAATCAGCACACCACACAGTCCTCCATCCCCGTAGTGGGTGGTCATAGCGTCTGGTAAACGACCTTCTCCTTGATAGAATTTCAGGATGTTGGGCACCCAATCGGTAACGAGATGAGGCCACAGTAACTCTTTACGCAAAAATTCTTTTGGTCCTGCGGGTAAGCGAATGATACGAACATTCTCCACATCTGGGTAAGTATCAAAGGTTTGAGCAAACTCAGGCCAATCTGGATCAATAATTTGGCGAGTCAGAATATCAACTTGGTGACCCTTACGAGCGATCGCGATCGCGACTTCCTTAACATAAACTAGCTGTCCCCCAAAATCGGCGTGTTCTGTTATGTAACTGTCATGTGCGTCGAAGTTGCCCTGCGGGTTGAGAAATCCAATATGCATCGCCCGATTCCTAATACGGCTTCATCCTGTCAGGTAGCTTACCGCTTAGGGTATAGATTTTAGCGACAAGTTAGCTAAATCCTGATATGGCAAGGATTAGGAGGCTGCTACGTCATGGTTGTAGTACCCACAACGCTCTTGAATTGATGCGATCGCATCGAGTATCGTACTCAGTTCATAGTTGTCCGTTGTTGTGTATAGCATCTGGCGAAGCTGAGCAAGTAATTTCGGGCTACCAATCTTCCCCAATGCCTCAGCTGCACTGTAGCGCACTCGACTATCTGAATCATTCAACGCTTGCTCTAGTGCCATGACAACCCTCTGGGTACCAATTGAAGCTAACGCAGAGGCAGCCATCCAACGCACCCAGGAGTCTTCTGCTCTTAAAGCTTCCTCCAATGCCACGATTGCTGCCTCAGTTCCCTTAGAACCCAATGCATAAACCGCTTTTCCTCGAAAGTCTGAGTCTTCATCATCCAAAACAACTCGCAGTGCAGCTACGGCTGTCTCAGTACCAATGTTCCCTAGCGCCTTAACTGCACTTAAACGAACATTCGAGTCTTCGTCATTCAAAGCAACACGCAGCGAAGCAACGGCTGTCTCACTCCCACTGTTTCCTAGCGCATAGGCAGCCCGACGACGAACATCAGAGTCTTCATCTCTCAACGCACTCCGCAAGGCTGCCACAGCTACATCTGTGCCAATCTTTCCTAACGCCTCAGCGGCTCTGCGACGCACCCAAAAGTCCTCATCGTACAAGGATTGTCGCAGTACAGTGACACCAGCCTCAGAGCCGATATTCCCTAGCGCCTCAGCTGCTTTCTCACGCACCTCAAAGTTTTCATCGCCCAACGCTTCTTGCAGTGCCGCCACCCCCATCTCTAAGCCAATTTTTCCTAACCCGTAGGCAGCACTCAAACGTATCCAAGAATCTTGATCAGTCAAGGCTTGCTGCAAGGCGGCTACTGCTGTTTCTGTGGCAATTCTCCCCAATGCCCAAGCCGCAGTTCTCCGAACATAGGAGTCTTCACTGCTCAAAGCTTGTTGTAATGAGGTTACCGCTGCCTCTGAGCCAATATACCCTAACGCCTCAGCCGCTGTTCTGCGAACCGAAGAGTCTTCATCTTGCAAAGCAATGAGTAATGGCGCTACTGCTGCCTCAGCGCCTGTAGAACCTAACGCCTCAGCCGCTTTCTCACGCACTCGATGGTTTTCATCATTTAACGCTTGTTGCAGAACTGCCACTGCCGCCTCTGTGCCAATACTGCCTAATGCCAAAGCTGTTCTTCCACGTACTCGATAGTCTAAATGAGTTAAAGCAAGGCGCAGTGCGGCAACAGCGGATTCAGTGCCAATTGAACCCAGTGCCGAGGTAGCTTTTCCCCGAAAATCATAGCTGTCATGGTTCAGCACTTGCTGCAAGGCTGCCACGGCAGCATCGGTGCGAATATGACCTAATGCCAGGGCAGCACTCTCACGCACCTGATAGACTTCATCATTGAGAGCTTGCTGCAACACCGCTACCGCTGCATCAGTCCGAATTTGACCTAATGCCGAGACAACTCTCTCTCGAAAATTAGGACTTTTGTGGTTTAGAGCTTGCTGCAAGGCGGCTACGGCTGCATCGGTTGCGATCGCACTTAGTGCCAACGCTGCACTCTCCCGTACCTGATAGTCGTTGTCGTTCAAGGCTTCTTGCAGCGCTGCCACACCTGCCTCACTGCCAATTTGCCCTAACTCATAGGCAACCTGCGTCCGAACTTCTGAGTCTTGCGCCCTCAAGGCTTGTCCCAGCGCTGCCACAGCCGCTTCACTACCGATTTTTCCTAACGCAGAGGCAACTTGGGGACGAAATCGAGAATTTTCATCGTGCAAAACTTGCAGCAGTTGTGGCACCCCGCTGTCAGAGCCAGTGCTACCCAATAGCCGAATTTTCAGCACTTCAGGAAGCTCTAGCGTCGCCAACAAGTCTACCGTTGCTGCCTGAAACTCCGGTTTTACAGATCCTATTAGTCTTGCCCCAAGGCAGAAATCTAGATCAAGGGCTAGCTTTACCACTCGCAGTACCTGAGATTTGTCGTCCAGCAACGGCAAAATCAGGGATAGAGGTTCTGTCCATTGCAGAGCATTCAAATACTCCTGTTTGAGCTGCTCGTCACTGAGATGAGGTAGCTGTTGGAGGAGGCTTTCTGCGGTTTCGGATTCCTGAAGCTGCTGATGCTGAAATTCCATCGGGTTGCGGTTTCGATTCTGATAGCTCTAGATATGCGATCGCGCTCCCTGTGTTTCCCTAGCGACATATCACGCCCTGATCCTAGCAACACCTAGCTGACTCTGCTTACAAAGATAGTTCAAAATGCGATCGCCTGAAGATGCGATCCGTCAAAACCTATAAAGATGGCGCTTTTGATGTAATTCCTGCTCTTGATGAATTGCCTGAACTCCTGAACACAGCCACTTCTGTGTTCAGGAGTTTAGGAATAAAGACGAATTCTGAATCCTGGACTTGCCTGGAGATAGGAGCGACCAAAATGAAAAATAGCAAGAAAAAGTTCACAATTTATTAAGGACTGGGAAGCCCCTTCTATACCGCGCTTCGCGGTTAGGAGGGGAGGATGTCACTGACCTGCTTATTCATAATCAATGCTGTAGGATTTAAAAAATGCAAGCAAGTGAAATTCGGCTCAACAAGATAACGAGAGAATGGGTCATTTATTCACCCAGTCGGCGCAAACGTCCTCAGGATTTTCAGAAAATTAGTCGAGCTAAGGAATTACTACCAGACACAGAAAAAAAATGTCCCTTTTGTCCCGGCAATGAACACATGTCGGACGCGATTGTTCTGGAGATGCTGAATCGAGAGCAAAGTTTTTGGCAAACCCGCGTTGTTCCTAACAAATATCCGGCATTAACGCCTGATAAACATATCTGCCGCTCATCTGAAGGGATTTATCTCTCTATGCCCGGTTATGGCAGACATGAAGTAATTGTTGAAAGTCCCGATCATCACCAAAACATCGCCACAATGCCACAAGAAGCTGTGGAGATTCTCATTGAAACCTATCACAGGCGCTACATCGAGCTGATGCAGGTGCATGAGAATATGATGGCGATCATCTTTCGCAATCATGGACAGCAAGCGGGTGCGTCTTTGGAGCATCCTCATTCTCAAATCATTGTGACAGGAATGGTTCCCCAAAATCGCCGTTGGCGGGAGGAAGAGGCGCAGCGCTACTTTGATAAATGGGGACGGTGCGTGTATTGCGACATCTTAGAATTTGAGCTGCAAAACAGTAGGCGAGTTGTTCAAGAAAATCAATCGTTTCTTGCCTTTGTCCCATTTGCGGCTGAGGTGCCTTTTGAAACTTGGATTATGCCGAAGAATCATCAGGCAGATTTTGGCAGTATCTCTCTTCAAGAAAAATTAGATTTTGCGCTGATCTTGAAGAACGTTCTTGCTAATTTGTACGAAAAGTTAAATGACCCTGATTACAACTACGCGATTAACACGGCTGCCCGCTACAAAGCCGAGGAACCCCAAGTACACTGGTATTGCCAAATCCAACCTCGACTGACAACAGACGCTGGTTTTGAGTTGGGTTCAGGGATTAGGATTAATCCCTCCCTGCCAGAAGTAGACGCTGACTTTTTGAATGCATGATTAGGCGTCTGTATTGAAATGGTTCAAGTCTGTCCATCGTTGGTTTCTCGTAATTCTCCAAACTGTTCCCGATAGCAAACCAATAAGGCTGCCATTTCTACTGCTTGCTGCTGCACTAAGTTCATGGTTGCTTCCACTTCTAGAGAAGTCTGCAAGGATTTCGCCTTTGCCTCTAGGGTAATATAGCGTTTCCTTGACTAATGAGGTACATCCAATCCTTGCCCAGTAATAATTTCAGCTCTAAAAATGTACCTCACTTGACGGAGAAACGCTATAAGTCCCGCACAGTTAAGCGACCAACTTCTTTTCCCTCGATCGCAACAGCAACTTCATCCGACAGGCTGTAATCATGGCGCTGCTGATAGGTTGGTACATCTGCTAAGTCGGTAGGTTCTGTGTAAACTTCTAGTTTTTGTTCGGGAAGGTTAACGATCCAATAAACGGGAATGCCTGCACGGGCGTAAAGGCGTTTTTTGGACGTTCTATCTCGTTCTAAGGTAGAGTCGGCAATTTCAACGATTAAGGCTAAATCTTGGGAACCCGGATGGCGATCGAGATAATCACGAGTATTGCCTCGAACTACGACGACATCAGGCTCTGGCTCACTATCGTCTAGAGTAATGGGTTCTTGGGCATCTACATACCATCCCTTTGGCACAATCTCTTCCAAGGCACTTCGAGTCAGTTTTGTGGCGGCACGGTGTGGTGGATTTTTCGGCCTTTTATGAATAATCCACCCTTCAAGCAGTTCCACTGGATCGTCGTCGGTTAGAATACCCAGGCGAATTATCTGGTGGTACTGAGCAACACTGAAGCGCCAAACTGGCTCGGTCGGCACAGCCATTTGCGTGAAGTTTGGTGCGTTGGGTTGAGTGGAGACAGACACAGAAATGTACTTGCCCTCTACTTTTGCCCTTTATCGTAGCACTGCGACCCCCTCGACTTGTTCCTTCAGTTGGTCTGTGGCGATCGCATAATCTCTATCAACATCCAATAACCCAAGGTAATTTTAGGATAAGAGACTGTAAGCTCTATCAATAGGTTGCCTATGCCTGCCATAGACATCTATCACGATGCTATGAAGAGTGCACTCGTCAAAGATGGTTGGACAATCTCCCATGATCCGTTTCATCTGCGATGGGGCAAAAAGGATATGTATGTTGATCTTGGCGCACGGCAACTCTTGGCAGCAGAACGGGAGGAACGAAAAATTGCCGTATAGATTAAGAGCTTTGTTGGTACTTCCGAAATGGAAGACCTTAAAAATGTAGTTGGTCAGTTCGTTCTTTACCGAGCTGTAATGCGTAAAACCGATCCAGAGCGAATTTTATATCTGGCAGTTCGCGACATAACGTTTAACTCTCTTTTTGAGGAACCAGTCGGTCAACTCTTGATTGGTGATGAAAATCTGAATTTAATCGTATTTAACGCTCAAAACGAGGTAATTGTGCAATGGATACCTTAGAGACTTATCGAAGGATTATCAAGAGTGTTCTTGAACCTTACACTAAAATTCCATACGCTCATGGAGAACTTACTTGTAAAGCAGTTTTTGATGAAGTAGCCGATAGCTATTTATTGATTACTCTGGGTTGGGATGCGGCAAGGCGTGTTCATGGATGCCTTATTCATCTTGATATTATCGATAGCAAGATTTGGGTGCAGCTTAGGGAGTAAGGAAAGAGCGATCGCCTTTCCACGAATTGGACGAGAGCGATCGCACACCTATTGGATTAGAATTACTGCCTCTTCTGCTTTAGTATTTAGAGCTTTCTTTAACTCTTGCCCAACCTTCTCAATCAGGTTATCAAAAGCTTCTCGATTCTCTGTCAATTGTTTCCTCAGAACTTCCTCTATCTCCGGTTTTATCCTCTCGCTGATATCGTCGATCTTGCTGTCGTTCAAAAAACTAGAACGAGTCCAACTGGGGATATCCACCTTTTCCTTGATTGCCTGTTGAACTTTGCTTCGAGTTAGCTCCACTCCTGCGGCAAGAACTGAGACCCCATAGATTAGCACGATAGGCCAGGTCAAGTGTCCGGTTAGGATCAGAGCGATGATGCTTCCGATAGTGCCGCCACCAATCACCACATTGACGATAAACGCAACAGTATCGGCAAGGATAGCGTCTCCAATCGACAGATCAGCGTTTACCATACCAGGGTCGATACCTTCCTCGAACCTTAAGCTGCTTCTGGGTATCTGGAACTTTCGGCAAATTGGGTCGGTTTCTTGAGCCAAGTCGGGTTGGATTTTGCTGTTAAACCAAGTGACGGATTTATCTTTGATGATCTCCTGAGCGCGATCGCTTTTGAGCCACTGCTCTGCGCCACCCTTCATCGAGCTTTCCAAGTCACCTAAAGTCCGTATTTTGTTCTTTTGCCAGTCTCTCAGACCTGGTTTGACTGCGTTTTCAATCAAACTCTCTGACAGTGGTTTGGTCAACAGTTCGATTAACTCTGGGATATGTTTCTCGATGATCTCGTTCAGCTTCTTCGAGTCGAAGAGTTGATTGAGTTCTTCTTTAAATGCCGCCGCCCGCAAATCCCATCGTCCTACCCGCGCTAGACCAAGTGCAATACACCGTTCAGGTTCTGGGTCAGGGCGAACCTGAGTTTCCGGTTCTGGGAAGATTTCCTCGCAAATCTCACGAGTGAACTTCATGCGCGAGGCACCACCAGTCATCAGCACAACTTTCGGGACAATCCCTTGTTTGACTAGCTCTTCCTTTGCCTCATTTACTGCCTCACGAAAGGATTCAATCCAACTCTTCTGTCCCAGTTCAACTAAGGACTGAGTCAAGATCTCTTCCATGACCAATCTGTTAACTTGGGGGATAAAGAAAATCTGTTCGTTGATCGACTCGAAGCCGCGTGCAAATGTTTGTGGATGGCTATATAGCTGTTCGTTAGAAAAATAGTCTTCCTTGGCTTTGCGGCAAGCTATTTCACAACGCGCTTGGTGATGCGGATAGTCTTCAAAGACTCGTTCGAGTAACGCTTTCTCCTCGTGCTTGGCGAGAGTCTGAGCAAAAATTGCCTTGTCAATCAGGGATGCTCCTAGAGTGTTTCGCCCAAAATCCATGGGTATCTCATGCAAGGTCTTGACCAGGGTAAAATCTGTAGTTGAAGAGCCAATATCGACGATCAGCACTGATAATCTGAGTTTGTCATAGTCGAGCTTACCTGCTTCCTTGGCTTGCATGAAAGCCGCCCGCGACTCTGGTACAACGCTCAGTATGGTAATGCCAGCTTCCTTAAGTAGCTTTTGGTATTCCTCGCGATCGCTAATTGACCATCCTGAAGGACACCCAACGTAGAATTGACTGGTTTCCCCACCTTCAATCTGTTTGCTTTCTTTTAAAAGGCGGTAGTAGGTTTCCAGAAAACTGCGGATTGTCTTCCTGTAGTTTGGATCGTTGTTTGGTTTTTCTTTAAAAGAGATTTTGAGCTGGGTAACGCCAGCTTGGATTAACGCCTGTTCTCCGACCAGATAGCCGAGTTCTGGATGCCAGCCAATCGCTGTGATTTGAACCTTCTTATTATTAATCTCAAGCATCTCTGGAGGCTCGATGCTCTCTACTCTCGCCTTCGCTACTGCGGTTTCACCGTGTCCCAGATCAAACCCGATTGTTTCTAAAACTGACCTACTCATTCTTTCCCCTAACCCTTTACTTGCAAGGGAAATACTGGGTACATCCTAATTTTGCAAGAATCTTCATGGTGTAGGCATCTTGCCTACGCCATATCCCCAGATAGTCGAGGCACCTATCTGTATGGATTGATGAAAATGGGATATCAAAACACTCTTTCAATAAAAACGTTGATGTTCTTCCATAGCAGCCGTGATGACAAGTCACCTACTCTCTTGCCTCAGAGTACGCAGGTTCAATCACTCGCCCTCGCCGAAGTAAGCGATCGCCTTTTACTAAGGCAGGAGTTATCGTCACGTAGTCTTTCGCAGAGCGATCAATATTTGGCTCGAAGTCAAAATACTCCTGTCCACTGTGTTCATCATCGGGTCGGTAAATCTGGGCGCGAATGCCTTGCTCCATTAATATCTGTGGCAACAGTTTAGTCAGTTCAAGTGCCATCTGAGATTTCCCCAGAAATGACGCACCCATCAGCCTCTGAACAAGATTCAAGAGTTCTGGCAGTTCTTCTATTCCACTTGCATCAAGCGGTTTGTTCACTTGTTCAGTCGAAGTGACGGCAAGATCAATAGTGTTGAGTGCATCACCAAGATTATCTAGAAGGACTTTGCTATCGATTTGCACGATGGGCTGAGGCACTTGTACCGGTTGAGTTGAGGTTGCACGGTTTTCCTGGTTGCCCTTGTCGAGTTGGAGTACAACTTCCAGTCCTACAAGCACTATCGTTAACAAGATAGCCATCCAAGCTCCAGGGGTATCTTGAGTCAAGGAGAACAATGAACCTAAGATGCTTAGGCTAATTAGTCCCTGGAGGATTTTCAGGATTAAGCTGTTGGAGGGAAGTCGTCTGGCTTGGTTACTAATTTGCTGAGGATCTGGTTGTGAAATCCTCGTCTCATTGGCAGCCGTGAGGGTGCCTATGGACTGCCGCAGTGTGTCCAGGAAAAAGGAAGCCAGACGTACCTGAGCGATACTCAGTTCGCCGATATAATTCCGCTCAAGATCATCGAGTCGGTTCTGAACCAGCTTAACGACCTGTTCTGGGTTGTTTGCTTTATCAATTTCTGTCTCAAGTTTGCTTCGTTCTTTACTAAAAAGTGTCAATAGTGTTTTCATCGTGTACCAATACTTCAGCGTTGCCCAAAAGCAGAATGATTGGGTGTATTCTTCCAGTTTCGCGTAAATTCTGAAGTGAGTTCACGATGTTCCAGTTTTTTGTTACTGCCTCGGTTGGTTGCCACAAGTTAGGCAAGCTTCCATCAGCAGGATTAAGGGTTGACCACAATACACACAACCCCCATGGAGAGACTGGTTCACTTGGTCTTTGGGTAACTCACGACACTTCAGACATCCCCAAAACTCATCCTTACTTTTGACAGCAAATTGGTGACACTTTGAACACCGTTCAACTTTCCAAGAAACGTTACACATTGATTTAGGACAGATTAGGACACGCGCCGCCTGCTCAAAATCCAGTCTTGCTGGGCAACCGCATTGGTGAGTGCCGTTGCGATCGCCTTGTGTATCTGAGCGGATTATGACTAAGCCAGCACCGCTAGCTTGGCACAATTTTTTGCCATCTGTCTTTAGGTAGATTTCTTTTGAGGCAGAGTAAGTATGAGATTGCTTGGTTAAAAGAGAAATTCCTTTTCCCCTTCTTCTTTACCCTCTCCCCAATATCAATTCAATGACCCATAAAAACCTCTATTGCTTAGACGTTAAGCACTGGCGAAGCCTTAAGAGACTTAGTGTTTGACCAAGATTTAATGGCAACAGAGATATGCCTTCTAAGCGGGACTGCACCCAACCGTCACCCCAGTACCATTCGTGATAACCATCAATTCCTTGACTCAATAGCAGACGTAAGCAGTTGGACTGGGCAACCTCTACACGGTGTTGAATTGCCACGGGACCTGTCCATGTCGTAAAGGTTAGTCCTGGATGAAGTTGTTCTGGTAGTCCTTCTGAGAAGCGCTGGAGCCACAGCCATCGACGTAGCTGCTGAGAATGCAGCAGATTTTCGCGGATAACCGTTTGTGGTGCTTCTACTTCAATGCGGAGATAGCTTTGTTGAAAAGTTCCTAGCATGTATATCCAAAGAGGGTCATTTTCCGTCAAGTGAAATCTTTTGGGATGCGAAAATAATGGGTCTGGTAATCTATTTCCTGCATTCCTTCATGGTATCCCAAGCCTTCTTAACCGTTGATGACCAACCGATTACGTTGGCGAGAGCCTTGCCGTATCTTCAAACAGCTGGAAAGCTTAAGCCTTTTATCGCAGATGTTGTCCGCCAGTACGTTATAGAACAAGAATTACAAACCCGCCAAGATCTAGACATTAATCCTGCACTCATTGAGACAGAGGAAGTTGCGTCTCTACCTACTAGATCTCTTGCAAAAGTCGATGGATGCCTACAGACTGAAGTCTGAAGCTATACAAACTAAACCCACCTACGCGGGTTTTAAGAGTCCGCGCAGGCGGACTACCCTTCGGGAAGGGCTGACGCTCCTAACGTCGCTACCGCTCCGCTAACGCCCAACGTTTTTGTAGCCGAGATTTCCAATTGCCAAGTATTTTTGCAAGAGGTCTACTATGGAGCACTACTATTTCTGGGCAGATCACCAATCTCTTGATGAAAGTAAGTTGCCTGAATACCTATCTATCTTGGGAGCAGGGGAGCAGGGGAGGGCTTATGAGGTCTGTATCGCTTCTAGGCTGGCTCTCACGGCGATTGCGGCTGGAGATCTGACGATAAACGAAGATACCCCAGATAGCTGGAAAGCTCACTTGGAAAGTTTAGGCTTCACGAATGTCCTATACAGCTCGACGTAAGCCAAACTCACACGAATGTCGCTAGATTTTTAACCGTCCAAATGCACCTGGAATGCACTATTAGCCTATCCAAATCGTCATTAGTTTAGTGTGGCTGAACAGTTGCTTTGTCTGTTTGGTCAGAATAGAGAAAGCGATCGCGTTTGTTTAACACAATGACTTCAACAACAATCAATCCCTATTTAGCAGGCAACTTTGCTCCAGTCAGGGAAGAAATTACCGCAGACAACCTCCAAGTCTTGGGTGAACTCCCGATTGACCTCTGTGGTATGTTTGTTCGCAATGGACCGAATCCTCAGCTCCCTCCTAGCGGAAATTACCATTGGTTTAGTGGGGATGGGATGCTGCATGGAGTCATTCTACACAACGGCAAAGCAGAATATCGCAACCGCTATGTCCGAACCCAGAAATTTTTAGCCGAACAGAACGCGGCGAAAGCGATGGGGACTGGGCTTTTGGAACCACGCCAGAGAGATAATTTCAATGACCTTAGCAGGAATACTGCTAACACGGCATTAATTTGGCAGGCAGGGCAATTCTTGGCGCTGTGGGAAGGGGGCGAACCTCACGCGATTAAGCTGCCTGAATTAGATACGGTTGGTTCTTACTCGTTCAACGGCAAGCTGGTTTCTTCAGTAACTGCCCATCCTAAGGTAGACCCCGGTACAGGGGAGATGCTCTTTTTTGGCTACTCGGTACACCCTCCCTACTTGCAATACAGCGTTGTTTCAGCGTCGGGAGAGCTATTGCGGACGGTTCCGATTGATCTGCCGGAAGCGGTGATGATGCACGATTTTGCCATCACTGAAAATTACACCATCTTTATGGACTTACCCCTAACTTTTAGCATCGCAAGAATGCAGCAGGGAAAGCCACTATTAATGTTTGAGCAAGAGAAACCGAGTCGCTTCTGTATTCTTCCTCATCATGGTGACAACAATAGTATTCGCTGGTTTGAGTGTCCGGCTTGCTACGTCGTCCATACGCTTAATGCTTATGAAGAGGGAGATGAAGTGGTGCTGATTGGCTGTCATATGACGGCTACCACGATGGGGTTATCTCAGACTCCTGATCACCCAGATGCAGATATTCCTCGCCTGTACCGTTGGCGATTTAATCTCAGCACTGGCATAGTGAAGGAAGAGATGCTGGATGATGTGTCTTCAGAATTCCCCCGTATCAATGAACAGCTTTTGGGGCGAAAAACGCGATATGGCTACACGGCAAAATTAGCACCCGGTCACCCGACTCCGGCATTTGAAGGTTTGATTAAATATGACTTTAGTAGTGGTGCCTCCCAGACTCTGAAATTCGGTTCTCAACGCTATGGGGGCGAAGCGGTATTTGTTCCCCGTCCCGGTGCTGTTGCTGAGGATGACGGCTGGCTGCTGACGTTCGTTCATGATGAGGGTTCCGATACGTCTGAACTGGTGGTGGTTAATGCTCAAGATTTCACGGCTGAACCTGTGGCACGGGTGCTGATTCCGCAGCGAGTTCCTTACGGTTTCCACGGGACTTGGGTTTCTGAGAAACAGTTATCGGTTGCACCGTAGTTGAGAAAATGCGATCGCGCTGTAATTCAACACAAGCAACTTCCTTATCAAATCAAGGCAGCTAAGGTCAGCAAAGGCAATCGCCCCTCATCCCCAAACTCAATTAACAGGCGATCGCTGTTTCTATTGCTTTTTACTGGCTGGACTGACTTGAGCGATCGCCTTTCCTCTTCAACAAGCTGTTGAAAAAGATTCAACTTAAACCCTCCAAACCCAATCTTGCTCCGAACCTACTGTGAAAGATTTAATGACACTGCTTTCTTTAACTGCTGAGAGAACAAGTTGCCCCCACCAAGAGACGTGACCTACACCGTGAGGATTCCACTCGCCGCTGATATTGAAGACGATCTCGGCTACCGTGTCAGCGGGTCGGGAATGGGTTTGACCCGACCATGTAGAACCGAAGGTTGATGTGTACATACCTGACGACTTATCCCTAAGAATATCAACTTGGGCATTTCTGATGTCGTAGCCGTTGCGCTGGTATGACAAACGATAGTAGAAGTCTTGATTGTCCCAACCAATACGAGGGTGAAACGCTTGGATATTCAGTTCAGTTACCACGTCTTCCCACGTTGCTTCTATGGGTGTACGCTCGTGCATATAGGAAGGAGTGTTGCCATTGTGGTAAAGATTGCCACTGTTAGCATAACTCCTTCCTGCCTCGAAAACAGCGACACCGAGAGAAGCCGCGCTGACTGGATCGCTCTTTTGTATCTGCGGTGTTCCAGGTTCACTTTTGATAACGACTCCATCTCTTGCCTGATGGTGTCCTAACGCACGATTGTGTCTTTCAGGAAGCTTGCGCTGAACCGCACCTGTCTGCTGCACCACATGAGTCAACTCATGAGCAGTTAAGTCGGATATGGTTGGAGACTTCCCAGCCCCAAAGTAAATATCATTACCGTGAGTAAATGCCTGAGCACCCAAGTCTTTATTCATCTGAACCGCTTGGCTGTCCGTATGTACCCGTACCTGACTGAAATCGGCACCAAAGCGGGGTTCCATGAAAGAGCGCACTTCATTCGATAAAGGACTACCTCCGCCTTTGCTAGTGCTTAGCCGATTCTCCAGGTTGCTACCAGCCTCATTGCCACCAGCTTCTGTTACTCGTTGCAGCGATCGCTTCATTTGCACCGGCTCTTCCTCTTCTTCAGGTTTTGGAGCCATCTCTCGTTGAATAGTGGAGCCTGCCAAAGGTTTGGCTTGAAGAGGCTCTTCCTCTTCTTCAGGTTTGGGAGCCATCTCTCGTTGAATAGTGGAGCCTGCTAAGGGTTTGGCTTGAAGAGGCTCTTCCTCTTCTTCAGGTTTGGGAGCCATTTCCCGTTGAATGGTGAAGCCTGCTAAGGGTTTGGCTTGAAGAGGCTCTTCCTCTTCTTCAGGTTTGGGAGTCACTTCCCGTTGAATAGTGAAGCCTGCCAAGGGTTTGGCTTGAAGAGGCTCTTCCTCTTCTTCGGGTTTAGGAGTCATTTCCCGTTGGACAAGTGGGGTGATAGAGGCAGCTAGAGGTTTGGTTTGCAGCTTCTCTTTTTCTTCTTCTGGAGCTATCTCCCGTTGAACAGACTGCTGAATTGCAGGTGCAGCCATGCTCATTACCTGCGCTGCCGTTTGGTCTGCTTCCTGCTCGTACTTGTCTCCAGGCGCTCCTATGGCAAGTTTGGGCTGAATTACTGCTGGCGTGTCGCCCACCTGTACCCGACCGAAGTTGTGACCAAAACGGGTGGCTCTCTCAAGTTGAGTCTGTAGATCTGGTGTTTCCTGCTGAGGGGACACTGCTGAGTCAGCCTCATTCTTGGAAGGGCGCTGCCGGAATATGCTGGTTGGCACGGGTGTGGAAGAGGAACTTGATGGAGCTTTTTTTTGGATATGCTGTCGGGTGTGCATTTTCTCAGTCCTCCCTTACGGCTTGTACCAGCAGTGCGTCAATTTCTTTAGTTTTTTTGGAACTTGATACGATAGTAGTCTTTTTTAAATCGAGTTACTCTAGTTCAAAAGTCGAATTTAGCGATCGCTCTGGAGTCCATTGCTTCGTTTCAAGTAACCGTACCCACTGGGCAAACAGCGTCACCAACGGGGATTCCATCGGATGACAAATGCGATCGCACTTCCAAAAACTTAGGTAGTTCCTACATAAAAGCTCTGGCAGTTAGAGTTTTTATCCGCAGCAGTGTTGCATTTCTTCACGAAAAGATTCGATTAGTTTGAGTAAAAGTATGGAATATCGAAGCCGTAACTGCGCCCATTAGCTCATGCTCTAGAGTACTGGTCAAGTCATCAGGTTACTAGCTTTCTCTGGGGAAAATGAGCGTCCTGACCTCACGGTAGTTCAGCAGGCAAAATCAGACATGAGAAGAATTGGTTATCTGCTGGCAGCGCTATCCCTATCAGGAGCGATCGCAGCCAAACCGCTATCCGCACAGCCCATTGTTCCCGCTAGCGATGGCACTGGTACCCAAGTTATCCCCAATGGTAACGGCGACCCTTCGGTCTACGACATCACGGGTGGCAGCCTATCAAACGATGGAGCCAATCTCTTTCACAGTTTCACTCAGTTCAATCTTGACATCAATCAGATTGCTAATTTTCTCTCTAACCCAAATATTCACAATATCCTGGGACGTGTTACTGCTGGCAATCCTTCTATCATCAACGGTCTAATTCAGGTAACTGGGGGCAATTCCAACTTATTCTTAATGAATCCTTCCGGAATTGTCTTTGGTGCTGGTGCCAGCTTAAACGTACCCGCTGCCTTCACAGCCACGACAGCTAACGGTATTGACTTTGGCAATAACTGGTTTAATGCCACAGGTATTAATAACTACAGCGCCCTAGTAGGAACACCCAGCACCTTTGCCTTCACGATGAATCAGCCGGGAAGCATTATCAACGCTGGCAACCTGACAGTGCCTCAAGGGCAGAATTTAACGTTATTGGGCGGTACCGTTGTCAGCACCGGACAACTCAATGCACCAGGGGGACAAGTTACGGTTGCCTCTGTGTCAGGTGAGAGCTTAGTGCGTCTTTCTCTGCCAGGACATTTACTGTCTTTAGAGATTCAACCGCTTGCCAATATCAATGCAGGGGCACAAGGACTTGCATCCCTACCGCAGAATTTCTCGGTGTTATCTCTCCCTCAGCTATTGACGGGTGGGGGTGGAGACAGTGCTACAGCAATAAGGGTGAACGGTAATGGACAAGTGGTGCTGAGGGGTTCTGGTATTGGGGTAGAACATGGGGATGTGGTAGCTAAGGATTTAACAGCTCATACGGCGGCACTATCTGCTGAACACAACTTAACCTTAGTCGAGAGCCAGCTAAGTACAACAGGCGACTTAAATTTGCTGGCGCGAGATACAGTGCAGGTGCGTGACAGCGTAACAAATCGCTTCATCGTCCAAGCTGGAGGACAAGTGTATCTCCAAGGCAACCAAAGGGTGGATATCTTTGCCTTAAATCATCCTGCTAGTGGCTTCTTTTCTGGTAGGGATATGGTGCTGCGTTCTGCCAATACCGTAGGAGGAGATGCCCACTACTTCAGCAGTGGCAATTTTAGAATTGAGCAGTTAGATGGAAGCGTAGGCAATCTATTTAGCCCATATGACCCAATTATTTTGTCAAGTGGAAATGTAACTTTAGGGAACTATACAGGAGCCTCTCTCCACGTTTTAGCGGGGGGCAGTGTGACACTGGGCAATGTCACGATTAACGATACAGCTCCAGTGGCGCAAACAATTAACCCTGGTAATACTACCCCTTTTAATGCAACTAGGACTTTTGCAAATCTAGCTAGCTTCAATTTATCCGATGGTACGCCTGTCACGATTAATGGTAGTACCACACCCACGTTAGATGTAAGGGCTGGGGTCGATTGGGAGCAATTGGGAGGAGTGCCAACCCCTGACCCCAGGATTGTTGGAGGGTTAGCACCTCAACCGACCTTTTCAGCAGCTCCACTGAGTGCAAATATCACCGTTACTGGCAATATCCGTAATAATGGCGGAGAAGTCTTTTTAACAAATGAGTACTTTCCTAACCGCTCATTACCGGGCGGAGCAATTCAAGTTCAAAGGATTAATACAAGTCTATTTACTGGCGGTAATGCTGGCTCAGTCACTATTGACTCTCGGCGCAGTATTACACTCAATGGTCTTGTAAATTCCGTAACGGGAAATGTTCCCAATAGTAATGCTGGAGCAGTTACCCTCATTGCTCAGAACAATATCACTACTGACAATATCAATTCTTTTGTAGGAAGAGGTGGTACGGGGAATGGCGGTAATATTTCGCTTACCAGCACAGCGGGAGCTATCGACACTAGTGCCGGTCTTCTAGATGCTGGAACTGGTGGTTCTGGCAACGGTGGAGCGATCGCTCTTTCTGCCGCTGGTAACATTACCACAGGTTCCATCCTTTCTCGTTCGGATGGTATCGGCACAGGCGGGGCAATTAGTCTCACTAGCAGCGGCGGTGGCATTGACACCAGTGCAGGCAATTTAGACACGACTTCTGCTGTGAACGGTGGTGCGATCGCGCTTAATGCTGCTGGCAACATTACCACAGATAACATCACCTCAACGGGTCAAGTGAGTAGTGGAGCGATAAACCTTACCAGCAGCGGTGGCAGCATTGACACCACAGCAGGCAGTCTAGATTCTTCTTCTAGAGGTAATGGTGGCGCGATTGCCTTTAGAGCCACTGCTAACATGACCACTGGTAACTTGGACTCTTCCTCTACGGGTGCTGGCAATGGCGGTAATATCACCCTCAGCAGTACTCAGGGAGCAATCAATACAGACAGCTTAAAATCAAGCGCTGATTCTGGCAATGGGGGAGTGATCGCACTTTCTGCTTATGGTGACATCACCACAGACTTGCTGGACTCTTACTCTATTAATGCTGGCAATGGGGGTAACATTACCCTCAGCAGTACTCAGGGAGCCATTAGTACTGGAGCAGGAGAGTTGAACTCTTCCTCAGCTACTGGCAATGGCGGTGCGATCGCACTTTCTGCTACTGGCAACATTACCACAGGTGAGGTATTGTCCACTGGCAGCTCTGAGGGTGGAGATATTTCCTTCAGCAGTGGCACAGAAGTTACTTTGGGTAGGGTTGACTCTACATCCGCTATAGCTGAGGGCGGCGCAATCAATATCAATGCCCTTGGTAACATTACCTTTAATGATTCTGTAAGCTCCGGTTCTACGGCGGGGCTGGGAGGGGGTGCGCTCACCATCAATACCTCTGGAATCCTTAACCTACCAGCAAGTATTTCCACAAATGGTACAGATATCTTTATAGGGAATGAGACTTCTCCTATCGATATTGTCGGGCTACCGAGCGGGTCTAGTATCAATACTGGTGGGCAAGACGTGACTCTGGCTTTCGCCTCAGATTTGACGTTGGGGAGTTCTATTAATGTATCTACCGAGGGGGGAGCTTTCACTCTGAGTAGTCTTGGAGCTTTAAATATTGAGAGAGATGTAAGAACCGACGGGGGTGACATTACCTTAAGTGCCGCAAGCATTGACTCATCTGGGGGTATCCTCGACTCTTCCTCTACTACCAAAGCGGGCGGTAACATCACCCTCAATGCTCAAGGTAATATCACGACTGCTGCTCTTAGCTCAGGTAGTACATCCAATGCTGGAGGTGATATCACCCTGACGAGTGATGGAGGAGCTGTCAGTAGTGGCAACCTCAACTCTTCAGGAGTAACGGGAGGTGGCTCTATTAATGTTTCTGCGGTTGACCAGATTACTACTAGGGTGATAAACACCAGTTCCAGTTCTGGCAATGGTGGCAATGTCACTCTCGACCCTCAAAATGACATTCAAATTGACTTGATTAATGCCCAAGGTGGGGCAACGGGCACAGGGGGAACAGTTGACATTACCACTGACAGGTTTTTCCGGGCAACGGGCAGTTTCACCGACCAAAATGGCATAACAGCTAGCATTTCTACGGCTGGAGGAGCTGGAGGTAGTCCGATTACAATTCGACATGGGGGAGGATTGAGCGGGACTCCTTTTGATGTGGGAGATGCAACAGTCAACGGCACGGCTGGCGCGATCGCTAATGGAATAGATACGATTTCACCCTTGCGATCGTTTCCCGGTTCCTACACTCAGGGCAACATTCGCATCATTACTCCGTTTGTGCCAGACGAAACAGCGTTCATCGATCCTAATAACGAGCCATTAGCGCTGCCACAATTGTTTAGGAGTCTTGAACCACTGGAAATTGACCTGGCTTTTGCTGCAATCGACGAGTTCTTCACACGCGAGTATGAGGAATATCTGAGACTACAAGCAACTCAGATTAAATCTTTGGGACAGGCTCGTGCTACTCTTCGCGAAATTGAGGAAGCGACGGGTGTGAAACCAGCACTGCTCTATGCAGTTTTTGTGCCGGAAACCCTCGCACCGGGGGCGACAAGCCTTCTGGATCTCCCCAAGCAGGACAGCGACCAACTACAGCTACTATTGGTAACGGCACAGGGGAAAGTGATGCTTTGGCGCGTACCGAACACTACACGAGCCGAGGTACTAGCCGTAGCTGGAAAATTGGGGAGTGAAGTTACCAATCGCAGCAAACGGCGTACCAATAGCTATTTAGCCCCAGCTAGGCAACTCTATGAGTGGCTGGTGGCACCCCTTGAGGCGAATTTACAAGCTCAAGGCATTCAAAATCTTGTATTCATCACGGATGTTGGCTTGCGTTCTGTCCCAATAGCTGCACTCCACGACGGTCAAGGATTTATAGTAGAACGCTACAGCATTGGACTGATGCCCAGTCTCAGCTTAACTGATACCCGCTACCAAGACATTACAGGCTTTCAAGTGCTGGCGATGGGGGCATCAGAGTTCACCGATAAAGAGCCTTTACCGGCAGTACCGTTGGAGTTATCAGTGCTAACCAAACAGCTATGGCAGGGTAAGTCCTTCCTTGATGAGGCTTTTACCCTGGATAATCTGAAAGCTCAACGACACCAGCAGCCTTTTGGAATTATTCATCTAGCTACTCATGCCGAATTTAATGCTGGGAAACCAGAGAATTCCTTCATTCATCTGTGGAACAGTAAGTTAGGGCTAAACGAACTACGGCAGTTGGGTTGGAATAATCCACCTGTGGAGTTATTGGTACTGAGTGCCTGTCGTACAGCGGTGGGAGACGAGGAAGCGGAGTTGGGATTTGCAGGGTTGGCGGTGCAAGCTGGCGTTAAGTCAGCTTTAGGAAGTCTGTACTCTGTCAGCGATGAAGGGACTTTAGGACTAATGACAGAGTTTTATCGACAGTTGAAGGAGGCTCCGATTAAGGCGGAGGCGCTGCGGCAGGCGCAACTAGCGATGATTAACAATGAAGTTCGTCTAGAGGGGGGAGAGTTACACGGCACTGGGGAGAATTTGCCTCTGCCACCGGAATTGGCAACACTGGAGAACCAAAATCTCTCTCATCCCTATTACTGGGCTGGATTCACAACGATTGGTAGCCCTTGGTGAATTAGGTATTAAGGGGGACTATGTAGGTAGACATCCATCATCCTTCCACTGTTACCATCTGCCAATTAGAGGATGGATGCTATAAAATGTCTCGATTTCGTAGTGGCGATCGCCTTGTGTCTCCTACTTTCCTGAGCTAGATCTGACAACAGAACAGGTTTTCAATGCGGCTAGGTAGTTGTTAATAACAAATGATGCTTGTTAAACTGAATACCATCAACTCAATACAAAATTTGAGTCCACAACTGAAAGTGTGTTGGTGTTTGATGAGACCCACGATCATTATCTATTGCTATTAATAGGTTGGCAGAAAGATGAGCGGATTAAGAGTGTGATGATTCATGTTCGTTTGAAAGATAAAAAAATCTGGATTGAGGAAGATTGGACGGAGGAAGGAGTGGCGACAGATTTTTTGCAGAAGGGCATTACAAGGGACGAGATTGTTTTAGCATTCCATCCACCGCAAGTCAGACAATACACTGAGTTTGCGATCGCTTGATGGCTTTCTGTCTGCGATCGCTAACGGGAGAATCAGGTTTAGAGCATCCCGTCGAACTCGCGTTATTTTATCTGCATACTAGCTATTTTAGTCTAGCCCTTATCTTCTGAAGACTAATAGAAGGGTTAAGGGAGCGCCTATTTATTGAATTTTAAATAACCCTTAAACTTGGTTATTTTCTTCTTTAAATTTGACAATTTCTCCTGGGGCAGAGTTAATTATTTTTATCACTTCCAGAGCTACATCAGCCATTTCTTTTGCACGGGGATCTGGCATGATTTTTAACTCGATTAGCTCTTTGAGTAAATTAGCTGCTTGAATACCAGATTTTAACAATGCTTCTTGGTATTCTTGTTGCAAGGTTTTAGAGGGGGTTAGAGTTTGGTTTTGGTCGTCTTGGTTTTCCACTGTTAGGTTTTGGTTTTAAAGTTTGGTCATTTGTGATTTATTCTAATCGCCTAAATTCGGTATAGATAATTTATCTAATATATTTAATACTTCTGAGTATTTAAAATAATGAATATCATTTCTCAGAGAATCATCTCCTAGAACCATAGTTATTCCTTTGATATTAGGCATAAGATTAATAATTTCTAGTATATTATCAGGAGAATAATCTAAAGTTATTAATAAAGGGTATTGTTTTGCCAACTCATTTATATCATGTATTTGTAATTCTTCTGGATATTTTGGACATTCTTCTTTAAAGAATTCCCAAGAATTTTCCATATTCCCTAACAGATCAATTTGGTAATAGGAACTATTAAGGTTATCTTCATTAACAAAAGAACTTAAAATCCAAGATGGATCATCATCGTATGAAGCTTCAATATTTGAATATATTATTCCAATTCCTTTTTTATACAATTCTTTTCTAAAGTCTCTATGTGGAATCTGATTCCCTAAAGGTTGTACATAATCAATCCCAATTTTTTCAATCAAATCTATGGTTTTATTCCAGTTATTTTCTATCAAAATTTCAGCAACAGATTTTGAGGTTTTTAACATTTTTCTAATTTCAATTGCAGCCTCTTCTGTAATAACTCTATTATCATTGAATTTTGGATCTCCAGAAATTGAAATACTTATAATTTCTACACCACAATCCTGTAGTTGAATTGCTTCTTCGATTGTTGATACTCTATCAACTTTTTTAATGAGCTTATCCATGATATTCTTACCTAATTAATCTATGTAGATGATATTAGCTTTTTCACCCAAAGTTGGTTTGTAGGTCGCCCGATCTACAACTTTGTTAATCCCTTGAATTAATGACCCAGAGCTTGTTGATGTAGAAATTTTATAGTAAGCGCCTCCATGTCTTCCACCTCCCGGATGTACTTGTATATTAGTAATTGTTGGATGTCCTTGAATGCGTATCTGTTTTGATAACTTAGAACCTTTATTACTTTGTTCAATTACAACCTTATAACCAGCCTCTTCAAATTGTTTTGCAATATCTTCAGTAGATTTTCCCCAAATAGATTTAGGGTTATCAATAATATTATCAACAAGCTGTTTTGCTAATTTAGCTGATTTATCTGAATAATCATTATCAATTTCATGGTCACTAGCAATCATGTGGAGCGTGTAGTGACCGGGAATTGCTTTAGGACGTGCTTCAAAGTGTTTAATCCAACTATATTTAGATTTGACAGTTGTATTCAATAAACCAATTAAAGCAGGAACAGGAGTATCAATAGCATCATTACTTTCTGTAATAGCTTTAGCTGTTGCTAGTGCGGAAGGTAACTCAGCAGCTTTTCTGGCAGCATCATCAACTTTATCACCTGCTTTAGCAGCATCATCAACTTTATCACCTGTTTTAGCAGCATCACCTACTTGATCAACCGCTTTTACAGCATCATCAACTTTGTCGGCAGCTTTAGCAGCACCGCCTACTTTGTCAGTGGCTTTAGCCGCATCGCCTACTTTGTCAGCGGCTTTAACAGCATCACCTACTTTATCAGCAGCTTTAACAGCATCACCAGCTTTATCCGCTGCTTTAATATATTTACCAGCTTTACCTAAAGCTGCAACATCACCAATACCCGGAACAGCAGCAACTAGAGAAAAAGCAGCATTTCCCCAATCTCCTTCTAAAGCGTACCAAATTCCATTAAGACCATCGGCAATAGCACCAAATCCTGGGATAAATCCCAGCACATCTAAAGCTCCATGACCCCAGGCACTAATAGCTGAATAATTTTCACTGCACCATTTACTTACATCACCCCAACGATCCTGTACCCAATTCCAACCTTGAGATAACTTATCGCCAGCCCAAGCTAAACCTTGTGATGCTTTATCCTTCGCCCAACTACCAAATTCAGTGGCTTTATTCTTAGTCCATTCCCAACCTGATTTAATCCCATCACCAGCCCATTGGAGAGCCTTACCACCTAACTCTCCTAGCTGTTTAACACCATTCCAAGCTTGAGAACCTTTGTCCTTAACCCAATTGCCAACAGCAGAACCTTTTTCTTGTAGCCAACTTAAACCTTGAGAACCTTTGTCTTTAACCCAATTGCCAACAGCAGAACCTTTCTCTTGCAGCCAACCTAAGCCTTGAGAACCTTTGTCTTTAACCCAATTGCCAACAGCAGAACCTTTCTCTTGCAGCCAACCTAAGCCTTGAGAACCTTTGTCTTTAACCCAACTAACCGCACCCGAAGCCTTATCTGATAACCAACTTAAACCTGTGGAACTTTTCTCTTGAACCCAACTAGCCGCACTACTAGCTTTCTCTGATAACCAATTAAACGCACCTGAACTCTTTTCCTGTACCCAACTCTTAGCACTGGAAACCTTATCACCCAACCAAGAAACAACGCTACCCGCTTTTTCTTGTACCCCAGAAACTAGCGAACCAACTGCGCCACCAAGCCATTGTAAAATCGAGCTTCCTTGGGACTGTATGCTGGAAACTGCACCTTGTCCTTTTTCTCGTAACCCACTGACAAAAGAACCCGCTTTTTCGCTGACTGTGTTAACTGCACTTGTTCCCTTTTCTGTGAGCCAATTTTTAGCAGTTTCGCCTTTTTCTGTCACCCAGTTAAAAGCTGTGCTTCCCTTTTCGGTAAGCCAAGAAGTTGCGCTGCTAGCTTTTTCTGTAATAAATGTCCCGGCACTACTCGCTTTTTCCCTAAGCTGAGAAGTTGCACTAATGGCTTTTTCGCCTATCCAAGAGCTTGCACCATTAACTTTTTCTCCAAGCCAACTAAATGCTCCTCCTGTTTTCTCATCAATCCATGTTCCCGCACTACTAGCTTTTTCCGATAACCAATTCGTTGCTGCTCCTGCTTTTTCCGTTGCCCAACTGGTAGCAGTATTAACTTTTTCTCCAACCCAGTTTTGTGCTTGCCCTACCTTACCCTGGAAGCTTGTCCATCCTGCTGATGCTTTACCCGTTAAGGTTGTCCATTTTTCATTGAGATAATTTCCAGCACTGGTAGCAGACTCATTGACAGAAGTCTTAACTTGTTCGCCTTGTTGTTGCAGTTGTGTACCAATATCCTGCCCTTTTTGGCTAATTCCTTGCCATCCTTGCTCAACTTTCTGCGATACAGGAGCAACCTTACCTTGAATACCACCCCAAACTGATTCAGCCTCTGCTTTGAGGGCTTGCCATTCTGCTTGTAGAGCTTGACTGTTACCTTGTCCTTGCTGTTGTTTTACCCCTTCTGAAGCCCCATCTAATTTTGCTTGTAGAACTTGACTGTTACCTTGTCCTTGTTGTTGTTTTGCCCCTTCTGAAGCACCGTTAAGTTTAGCTATAAAGCCTTGAGCTTTCGCCATATAAGTTTGGGAAAACTGCTGGGCTTCGGTTTCTAGGGCAGTTATTTCTGAAGTAGCACTATTTTCTAACTCTGTCCAATTACTTTCAATCTGTCCTTTTGACTCAACCGCTTTATTTTCAAGGTTGGTAACTTTCTGTGCAACTTCAGTTTTTACTTCTTGCTCTTTAGTAGTAGTTTCTTGTTTTAAGCCGGTTTCTTGTCCTTGTAATTCAGTAGCTTGGGTTTGAGCATCAGTTTGTAGTTCTGTACCTTTAGCTTTACTCTCTGCTTCTACCTCAGTTCCTTTAGTTTCTACTTCGGACTGAAGTTCAGTACCTTTGGCTTGCTTATCAGCTTCTAATTCACTACCTTTAGCTTGTTTACCCGCTTCTAATTCAGTACCTTTAGCTTGTTTACCCGCTTCGAGTTCACTACCTTTAGCTTGTTTACCCGCTTCGAGTTCAGTACCTTTAGCTTGCTTACCCGCTTCGAGTTCACTACCTTTAGCTTGCTTACCCGCTTCTAATTCAGTACCTTTAGCTTGCTTACCCGCTTCGAGTTCAGTACCTTTAGCTTGTTTCCCCGCTTCGAGTTCACTACCTTTAGCTTGTTTCCCACTATCTAATTGATTACCTTGCTCTTGTTTTGTCCCATCTACTTGAGATTTCTTAGCATCATAATCTCCTTGTAACTCACTCTTCTTCCCAGAAGCATCCCCTTTAAGGGAATCTAGAAGACCTTTTGCCCAATCTAAGGGATTAGAGAGTAAATCTCCTTGAACAAGTTGACCCGATTTTACTTTTTCTTCATCTACTTGCTCAACCGCTACATTAATTTCAGCACCTTTCTCTGCAACAGGTTGTTCTGCTGGTTTAACTTCTTCCTCAATTTTTGCATCTGTCTTCTGTTTCTTAATTTCAGGAGTTTCAGTTTCTTGAGGTTCAGTTTCTTTTGCTTCAGGTTCAGCCGTTTCCTTAACTTCTGCTTGAGGTACAGGTTCAGTTGCAGAAGGTGCTTTGTCCTCTGATTGTGCTTGTGGTTGTTGTGGTTCTGCTTGTTCTGGTACTTCAGCAACAGGCTCAGGAGTTGCTGCTTGAGTAGGTTCAACAGGTGCAACTTCTGCTGCTTTTTCTGCTACCGGGCTAGCTTCGGTAGTGACATCTTTAACTTCAGGAGTTTCTGTAACCGGAGGAGTTTCTATAGCAGGTTTTTCAATTTGCTCAACTTGAGGTTGAGGTAAAGATTCAGATTTTGGTACATCAGTCCCTGGTTGGGGAATAGAGGCAATTTTTTGTTGTGCTTGTTGTAAGGCTTGTTCTAAAGCAACTTTGGGTTCCTGACTCGGATCAATATTTTGGGCAACATCACCACCAGCATTATTCATCTGATTCTGCTGTTGTTGCCACATATCAGTCAAAGAAGTACCCTGATCTGCTTGACTTAAATCAGGTGTTTGGATATCTACAGTACCAATATTGCCTGTTTCCACTTTTTGCTCAGTATTAACAGGAGCTTCAGCCGTTTTTTCCTGGGGTAGTTGTTGAGTTTCCCCTCCAGGAACAGTTGGTGCTGGCGCTACTTCTGATTTAGTCGCAGTAACTTCTCGGTTTAGTTTAGTTTCTGTAGTTGTTGCTGGCGCTACTTTGGGTTTAGGAACAGTAACTTCTCGGTTTAGTTTAGTTTCTGTAGTTGTTGCTGGCGCTACTTCGGGTTTAGGAACAGCAACTTCTCCGTTTGATTTGGTTTCTGTAGTTGCTGCTGGTTGAGTTTTCTGAGCTAATTTCCCCTCGGATTGATTAGAAGATTGGGCTTGGGCTTCAACTTCAGCCCCTTTAGCTTCGACAGGCGTAGGCATAGCCTTAATCGGCTCCGCCATCTGCTCAGCTTCTTCCTCGTACTTTTCTCCTGGCTGGAGCTTTGCTTGAACTGCACCCGTCTGCTGAATCGTGTGAGTCAGCTCATGAGCCAATAACTGCTTCCCATCACTTGACCCTGGGTTGTACTTACCTGAATTAAAGTAAATATCATTGCCATGAGTAAACGCCTGTGCTCCCAACTCTTTATTCATTTGGACAGCAGCCGAGTCAGTATGCACCCGAACCTGACTAAACTCAGCGCCGAAACGGGGTTCCATGAACCCTCGCACGTTATCGGGTAAAGGACTCCCCCCACCTTGGCTATTGCTTAGCTGACTCTCAATGTTGCTACCGCTCTTGTTGCTTCCATTTTCTGCTGCTCGTTGAAGCAATGATTTAGTTTGGACTGGCTCTTCTTGCTCCTCTTGTTCACATTTGGCGCATTTGCGTTGTACTTCAGTCTCTGCCGATTGGCGCTGAACCAAGGGAGTGATAGAATCCGTCAAGGGCGACCTTTGCACCAGTGGTGTCTCTTCCTCCTCACCCTGACGCTGAACTAACCCTGAGTTAGCTGCGGGTACGCTCATGGACATCACCTGAGCCGCCACAGAATCAGCTTCCTGCTCGTACTTATCCCCTGGCTGCCCAACAACAACCTTGAGCTGAATCCGCTGCATTTGAATCGGTTCTTCGTCTACCGCTGCCTCCTGGCGTTGGATGATACCTAGCTGAGGCATCATTTGAATCGGCGACTCGTCTTCCTCTTGGGGCAAGCGTTGCAGCATAGCCAGTTGAGGCTGCATCTGAATTGGTTCTTCTTCAAACGATTCCCGTTGAATACGTGGAGTGAGCAAGCCTAGTTGGGGCATCATCTGAATCGGCTCTTCTTCAAACGATTCCCGTTGAATGCGTGGGGTGAGCAAACCCAGTTGAGGCATCATCTGAATCGGCTCTTCTTCAAATGATTTCCGTTGAATTGGGTTGCCCACAGGTGGAGCCATTATCTTGTCCCGCTCTGCCACAAAGTCAGATTCCTGCTCGTCCTGCTGCTCTTCTGACTGTCCGTTGACGGGTTGCTGCTGAATTACCGCCGGAGTGTGGCTCTGTACCTGCACTCGACTAAAGTTGTGACCAAAGCGCGAGGCTCTATCTAGCTGGGTTTGTAAGTCTGGGGGTTGGTGTGACAAGTCGATCGCGTCAGCCGATTCTTGCTCTAGCTCTAAGGAAGGGCGCGATTGAAATAAGCCCGTCTGCACAGGCGAAGAGGACGGGGACGAAGCTTTGGAAAGATTTTGCAGTCGGGTATCCATAGCCAACGAGAGCCTCTCAGCCTAGAGCGGTGATTTCATAGTAGTCTGGATTATCCGCCCCAAACAGTAGCCGAAAGGCGAATAAAAATTAACAAGCATTAGACCCAGCCTTTCACTTCAGTGTCAGTTAGCGGTCTTTCCAACTTGACATATTCACTCTGAGCTGCCTGCAACAGGTGTTTCATCCCCACGGGTTCCCCAGCATCCGCCGCAAAAAAGGCAGCGTTTAGGGCAATATTGCGGATATTCCCACCTGCGACGTTCAACTTCGCCAACTTCTTCACATCCAAATCCTCCGTCGGCGTTTGACTGGGAAAGATGCGCTGCCAAATCTCCGCCCGTTGGGTGGCATCTGGGAAGGGGAAGCGGACAATAAACCGGATGCGGCGCAGAAAGGCGGTATCCAGGGCATCTTTCAAATTAGTCGTTAAAATTGCCAACCCTCGATAGGCTTCCATTCGCTGTAACAGGTAGCTGACTTCCATATTGGCATAGCGATCGTGACTATCTTTTACATCAGAACGCTTACCAAACAAGGCATCGGCTTCATCAAACAGCAGAATTGCCCCACCCGCCTCTGCTGCGTCAAATACGCGCCGCAGGTTCTTTTCCGTTTCCCCAATGTACTTGCTAACAACGGAACTTAAGTCAATGCGGTAAAGGTCGAGTCGCAATTCACGAGCAAGTACGTCCGCCGCCATTGTTTTGCCCGTACCACTGGCTCCCGCAAACAGGGCGCTAATGCCCAACCCACGCCCACTTTTCCCAGCGAACCCCCAGCCTTCATATACTTTTGCCCGTTGCCGGACGTGAGCGGCAATGTCTCGCAAAACCTGACGCTCTCGCTCTGGTAATACTAGGTCATCCCAGGCGGCAGAAGATTCAATATGTTGAGCGAGGTCATTCAGGCGGGGACGAGATTGAGAACGGCAGGTATCCCACAAAATAGTGCTGAGTTCTGTTGGCGTAGTGGGGGGTAGCCCGTGCTGAGTGCTAAGTGCTTCATGAGCTTGCCGTCCCAAAGCTTCAGTGCAAATCGCGTGAATGGTAGGGGCGCTGAGGTTGAAATGGGAAACTAATGTCTCTACCTGCCCATTGAGACTGGATGTTGCTGCACCCAAGGTAGACTGCCAAAGCATACGCTGCTCGTTCGTAGTGGGTGGCTGAACGTCAAAGGTGATGAGAGGACGCAAACGCGATCGCCTTCTTTCTCGACTGGTAATAATTAGCGGACTACTAATACTCTCACTCAACTGCGCGATCGCATTTTCTCGTACCGCATCACTTAGATCCAACTCATCACAATCTAATAACAGAGCACTCGCTCTCAGCCAATATTCTCGCTCCCATAGCTGCTTGAGTTGGTTGAGTTCACTAAAATTGAGCGGAATCGCTACACCGTTAATCACATTCAACTTCAACCCAACCAGTTCACAAGCTGCCGATGCGATCGCTCGTTTACTAGCCGTTTCCTCACCACATAACTGCACAAGTGGCAAGCCCGATATCCCTGATGCTTGTGACCATGTTGCTGCCAGTTGCTCTGCCAACCGCTGATGCGACGACACCAACTCTCCTGACTTCGGCAACGGCTCAATAATCGCAGCTAATCGCTCATCTAGATATTGCAAACCTGTGAGATGGTGCAGAATACGCTCGTCAATCCTTAAAGGACTGAGGGTAAGGGCACTGCCTGTCCCAACTTCAATCATTCGCCATCGCCGTAAGGGAGACGCAGGCATCAGAGCTTTCCATTGGGGTGTGCTTGAAGTTGCTAGCGCCAGACTGAAGGTAGGATAGGTACGCTGCGAGTCTCCCTGAGCAGCAGCGCACAAAGCTGGAAAGGATGCATCCAATTCCATGCCAGCACACAATAGCAGTACATCACGCTCAAAAGACGACAGACCAAAGATGGTGCAGAGTTGCTCCAATGCGGGTGGAGGCAGAGAAGGATGGGGAAAATCTAGTTTCAAATTTTCCCCTTGTGTGCCTGTGTCTCTCCCCGCCTGACGTTCTAGCACCTCACGCACCAGAGCGATCGCCTGCATCAAGTAATGCTGGTTCGCTTCACGCCAATTTGTAGATTCCGTGTACGCTAGTGCAGTCATAACAATTCCCCTAAGTCCCCTCTTGAAGGGACTGAATCAAGTTTTGCAAATACTTGAGCGCTTCATCTGGAGACATCAGTAGCGCCTTTCCCTGCCGGAGAATTTCGTACTGACCCTTGTGATACCCATGACCCGCAATCAACCCCAACTTCACCGCTTGATTCCCTACTTCAGTGAGCTGGTTCCAGCTAAGGCTTTCCAGTTCCAGATTAATACGTTGCTTGAGCGAATCTTCATTCATAACATTCTGTTTGTTAATAAAGCGGTTTTAGACAAGCGAAACCCTCGGACTGATGTACCAACCCTGAGTTGGACTACCCTCAGTGTTATCCACCTCCAACTGGCTCTCTGCTCCATCAATCTGTAAGCGCACTAGATACTCTCCAGGTTTTACATCTTGAAAAGGAACTGTCACCGATTGCGTTTCTGTATCACGTCGCTCCGCATCGAAAATATAAGCGCTAGGATTAGCCGTTGACCATTCATTGAGCGTCAAAACTACCCGTTGCTGACGACCGACAGTGAAATCGACCTGAATGCTCAACAATCCTGAACGTGGATCGTCATCAGTTCCGTCCATCTCTGAAACACTAATTTCAGTAATAGTGGGACGTAAGACAAAGGGCGCAGCATTGGACTCAGCGCCTCGCCGTCCGCGACTTGCTCCCTGTTCTGGAGTAATTGAGATGGGGTGAATCACTTGCAGACTTTGTACCCCTGCTCGTAAGGTATTGGCTGGCAAGCTAGAAAGGGGAAGAGTAATCTGAGTTGGGCTAACGTCAGGGGGAGTCACCTCAAACCCACAAATGCGAACCTGGGTGAAGGCGTTTCCTTTAAGCTGCTTTCCTTGAATGAGTAGGGTACTATTCGCTCGAATCGCGTCAAAGCGACCCGCTTGGGAAATCACCTGTTCAACTAGTGGCTGACTGGCAAACGGAGCAAAGGAACCGGCTCGGCGATCGCGTACTGGTAAAGCTCGTTGGGGAGCCTCTTGCCCCTCAATCAGCACCACGAGTATCTTGTAAGCGATCGATAGAACATAGGGAGTCTGGAAAAACACCGTCCAAGTCTTGGAGAGGTCTTCCAAATTCAGATCCATCGGTACAATGCTCATTTGCTGGATTTGGTCAGCCAGATTAGAATCCCTTAAAAATATGAACGTGGAATCCTCACAGGTACTACGAATCATGTCTTGGGTAATCACCCGCCGATCGTTGAGGGTGCGAACAACACTACCCAGTAGCCGCTGCGGGATTAACTCATTGTCGTTCCCGTAGAAACTCATCATGTAGTAGAGATCGAGAGCGGCTTGGCGTTTTGTTGGGTTTCCCTTGGAGCGAAAGGGCGTGGCATCTATATTATTTAATGCTGGATTGGTGATTACCTGATAGAGAAAGATATTGACACCCGTTTCCGGTGTGCCGTTGCCGATATCACTGGGTCGCAGGGTTGTCGTTCTTGCGCCCTCCACGTCAGTCTGCACCGCAACTTGGAGAGTTCTCTGTAGGGTGGCTGTGACAGTGGCGATCGCTAAGTGGTTGCTCATAAAAGGCGGAAGGCAATAGGCAGAAGGAGGAGAGAAAGCAGAACGAACGCAGCCTTCTCGATTAAGCCGAAACAAGACCCAGTTTGAGGGCGCGTACAATTGCCTGGGTACGGCTAGTTACTCCTAATTTTTCAAAAATCGCAGTCAGGTGAGCTTTAACGGTAGCAACGGTAATGTGAAGCTGTTGGGCAATGGTTTCGTTAGAGGCTCCCTGGACTAACCAGTGTAAAACTTCCTGCTCCCGTTCGGTTAGGTTAGCTGAATGACAGGCTTCGAGCGATCGCCCTGCGTAAAAATGAAATAAACGGAAAAAGCCAGCCGCAACTTCTGGAGACAAGTACACCTCATTGTGGAGGACAGTTGCGATCGCACCACATAGTTGTGTCGAGAGATTCTGCTTGAAAACATAACCACTCGCTCCTGCCTGCATGGCACGAAAGACCCATTCATCTTCCTGGTGAGCCGATAAGACGATGACTTTACCGGATTGAGTCAAGTCTCGTCGTCTAGCAAGAAAGCTAATGCCATTATCAGGAGGCAACTCTAAATCCAGCAATGTCAGGGCAGGCGACTGTTCTACCGTTAAGCTCAATGCCTGCTCCACTGAAGCCGCATGACCGACAACGTTAAACTGCATGGCTCCGTTTGTACTGTAGAAGTCTAACAGCGTCTGCACACCTTGACGGAAACGCAGGTCATCATCGACTAAAAGAACAGAAATCAGTTGCGATGCACTCACTTTCATCACGCCTCCCAAGCTTATAGTTACAAGAAAACCCTCTAGGCAGATCGGGGTAAGGTGATGGAAAACTGCGCTCCGCCCTCAGGCAAATTGTCAGCCCAGATACTACCTTGATGGTCTAGGACAATTTTCTTTGCGATCGCTAAACCTAACCCAGTTCCCCCAGGACGGCGAGAATAGAAAGGGGTAAACAGTTCTTTCACGTCCTCGGCAGATAATCCCGAACCTTTGTCACAAATTTCAATTAAAACTTCTGAACAAAAGGCTTGCCAGCGACAGGTTACTACTGCTCTCGGCGGACTAAACTGTACGGCATTACTGAGAAGGTTGCTCAAAACCTGCTTGATCTGCCAGCGGTCTACCTTAAGCTTTAAGGGAGTTACTGGGTAGTCTATCCGCAATTGTTTTTGCTGTATCCAAGGCTGCAACCCGGCAATACTCTCTTCCAAAATTTCTCGCAAATCGTAGTAGTCCAGTTGCAAACGCGATCGCAGTCCGCAGTTGGTCAATTGAGTTAGGCTGACACTCACTTCATCCACCGTTTCTCGGATGCTTTGGGCTTGAGAGCGTAGTTGTCCTAGGGGCAAACTGAGAGAAAGTAAGTCGGCATGAAGGGCAATCAGCGCCAGTGGACTACGAAGTTGATGCTCAGTTTTTTGGAGCGTCTGCTCTAAAAGTTGAATGCTTCTCGACTGGCGGGAACGCTCTTGATAAGTATCCAGGTGATGCCTGAATATCCGAGCTTGCTGCTCGATACAGTACTGCTGGAGTCGAGATAAAGGCTCAGACGACCAGATTAAGAGATATTCAGGATCTGCTGGCTGTTGAGTATAATTGCAGACATAGGTTTTCCAGTCCAAATCTAACGCCAGTTCAGAGAGCTTGAAAGCGGACAAGGAATCATCCCACCATTGCTCTGATTCCAAGTAAGCAATAATGGCGGGAACAAAGCAAGGGGTTCCTCGCTCGTAATAAGCGACCCGCTGATATTTCCCCGTTTCAGGACAACGAAAAACTCCCCAAGCCGCCACTACAGGTAACTGTGCTGCCAACTCATCAAGGTAGAACTGATAAGTTGTTTGAAGATGCATCAATGAAGACGGTAAAGATACATCAAGAGCTGCTGGAATCCTCCACTGTGACTCAACCCGCATAGAGTGCTACCAAATCTAATTAGACATATCAAAATCAACTGGTAAAGTCTGCTGACTCAACCAGACTATCGCTTTTAAAAAGCTCAGGAGTTGTCCGACATTGTTCTCCCGACAGATAAATTCAGGAGCATAATGCTACTGTTCTGCGGCGGTTTTACGGAAGCAGCTAGAAATTTAGAACTTAAGTATAGTGGCAGGAAGCAGCGATCGCACTTAATTGAAACATTCTTTTAAAAGTCTCTAATCGAGTCAGAGTATGTCTCTATAAAGTTTCGACTAAAGTCTAATAACCAAGAGGCTTTTACCTCTTTAATCTAGGCTTGAGTAGCTTATCCCCCAAGTCTATGATTCCTGCTGTTGTTCAGACGTTGGCAGAAATTTTGTCTAACGGCACTTCTTTAATCAGCAAGGAACTAATCGACTTCAGCCATCCTCAAATTCACCCAAACGTCAGACCAGCCCTCAACCTTTACTGTTACGATGTCCGGGAAAGCAGCCTAATCCAATCTTTAGGTTATCAATCACTGAGGATTGACTCGAAGCCATTACTCGACATTCCAGAACCTGATTCACCTCGCTGGTTCGATTTGTCGTTTTTAATTAGTGCCTGGGACTGTACGGCTTTAGGTGAACAGCGTCTACTTTCAGAAGCGCTACAAATGCTCTTGAATTACCGCGTTCTTCCAGAGGAAGCATTAGCACCAGGGTTGAGGGGGCATGGTGCGCTACCAATACAGGTTTCCACCAGAGCCTTGGTGGATATTACAGCGCTTTGGAGGGCTTTGGGGGTTCCCCTCCGTCCCGCCCTACACGTAACGGTCGCCGTTCCGTTTACCTGTCGAGCCTCGACATCCCCCCAGGCGGCTTTCCGGGCAGTTAGACCTGGCACAAACGGATCTAAAGCATTACAGTTACCTCCCTAAGGTGGAGGGACAGCAAATGTCACCCGATGTCAAGTTACAAACCGCCCAATTTAGTAGTTCTTAACCCAATTCCCAACGGAGGATAGTCAAGCATGGCACTAGATTACTTTGCTCCTGGGGTCTACGTCGAAGAGGTAGACCGTGGTAGTCGCCCAATCGAGGGCATCAGCATGAGTGTTGCTGGGTTTATCGGCTTCACGGAAGATGTCCGGGGTGATGCCGAGATGTTTAAGCCGATGATGGTCACCAACTGGAGCCAGTATCTGGAGTACTTTGCCAAACCAGGCTCCGATGGATACACCGATTTCAACGCCTATTTACCCTTCGCCGTCCAAGGCTGGTTTATGAATGGAGGCGGTCGCTGTTGGGTAACGAGTATCGGCACCAAGCTACCTGGAGCGAACCCTCCATCACTGGAAGAAACTGGCATTAAACTGATCAGTTCCGGCAATCGCCCCTCGTTGCACTTCGGCATTAGGCAGGTAGAGGGTAATGATGAGAATACAGCCCTCGCTCTCCCTTCTAGCGACCAAGGACGCCTCAAAGTATCGGTTGTTGAAAGTGAACCCAAACCTCTCCCAGACGATGCGCCCGACGATGTTACACCACCTTTAAACACGGGTGAATTTTTCAGCGTCATTGTCAGTCGAGGAGACGAAGTCCTTGAACGCTACAACCACTTGACAATGGGGGTAAAGCGGCACAACCCAGATGAACCTAACAATCCCCAGATTGATGTCGATACCCAGGTCGCCGATTATGTCGTGACGGCACTCCAGGATTCTGAATACATCACGGTAACCGACATCTCGCCACTCGGACACAGTCTATCCCGACGACCAGGTTTGGGTGCCTTTGAATTAGTCCCCCCACCCTACATTTCTAGCCCAGAGAACTTCTCACGAGACTTGCAAGGGCAACGGGACGATCGCACAGGTACTCAAGGGATTTTTGAGATTGATGAAGTCGCCATGATTGCCTGCCCAGACCTGATGCGAGTTTACCAGGCTGGTTTGATGAATTTAGAGCAGGTTCACGGCGTCATGGAAATGATGCTGAGCCTCTGTGAAAACTCCTTCCCTGGCCCAGCCTATCGGATGGCGGTTTTAGATACCCCTCCGGTCAAAATCGGCAAAGATGAGAATCGTGCAGTTCCTCCCGAACAGCAAAAGCCTCAACACGTCGCTCAATGGCTTAAGGACTTTAACCGCCGTTCCATGTTTGGCGCACTCTACTACCCGTGGATTAAAGTCGCCAATCCCCGCAACGCAGGACGTCCGATTATGGTGCCACCCTGCGGTCACATGATGGGTATTTGGTGCCGCACAGATGAATCCCGTGGGGTATTCAAAGCACCTGCCAATGAAACACCGCGTGGTGTAATTGGTCTAGCTTACGAAACCAATATGCGGGAGCAAGAACTCTTGAACCCCATAGGCATCAACTGTATCCGTAACTTCGCCAACTACAACCGAGGCTACAAAGTTTGGGGCGCTCGTACCCTAGTTGAGCCAGACAACATTCAGTGGCGCTACATCAGTGTCCGCCGCTTGCTGAGCTACATTGAGAAGTCCATTGAGATTGGTACGCAGTGGGTTGTGTTTGAACCGAATGATATGGATCTTTGGGAGCGAGTCAAGCGGACAGTCACTAGCTTTTTGGAGCGACTCTGGCGTGAAGGGGCTTTATTTGGCGGTTCACCTGCTGAAGCGTTCTACGTTAAATGCGATGGGCAACTCAATACCCCCGAAACCATGATGATGGGACGTTTGTACGTTGAAGTCGGTGTTTGCCCAGTGCGCCCAGCAGAATTTGTGATCTTCCGGGTTAGCCAGTGGGCACCGAATCAGTAACAGGGGAAGCAGGGGGAGAACCTATTTTTTCCCTTTTCCGAATGGCACTTTAGTTAAGGAAGATGGAGAAGGTAAGGTAGAAATTACTCCCCCATCTCCCTTAACTAAGTGTCATTCCCCCTTTTCCTTCTTTTATCTTGAGGATTTAAGTATTTACGAGGAGTAGCAATTATGCCTGAGTTAAGACCACTCCCTACTAGTCGTTTCTACGTGGAGTTTGATGGCATCACGGAGAAGATGATCAAAAGCGTGACGGAGGTAAAATTCACAGGACAAACAGCAGGACACGAAAAACCCCTAGCATCTACAAAAGCTGGAAAAACACTGTGGCAGTCCACGTCATCAGGATTTGAAGAAAATCCCAACGTTACCATTGAAGTGTATCTGATTGAAGGAGACATGGACTTCTACAACTGGATAAAATCGGTGATGCCCAAAAGTGAAGGGGGAGATGGACAGTGGACAGGCAGCCGTAAAAACGGTTCAATCGTTGGTTACGATAGCAGCGATACAGAAATTTTGCGTTGGAATCTAACGAATGCTTGGCCGAAGTCTTATAAGGTTTCAGAATGTTCATCTGAAAGCAAAGACCTTGCCATTGAAATTGTTGAAATTGTCTGCGAACAAATTAACCGAGCGAAATAGTAACTAGACAGATTGAATAAGGAGGTAACCTATGGCATCTGGAGAAATTCTCGCCTGTTCCAAGTTTTATTTTCAGTTGGATGGCTTGGATGATTTGGTTGTTAAAAAAGTTAGTGGAGTAGAAGTCGCGCTACAAACGGCTGGAGATACAAAATCGTTTGGGGTGGGTAAAGGAGGAAAAAGCCGAATTCAGGCTACTGTTACTGGGGTAGAGAATAAGAAAATAACAGTGGAGTTTGTCTCTACAGTTGAAGACGATAGACTGATGAAATGGTTCCACGACTCCCACTCAGAGCCAATCAGTGGAGGTGGTACGGCGACCAAAGGAGAACGGAAAACTGGCTCTCTCATTATGTACAACCAAGGGGGTGATGAGGCGATTCGTTATAATTTCACGGGAGTTATGCCTGCAAGCTATAAGTCAACGAAAATGGAAGCAGGTAGTACAAACCTAGCAACAGAAACCCTAGAGTTTGTCTACGAGAATCTTCATCGGGTGAAGTAGCTTAGTAATGTGAATTCACCACTAATCGTGTCCTAACTCAACAGGGAGTAAAGCTGTGGCAGAAAAAACTTATGAAGTTCTCTCTAACGCTCGCTTTTACCTGGAAATTCATGTCGATGGTAGTGACGATCGCATAGATGGCTATTTCATGGAGTGCCAAGGGTTCAAGCGTACTCAGGAAGTAGCAGAGATTTGTGAGGTAACTCCCCAAAAATGGGGAAAAAATGGCACCAGCAAGGGGCGCGTTGTCCGTACCAAACTTCCCGGTAATGTCAAAAGCGAGAATATCATCCTGCGTCGAGGGCTAACCATCTCGAAGGTAATTTGGGATTGGTTTGCGGAAGTCGAGGCAGGAAAATGGTCGGAACAACGCAGAGATGGAGATATCACTATCTACACTCAGGGCGCGGAAGAAGCTGCCAGGTTTCGCTTCCGAGGCGCTTGGCCGACGAGTTACAAACTCTCTGATTTTAAGGCGGGTAGCGGTGAGTTTGAAATTGAAGAGTTGGAGTTAGCTGTTGATGAATTTATACGGGTCAAGTAACACTAAATGATTCAGACAGAATTTGAGTTTACTTTGCCCAAAGGCTATCTCGATGACGAGGGAAATCTACACAGAAAGGGAGTGATGCGACTAGCACGGGCAATGGATGAAATCGTCCCACTACGCGATCCGCGTGTAAAATCCAATCCCGCCTATGCAACCGTGATTATCCTCTCACGGGTAATTACTCGCTTGGGCGCTTTGGACGAGGTTACGCCCCTGATTGTTGAACGGTTTTTCGCCTGTGATTTGAATTATCTGCAAAAGTTTTATCGCCAGATCAACGAACTGGAGTCTGACTCACCCCAAACCAATACAACGCCAGAATCAGCCCCCCAATTACCGAGTTAGATACCATGAGCTGCACTCACAACGAATGGATAAAAATCCTTATCCCTTCTGCCCTCTGCCTTATTTTCAGATTAGGTCAATGCTTCCATGTCTAGCCGGAGTGTCTTTGTCACGGAATTTGATTTTACCCTGCCTAGGGGTCTAGTCGATGAGGCAGGCGTTGTTCATCGTCAGGGGGTGATGCGGCTAGCGACGGCAAAAGATGAACTGATGACCCAAAAAGATCGGAGGGTGAAAAATGACCCCGCCTACAGCACGTTGGTAATCCTGTCACAGGTGATTACGAGTCTGGGGAGTCTGACGACTGTCACGCCTGAGATATTAGAGAATTTATTTACTCAAGACCTCGCTTACTTACGAGAACTTTACAATCGCCTCAACCAGCAGGAGTCATCGTCTCAGCCTGTTCAGTGTCCTGAATGCTCTCATCAGTTTGAGGTGGAGTTTGCCCTGTCGGGGGAGTCATCAGCTACCCCCTAGCTCAACTGTATGAGGAGGTAGCTTATATTGCTCTAAATGCTCACTGGTCTTTGGCAGACATTTTGGATCTGGAACATACGGAACGCCGTCGCTGGGTTGCTGAGATTCAGAAAGCTCGACAGCAGATGGTTTAGCCAGAAGTCAAAAGTCAATACGAGATTTTGGGCGATCGCAAAGCCTTTTTACGGGAACCTTTAGACTCAATACTGTACTGGAGCAATGTTCTATCTCCACGTCTTTGCGTCCTTCCCACCGCCGAGTCTTCATTAAAAAAATGGAAGTTGTATGGTGTCTCAACTTGCTCACAACCTTCGCTCTCTATTATCTGGTCATAGCCGTCTAGGCAAAGCGACCAAGGCGTTTGCTGGAACAGTACTCCTCACCAGCTTAGTCCTGACAGGTCTAATCGTTACTTTGCGGCAGTTCGGGGCACTGGAGGAGATGGAATTAGATGCATACGATCGCTTTGTTCGTTCACGTCCTGATGAAGGGTTGGATGATCGTCTGCTGGTTGTGGGTGTGAGTGAAGAGGACATCCAAACGCGAAAAGAGTTTCCGCTACATGATGGTACGCTGGCTGAGGTTTTAGAAAAACTTTTGAGGTATCAACCCAGCGCGGTTGGTATTGATATTGGTCGTGATGTGCCTCAAGGCCCAGCAGCAGGACGGGCGAGGTTAATTAATTTGTTGAAGGAAAGCGATCGCATTTCTGCCGTTTGCATCCTAAGTTCTGCAACTGAACCTGGTGTACCAGCCGCACCAGGTGTTCCACCCGAAAGGATTGGTTTTGCCGATATCCCTCAAGACCCAGACAGAGCGATTCGTCGTATCGCTCTCGTTTCAACACCAACCCCACCTTCTAAGCTCATTGGAACGCCCCATCTGTGCAATTATGCCGACCCCGACAACCAACTTCTATCCTTGAGTTTCCAGTTAGCCTCAACCTATTTAGAACCAAAAGGCATCGTACCGGAGCAAACCGAGAGTGGAGAAATTCAGTTAGGCTCCGTTGTGTTTCCTCCTCTCACTGAAAATGCTGGGGGTTACGCTAAGGCTGAGGCATCTGATTATCAGCTAATGCTGAATTACCGTTCGCCAAGTTCGGCTGTGCGCCAAGTCACGATTAGCCAAGTCTTGCAAGGACAAGTTGATCCGGCGTGGGTGAAAGATCGGATTATTTTAATCGGCTATACCTCTCAGGTGGCTAAGGACACGTTTGCTACACCCTACCTTTCTAGCGAAGAGGCCACCAGAAATATGCCAGGAGTTGTCATTCATGCTCAAGCAACGAGCCAGATTCTCAGCGCTGTTCTTGATGGGCGTCCACTCTTGTGGTACTTACCAGAGGTGGGTGAGATTCTGTGGATTTGGGGTTGGTCACTCGTTGGAGGAATCATCGCCTTTTACCTGCGGCGTCCGTTACCGTTTCTTCTCGTTTGTGGTGTTGCGTTAAGCCTGTGTTACGGACTGCCTTATCTCCTCTTTCTCCAAGGAGGCTGGATACCACTGGTACCATCTGCGATCGCTCTTTTAATGACCGCAGCAGGTGTTGGCTTCATTGATCGCGCAACAAAGGCAGGTTATACGCAAGCGATTTACGAGCAACTCAGAGAACAAATTGTCCTTGGAGGCAAGTTAGGGGCAGAGCAAGGACAGAAAGCTCGTCAGGCAGACTACCTGGAGGACTTAGTGCGAAGAGCTAGATCGATTCGCCAGCAAGACAGTCCAACAGAAGTATTGGACTCTCATCCCTTAGAGGATGCTCCCCAACCGCAGACAATCTCAACCTCAACTTCTGGAATGAAAGATGTGGATACTCTGTATCAACAAATTAAAGACCAGGTTGAAAGTGACCTCGAACGAGAAGAGAAGGAGCATGAAACGACAAAAGCTCAACGCCTAGCCCAAGCTAAGGAGAAGCGGCTGCAAAACTTACTTGCGCGATCGAGGTCTACTCGGACTCATCAGGAGGGGAACCTTAAGGAGCATGGAGTTTCTTTAACACCGCAGGACTCGACAAATGCTCAATCTGATACCGAAGTAGAGACGTGAGTCTAGCAAAAGGCAGAAGGAAGAGGGCAGAAGGCAGAAGTTTATTACTGATGTCTGAATCCCCCGAATTGAATTCGGGGGAGTGGCTCAACAAAGTGTGGAGAGAGTACGTCAACCCATGCCTTCCTCAAATTCATCAATCGCTTGAATCTGGTCTGAAATCATGGTGCATTGTTCTAGTAATGGTATGTTTAAATCTGGCAATAGCTCACTTAAATTAATCTGCTCGTATCCGTAAGTTTGCAAAAACTTTGATGGCGTTTCTTCTCGTAAATGGTAGAGCGTAAGTCGATTGAGTTTCCACATCCAGACTTCAGTGACTTCCAAACATCGGTAAGTTTCTAGCTTATCAATGGTACCGCTAGTGATGACTACTTCAATGGCTAGGTCTGGGATGCTTTTCTCTTCTCCTAGGGAGTAACATTCGTCAGGTTCAGCCCCAGCTCTTTTGAGTCGCTTTTTAACAGTATGACTCCCCATTGGAGTGTATTTAATTCGCTTTTTAAGGAGATAAAACTCTACCAGGGTAGCCAAACGTTTTTTGAGTTTTTCATGTCTCAGGGACGGCGACACAATTTCTAATACTCCATCCAAGTAGGTGACACGATAGTGAGAATTATTCTCCAGTTTGACTATCACGGCTTCGTATTGCAGCCAGTTTACCTCGCTTCTGGTGAATCTCTCCTCTGGATCGTCAAGGCTTGCAAGTTGTGGATCGTCAATGAGTTCAAAAAGACTACTAACCATTGTTTAAAACCAAATAACTGAAACAGCTTCTCGTCTTTATTGGACGATATTTATATTTCGTAGAATAGACCCCTTAAAGCCTTAATAGACCGTAGTTTCCCTCGAACTAACGCATCAATTCAGCGCAAGCATAAAAGCTGATCAACTAGGCACTGTAGATAGTGAAACAACAGACTGAGGAAACTGGTTTTTTAAAGCTGGCAACACAGGACACGGCTTTTTCTGCTGCAAGTTGTCCGATGCTTGACCTGTGAAGGTATTCCACCGGAATGGTCCCTTTTCGGCGGCGGATATCCACAAAAGGCGTTTGGCGCGTGTCATGGCAACGTAGAGGAGGCGGAATTCTTCAGCCGTTTTTAGATGTCCGGCTTGTTCCCACGCATCCATTGCCATTGGGATGGGTTGTTCGTGGAGACTGGCGCGAATTTGCGCTCTAGCAACTTCTGCGAGGGTAAAGTCTCCTAGAAACTGGGATGCTGTGGGTACCCAAGGACTACCAGGAAGCGTGTCTTCATGCAAAAACGGGAGAAAGACATAATCCCAGTCCAGTCCCTTGGCTTTGTGCATGGTAATGATGGTGAGTTGACCTGCACGGAGATAGCGGGAGTCGGCGTCTTCAGTTTCTACAGGTTCAAAGCGTTCGGATGTGACAATTTCAGTCAAAGCGTCGAGGGTTGCCCTCATGGAACTGTTGCCGTGGGTTTGTCTTGCAACCCGTTCGGCTAATTTATCAGCCGTCGCGAGTTCCGATTGGTCGTAGTTTAAGGTTAGTGCTAGGAAGGAAATAAGCTGATAGTGAGGCAGTTCCAGACGGGCGCGAAGTAAACTACTACAATAGCGCCGAGCTTGACGGACTGGTGATGTTTGTTGGGGGTCGAGGGGGCCAGGGTAGAGGAATTGCTCTGGGAAGGTGGCGAGGGCGTTAAGGTCTTGGGTGGGTATACGCTGGCGCTGAACCAAGACTTCTAGGGCTGTTTTGAGGTAATCGGGAGAATGGGGTCGGTCGAGGAATTGTAGAAGCGCTAGCATTTCAGCCGGAACGTGGGAATGGCGATCGCTTCCTTGCACATCATAGACTTCAATTCCGTGCTGACGCTTCAGATAATCTAGCTTTTGGGCAACAAAACTCCCTTGGCGATTCTCCCGCACCAATACGGCGGCTCGATGCTCTGGATTTGTCGCAAATAACTCAACAACGCGATCGCCTATGAGTTGGACAGTATCATAAATGTCTCTAGGAGTGTAGATTTCTAAACCACGACCGACTGGCTGAGGATTGGCATCTGTTTGAGGGTCATTGGCACCCACAGGGCGAATCATCTGGGAACGAAAGGCTTTTAGCTCGGCACCTGTAAGCTGGGAGCGATTCACCCAGTTCAAGACGAAGTTGGCGGCATCAATAATAATTGGGGTACTACGACCCGCTTGATCCATAGTTGCCAAACGCCCTTTAGTGTCACAGTCTTCGCAGAACCGATTGAAATAAATTGGGTCAGCTGGGGTGAAGGTGGAGTTAATCGCTTGATTGGGGTCACCAACCCGAATTAAATTTGCTGGTGCTTCTAGGTTGTTTGGGTCAGTAGCAAGAATTTCTAGCAGTTCAGCTTGTAAGGGGGTAGAGTCTTGCGCTTCATCTTCAAAGACGGCAAAGATTTTGTTTTGCTCAATCTGGCGAATGGTGTTGTTGGTTTTGAGTACCCGTAAAGCTGCCAGAATCATATCGTCGTAGTCGATGAAATCACGAGATCGCGATACAGTTTGGTATTGTTCATACAATCCCGCTGCGATCGCTAATGTTTCATAAGCATCGGGGGTTTGTTCGGATAGCCTCCACAAATCCTCTGGTAATAAACCAGAGCTTTTGGCTTCATGGATAACGATTTGGGCAATGCTTGGTAATACCTCCGTTCGCAGAACCGACTGCCGCCGCAACCGCTCTGTTTCTTCCCCATCAAACTGGCGTCCCTCTAATAAGGTTGAGTAGCGACGAGGGTTAGCCGCAATCCACTGCTCAACACAGGCACGAATCAAGCGATGGCTTTGGTTGGGTGTCACCAAGGTTGCATTCTCAAGATTGAGTCCTGATAACTCTGGATAACGGTTGGCAATGTTTAACGCTAAACCGTGCAATGTATAGACAACAAAGCTATTTTGTGGTAGATAGAGCTTTTTTAGATTTTCGCGAATTTTAACTTTGATACTCGCGGCAGCGGAGCGAGTGAAGGTAACTACTACGAGTTGACGCTTGCTGTGAAGTTGGTAACGTGCGATCGCAAAAGCCGCTGCTACTGCCATACCCGTAGACTTCCCAGCACCCGGTACAGCAGAAACCGCCAGTTGTCCTCCCTGCCAGTCTGCCATGCTTTGTTGTCCGCGCCGCAAACCCTCACGGAGTCGCTGCAATTCCCGCTCTCGTAATACTTGTGGAGGCAAAGTTTGGGTGATTTGGTTTTGGGGGGTATCGTTTGACATCTCTAGGCTTTAGGCATTGCGACCTGTAAGCTACAGTCTAGCGTGGTGTACTTATTGAAAAAGCGATCGCATTGAGTCAAGCTAGGCTAATAAGTACAGATACTTAGAAAATACATTGTGTGACGTAGGATTCGATCTAAATAAAGGCTTCAAGACTATCATTTAGAAGATTGTTGAAGAAACTATTCAGGTGTTTTTATGGTTTCTAATCTTGAGAGTGATCAGGTTCGCGTTCATCAAGCGCTTGGTCTAGCTGAAGAAATTGAACGATACAAGGGTCTTGTCCAGGCTTTATCAGATACAGTCGAGGCAAAAGTCTCTTATGTTGACTCCGAGCAGCGTTATAAATTTGTAAACAAGCAGTACGAGCGTTGGTACGAAACCAGTGCAGATAAGCTTGTGGGTAAAACAGTCCAAGAGCTTATGGGGGAGGAGTACCAACATGTGAAGTCCTATGTGGAGACAGCGTTGTCTGGCAAGGAAGTTAGGTATGATTGCCCCTTGAACTTTACCGATGGTCAACAACGTTATCTTCGGATAACCCATGTCCCACACTTTAATGAGTTGTCAGAAGTTATCGGCATCTTTGTTGTCTGCCAAGACATCACCGAGCAAAAGCATCTAGAGGAAAGTCTAGAACAGCTCAAAGCTGCCCAAGCTTAGCGAATAATAACGGAATAGAAATAGAACTTGTGAGTTCTCTAGCCAGAGAAATTAGTTCTTAGGTAGTGTTGTAGCTTAGTGCTGATAGCATTCAAACTTAGCAGAAGCAGGAAATACAAAAGCCAACTAATAGCTCTACAACACTACTGCTCATTTTGATAGCTTTTACTTGAATATCCATTCACGCGAATGAAGATGGACTCTACCTCCAATACAGGCAAGGCAAAGAGTGAACTAAAGTCTGTTCAATCAAATGGATCAGGGCAGCAACCCAGTATCCACATTAAGTGGTATGAAGGTTTGTACAATAAAATTCCCTGTACCTGCCTCACTGTAACGATTAATGGGGTAATTCTTGATGCCAATCGATTTGCTTGTGAATGTCTTGGTTACTCGCGTCAAGAGTTAGTTGAAACGTCAATTTTTAATATATTCAACTCTAGAGATAAAGAAAAGCTACACTTAGCTTTAACTGATTATAGGGAAAGCTTAACCAGAAATATCAATGAAGAGTTTCGGCTGGTTACCAAAAATGGTAGAAATTTGTGGGTGAAATTAACCCTCGATATCTTACAGCCAGTTGGTCAAAAGCCAATTTTATTACTTATTTGTGAAGAGGTAACTGAAGCCAAAAGGCTGGAAGTAACTTTTCAGGAAACTCAATCCCAGGTTCAACTGTTAATGGACGCTTTTCCTGGAAAAGTTTCTTACATAGATGCACAAAGGTGTTACCGATTGATCAGTAAACGATATGAGGAATGGTCGCTGATTTCTCCAGAAGAAATTATAGGTCAAACTGTTAAAGAGTTTATGACACCACTCCAGTATCAAAATATTGAGGAATATATAGAATTAGCAATATCTGGGCAAAGCGTTCAGTATGAGTTTGATTCAGTATTTAATGATGGGAAACGACGTTATCTCTTGGTTGACCACGTTCCACATATTAGCAAGTCAGGGGAAGTTCTAGGTTTTTTTGTGTTCTGTCAAGATCTGAGCGATCGAAAAAAAGTTGAAGAAAAGCTGCGGCAGTTTAATGAAGAACTAGAAAATCGAGTCAAAGAGCGCACCGCTGAGCTAGAACAGTCTCTAACTGAGCGCAAGCGAGTACTTGAAGCACTACGTGAAGCAGAGGAAGAAGTTCGCAGAGCGCTTTTAAAAGAACAGGAACTGAGTGAACTAAAATCTCGCTTTCTTTCTACGACTTCCCATGAATTTCGTACTCCTCTGACTACCATCCTTTCGTCGTCAGAAATGCTGGAACGTTACTGGCACAAATGGAGTGAGGAGACACAATTTACTCATTTGCATCGCATTCAACACGCTGTCAAGCAAATGACCCAGATGTTGCATGATGTGTTGACGCTCTCGCAAGCCGAAGCCGGTAAACTAGAGTTTAATCCCGAACCTCTGGATTTGGAGCAGTTTTGTAATGAGCTAGTAGAAGATCTACAACTGAATGATGGTGAGCGCCATATAATCGCTTTCGAGAGTGAATGCAAAGACGTTCTAGCTATTCTGGATGCCAAACTGCTACGGCATATTCTTACCAACTTACTAACGAATGCCCTTAAGTATTCTCCCAACGGCACTACAGTTAGGTTTTCTGTCATTTATCAGGAGCAAGAAGCAATTTTTCAGATTCAAGATCAAGGTATTGGCATTCCAAAAGAAGACACTAAATGTTTGTTTGACTCCTTCTATCGCGCTACTAATGTAGGCACAATCCAAGGAACAGGATTAGGGCTTGCAATTGTCAAACAGTGTGTGGATATATACAAGGGAAAGATTGCTGTCGATAGTGTTGTTGGGAAAGGCACAACATTTACTGTAACCCTACCCTTAAGGCTGTAAAACCAGTTGCCATTCGGCTTGCTGTTGATTCCAAACGGGTATTGGTGTCTCACCCACTACATAAGGCCCCCAATATCGGCGGGAGCCATCCTGAGCGAAAGCAACCAAAATATCTCCCTTAGATAACTGGAGATTGTCTTGGGGCAGCGAGAGAATCAGCCCTTGGCTACCGCCTTCCATTGGTGCAAAATCCCAGTGCGCTGGCTCTTTGTAAGCTTTGGACTGTGTTGCCCGTGCCAGTAGCGCCACACGCACAGGATGTTCTGTTGGATTACTCACTCGAAATGCCCCTCGACGTGCGGCTACCGCTTCTGGATCTGGACTTTTGGGGGGTGAGGCAACTGGGGTAGGTAACGTCGGCGAAATCGTTGGAAGGGCAGGCGGAAGCTTTTCAACCTTCTCGACTGCTGGCGTTCTGGGTGACTCAATCTCTGGTAGTGAAGAGATATCTAGTGGCTGTGGCTCTATCGAAATGGTGAACCGAAATAATCCCAGTCCTATTCCAGCGAGTCCTAAGAATAAAACAATAACCAATAAGGGATAAAGGGAAGATTTAAACTTTTTCATCCGTTTTAGGGTAATGACCCTGCACCACTGCTTAAAAGTTATCAGTTACTTAAACCAACGACGTTTTTGGTTACTGAGCTACTTAGTCAATGTGTCCAACCCTTAGCAAGGGAAGGTAAAGTGTGATCTTAAAGTGTTTTTCCCGTTATTGTCAGGTCGAATCATGCAAAATACTCGTCTCAATAACCTATTTAATGCTGCCTGGACGCGGTTAGGGGAATGGTTTACTAATCCCTGGCGACACATTTCACTTGTCTTGATTAGCTTGCTCTTGGGTGTCTTTTTGGGAACGGCGATTCCCACAACGGCTGGACAAGCGGCTAACTGGGACGTGATTGTTGCTGGGGTTTTGGTTCTTTTCACAGAAGCCGTGAGCCGGATTGTTTATGGTGGCAACCGACGGCGGAAAAAAACGACTGAGGGTGTTTCTACAGCTTCCCTGCTGTCTGAAGTGATTAATGCTCTAAAACTTGGTCTGACTTACAGCTTGTTTGTGGAAGCCTTTAAAATTGGTTCTTGATCGTATGTTGCAACCGGATACATCACTAGGTCAAATTCTTCATGACTGGGCAGTAGAAGAGAACTCAACTACCTTGCCGTGGCAACAACTGGCAGCAGAGGAACTAACCTCCTCACAGCGAGCAAAGGCATTTGGGATCACATCGACAAAGGTAGAGGAGGTTATTCAGGCGCGATCGCTTATTTTCAAAGCCATTTACCCTCATATCCTCTCCCTCCCCGCTTTCAGAAACCAAAGCCGGGAAACAACACAGATTTCCCAATATCCAGTCCCCAATCCCCAATCCCCAATCGCCTTATCCCTCTGGAACCTCTGGCTTCCCCTTGCGATGCAGCTAGCCTCATCGCGTCAACAACTGAAACGTCCTTTAATCCAAGGAATATTAGGGGGACAAGGAACTGGCAAAACTACTCTGGCGGCTGTCTTGAGTGTAATTCTCGCTCATTTAGGCTACCGTACCCTCAGCCTCTCTTTGGATGACCTCTACAAAACCTATGCAGAACGACAACATCTCCAACAACAAGACCCCCGCCTGATCTGGCGAGGTCCACCCGGAACCCATGATGTTGAGCTGGGTTTGCAGCTTCTAGACCAACTGCGTCAACCTAACCGACGAGAACCCATTCTCGTGCCTCGCTTTGATAAGTCTGCCTGGGAAGGCGCAGGTGATCGAACTACTCCTGAACAGGTAGAAGGTGCTGATATTGTGCTGTTTGAAGGCTGGTTTGTTGGGGTTCGACCAATCGACTCAGCCGTGTTTGACGCACCGACTCCACCACCGATTCAGACAGAGGCTGACCGCTTGTTTGCTCGTGATATGAACGAGCAGTTGAAAGGCTATCTACCTTTGTGGGAACAGCTAGACCGATTGATAGTGCTTTACCCAACAGACTATCGCCTCAGTCAAAAGTGGCGACTGCAAGCAGAACAGCAAATGATTGCTACAGGTAGATCGGGGATGACTGAACCACAAGTTAGAGAATTTGTCGAGTATTTTTGGCGATCGCTCCATCCAGAATTATTCATCACACCTCTAACCAAAAATCCTAGATTGGTAGATCTAGTTATTGAAATTAATCCTGACCATACTGTTGGTGCTGTTTATCAACCAGAGGATGCTTAGAGTAAGCTGATGGGCCTTTAAATTTTATTTTTAGAATTGCGTCCCTTACCGTGTTATGAGCATCTCGTTGCCGAAGCGAAAAACATTATATAAATATTATTTATTACTGCGATAACGTACACTGATTAATAATTTGTTCAGGCTCATAGTTTTCAGAAAAGACAGTCTGAACTAACAGTTTTTGTTAAGGAATGCCATTAAATTAATGAGGCAATTGGTTACTCTGCTGCAAGCAAACTTAAATTATGAAAAAAACATGATTTAAAAATGAAGTAAGAATGATAAAAAATTAAATACCTCTATCTTTAGTGTTACAAATAGAAAGGAATCTTCATTCGTTACATCTTTAGCAAATGGATTTAGTCACGACTGTATTGGTTTCTGTGGGATTGGCGGCTGATGCTTTTGCAGTTTCTCTTTCGAGCGGCACAGCAATCAAACACATGAAAATCAATAAAGCGCTGAAGATTTCCTTGTCTTTTGGCTGTTTTCAGGCGCTCATGCCTTTAATTGGCTGGTTGGTCGGGTTGAGCTTCCGAGGCTGGATAGAATCTGTCGATCATTGGGTGGCTTTCGGATTACTGAGTTTCATTGGAGCCAGAATGATTTATGAAGCGACTCAGGAAGAAAGTGACGATAAAAAATTCAATCCACTAGATATTTATACGTTATTAACTTTATCCCTCGCAACTAGTATAGATGCTCTAGCTGTAGGATTTGGTTTTTCTGTACTACAAGTTTCCATTGCTGCAATTATCACTGCTATTGGATTAATTACCTTCTCTTTATCTTTTGTTGGTGTCTTTGTTGGTCATAAGTTTGGTAATTTATTCGATAATAAAGTGGAAATGTTTGGCGGATTTGTTCTAATTATTATTGGCAGTAAGATTTTAGTTGAACATTTGATGGGGCTAGCGAGTTAGCTTCTGTTGCAGTAGGTTTATTCAAAAAAACAAAAGTCATTTTTCGGGACGTAAACCATTCATTAGTGTCAACTTAAGACAAGAGCAACTGGAAGTCGCGGCTACCCTACAGCAATACTATTGTTGTCATTGATAGTACATGGGTACTAAAAATAGGTTTAGTGATATTCTCAATTAATCACTTCCTCCATAGGGCAGACGAAGACATGGTTCTCTCTAAGTAGGGTGATTATCAAGCAGTCGTGAGTGATTTCCCACTACTCGAAAGAATCTCTATGTTGCTGAAGTGAAGGCTATAGAGCGTCGAGTATTAAAGAACACATCACGGCTGGAGAAATATCCATATCATTTGTGGGAAAACAGTAGCTGTAGAACAAGGGGCTAATGACAAAGCTCAAGAGCCGAAACTGAGTTCGTTATTGGCTGTAGTTTTGATTCTTCAAATTCAAAAATGGCAAAGCTTATTCTGGTTCGTCACGGTCAAAGCACTTGGAATGCCGCTAATCGATTTACGGGTTGGGTTGATGTTCCCCTAAATCAGGTTGGTCGTACAGAAGCGATCGCAGCGGCAAAAAAAATCAGCCCTTATCCGATTGATGTCGGTTTCACTAGTATGCTAGTGCGTGCGATCGAGACAACTGCTATCTGTCTAACTCAGTGTGAAGGAGCTTGCGGTACTAAAAGTCCGATATTTAAACACGACGCTGACGACCCTAACTGGCATGGCTGGGACAAGTATGATGGTGACAAGAGCCAGGAAGTCCCGATTTACCTGAGTTCATGCCTCGATGAGCGCTACTATGGCGACTTGCAGGGGAAGAACAAAGCCGAATTGGCAGAGAAGTATGGCAAAGAACAGGTGCATATGTGGCGGCGATCGTTTTCTATTCGGCCACCAGGAGGAGAGAGTCTAGAAGACACGGCGAAGAGGACACTACCGTATTTCCGGAACCGGATTCTCACTCACCTGAAACATGGGGATAATGTCATTGTTGCCGCGCATGGCAATTCCCTACGGTCAATCATTATGGAACTCGATCAGCTTAGCGAGGAGGAAGTTCCTAAACTTGAACTTGCAACTGGTATCCCCACCGTCTACGACATCAATGAGGAAGGTAAAGTCGTCGGTAAAGAGATTATGGATTAAGTTTTAGTGCTTCCCATGCGTAAAACAAAGATTATCTGCACGCTTGGTCCCGCCAGTTCTGACTTTGACACAATCAAAGCAATGGTCGAGGCAGGCATGGACGTAGCGCGGCTGAACTTCTCCCATGGCGATCGCGCTACCCACTTAGACTACATTCGCACCGTTCGCGAGGTTTCCCAAGAACTGAATCGCCCTCTTGCCATCATTCAAGACTTACAAGGCCCAAAAATCCGAGTTGGCGAAATGGAAGCAGGTGTCGTCCTCACCCCAGGTGAACAAACTGTAATCACCATGGATGATGTAGTCGGTACAGCAGGGCGATTTAGTTCCACCTACAAAGGTTTAGCTAGGGATGTAAAAGTTGATGACCCGATTCTCATCAACGATGGCTTACTCAAACTTCGGGTAGACCAAGTGAGTGGTAGTGATATCCATTGCTTTGTAATCTACGGGGGGCCGCTGAAAAGTCACAAGGGAATAAACCTCAGCCTCTCCTCAATCTCGACTCCAGCCCTTACCGATAAGGATAAAGAGGACTTGGAGTTTGGCTTAAGCCAAGACGTGGACTACATCGCCTTGTCCTTTGTTCGGGAAGCTGCCGATCTTGAGCAAGTCAGAGAGTTGGTGAAACGTTCTGGCAAGCGAACTCACGTCATTGCTAAGGTAGAACGTCACGAGGCAGTAGAGGCAATGGAGTCAGTTGTTGCCGCATCTGATGCAGTTATGGTTGCTCGTGGTGACTTGGGTGTTGAAATGCTCTTGGAGCAAGTTCCGGCAATCCAAAAGTCCTTGATTGATACCTGCCACAGCTATCTTAAGCCAGTAATCACCGCGACTCAGATGCTAGAGTCGATGATCCAAAACCCGCGTCCCACGAGAGCAGAGGTTTCCGACGTTGCCAATGCGATTCTGGAAGGGACGGATGCTGTGATGCTTTCGGGGGAAACTTCAGTTGGTCACTATCCTGTAGAAGCCGTGAGAACAATGGCACGGATTGCCCAGACAACAGAGGCACGGTTGAGAGTCTCCCCTCTTTACATTGATGGGTTTGAAGAACACAGTATCTCCAATTCTGTCGCTCATGCCGCTTGTCAACTGGCACAGAACATTAAGGCAAAAGCGATCGTCTGCTTCACAGAAAACGGTTTCTCCGCCCGAATTCTCTCCAAGTACCGTCAGCCAATTCCGGTAATTGCGGTAACGCCAACAGAAAGTGTTCAGCGTCGGTTGGTGCTGTATTGGGGAGTTCAGTCCTTACGACTTCAGGAAGTGTATAGCACTGACGCGATGATTGTTTTGGCAGAGCAAGCCGCTGTTGAGCATGGGTTTGTTGTCAAGGGAGATGTTGTGGTGATGATTGCAGGTTTGCCATTGGCGATTACTGGAGTGACGAACTTAATCAAGGCACACCGCATCGGGGAACAGGTGGCAGTTTGACTTGTTGCTGTTTCAATCCCTGATAGGGATTTATAGCAGTTCTCATTCGTGTGCAGTACAGTTTTGACCTCTCTCCAAACCTCTCTCCTATAAGGAGAGAGGCTTTGAAATTAGCTCCCTTCCCTAGTAGTCTGAGTGTACCTCGCTCAACTAAGAATCGCTATAAGTTAATTGAATGGTGGCGTTGTCCAGTTGGTTCAGATTGAAGAAGTGTTTCAATCCCTGATAGGGATTTAAGTTAATTGAAAGCCAACCACCAGCCGTCAAAGCTAGGGTTGTAAAATCTTTCAATGTTTCAATCCCTGATAGGGATTTAAGTTAATTGAAAGCTTGCCAACGCTAAAGAGGCATCTGAGTTTGCCGAGTTTCAATCCCTGATAGGGATTTAAGTTAATTGAAAGCACCACCAAGGAAGAACCAAAGGTGTCAGCAGAAGTTTCAATCCCTGATAGGGATTTAAGTTAATTGAAAGATGAAGCCCCGTCTGTCACTACCTATTTAAGTAACAGTTTCAATCCCTGATAGGGATTTAAGTTAATTGAAAGTTGAGGTATCTGAGATGGCTAATTCACACGGTTTTGTTTCAATCCCTGATAGGGATTTAAGTTAATTGAAAGCTGGTGGTGGTATCGAAGTTAGTCCCGATTTAACCGGTTTCAATCCCTGATAGGGATTTAAGTTAATTGAAAGAGCGGCTACCTGAAACGCTTACTGTATTTAATTTTCAAGGTGCATTTGCGCGAGTCATTTAGATAATAGCATCCTAGGCAACAGCCTTGGCAAGAGGCAAAGCTTCTAATTCGACTCAAAGCTAGTAGCCGTAGGGCTTTGAGAAAGTGCGCGAACCTCAAAACTGAGTAAGAACCTTCAAACCTTTGTCCATAAAGAGATACCTCCATAAATTGCCCTGTGTCCTGAAAAACACCTACCCACTCGCGCAATAAACCGCCAAGCTGCCACAAAAAAAATGCAATCTGCTTTGCAGCACAAGAGATCGCTTATCTCTCATACCACTTAGTTTAAGTTCTTAGAACTTACGCACAAGCGCCATATCTGGTAGGGGCGCACAGCTGTGCGCCCCTACAAATGGTGTTCCAAGGGTGGATTTGCGTAAGTCCTGTTCTAATATTAAAGACAAAACCTTCAGTTCCGAAAACGGCTAGCAATTGCTGAATACCAGATTTATGCTGACAGCATGAATTCGGATTTGATACGATGAGCAGTTTGCTTGACCCTGATGCCTGTTACCGAGCAATCCAAACGAAAGATGTCCGCTTTGACGGACGGATTTTCATCGCCGTTCGCACAACTGGCATCTTTTGCCGCCCTATCTGCCCAGCCCAGACACCAAAGCGAGAGAATTGCACGTTCTTTGCAAGTGCGGCAGCCGCTCATGAAGCAGGGTTTCGTCCCTGTTTGCGCTGTCGCCCGGAACTATCGCCAAATTTGTTTGCACTCGTTGGAACAGCATCCACAGTTTCGCGATCGCTTCGTCTGATTGCTGAGGGCGCACTTGATGATGGTACGGTGGGGGAACTAGCGGCACGAGTGGGAGTAGGCGATCGCCATTTGCGGCAGTTATTCGCTAAACACCTAGGAACTTCACCAAGGGCAGTAGCACAGACGCGACGGCTTTTGTTTGCAAAGCAATTACTCGATGAAACCTCGCTATCAATAACGGATGTGGCAATGGCAGCGGGTTTTTCCAGTATCCGCCGATTTAATGCCGTAATTCACAAGACCTACCAGCGATCGCCAAGTGAATTGCGATCGGCACAAACTAAACTGGGAGATGCTAGCAAAACCCCTGAAATTACGCTAAAGCTTCCTTTTAGTCCGCCCTATAATTGGTCAGCATTCGTCCGCTTTTTATCAGCTAGAGCCACTCCAGGGTTGGAGTCTGTGGGTTCTGATTTTTATCAACGGACTATTTCCCTTGATGGGATGCATGGTGTTGTTGAAGTACGCCCGGTTAAGGAACAACACTATCTGGTTGCTAATATCCGATTTCCCAAAGTAGCGCTTTTGGGTCAGATTGTTGAGCGATTGCGTCGGATGTTTGACTTGGATGCGAATGTTGCAGAGATTATTACCCACCTGCGGTGCGATCGCATTCTTCGTCCAGCAATTTCTACCTTACCAGGACTGCGGGTGCCTGGAGCATGGGATTCCTTTGAACTAGCGGTACGTGCAATTCTTGGACAGCAAGTCAGTGTTACTGCCGCTACAACCCTGGCAGGACGTATAGTTGAAACCTATGGTGAGCGGTTGGTAATTGAAGGAATGTCTTGGGGAGAATCTAATTTGCGATTTGTTTTTCCCCGACCAGAAGTTTTGGCAAATGCTGACTTAACTAGCATCGGAATTACGCGATCGCGTGCCTTTGCAATTACCTCACTGGCTGCTGCTGTTGTTCAAGACAATCAGATCTTGACGAACTTCCAAAACTTAGACGATGCGGTGCAAAAGTTGTCTAAACTTCCTGGAATTGGTGAATGGACAGCTCAATATATTGCAATGCGGGCATTACGCGAACCTGATGCCTTTCCCGTAACTGATTTAGGGCTGTTACGTGCGATGGAAAAACTAGGACATCCTGTAACAAAAACCCAGTTATTATATGTTTCTCAAGCTTGGCAGCCTTGGCGTGCTTATGCTGCGATGATCCTCTGGTTGTCGCTCGATTCATCCTTGTTACCTTTGCAGGAGGAGCTATCAGCATGACTCAACTTCTAATTGACAAAATTGCTTCTGAGATTGGAGAGATTCTGGTGGTTTCCGATGGGAAAAGTCTCACTAGCCTCGACTTTTCAGACTATGAGCAACGCATGATGAAGCTACTAGAGAAACGCTATGGCTCTGTCAATCTTATAGAGAAAAAGAATCCCCAAGGATTTAGCGATCGCATCCGTGCATATCTGAATGGTGACTATAACAGCCTGGATGATATCCCAGTCAAAACTGGAGGAACACCCTTTCAGCAGCAGGTTTGGTTAGCACTCCGAACAATTCCACTGGGAACTGTGATTTCCTACGGTGAGTTGGCGGCAAAACTGGGTAAGCCAACCGCATATCGAGCAGTAGGGATGACAAACTCACTTAATCCAGTTGCGATTGTACTCCCGTGTCATCGAGTAATCGGCGCAAAGGCTTCCCTTACTGGCTATGCTGGCGGTTTGGAGCGCAAGCGCTGGCTGCTTCAACACGAGGGTGTTGACTGTCGCTTTGCTCCAATTCAAAGTTCTTTATCAATGAAGTGAGTCAGATTTTGGGGATTTTAACAACGCAATTTAAATATTTTAATCAGAGTAAATCTTCTTCAGATAGCTGGGCTATTTTCATCAATGCTCTCAATGTTCCAACTTTTAAATCTTGATTACGGTGAATAGGAATTGACAGAATTTGTTCGACTTCAGGGTTTTCATAGATATGATGACTGCCAGTAATTCTTCGCAAAAACCAACCTTTTTGCTCCACAATCTTGCACAGTCGCTTGCCAGAAATAGATTTCATACAGCAATTTCGACGATTTGAGCTGTTGGCTCAATTGCATTACGACTGTTTGCAACATCCAGCCAACCTTCAATAGCGTCCTTTAAATTAGCTACCACCTCCTCCATCGTGTCTCCTTCAGTAATGCAACCAGGGAGCGCAGGAACCTCTGCCCAATAGCCACCTTCTTCTGCTGGATGAATGATTGCTTTGATTTTCATACACATATTGAGCTAGTTGTTGAGAATATGGTAACAGGACTCAATGTGATAGATGAAGAGGCACGGTAGATAAAATAAGCCTGCAAACCAAGCTACAAAGATGCAAGCGAGTTGTTATCCTGCGTTGAACATTTGACTCATAGACTTACCTTCAACTTATCAATACACTGCTGACGTATTGTAAGAATCACTTCAATAACATACATTTCGGCAGTGCAATAATCACTAAGAAGCATTGTGACATTTGCACGACCATGTGCGATGGCATTACGTTTTTCGTAAAGGTCGTGTCGATACTTGTTAACATCCGATTGCTTCAAGCCATTAAACTCCTGTGGCGTGGTGTCAATCCCGTAAACTCGCTTAAAGATTTTTTTCCGCTCTACATTACTCTCCGCCGATTGTTTAATCCATGCCCAAAGAGGCGGTTTAGAGTAAGCATTAGACTCGCCAGGTTCTTCTGTTACAACTTCAGAATTTACCGTAACTGACTCAAATCTCTCCGGCGACTCAGTTTTTCCACCAGGTCTGTAGTACAAGAGGCATTTAAGAACATCTATCTCAAATTGCTCAGATGCTCCTAGTAGTCGAACAAAAGCTGAAGTAATGACGAAATTCGGTAGCCTGTGGTATCCCACTCCACTACGATGAACCCCAAAATCAGGAGCATCATGATTGATATGACGCATTTCATTTTTAACGGCTCTCGCTAATGGATATCGATCCTCAAGGAATCCCTCCATTGACAAGAGAAGATTTACGAAGTCTTCCCCAATTTGTTCTTCTGTTTCAAAGTCTCTGGGAGTTACAATTACGGGTTTAACACCTTGCTCACTGATCCACGTAGCAAATTCCTCAAGGTTTAGCTTTCTACCTCTTTGAATAGCTCCCTCTTCCAACGTAAAAGCAACAGACTCACGAAGTGCTTCAACTTGACGAAGTGCAGCCCAAACAGCAAGACCCATGTCATTCCTCTAGCATCTTGGATAACTAATTCTAAATAACGCAGCCTGATATATACGTTAGTTTAGTTCTGGCTAACAGTCTCATCAACAACCTTACGATAATTTGATCTTGGACACTAATAGGTAAGTCATCCGTTGCGCCCCGAAAGTAACACAGCCCAAAAATGACCTATTTATATGGATTGTTAGCGCATAACTCAAACAAACCAAAACGCGATCGCTTCACTCACCTGCCAGGTTCAGAATTCGATTGAGCGATCACCTACCCTGAACAGACAAAAATGCGATCGCCTCAGCGTGGACTAGCGTGGGTTAGACTTGCTGTTCTAATGATGTCTTCGCGCTTCACCATGACCACACAACCACTGTCACAAGGAGCGACAGTAATAATTGAGCGATCGCTCCTTGTTGACTGCCGAAACTCAACAGGATGCGATCGCCATTCTCCCCTATTTAACTAAGAGGTGTTTTTAAAGGCAATTTAAACAAACCCTAAAAACTAAATTGGGCACGTAAATTACCCACATAGATATTAGGATTGTCGCTGAAATTGTTCGGATTGCCAATCAGGTAGAAGGCTGGAACAATAGCAATGTTATTCGTCAGGGGATAGAAGTAAGTTGCTTCAAATTCATACTGAACTCCACCATCACCACCACCAGAAACGAGAAAATCACGACCATCCAACACAGAGAAGGGTATTACATAGGATACTGTTGCCAAGGCTCCTTCCTTACCCAAGTCAGGAAATGCTACTCCTAACTGAATCGCTTGTGCATTGATTTCACCATCCGGTCGGGCTGGATTTACTGGATTGAGATTGGTACTCCCGTAGGTATAGCGTCCAAAAAGACCCAAAAAGTTAGCAACTCGCCAGTCGAAGTTAAAGCCGAACGTATCAGCGGTTGCATTATTGAGGGGACCACCAAAACCATCATCAGCTAAACCATAAATCGGCTCTCCAATCGCCCCACCAATTAGTCCATTAATTTGCTGAATGTTGGAACGGTTGTAGATGAAACGCAAGTTAATGTTTTCTGTTGGAGAGAATGCCAGCTCTGCTGTAATCGTATTAGTACCACCAAACAAACCTTGGTCTGGGTTGGATGCAGAATTAAACAATCCACTAGGGAGAAATTCATCACTCTCGCCTAGATAAGCAACACGCAACCTGAACTGGTCACTAATATTCCAAAGCACTGCTGCTCCAGAGCCACGATCAATTGTATTCAGAAGAGTGCTGCCATTTGAGTTGAAGGTGCTGCCACCTGTTAAGAAGAACGTGTAAGCATTGTTGTCGAAGTAGCGATACCAATTAATCCGAGGTCCAACCACAGCCTGAATGCTATCCGTGACGGGGAAAGTGTAAAACAATTCCCGCAAGATTACGTCATTATCTCCAGTAATCGTTCCAGCCGTTTGGTCAAGAAACGGTGTACCAAAGGTGTTGTAAAGACCCGCAGAGGCAAAAACGTTGGCTGCTGAGTTGCCGTTCCCTACAGCTAGTTGAGTCACTAAGCTATCTCTACCTGTAAAGGAGGTTTCAAAGTTTAGCCATACCAGATTGCTGAATGTGATTTCGGGGTCATCTTCTACCGTCTGAGTAATCGGTTGATTTGTAATTGGATCTCGCCCTGCTTGTCTGAGGGCAAGGTCACCAAATAAGCCGTTAAGGTCAGTAGTTTCTACTAAGACATCATCATCGGCAAAGGCTCCCGTCAGGTTAAACCATGCTAAACCACTGAGCTTAGTAGTTGTGGAGAACTGGTGGTCTTCTAAGAAGGCAACACGACCCTCTAAGGTATCCACCCGTGTACCTAAGGTTGCCAGTTCTGTCTGAAATTCAGTAACCAGCCGTTGCAGTGTTTCTAAGTCCTCACGGGTGACAAAACCTTCTGTGCTAGCAGCAATTAAACGCTCAACCTGTTGCAAACAGGCGTTTAAACCTGCGGCAAATTCATAACGAGTGGTTGCTCGATTGCCACGAAAGGTGCCATCTGGATACCCAGCAATACAACCATAACGTTCAACAAGCGATCGCAAGGCTTCATACGCCCAATCTCCCGGTGAGACATCACTGAGTTGTGAGACGTTGGTGACTTGCGACATCGGGTCATTGCGATCGCTAATCGCAGCCTCTGAGGAAAGTTCGGTAACAGAGATAACACTCTCAAGCATTTGCGCGTTGGCTGGCTCAATAGCTTCTGCCTCTACTGTTGCCGGAGGTGCCGCTACAGTGTCCTGAACTTGCTCTGAGGTTGGTTCAGCTATGGGTGCTGTTGGTGAATTGCTGGAGAATCTCTCCCTTGCAAAGCTAGAAGACTCTTGCTCCCCCTTCTCTTGCTCACGAAGGGGTTGAGGGGTGATGTCTTTTAATTCGCTAGTAACATCACCAAGTCTCAACGCTGCGGCTGATGATTCAATCCCTTCTACCTCTTGTGGCACAGTCGATAGCGCTACAGTGCCTTGAACTTCACTCGCCCTCACCTGCAACGACATTACAGACATTACAGCGCTTGAAACTAACAGAGACACCCACAAAGTTGTTGGCACACTAAACCAATCTTTCCAGGTAGTTGCATCCTTAACCATCAATCCTCACACCTATTCTTGACAAGAAGAACATGAGGATGTTAACAATTACCTCTTTAGGTAGATGTAGTTTTGGCGACAGTATTTAATATCCTCTTAACCTGTTATCGGCGCTTCCTGACATGACCAGGAAGCAATGCTTAGCTAGCTCTATTGTGTTTAAACTACAGTTGACTGACTGTTGATGGACTGCGTTTTGATTCATAGGAAGACAAATAAATGTAATCTCTTGCTTGAGAAGGTATAGGTTGTTGCACCTTTTCCCTGCATAATTTAAACGCGATCGCCTTAACATTTTTTAGTACAAGGCATTCCCCAAGCGGTTTGATTTTATTCCTTTATCAGGGTGCTAGATGACTCACCACATTCTTAAAGCAAGCTGTCAAACTGTTCATTTAGGCGGTTTTTCTCATCAGTTGGAACCTGCTTTAGTTATTAATTCAGGTGACAGCATCGACGTTGAAACCTACACTGGCTTTTATGTTTCTGACAAAGCACCACCGGAATTTCTCACGCCAGAATTTCTTGAGATTTGTCAGCATTTCCCCCCAGAGCGTAAAGTTGGAACAGGCCCACACTTACTGACAGGGCCAATTTATGTCAAGGATGCTGAGCCTGGAGATGTTCTGGAAGTCAAGCTAGAAGCCATTTCACCTCGTCTCCCTATAGGTTTCAATGCGATTCGCCCCGGTTGGGGAGCTTTACCACAACAGTTTACAGAACCAAGACTACGCTTCATCCCTTTAGATTTAGACAAGGGCGTCGCAGAATTTCCGACAGGTAGCGGGATTGAGATTCCCTTGCAACCCTTCTTTGGTATCGTTGGCGTTGCGACAGAGGAAACCAGCCGTTCCTCTGTTCCTCCCGGTAGCTATGGCGGCAATATTGACAATCGAGAACTGCAAGCTGGCTCAAGGATATTCTTACCTGTTTTTGTTCCTGGCGGCTTATTGTCCATAGGGGACGGACATTCGGCTCAAGGAGATGGTGAAATTGATGTAACTGCGATCGAGACTTCCATGAACGGCACGATCCAAATTAATCTGCGTAAAGATTTGCCGTTCATATATCCCATAGCTGAAACACCAACTGACATCATCACTATGGGATTCGGAGAAACCCTTGATGCAGCCTTTGAGTTTGCCCTCACGCAAATGATTACTTTCTTGGAACGCTTTGCGGGATTGAGTGCAGAAGAAGCCTATGTTTTGTGCAGCCTCGCTGTAAACTTTCACATTACCCAGGTTGTCAACACTCCTCAAAAGGGCGTTCACGGTATGCTACCTAAATCGATCTTGCCCAAGGCAATTCAGTTATGACGCCTACAAGTTTATTGATTTTTGCTGCTGGTGGTTTGTTCGCGGGAATCCTTGCAGGTTTCTTGGGTATAGGGGGCGGTACGGTTCTTGTCCCTTTATTGGTGGCGCTAGGATATGAGCCAGTTGAAGCTGTTGCGACGAGTAGTCTCTCAATTGTGATTACGGCGATTTCCGGCAGTATCCAGAATTGGCGGATGGGCTATTTTAGCTTGAAACGAGTAATGGGGATTGGCTTTCCTGCTGTCGTCACGGCTCAATTTGGAGCGTATCTCGCAGAATTATTTGCTCCCTACTGGTTACTAGCAGCCTTTGGGATACTGCTACTCATTAATATTTACCTTGTCGAACTACGTAAACGCCTGAGTATTAAAGAGAAACAGCAAAGTCAAGAGACAGCAGGCGAAAGACAACCTCAAGATTCAGGGCTTAAAGGCACGATTTCGAGAATTGCTACTGGCAGTGCCGCAGGTGTACTAGCAGGTTTGTTTGGTGTTGGTGGCGGGGTAATAATGGTGCCGCTGCAAATTTTGCTGTTAGGAGAAACGATTAAAACGGCGATTCAGACAAGTTTAGGTGTGATTGTTATTACAGCGATTTCCGCTTGTGCAGGGCACGCCTTACGAGGTAATGTCCTGTGGGTTGAGGGATTACTTTTGGGTGCTGGTGGCTTTTTGGGAGCGCAAATTAGTACACGCTTTTTACCCAAGTTACCTGATCATGTTGTGAGTTTGGCATTTCGTTCGTTGTTAGCCATCCTCTCAATTTATGTTTTCTACCAAGCTTGGCAAAACTATAACAGTTAGCAGTCAGCTATCAGCCATCAGCTTTTTGTTTTCCTGACAAGTAGCGCTTGTTCCGCAGCCTTGAACTGTGGCTACTATGGAGAAACAGACACCATTGTCAAGAAAACGATGAAACTTAGCCTCTTAACCACTGCTGCACTGTTAGTCACTGCTGGTTTCTTCGCACCTGTCAAAGCGCAAGACACCCAACCCCTACCAACTACGCCTTCTGTTCAAAGCCAAGCCAGTGGCGATCAAGTTCTGGAAGCGTGTTCCCAAGATCGAGCCGATACATTACCTAACCCGTTTTCAGACGTTTCGCCCGACCATTGGGCATTCAAAGCTGTGATGAGTGTACATTACTGCGGTGCTTACCACGGGAAAATTCCTCTAGAGCGGGTTAAGCCCTTTTTACAACAACAAACACCACAAACTAGCAGCAACCAAACGCGATGGGAGTTGAATGCCACTCAGTCTCCTGCTAATTCTCGCTGATCAGCTAATTGGTATTGAGGATTGTGGTCGTTTTGTCTACCAGTAAGTAGATAAACTGTCAAATTCCCCTTACCTTTGACTGAGATAACGCCCCGTTCCTCGAATAGGTATTGATCTCGTAGTAAATCATAGGTGGCAGCGGTTACCTGTATGGCGCCGTCGATACCTTGAGATTCCATGCGGCTAGCAACGTTAACGGTATCGCCCCACAAATCGTAGAAAAACTTTTTGATACCAATAACACCCGCGACAACTGGACCACTGTTGATGCCAATCCGGAGTTGGAACACTTCCCCTATCTGGTTGCCTAATTTTACCATTTCGGCTTGCATATCTAGAGCCATTTCGGCGATCGCGATCGCATGATCCGGACGAGGGGTCGGCAAACCCGCGACAACCATATAGGCATCACCAATTGTCTTGATTTTCTCCAAACCATGTCGCTCAGCTAGCTGGTCAAACTTTGAGAAAATTAGATTGAGAATCTTAACCAGTTCTGTTGGAGAGGTTCGAGCGGAGAACTCAGTAAAGCCAACAATGTCAGCAAACAGAACGCTGACGGCTTCAAAGGTATCGGCAATAGTGCTTGGATCCCGTTTTAACCGCTCTGCAATTGGCTCAGGTAAGATATTGAGCAGTAGTTGCTCTGCTTGTGCCTGTTGATAACGCAGTGCTTCCCGCGCCACCTTACGCGCCGTAACGTCAGAGATAGTACCTTCGTAGTAGAGCAGCGTACCCGTGGAGTCACGAACCGCACGAGTATTCTCTGACACCCACATAATGGTTCTGTCTTTACGATAGACCAGAGACTCAAACTCAAATACGGCATTGTTCGCTTGTATGGCAGCAATGAATTCGCCTCTGCGGTTGGGTTCAACATAAACTTGCTGCGAGATGTCTTTGATACCTGTGATTAGTTCTTCAGGTGAGGAGTAGCCAAAAATCCTTGCCAGTGCTGGGTTAGCGCTTATGAAGCGTCCGGCTGGATTCGTCTGGAAAATGCCCTCGATCGCGTTTTCAACAATACTGTGATATCTCTGTTCAGCAAGACGGAGCGCTTCTTCAGCAGCTTTGCGCTGAATTACTGAACCCAGTTGGTTAGCCACTGCTAAGACTAGCTCAACCAATCGCTGATCTTGTTCGCGAACTTCAAACGTGAAGAAAACGAAGATAGCCAGCACCCGATTATTAATAAGAATCGGAATGCCCAAACAGGAGCTGAGTCCGGTATCAAGTAGCGCCTGGGACCGAGCAAATACGCCTTCTGGCTCGATTCCAACATCCTGAATCCATTCGGGCTGTTTGGATGACCAAACCCGCCCAGGCAGCCCCATATCGGGAGCAAATCGGAGCATCTGGCTATGCTGTCTGAATTTCTCTAGGACGGATACGGTTGCACCGCCCGGATTGATACTTGCATACCAAGCGGGGCTGGATTCGAGAAAGGTGCCATCCGAGTTGGGAATCCAGGCTTCCCCAAAATGCCAGCCTATAGTTTCACACACCTTGCGGAGGGTAACTTCCAGGGCAGCGTGAAAGTCTGGGGACTCACTAATCGCTTGCGTTATTGTTTGTAAGAGGCGGATTTTTTCTTCCGCCCGTTGGCGCTCACGCGCTTCTAGAGTGAGGGAAACTAAATCAGCTAAGGAGCCAGCAAAGTTTTGTTCATCCAGTGTCCACTTGCGGGTCAAGTCAGTGTTTTCGTAACACACTACTCCCACGATCTGACCTCCCATCCGAATCGGCGCAGCCAACATCGCTGCCACACCGTAAGGACTCATAAGCTTTTGCCCGTCCAGTAGGTGGGATGCCTGCAATTTAAGAGCGATGGGGTTGCTCTCAGCCTCCTCAATGGCAATGGTAGGCTCTTGTTCCAAGGCTTTGAAGTAACCGGGATAGTCTGTCGCCGCCAACTCCATCCCGTCTATATGACGGTTGGCACTGCGCTCAAACAGGTCGAGGCAATGAATTTTGGAGCAGTCAGGGCTGTATAACCACACACTCACCCGCGAAATCTCTAGGGTTTGGGCAGCCGCTTGGGTGAATTGCCTCAGGGCAGAGTGCAAGTCGCCGTGGTTAACAGTTTTGCTCTTGGTTAGAGATACTAGTACTTGGTTCTGTCGGCGCAACCGTTGGTGAAGTTGCCCTTGCTGAATCGCGATCGCAATTGGCGTGGATAAAGCTTTTAGTAAATCAACCTCCATCTGCTGCCACTGCCGTGGCTTGCCACACTGATGGGCAATCAGCAACCCCCACAACTTTTCTCCTTGTAGGATGGGAACTACCAAGTTAGCCCTAACCTGAAAATTGAAGAGAAAATCGACGTGACACGGCGACAGATCGGCTGTATGGATATCTTCGATAACTAGGATGCGACCTTGTTGGTAGGGCTGAATATAGGTTTTTCCAAAGCAGGGGTCAGTGATTGTGGTGTTCAGGATCGATAGTTCTTCGGTGCTGACAGATTCTACAGCGATAACTCCGCTCCAATCGTCAAAAAATCGATAAATGAGTACCCGATCCGTTTGCAGAAATTGCCGCACTTCACGCACCGTTGTGCTGAGAATCTCTTCTAAATCCAGCGATTTACGAATCCGTTGGGTAATTTCGCTCAGCAATTGTTCCCGTTGAGCCTGCTGCCGTACTAACTCCTCCGTCTGCTGGCGCTCTTTTACTTCCTGTTGCAGTTGTAGATTTTGCTTTTGGAGTTGATTTTGCAGATTCTGGATAGTCAGGTGGTTTAGGATGCGGGCTAAAACCTCTTCGGGTTGAATCGGTTTGGTGACGTAATCTACTGCCCCGACCTGAAAACCTCTCACCTTATCCACGGTTTCACCCAGCGCCGTCATAAAAATCACCGAGATACCTTGCGTTGACGGATTGGCTTTCAATCGGCGGCAGGTTTCAAACCCGTCAATTCCCGGCATGAGTATATCCAAAAGGATAAGATTGGGCTGGGCATATATAGCTTGCTCGATCGCACTTTCACCATCGATTGCCACCAAGACTTCAAAACCAGAATCGGTCAAAAAATCACACAGCATCCCTAAATTAGTCGGGGTGTCATCTACGATTAAAATGACGCCTCTCCGATTTCCTAAATTAGTTGGGGTATACTCTGCGATTAAGGTTACGCCTCTTCTCGGATTTTCCACTTTCATGCATCATCTAAAGTGTAGGGTTTGAGAAACTCCCGGATTTGTTTGGTCTGAAAGCCTTTTGCTAGTTGATGAAGCTCCGACGCAAATGGCACAAATTGAGCATCCAACTGTTCAAGCCGACGCACTTTCTCCAGAATGCCCCTGACGTTGCCTCTCTTAGCTAAATCCAAGAGAACAGCGATTTCCTCCGGAGGTGGAGCAATCAATTTATGGATTTTGGTCAAATATTTGCACTCATAAATGAGCGGCTTGGAGTTCAGATTCTTGGTTTTTTGGTTAGATGCGACACCCTCTGAATCTTGGTCAGTCACCCCTAATTCAGTATCAGCCGCTTGCGAACATCCAAAATCCTCATAAACCCATTCCAGATCCAAATGCAACTTTAACCGTTCTAAAAGGTGCTTTGCACCCACAGGTTTAGGGATAAAATCATCACAACCTGCGTTCCTACTTTTATCTCGACTATAGTCGAAAACACTGGCTGATGTTGCAATTATTACAATCTTTTTAAGTTCTGTTAACTTCCGGAGCTGCCGCGTAGCCTCAAAGCCGTCCAGTACGGGCATCACCAAGTCCATCAAAATCGCATCAGGCTTAAACTCAAGCGCCTTATTTAGACAGTCACGACCGTCTGTTGCTTCAACTATTTCAAACCCCAAAGGTTCAAGGAGATTGACCAGAAACGAGCGATTTTCTCCTTTGTCGTCCACCACCAGAAGTTTGCGATTTTCCCCTTTGAAACCAATAATATGGCGCTCCTTAGCTGTGGCGACTTCAGTTGATTCGGAAGCTTCAGGCAAATCCAAATCGAGCCAGAAAACACTGCCAGCACCCAATTGGCTTTTTACCTCCAAGGTACTGCCCATCAACTTCGCTAATTTCTTGCTAATAGTCAGTCCCAATCCTGTGCCTTCAACCAGGTGACGGCTGTTCTCGATTTGATGGAACGGAAGAAAGATTTCTGTCAACTTCTCCGGTGCGATGCCGATGCCAGTGTCCTCCACCTGAAACCGGATTTTCCCCTCGTGATAACCCACCTTGAGAACTACCCTGCCACTGTCGGTAAACTTGACGGCATTTCCAAGTAAGTTAATTAAAACTTGCCGCAGCTTTTGCTCATCGCCTCGAACGCGCGTAGGCAGAAGGGACGGTGCGTAACTAAACGAAATCTTCTTTTGTTCTGCACGAATACGAAAGATTTCAGCAAGATTGTTAAGAAATAGAGGCAAATGAAAATCACTCAGGTGAATTTCCATTTTCTTCGCTTCAATTTTGGAGAGGTCTAAAATGTCATTGATGAGCGTCAATAGGTGCTCGCCACACTGTTGAATGATGTCTAGTCCATTCTGCTGCTTCGAGGTTAATTTTTTTTCTTGTTTGAGGATGTAAGCATACCCTAAAATCCCATTTAAGGGAGTCCGGAGTTCATGGCTCATATTCGCCAAAAATTCACTCTTGGCGCGGTTGGCAACTTCAGCCGCTTCTTTTGCCTTATGAAGTGCGTCCTCTGCCTGCTTGCGCTCGGTGATGTCGCGACCTTCGGGAATTAGCAGGACTACTTGCCCTGTTTCATCTCGTACAGGCTTGAGTGAGAAGTCAATCGTTGCCACCTGTTCGAGCGCTCCCAGTACATCAACTTCGTAACGGACAAATTCACCAGCTGCGGCTTGGGCGATCGCACTTTGCAGGCGAGTCTGAGTTTCCTGAGAAAGACTCCACCACCGAGCCTCCCAAAATGGACGCCCGACAATATCACATAGACTAAATCCACCGAAATCCAGGGCAGTCTGGTTCGCTTCCAGGAGAGTGCCATCCGGTTTCAAAAGACCAACGAATTGAAAAGTTTGGTCGAAGATGGCACGAAATCGCCTCTCGCTCTCACGTAATGCCGCTTCTACTCGCTTGCGCTCAGTAATGTCAATGTAAGCGATCGCTACGCCATAATCTTCTAGGGGAATGGGAGCCGCCGTCACACTAACCCAGGTAACCTCCGAGCCTGGTTTCACAATCCCCATTTCTGAATTCTCAATAATTCGATTTTCTGTTAAAGCCCTAACGCTGGGATACTCAACCGCTAGCATTAGCGTGCCATCCGACCGGATGATATGCCATTGTTCGCCATCGTATTTTCTGTGAACCTGCTCTTGGGTTGAGATTCCTAAAATCCTCTCTGAGGCGGAATTGGCTTCAATGATATTGCCGAATTTATCAGTGATCGAAATGCCAAGAGGGAGGATTTGAAATAAAACTTGGTATTTTTCACGGCTTTCTCTTAGTGCTTCTTCTGCCTGCTTACGCTCAGTAATTTCATGTTCCAATTCAAGGTTCGCTTTCTCCAGTTGTCTTGGGCTGGGCAGAGCTAGTGCCAGGGAAACCAACGGCACCAGCATCAGTGCCGTATACACTGAAACCAAAGCCGTGATTGCTTTGATGAATCCACTCAACCAGTAAGTAGGATGCCAAAGCGTCCAAATCTCCATGATATGGGTGGTGCCGCAAGCAACAATAAATGCTCCAAACAGCAGAAATATCCAGTTGAAGGGTAAATCGTCGCGCTTGCGGACAAAATAGACTAGCGTGATGGGGATGGAATAATAGGCGATCGCAATCAGAGCATCGGACATGACATGAAGCCACACTAAACTGGGCTTCCAGAGGTAGCAATGTCCATGAGGAATAAACGCTTCTGAACCAAAAAGGTTTAAGACCTCTAGCATAAAATCAGCCCTTTATTTTTTGCAATTATCTTTTGCAATTCATTTCCTGTTATAGCCGCTCTGCATCCTTGCCGCCTTACCATAAAGCAGAGCTATGTTTCATCAGCTATTTTTATTTGTAATAAAAAAAACAATTTGAACAGGAGTGATATCAAGCTAAGTTGATTACTTTTAACAACTAATAACTAACAACTAATAACCCTTTCATTTATTTGATGGCTGGCAATTTAGAGCTGCTTTTGGATAAGCAATCCGTTGGTGGTTACACTGTTGCCAAACGTTGACAAAAACTTCAGCAATTTTTGTCAAATCCTCCCGTGTTAGCCCAGAATCTATTAGTTGGTTGTCCTGCCAACGCGCTCTCAGGATTTTATTAATCATTGAAAGGGCAGTTTCTGGAGTCACATCCTTAAGCGATCGCAAAGCCGCTTCACAGGCATCAGCTAGCATGACCACAGCTGTCTCTTTTGACTGGGGAACCGGACCATCGTAGCGAAAATCGGACTCCTGCACAGGGCGACTACCTTCCTGTTGCTCTTGTTGTTGAGCTTGGAAATAGAAATAGGAAATCAACAGTGTTCCCTGGTGTTCTGGAATGAAATCCCGAATTGCTTCCGGTAACTGATGCTTACGAGCCATCACCAGCCCTTCAGTGACGTGTTTTTTGATAATTGCGGCACTCTTCCAGGGGTCATTAATCTCATCATGTTTGTTGGGTCCCCCCATTTGATTTTCAATAAATCCCAAAGGGTCGTGCATTTTCCCAATATCGTGGTAAAGTGTGCCTGCCCGTACTAGTTCGACATTGCAGTGGATTTCTCGTGCGGCTGCTTCTGCTAAAGAAGCTACAAACATGGTATGTTGAAATGTTCCAGGTGCCTCAGTTGCTAGCCGTTTTAGCAGAGAACGGTTGGGATTCGACAATTCTGCAAGACGAATCGGGGTTACCAAGTCAAACAGGCGTTCCAGGTAAGGCGATATTCCCAGAGCGACTACGCTCCAAGAAAAACCAGCTAGACCATATAAAGCAGCTTCTTGGAGTACGGTATACCAAACTGAACCGACAGCTGCACTGAGCATGAGATTGAGAACCAGGTAAACACCGCCCTGAGTTAAACCCATCGCACCGCCAAGGAGAGCCAATTCTTCACGCGATCGCATCCGTCCCGCCATCGATGCACCTAATAGCCCAGCCGCCGCACCAGGGATTAAATATTCCCAGCTAACTTCCATACTGAAGGTCACTAACCCACTCAGCAGACCCACAACCGTAATGCCCAAGGGGGGACTGTAAAAGCTACCCACCAATAACCCAATCGCGGGCAAATCGGTATAGGGGACACCAAATATACTTAGTAGTGGCGTACTCAGCGTCAGGAGCAACACTAAAATGTGGTCGCGCCGTCGCAATCGGGGACAGGATTTCCGTTGCACCAGCCAAAAAATACAAACTGACCCGGTAACTAAACCCCCAAATCCTACTAGACCGAGCCAGTTAATCTCTCGGCGGCTCAAGTGGAAGTAATCTAGCAAGACAAAATCCGTTTGGGTTATTTCTTCACCCGCATAAACAATCACGTCTCCTTGCTTAATAGAGACTATTTCTGGCTTGACAGCTTGCGCGGCTTGTTCTGCTCTTCGCTTGGTTTGCTCCTGATCTTCCATTAAGTTAGGCTGCAAGACAGTCATTAGCAGCCCAACGGCAAAATCCTCAGCATCTGGGGGCACAAGCGTATTCAGTTGGATTTTCACCCCTTCTTTTAGAATGTCGGGCGGTAGCCCTGGGGGAATCCCCTGAGTGAGAATCCGCTTTGATGCTTCAGTAACACCCTGGCGCGTCTGCCTCCAATCTTCATCTGATAACTCAAGCAAGGAGGCATCATAGTGACGGTCTGATTCAGCAGCAGATAGCTCCGTAATCTGACGCAATGCCTTGGCGTAACCCTCGCGAGCCAGTGAGATTGAATCAACTAACGAAGAATAGGCTTTAGGGGAAGAGAGCTTACGATAGCTTTGCAATTCGCTAACAGCTTGGGTAAAAGAGAGATGGAGCGGCTGCGCCGTCTGAGTAGACGGCGCAGCTTCATATTCTAATCGGTCAACATCTTTACCCGTGTCTGCAAAGGCTAAGACAGAATGCCATTCCCATTCTTTACTCTGGCGCAGATACCGTTGGGTAGCCTCGGATAACACAGTTGTTGCCACAAAGGGGAAAGAACCACTTAATTGGCGTAGTTCTTCTGCTTTGTCCAGGGATTGCTGAAGGTCTTGATAAAGATCTTTTGTGAGGGATTGGTCAAACATCAACACGGGAACAAAGCCTGCACGCGCAGCTTTCCGTTTTTCTTCCGTGGTTTTTGCGTCCTCAACATTGGCACTAAATAAGGCCCGGATTGTCTGGGGAGCGGCTTTCCCGACATCCAACTTTGGCTGATTGTAGAAACGGTGTCCCATCACACTGGTGAGAGAAATCACCGCTACCACCCACATCGCGGGTGAACGTCCTCGGCGATCGCGTCTGCGTTTAGATCGCTCGGTCATTGGTGGCGATGCTGGTTCCTCCAAGGTTTCTGACGGTTTGTGATCCTCACTTTGCTTAGAGCGTTTTGCATTTGACAATAGTAACGCCGCATCACCTCGTTTTGAGGAATGTCTTTGTGGTGAGTGCCGAGGCAGCAAATCAGCCAAGTGAGTTTTCCTCCCTGAGGCGTGGGTACTCGTAGAGGAATTAGATACCTTGAATGACAACCAAGCGCGAATATGCTTAGATGTTTTCCGCAGTTGCGCGATCGGCTGCGTCAACGAATGAAGCGTTTTCATAGCACAAGAATTGCCATTTCAGGTGACGGGAGCAGTGGAAGCGCAAGATGTACGTTGAGCTTGCTTTCGTTTCAGGCCGAGTGGTAGGGTCTATCTATTCTTAACTTACATACTGTAACTTTTGAGTTCATCTCCTCTTAACATTACAAAACCCTATGATGAGTACGTCTTTTTTAAGAAAATAAACTTCGCCTAGTTGAGTAAAATCGATTTTCTGGCTGTTTTTAGTCTAAAATTAGGACAATTTTGGACTTTTTCAGGGTTTTCATCCAGTTACTGGATAAGATAATGCCATGTGCAACTTTCCTCCTGTCTCTGTAGCAGGGAGGATATCTCGCTAGTTAATGGTAGCTTATCTGTCTGCCCAATCCCCAATTCCAATTGCTCTCTCTCATTGTTGCTTTAGAGCCGATAGCTAAAATAACAGGACGAGGAACTGGCTCTAAGAGTAGCACCTCTCACAATCAAAGCGACATCACCGTGGTTGAATCACTCGCGGTGCAGCGATCGCTACTGATGGAAATTGCTCTGCCACAGAGACATCATAAATACCTGACCAAACTGCAAACAAGCGCTCCGCTAATTGCATCCACTGGACACCCATTGGGATTTGCTGGCTAGCTAACTGCCAGCCTACTGGAATGCCAATGATGCTGTTATAAACTCCGGCTAGAGTACCTGTAAGGGTAGCTGTAAGCTGGGGTTGGTAGCCAGTACGAATAGCACGAGTCACGCAGAGGCGAAAATCTTCTGGAGTATGGAGGAAACAGTAAAGAGCAAGAGCAATAGATAGACAAGAACGCTTCAATTCTCCTTGACTTTTTGGGGCATGGCAACGCAGTTGTGTAAGCGTTGTATCTAACCCAGCACCCTTTTCCAACAAGGTTTGTACCTGTTCTAGTTGTTGTACTAGAGGTGTTTGAGATGGGTTCAAATAGTTAAGGATTCGGGGAATCAGCGTCGCAGGGTTGAGTTTTTCTGTCAGAGCAAGGGCGATCGCAAAAGCGACAACCAATACCTCCTCAGATGTCTGGGAATCATGCCGCCAAACCGTTGCCGCCTGTAGCAGTTGTTGTCGCAACTTGGCTTCATCCTCATGAAAAAATAGCGCAACTGGTAGCGTTGCCACTGCCGCCTCACTACTACTCGCCGTAGACTGCAATAACAGGAGAGAAGGTTGTGTCATCTCGCAGTAACGCACCCAATCGTCTAAATCGAGTTTGCCACAGTGAATCAAGCTCTTGGTGCCACACATCGCAATCTCGCTCCAGTCTGGAGGTGTTGGACTAGGCTGAGTCTCTCTGGAATGAGGCAAAGTAAACCTTGACTCATTTATGAATTGATCTTTGCCTCCACCACTAGCTAGAGTTTTTCCCACAAAGCTACCGAGCAGTGCCCCCCGGAATCGGTTTAAAAGTGAGTACCGCATCAAGTCCTTCTACCAGTCAACAACCATCACCTACTCCCGCCATAGTATTGCAAACGATATAAAGTAAAATTTACCGTCTTTACTGAAGAACCGTATCTTATTTCATGCTAAACGCTAGCCAAGTAATTGCTGATCAGACTGACACCATCATGGCGCAATGGATTGAGGTAGTCCGTCAAGAACGCCAGATAGAAAGCTCACTGAATATGTCTGATACAGCTTTGGGAGATTCTCTTCCTATACTTCTTAAGACTTTGGCGGCGGTGCTTCAGCATCCTCAGAAAAACCTATTTGAAAGGATTGCTGAGGTAAGTCTAGAGCATGGAACTTTGCGAGCTGGACAAGGATACGATGCCGCAGAAATTGCGAAAGAGTATGGTCTCCTGCGTCGGATGATTTTTTCTGTGTTAGAAGAGGAGTGCCTGAAGGGTTCTCCCCAGGAGATTATTCAACTTTTTTCCCAAATCAACACAGTGCTAGATGAAGCAATTTCTATATGCTTTAAAAGCTATATGGAAGCCCGGTTGCAGGAATTAGAGCAACTTCAAAGTCAGTTGACGCTTACAAACCAAGAACTCACTCGACTGATTGAAGCTAGTAAAGACAATCTTTCTTACCTCGCTCATGAGTTAAAGACACCGTTAACGGCTGTAATTGGCTACTCTGAACTTCTTTTGCGCTTACAAAAACAAAATGCCAATGCGGATATGGCATCTCCCAGCCTTCAGAGTATTGAGCGAGTGCTGCAAGGAGGACAACATTTACTACGCATCGTCAATGATTCTTTAGAACTGTCACGCTACGAATCAGCACAAATTCAGCTGAACTTGGAATGGATTGATGTGTGTTCATTAATTACTAGAGTAAGCGAGATGCTTGAACCACTAGCGCAAGCCGAGAATTTGCAGCTAAAGCTCGATTGCGATCGCGCTCCTTCTAAGATACTGACAGACTCCTTCCGCTTACAGCAAGTCTTGACTAATTTGGTAGGCAATGCAATTCGCTACACTGATGTAGGCTTCATTCAAATTCGTTGTGAAAGTCTACCGGATGACAAGTGCTTCTTTGCCGTGACGGATACTGGCATTGGTATTGACCCAAGCGATTGCGATCGCATCTTTGAGCCGTTTTCCCAAGCTTTTTTAAACCAAGGACAACGCAAACAGGAAGGGACAGGATTAGGACTCGCGATTGTTTCGCGCTTGGTCAAACTACTTCACGGTGAAATTGACCTAGTTTCTGAAGTTGGCGTGGGTTCTACCTTTACCGTTACCTTACCAATCAAGATACAAGTTGAGCAGACAGACCAATAGCAGAGCTTGTGCCAACTCCTTGAACTGGACTATTCTGCTTTAGCCAGTAGACGATTTTCTTAGATAATGAACTAAAGCTTGTAACCCTAAGCGATAGCTCTGTTCACCAAAGCCACTAATTTGCCCGATCGCTACTGGTGCAATAAACGAGTGATGCCGAAAGGCTTCTCGCTGATAAATGTTGCTGAGATGAACCTCTACTGTCGGCAGAGCTACAGCGGCTATTGCATCGCGTAAGGCAACACTAGTATGGGTGTACGCTCCAGCATTGATCAAAATGCCGTGGTGTTGACCGAGAGCATCATGGATTGCATCTACCAAAAGACCCTCGTGATTTGACTGCACCACAAGGATTTTGGTTTGTAGCTTTTCACCCTCCTGCACTAGCAGGTGGTTGATCTCATCTAAGGTCACTGAACCATAAATCCCTGGCTCTCGCCGTCCCAGCAAATTGAGGTTGGGACCATGCAGAACCAAAATACTTAAAGTATTTGCAACGTCATTAGACACGAGAATTACTTACCGACGGCGATGCCTTGGGTCATTCACGGGAATAGGAATTAGCTCAGGTTCCGGTTGTCCTTCTGGACTTAGGAGAGTTTCAATGAGCTTACGTGCCCATTCTTTGAGTTTTTCCAAGACTTTATCTATATAATCCATTAAACAGAAAGCTCCTGTGAGACAAGCTGTAGTTCTTTTAACAACAAGACAAACCTAAAAATTCAAATGGCTTCCCTTGCAGGAAGGTAGGATGTTTAAGCTTGCCGGATTCGCTTTTTTGTTCCAGACACTGGATGAGGAAAAAATTCCTCAGTGTTGCATTTCTTATTAATCTAAGAGTAACACACTGACGAAAATCATTTCCATACCACTAGAGGAGGGTTGCTTAGAGAATTGGATACAACAAAAGGTAATTGATCTCCTTCTACTTTCTAAGGTAGCTGATCGCTCTTTGGTCGTCACCTTAAAGAACATTTAACAAAGGAGAGCGTCCCGCGAGTAGTCTCCGTCGCAAATGATCCAGGGCATTGCAAGCGCTAGCATGACGAATCGAGGCTCGACTGCGATTTTGACCCAACTGATATTTGAAGCATTCAACAGTTCCATCGGGTTTGGCAAGACCAATGTAAACTAACCCTACAGGTTTGGTAGCTGTACCGCCACCTGGTCCAGCAATACCTGTGATACTAAGTCCCCAGTGGGTTGAAAGGAGCGATCGCACTCCTCGTGCCATTTGCTGTGCTACAGGTTTACTAACAGCTCCGACTGAATCCAAATCTGATGGCTTGACACCCAATAATGCAGTTTTCACGGAGTTGTCATAGGAAATGACTCCTCCTAGAAAGTAACTAGAACTCCCAGCAATATTAGTTAGCATACTACCAAGACCGCCACCTGTACAAGATTCCGCAACACTGACGGTTTGGGATGCCTCAGTCAACAACTGACCGACTACCGAGGCAAGAGTATCATCGTCATCCCCATAATAATTTAGCCCTCCAATCTGTCGGAGTTGTTGCGCTACAGGCCCAATTAATTGCTCAGCTTCAGCGGCAGAAGGCGCACGGGCAGAGACTCGTAATCGCACTTCCCCTTGACCTGCATAAGGCGCAACTGTGGGATTGGCGAGATGGAAAAAGTCAGTGACTTTTTCAGCCAGTGCTGACTCTCCAATTCCCCAAAACCTTAACGTGCGGCTATAGATAATTTCTTTACCCCAGCCTTGGCTTTTGAGATAGGGAATCGCTGTTTCTCTCCACATCTGGTGCATTTCACTAGGGACACCAGGGAAGGAGAGAATGGTTAAACCGGAGCGAGGTTGCCAAATCATGCCGGGGGCAGTTCCGCCTGGGTTGGGTAACACTTGTGCGCCTTGTGGGATTAGGGCTTGTTTGCGATTAGTCGGTGTCATCTCTCGCCCCCGTTGAGCAAACTTCAGGGCGATATCTGCCAGTACGTCTTCTCGTTCAACCAGGGGAACGCCAAAGAAGTCTGCGATTGTCTCTGTTGTTAGGTCATCTGGCGTTGGTCCAAGACCACCCGTGAAGAGTAGTAGACTAGAGCGATCGCTAGCAATTGCCAACACCTGCTTCAAACGCTCTGGATTATCGCCTACCACTGTTTGATAGTAATGAGGAATCCCTAGCGACGCGAGTTCAATCGCCAAAAACTGAGCATTGCTGTTCAGGATATCGCCTAGAAGTAACTCAGTTCCAACACAAATGATTTCAGCACTCATTGGTTATTTGTTATTGGTTGTTAGTTGCTGGTTGTTTGGCATGAGCAACTAATGAATGACAACAAAAACTATAGCGCTTCTTGTTTTAGCGAAATCTAGAGCTAATCTCCAACCCCTTCCCAGAATCGAGAAGGGGAGTCAGCGCTCAAACGGTAGGATTACCCACTCAGGAATAACTCGTTAGATGTTGTCTTGAGAGATCTAAACAAGAGTTGGGACAGGAATTCTAAGATGAGGATAAAGAGGGAAGCGATCGCATAACTTCGCCACTCGTTGCCGACACTCAGTCGCTACCGTTTCGTCCTCTGGATTGAGTAGGCGATCGGCAATGATATCAGCAATTTCTGTGAATTCTGCTATACCCATACCGCGAGTCGTCATTGCAGGCGAACCCAGGCGCAAGCCACTTGTGACAAAGGGTGACTCCGGGTCAAACGGCACAGTATTTTTATTCGCCGTAATGTTGACACCACTCACCAGTTGGTCAGCACGCTTGCCAGTCATTCCAATAGAGCGCAAATCAACCAGAATTAAGTGGTTATCAGTTCCATCAGAGACAATTTTGAAACCTCGGTGTTGCAGTTGGCTAGCAAGCGCTGAGGCATTTTCAATCACGCTAGCGGAATAGTCTTTAAACGTGGGTTGAAGTGCCTCACCAAAGGCAACTGCCTTACCCGCAATTACATGCTCCAATGGTCCACCCTGAGTGCCAGGAAACACGGCTTTATCAAACTTCTTACCCAACTCCGCATCACGAGTAAGAATCAATCCACCTCTGGGACCCCGTAGTGTTTTGTGGGTTGTCGTTGTGACCACATCACAGTGAGGAATTGGACTAGGGTGGTGACCTGTAGCCACTAACCCGGCAATGTGGGCAATATCAGCTAGCAAGTAGGCTCCCACTTCGTCGGCAATGCTTCTAAATTTTTCAAAATCAATGATGCGGGGATAAGCCGAGTAGCCGCAGATTAGTAGCTTGGGACGTTCTTTGAGGGCAAGTTCCCGAATCAAATCAAAGTCTAGCTGCTCAGTTTGGGGGCTGACACCGTAGTGACAAACTTTGAACCACTTACCGGATACGTTGACTGGCGAACCATGAGTTAGGTGTCCCCCGTGAGACAAATCCATCCCCATAATCGTGTCACCTGGCTCTAGTAGAGCTAAGAATACCGCAAAGTTAGCCTGAGCGCCGGAATGCGGCTGTACATTCGCATGGGCGGCATTGAATAGCTGCTTTGCCCGGTCAATTGCTAGTCGCTCAACATTATCAATAAATTCACAGCCACCGTAGTAGCGCTTTCCGGGTAACCCTTCGGCATACTTATTCGTTAGCACTGAGCCTTGAGCTGCTAGCACTGCTGGTGAGGTGAAGTTCTCACTGGCAATGAGTTCTAAGTGATCGCGCTGGCGCTGAAGTTCTTGGGCTAGACACTCAGCTACCGCTGGATCAGTTTGAGCGAGAAAATCTAAGTTCGTTTGAGTCACTTAAGTTGGTTCCTTACAGATGCGCTTCAGTTTTGTTGCTTAGGTCAGTTGCTAGACAAGCATCTTCGCTTGTACAGTGTGATCTACACTAACGGTGCGACGACAAAGAGCGGTACCTCTGCCTATTCGCTTTGCGACTTGCGATCTAGTGCAAGCAGCAACGCTTCGCGATCGCAAGCTGTATCTTACGTTGCGATTAGCGCGGCTTGCGTCAGATGCACCTGAGCCTATCCTTGCTTTGAACCAACGATCTTAGCGCTGTTTGCCACCCGACTGGGAGTGGGAACCAGATAACCTTCTTTATCTCAATACACCTGGGACTTAACTAATACATCATTAGAACCCATGACTGTAGATAGTCGCTGAAAATTGTTGAGTATCAACAACAAAGGTAGAGGTTCATGTACAGCCTCTCTCCAAAGACCTAAATCTAAGTAAAATACTGAGTATCAGCCTTAGGGATCGACTGGAGGAAGCCATGTTAGTCATTCTTATGGATGAGCAAATACTTTCCCCTAATCAAGTTTGTCAAAACTGCTTACTGGCTGACCAAAGTGGTCAACCACGCTGGCGCCGTGGCAAGCTTGGCTGTGGTCATGCAATTCGCAAGCTCACTCCTCACCAACCTGATCAGTATGAATGTGAGATGGGTTTCCGGATTGCTAATGTCGAATAGTCTCGACTTGAGTAGAGGACGTTAGAGTTTTGCGCTTTGTCAGTGATGCCAAAGGCGGTTTGTTGCTTTTTCAGTTTGACTTTACTTACGCAGCTTCTTGCTTTAGTGAGGCTGGGAGGAGATACAGAGGTTCACTAAGCCGATGTAGAGCATTCAGCTGCGCTATCCTGAATTTAGTTGGGAAAAATCAGTATTAACATCCACAAGGAGAACGCACCATGGCTTGGCGTGGGTCAACAACCGTTAAAGACAGGATTTTTGCTTGCCTTCCTTATCTGCTCCCCTTAGTTTCTGTACTACCATTTGGTAGCTTTTTGTTTCGACAGTTTCCGGCGTTGGGAGTACTTTTGATTCCTCTACAACCAGTATTATTCATCTATCAGAGTATACCTTTCGCTGGAATAATCGTTTTTTTTCTGTTGTTTTTATTAGTAGTTAGAAACGAAAGAATTGTTCATTTTATTCGTTTTAATACGATGCAAGCGATTCTTTTGGACATTCTTTTAGTTTTATGCAGTCTACTGTTTAATATTTTACTGCGGGGGCTAGGTACCAACTTAATAACAGAAACGTTGTTTAATATCGTTTTTCTCGGAACAGTTGTTGCTTGCGGTTATTCAATCGTGCAGTCGCTGATTGGACGTTACGCAGAAATCCCGGCGCTCTCGGAAGCTGTTTACGCACAAGTTCCTTAAAAGCCAGAAGCTTGCTTTTAGGATGAATTGATACAGCTTCGAGATAAAGTGGCTCAGAAAGCACTGGTACTACTCAGAGCCAAAGCTCTTTATTTTAAGGTGACTCAGGTAAAGAGCGTGCGACAACAGTGTTTTCTAAATGACCGATACCTTCGATTTCAACACGAACGCGATCGCCTATTTGCACAGGCCCAACGCCTTCGGGTGTCCCGGTAAGGATGACATCGCCCGGTAGGAGTGTCATCACCTGAGAAATGTAAGACACCAAAAATTCGGGTGAAAATACCATCTGATTAGTTAATGCTGATTGTACTGGCTGTGGGGCATCATTCAAAAAGGTTTGAATTCTTGCCCCTGCACTGAGTTCCCGAACAATCCATGGTCCAAGTGGACAAAAGCTGTTAAATCCTTTCGCTCGCGTCCATTGTCCATCCTGCTTTTGTAAATCGCGGGCAGTGACATCATTCGCAATTGTGTAGCCCCAAATTTTGCCTTGAGCTTCTGCTGGTGTACAGTCTACGCAAGGTGCGCCAATGACCAATGCCAACTCCCCTTCATAATCCACTCGTTGTGACTGCGGTGGGTAGTGTATTTCTCGATTAGCAGCAGTGATAGCTGTTGGGGGTTTCATAAAAAGGAGCGGTTCTTTGGGTACAGGTGTTCCCATCTCTGCCGCATGATCTACATAGTTTTTGCCCACCGCAACAATTTTTGAAGGAGAACAGGGAGCTAGTAACTGGTAACTACCTGCTTCTAACTCAATATCGGTAGGTTGCCCCTGTAACCAAGGGGGAGCATCGAGGACTTGGATGCGGCTTGTGAGTTGTAACAAACCGTAGTAGGTTTGCCCTTGATTGGTTTTGACTCGGACGTAGCGCTGCGCCATAACTGAGATTTTCCTTACTGACGAGAGCAAAGCTGTCTAGTAGTTAGAATGAATACCGGAAAGTAGTAAGATTTTAAGTCCTTGCTTCTTTTCTAATTGGGTTCGTTGAGAAATCTTTTTTGAGTTCTGTCCACCCAACTAGAGAAAAAGCCAAACTGTCCAAAAGGAGATTAGCACCAGTGAGTAACAATTACGAAATGATGTACATCCTGCGCCCTGATTTGGGGGATGAGCAGGTGGATCAAGCGATCGCAAAATACCAAAATCTTCTGACTGAACAAGGCGCAGAGGATATCGACATTCAACATCGTGGCAGACGTCGTTTGGCTTATGAAATCGATCGACAACGCGAAGGTATATATATCCAGATGAACTACAAAGCGCCTGGTAGTCATGTTGCCCCAGTTGAACGTGCCATGCGTCTTAGTGAAGAAGTGATTCGCTATCTAACCCTAACGGTTGAAGTTCCCACAGAAGAAGCTACAGAAGCCACACCAGAACCCGTACAGGTAGAAGCGTAAAGGCTATTAAGGGAAAAGGTTTCTCAGGAAGCCTTTTCCTCTTGCGTGAGTTATCCTGCCTTCTGGATGTTCAATGGCAGGGTAACAACAAAAGTTGTTCCGACACCGACTTCACTTTCTACAGTAATCTGACCATTGTGTAAGCCCACGCACTTCTTAACAATCGCTAATCCCAATCCTGTACCAGGAATTGTGCCAACATTGCTAGCCCGTTGGAATGACTCAAAAAGTCGTTGCTGGTCGTCTTTGGGAATCCCAATGCCTTCGTCTTGAATACGGAAGAGTACTTTATCAGGTTCACACAAGAGCGCAAAATCGACAGTACCGCTTTCGGGAGAATACTTAATTGCGTTGGAAAGTAAATTGGTGAGGATTTGTCGCAGGAGTTTTTCGTCTAAATAAGCTAGACGGCATTCACCCTGGCTGACAAAGACAAGCTTATGCTTGTTACCAACCGTTAGTTGTATTTCTTCTACTAATTCGCCACAGAACGTCACTACTTCTAACAAAGTTGGGTTGAATTCCAGTTTTCCAGCTTCTGTTTTATCAAGAAACAGCACATCACTCACTAGCTGGGTTAGATGATGCACCGTGCTTTGAATGCGGCGAAGATGTAAGAGTTGTTTCTCCTCCGTCCATTTATTACCGTAGTGTTCTAGTAACTCAGCCGAAGAAAGAATTGTTGTCAGTGGTGTGCGATATTCATGAGAGACAACAGTGACGATGCTGGATTTCAGTTCATTGAGTTCTCTTTCTTTTTCCAGCGCTTTAAGTAATTCCGCTTGTGTTTGCTTGCGCTGCGTAATATCTGTGAAATAGATGGCTAAACCATCTTTGGAGGGGTAGGCGTGTATTTCATACCAACAATTCCAGGGTGAATAGAACCCTTCAAACTCTATTGATACCTGTTTAGCTACAGCTTCGTGATACTTTTCAAAGAAAATTGTGCCAACCGCTTCTGGAAACACATCCCAAATTCTACGACCTAGGAGTTCTTCTCGCGTCTTCTGCAAAAGCTTCTCGGCTTGCTGATTGAGGTAGGTGTACCGCCACTGATGATCTACGGTAAGAAAAGCATCTGTGATGCTTTCAAGGATATTGACGATTTGTTGGTTTGATTCCTTTAAAGACGCTTCCGCTTGTTTTCGCTCTGTGATGTCCTGTGCTACGGCATAGATTGATTGTTGATTGAGGATGGTCGTACAATTCCACGAGAGCCACTTGTAAGAGCCGTCTTTGCAGCGATAGCGATTCTCAAAAGAGACGATGTCACTACCCGTGTTAAGCTGCTGAACTACGCTAACAGTTGCGGTGTGGTCTTCTGGATGAATTAATTCCAGGTAGGGAAGAGCGAGGAGTTCTTCCTGCGTGAAGCCAAGTTTTTTTTCCCAAGTGGGGTTTAGCTGCTTGAAATAGCCGTCAAAACCAGCGATGCAAGACATATCCAGGGATAGCATAAAAAATTGATCGCGCTCTTTCTCAGCGCGTTGGCGTTCGCTAATCTCGACTCCCAATTGCTCAGTTGCCTGCTGTAATTCAGTGGTTTGCTTTTGAACTCTGTTGTCTAGTTCTTCGTTGAGCTTTCGTAGTCCGGCTTCTAAGTGCTTGCGATTGGTGATGTCCTCGGCGACACCTGCTATGCGATTAACTTGTCCGGCTTGTTCGCAAACGGGGAAGGCGCGATCGCGAATCCAACGAATTGACCCATCCGGCTGTACAATCCGATACTCTTGGTCACTGTCTCCTTGCGATCGGTAGCGTCTCTCAACCGCAGCGAGTACCTGTTCTCGGTCATCCGGATGAACGGCTTCAAGCCAAGACATTGGCTGTTTGTACAAGCTTTCACAAGTGCGACCCCAGACTGACTCGTAAGTCGGGCTGACATAGATTACCTCAGTTGGATTAAGCGATAGTAGCCAGAAGACTTCGCGAATATTTTCTGTCAACTGGCGGAACTTGCCCTCACTTGCAGGTGATGCCGATTCGGAAAGCTGGAAGGCAAGTAGGCGATTGCTCAATGCATAAAGTAGCCCTGCTGTCAAGATGAGGTAGAAGCCGTTTTTATAGGGTTGAAGTTGTCCAAGAATCTCCGAATTTTTGACCAAACAAGCCAGTAATTTGTCAGAAAAGAAAATCCAGAGTCCTCCTAAAAGCAGATAGATTGCCGCGATATAGAAAGGGGTTAGTCGCCGCGAGAATATCATCCGTACAACTGAAGTGCTAGCCATGGCGACTCTTTATCACTACGTTTACTAGTGCGACTAGTTCAAGAAGCCAATCGCTATTTTGACTAATTAAGGATGCCCAGTTATCTACTATATTTGCTCACAACAAACTACTCACAAAAGAGAGAGTTGTAAAGAGAAATGGGGATTAACAATTCTGTAATTGGAGCGATCGCTTCTTTGTCAGTCGCCGACATACTGTACAGAGTAAGCCGTGTAAAAAATCTAACAGGTAAAATCAGTGTCTGAGCAATTCAAAAAAGGCGACAAAGTTGAATGGAATTCAGCCCAAGGCAAAATTACTGGTGAAGTGAACAAGAAGCTAACCTCACCTACTGATATCAAAGGACACCATGTAGCCGCATCGAAAGATAACCCAGAATATCTGGTTGAGAGTGAGAAGACAGGTAAAGAAGCAGCTCACAAACCAGATTCCCTGAAAAAGGTGGAGGATTGATAAGCTGATATTGCAATTTAAATGCTCGTCAGCTTATAGAGGAAGACGCGATCGCACCACAGAAGCGGTAGTGTAGAAGCCTGTCCCGCTAGTTTAGCGAATTGCGTATGTCGCAAAAATATCCTTCTTCACCTCTACCGTTGCTGGCACAGATGGATCATAAGGTTGTTGAAGACCATTAAAAGGGAAAGGAAGGGAACTACCCTGAGCATTGCATGACGAGGACGGTGCGGAAGGCAAAAAACCTGCAAAGGGAGCTTCAGCTACCGATGGTATCTCTGCAATTCTGACCCCTAGAGCTTCTGAAAGCGCTCTTGCCCGATTTCGGGCATCATTAACGGCGGCTACATAGGCTGCCTTTTCTAAAGGTTGGCAGTCACTGACTGTGTAGCTGACATTCACGGTTTGGATAGTAACGTTTTCACCTAATGTTTTTGGATCACCTCCAACAGTGACAACCTCCTGCACTCGTTCACGGGTTGGAGTGTCTAGGGTGACTAGGATTTGAGCCGTGCCACTACTGGTTGGAAAGGGGAAGGGGAAAGGAAAAGCTGATGAATTAGTAGGGCTAATGTTGACCTCAATTGCACTGGCTGGAATACCCCTCGCTACTAGCGCATCGACTACAGGCTTCAACGTTGCCTGTGTAATTGGTTCTAGTTCCGCAGGAGTAGCGCTTTCTGGTGTCTCAGAAGAGGAAGACTCTCCCTCGACTACTTCCCCAAAGGCACTGAAGTTGTTTGTGAATTGGAATTCAAGCCGCGCTCTATCGGCTGGCGCACTTGCCCTGCCCTGACCTTGCACCATCAAGCCTTGGCGATCGCTAACACTGGGGTAAAATAGCTGAGCGATTAGGCGATCGCGATCGGGTGAATCAACGGCTTCCTCCGTTGCGGTGGTGGTTAATACCTTGTCGCTGTGGCTGTCCTGACTAGTTGCTAGGCTTGCTGCTGAGGCATTATTGCTTGCTGCCCCTAGCCCAGCAACCATTGTTGCTAATACCAGTAACCGTACACTTATCTTGTTCATGTTTGGGAATCTCCTTGTGGGTAATCTTGCTTGTAAACGGAAATTATCCACGCTTGACCCCAAAATCAGCAGTATTTAAACATAAACTGTCACGGAGCAAAAAAGCATCAGCTCAATTCTATCCAGGCAAGTCCCATCCCATATCTGCCGCAAATTTTGGGAGATGTTCTTGACGCCAACGAGCATCAGCTTTGCGATCGGTTTGTAACTCCAAAATCCGAATTCCTTGGGTAGGTAGTGGGTTTAGTCGCTGCTTTAACTGCTCCCAAGACTGAATTAACTGATGTTCTACCCCATAAGTGACACACAACTGAGCAAAGTTGATGTTTTGTGGAGTGGCAAAGAATTCTTCAAAAGGTGGATCAAACTTGGAAATCGGCAACATCTCAAAAATTCCACCACCATTATTGTTGATTAAAACAATGGTTAGATGACCTACAAACTTGTTTTTCAGTAAGAAGCCATTCGTGTCGTGCAACAATGCGAGGTCACCTGTCAGCATCACACTACTTTGGTTACGGTGAGCAACGCCCAAAGCAGTTGATAAGGTGCCATCAATGCCATTAGCCCCCCGATTAAAGAACGGTCGAACACCCGTATTACCTGGAGACCAAAAGAACTCAACATCCCGCACAGGCATACTGTTGGCAATAAATAGCGGTGTCATCGGCGGCAAGATTTGGGACAGTAACCAAGCCACTTTGCCTTCAAATAGCTGAGTCATCGTAGTCATGGTTTGGTCAACCGCTGTCCTCACCTGAGCCTCAGCCTCACACCATCGTTGAAGATAGGAGTAGTTTTGGCTTGGAGAACCTGGAATGTTCTCTCTCTTCCCCTGCTTCCCCATCTCCTCATCTGTCCACAGCCCTAACTGTTCTACACTCCTCCGTAAATGAATCGTTTTCCCATGAAGAGGGTCGAGGTTGTGGTCACTGGAGTCAATGATCCAACGTAGTGGTTGGGAATTATCCAGCCAAGTCCGCAGTTCTTTGCTAGTTGGAAGTTCACCCAACTGAATGACCATTTTGGGTGTCAGTTGCTGCGCTAGTTGTCGGTTACGCAGAATAAGGTCATAGCTGGAAATCAGATAAGGGTTGAGGTCAGCGTAGTTTCTCAGCGGTGAAAGACCTTCAGCCAGTACAGCCCATCCTAAGGCTTTAGATAATTGTGCGATCGCTTCACAATATTCCCGTGGGTGTTGCGGTTGAGCAGAACCCGCGATGATAATCCCTTGTTCGCACTGCTGCCACTCTTGGTAGGGAATGGGGTGACGCTGGCATCCGGAGGTTTCCTCCGGATGAGGAAGCGCACCCGAAGGGAATTGGGAATGGGGAATTGGGAATTGGGAATTGGGAATGTGAGCGAAAAAATCCTCTAGTTGAAGTTGGGGCTTGAGGATATCGGTATCGAGTTGTGGTAAAGGGGCGAGGGGGTCACGGAAGGGAATGTTGAGATGAACAGCACCAGGAACCGGAAAAAGCGATCGCTCCCAAGCATGGATAACTGTTTGCCGTAGATAATTCAGCATCCCAATTTCCAGAGAAGGCACTGCTAACTCTGCTTGCCAGTTTGGGTAATTGCCATATAACTTCAGTTGATCTATCGTTTGCCCTGAATGACAATCCCGCAATTCCGAGGGACGGTCAGCCGTTAATACTAACAGTGGTACTCGGCTTTCCTTGGCTTCAATCACTGCCGGATAAAAATTGGCACCAGCTGTTCCAGATGTGCAAACAAGGACAACAGGGTGTCCTGTTGCCCTGGCAATTCCCAAAGCAAAGAAGGCGGCTGAGCGTTCATCCAACACAGGAATCGCCTCTATCTGATTATGTTGGGCAAAGGCAATGGTAAGAGGCGTTGAGCGTGACCCTGGACAGATAACTGCTGTAGTCAATCCCAACCGCTGCAACGTTTCTACTAGGATGGAAGCCCAGACGGTATTAGTGTTGCGAAAATCAATGGGCATTAAGCTGCTCGGTGGCAATAAATCAACTTATAGCGCTTCTCATTTCAGTGAAATACATCTGTAGAGGTGCATGGCTGTGCGCCCTACTGTATGGTCAGTTGAACACAAGTGAAAAACGATAAATCTCTATCTCTTATAAATTAGAAGCAACTGCCTCACCTTGCCCCTGACTCTTCGTGCTTCGTCTGCCCCAAGGTTTGAGAACCGAGATGCAGATGATGGCTAAAAGGCAGATACTCTGAACAATAGCACCAACTAACAGCGTCTTCTGGTCGATTACATACAGCGGATTTTGGAGCGCTTGTAACCGCTCTACATCAGAAATGCTAGTCATTGTATTTACCCACGGGCCTAACCAAATTGTGCCAACAACAATGAGTGTTACTGTCGCCACCCACTTGACGATAACCCAGTAGAATTTCACAAACCCCCAAATTGTTAGCCAGGAGAGTAATCCCCCTGTTAATAGCGATAGCGCGGCAGAGGGAATAATTACAAAATCATCCAGTAGCTTGAGAATCGAGTTGATCGCGTATAGTTCATCGCCGTTGGAGGTGTTTCGGTTAGCTAAGGTAATAGCAATCATGCATAGAGAGGTTCCAAACCAAATTCCTCCACAGGCGACGTGAGAGGACAACAACCAGTTTTTTGGCTTGACACTTAGCTTTTTCATACAGAATCCCTTTGGATGATGTAGGTTTACAGCCTGATAGAAGCTAGGACTAATATTAATTAAGTCCCTTATAGTTAGGCTCCTAATTAAAAACCATATCACCCTCTTTGGGTTTTTTTGCCTCTTTCGCTTACCGAGTTAAGGTTCACGCATGGCAGGTGTTCCAGTCCGTACCTTTGCTAGCAATTGAATCAGTGTCTTCTTCTCTGTAGCTGTGAGATTAGCCATTAGACCCGTAGTGCGGCAGAAGTGGTCGGGAAGCATCTGAGAAAGCAACTGCTGCCCTTTGTCTGTCAATTGAACACTGACCATTCGCCTATCAGAGGGGTAAGGTTGGCGTCTCACCCATCCTTCACGTTCCAATCCATCCAGAAGTCCAGTGATGGTAGCGCGGGTAACGCCAGCACGCTCAGCGAAGTCTGATGGTGTTAGACCCTGTTCCGGCGCTTGCAGCAATTGCATCAGCAGAGTAAATTTCCCCATCGAAAGACCATAACGGGCAAAATGAGCATCCAACGCTTCGTAGACATCGGCAGTAGTGTCCAGAAAAGCGAGGCAAGTTTCTACAGAAGCCAGATCGAACTCAGGGTAGCGGTTAGCAAGCTCTAGTAATGCCTGCTGGTCAGGAAAAGCACGCGATGTAACCATAGTCTTTGAAAAAAGTTATTAGCTGGCTTATTATAAGGTTACCTAACTTAAGAGCGACAACTTCAAAGCGTTAACCCACACTAACAAGGAGAAATCAGGATGCCTACAGTTGCTAAGGACAACTCTGTATGTGCACAAATTGATATCTTTCCTGTCGAACCAGAGCAACAGCAGTCACTCGTGGATAGTTTAGTGGATTACGTCGAAACAGTGCTGAAGCAACAGCCAGGAGCGGATTGACACGATTTCAGTCAAAAATTCCTTTCCCTTTTGCCTATCCGGGTTTTAGGCTTCTCACCAAGCTTGAGAAAAATTCTACAAGGTACAGCAATAACAGATAATGAACCCTGTCCACTAATAACGAATGACGCATGACTAAAACCGCATGGGTATTTCCAGGACAGGGTTCACAAGCGATCGGGATGGGAGTAGATTTACTAGACCTCCCGTTTGCTAAGGTGAAGTTTGAGCAAGCCAGACAAGTTCTTGGCTGGGATGTCCTGGAAATTTGCCAAAGCCAAGATGACAAGGTATCCCGCACCCTCTACACCCAACCTTGTCTGTATGTTGTTGAGAGCATCCTGGCTGATGTGCTGATTGAACGGGGCAATATACCGAATTTACTCGCAGGGCATAGCTTGGGAGAATTTGTCGCTCTCTACGTCTCTAGGGTATTTGACTTTGATGCAGGATTGCGCCTCGTCAAGCGCCGTGCTGAACTGATGGATAATGCTTTCGGCGGAACGATGGTTGCGCTGATTGGGTTCAACCGTGAACAGTTGGAACAACAAATCGAAACTACACCTGACGTTGTTCTCGCCAATGACAATAGTCCCAATCAAGTCGTCATCTCTGGGACACCAGAAGCTGTTGAGAGTGTTCTCGCTCAGATCAAGGTGAAACGCGCTATTCCCCTAAAAGTCTCCGGTGCCTTCCACTCTCCTTTATTGGCAGAAGCCGCCGCTGAGTTTCAGGAAGTCTTGCAAGCTGTCCCGTTTGCTAATGCTCTATTCCCCGTGCTGTCGAATGTAGAACCCGTACCAACTGTTGAAGCCGAGGTTTTAAAGAATCGCCTCCAACGTCAAATGACAGGTTCCGTGCGCTGGCGAGAAATTTCCATGCAGTTACCAGTAGAAGGGATTGAGCGCGTTGTAGAAATTGGGCCAGGCAATGTCCTTACGGGTCTAATTAAACGGATGTGTCCTAACCTGGAATTACAAAACATTGGTAAACTTGCAGACTTGCCTAGCTAAAATTCCATCGAGTTTGACTTACTGTTTGAAATACCAGGGAGGAAAAGTTATTAGTTTTTGGTTGTTAGGCACAAATAAGAACAAGTTGGCTACAACCCAGTCTTGAAAATCTTTAAGCCATCTTTTCCAACTAACAACTAACAACTAACAACTAACAACTATGAGTAGAAGCCGCGAACCCTTTGCCAGCTTGATGCTCTACCGCGCTTTTAAGTGGTCAATCGTCAGTCCAGTTCTTCATGGTTACCTGCGGGGTCGGGTTTATGGTACCGAAAATGTACCTCAGGAGGGGCCACTAGTGGTAGTGAGTAACCATGCTAGTGACTTTGACCCACCGATTTTGTCTTGTTCTATGCGGCGTCCAGTTGCCTTCATGGCAAAGGAAGAATTGTTTCGTATCCCCTTGTTGAAGCAGGGAATCGAGTTGTATGGTGCTTACCCAGTAAAACGGGGTGCAGCAGATCGAAGTGCGATTCGTGCAGCCCTCAAGTGTCTAGAAGAGGGATGGGCGGTTGGTCTGTATTTGGGAGGAACACGAACTCCTGATGCCCGAATTACAGAACCGAAGCAAGGTGCTGCTTGGATTGCGGCAAAAGCGAAAGTTCCAATCCTGCCAGTCAGTCTATGGGGTACTGAGGCAATTTTCAAAAAAGGCTCAGCAATACCGCGACCTGTACCTGTCACTGTGCGGATTGGTCAGGTGATTGACCCTCCTGCTTCGACAAAGCGGGAAGAATTGGAAGCCCTAACACAACACTGTGCAGAGGCAATTCATGCCTTACATGATTTTGGGCGGTAAATTTAGTTCAGGATGAAATAGAACTATCCTGGATAAACGATGAATGAGCCGTCTACAAAAACGATTTTGGAGCGACTGAACAACTCTGTGTTAGTCCGCTTCTTGCTACTGTGTGCCTCTGGCTGGGCTTTTGTACAGGTTTTAGATTATTTTCAAACCGTTATTGTTATTTTCACTACCGCCGCCCTAGTTGCATTTTTGCTCAGCTATCCGGTGCGATCGCTTCATCGCTTTCTTCCTCACGGTGTAGCCGCTACCTTGGTTTTTTTTGTTGGAATGTCAATTATTGGGGGTCTTACAGTTACGGTCGGTCTAACGGTTCTGTCACAAGGGCAACAGTTAATTACAAGTTTGACTGAGTTTTTTAATTCTATGGTTCCAGTAGTGGAGCGATTAGAAACGATTCTGAGAGAACGGAATATTCAGGTAGATTTAAGGGCAATTGAAGAGGGTGTTCGAGGTGAACTTTTAAATGGGCTTGGGTTAGGTATTGGTTATAGTTTGGCAACTATACAGATATTCCTTTCTAATTTATTAAACTTCATTTTAATTGCAGTTATTACATTTTTCATGCTTTTAGATGGAGAAAGGCTATGGGTCTTTATCCTTAAAATTGTTCCTAAGCATTTACGCGGTAGATTTACCACTATAACTAAGCGTATTTTTTTAGGGTTTTTCCAAGGTCAGATTATCCTAACGTTGTTTCTGACAACTACTACCTTTATTGTCTTTTTAGTATTACAGGTGCCTTTTCCTTTGCTTTTGGCAGTAATTGCTGGATTGTTTGACATTATCCCCGGTATTGGAGCAACCTTGGGAGTGGGTATAATATTTATTATTTTGTTATCTCAACAAGTTTGGTTGGCTTTAAAAGTATTAGGGGCTTGTATTATTCTTCAGCAGATACAAGATAATTTAATTGCTCCCAGGGTTCTTCAAAATTCGCTGAATCTTAATCCCGTAGTGATATTTTTTGCCTTACTAGTTGGTGCAAGGGTTGCTGGATTATTGGGAATTTTTATCGCAATACCAGTTGCGGGAGTGCTTGTCAGCTTATTAGAAATTGATGAAATGAAAGGAGAAGTGTAGGGGTTTTGCTAAATCAGTTTCATTGCTGCCCTCAAATCTCAGTAAAATAAGCCGTAATTGAAGCAAAATTTTTACCGATGCAGGATTTTAGAGCAGAATTAGCAGAAAGCTTGGATGAAGCCGAATGGGACTGGCTGATGCCCCATGCCAAGCGTGATGTAGTTTTAGTGGTTCATCAGGAATTAGATTTGCTTGATGTTGGGGTTGCGATCGCATCTGATGATGTCCTTTCGGTACAACATTGGATTAACACCCAGCAGCTTCACAAGCCTTTCCCTGACCAACTCGCGGATTGGAACAATGACCAAACCAAACGCTTCCAAGCCCTGATTGTACAACCCTATGTCTTAGTACAAGAATCAGCCGCCTAGGGACGCTATGAATCTCGCGTATCGTAAAAGCATTGTGACAATGGAGGCAGACAGTGAATGAGCTTGAACGCTACCTGTTTGATCTGCAAGGGTTCATTGTCATAGAAAATGCCCTAACCACTGAACAGATCAAAGCCCTGAACAAGCTTCTCGATCAACAAATTGCGAAGGTAGATGAGCCAGGGAAGCTGAACTTTCGCTTCGATGGCTTGCTACCGCTTGGTGACGCTTTTCACACCTTAATTGACAATCCCTGCATTACTCCCTATCTCATTGCTCTACTGGGTGCAGAATTTCGTCTAGATCACGACTACGTTCACATTATTCGCCAAGGCAAAGGTCCCATTGGCACTCACCTGCATGGGGGTGCGACTCCCTATGACCCCTGTCAGTACTACACCTATAAAAATGGACGGATGTACAACGGCTTGTGTGCAGTTGCCTATAACCTGACGGACGTAAATCTTGGGGAAGGCGGGTTTGGCTGCATTCCTGGTAGCCACAAAAGCAATTTGCCTTTCCCCGATCAATGGCGAGATTTAGAGCAACCTCATCCTTGTGTGCAAACATTAACAGGGAAAGCCGGAACCGCTATCCTCTTTACAGAAGCGCTCACCCACGGCACCTTACCCTGGAAAGGACAACAAGAACGCCGTACTTTGTTCTACAAATATTCGCCTCATCCCTCTGCTTGGTCACGGTACTACTACAATCCCGATGATTATCCAGAACTGACGGAGGCTCAACGGCGCATCTTAAAAACCCCTGGTGTTTATCCCCCATAATCCCTTGTTACGTTCTAACGGTTACGAACTGGATTGCCATCCTGAGGCGTTTGGTTATCTCAAAGATTCATCGGATTTACTTTCCTACCCAGATGAACTGCGCTTCCGGATGCAGGAGGATGGTTATCTATATTTAAGAGGCTTACTCAACTCCCAAGACGTTTGGCAAGTGCGTCAAGAAATTGCTGTCTGTTTAGCGGCTGAGGGCTGTTTAAATCCAGATTTTCCTATTCTGGATTGCATCGCTAAGCCGGGTTTGAGAATGAACTTTCGACCCGATTTGGCAGTACAAAGTCCAACACTAAAAAAGCTGCTTTATACAGGGCGGTTGATGGAATTATTTAAAGTTTTTCTAGAAGGAAACGTTCGCCATTTGGATTACACCTGGTTAAGGGCAGTTGCACCAGGGCGTGGCACTCATGTCCATTGCGATAGTGTCTACATGGGGCGAGGAACTGACAAACTTTATACTGTTTGGACACCTCTAGGCGATATTTCTTGGGACTTGGGAGGATTGATGATTTTAGAAAACTCCCATCGTCTAGAAACTATTAAAAACCGCTACGGGCAGATGGATGTAGATAGCTATTGTGCTACCAAAAGAACAGCTACTCTGTATGCCTCTGGTAAAAAATCGTGGAATGGCGCACTCTCTAGAAACCCAGTTTCCTTACGATCTAGATACGGAGGGCGTTGGCTAAGTACTGAGTTCAAGGTTGGGGATGTTCTCATCTTCAGTATGTTTACTATCCATGCCAGCCTGGATAATCGCTCCTCGGCTATCCGACTCTCTACAGACAGTCGTTATCAATTGGCATCAGAACCAGTAGATGAACGTTGGGTTGGAAGTAACCCGATTGGTCATTCTCTGGCTGGGAGGCGAAGTCGAATTTGCTAAGTCATCCCTTTCACAAGGCAGTACTGGCAAATGTAGTAAGATAAATTATTGGCTATATTTTCATAAACAATAAATAAACAGATTATCTACCAATTGGCAGCAAAATCCGATATTTATTGTCGTGCCAACCACTGACTTAACGTCGCCGCCTACGAGGCATCCCTTGCTTGGCTCTCGCCTCTTCAGTGACAGACTCAGCATGATCATCTGGGACAATTTGTGAGCCATATCTTCTGGCGTAAACCTGGGTAAATTCAGCACCAAAAAAGAGGATTTGAGCTGAATAGAATACCCACGCGAGGATAATCACTAAAGAACCTGCTGCACCATAAGCTGAACCAAAACTTCCTCCTCCCAAATACCGCCCCAACACAGTTTTGCCAATGGTGAATAGTAAAGCGGTGATGACGGCTCCAATCAAAACATCATTCCAGGTAATTTTGACATCCGGCAGGTACTTGTAAATTAGGGCAAATAACAGTGTGATTACACCAAAGGAAACGACAAAGTTGACAATTCCCCAGATGAAGTCTACGCCAGGAATTAAATGGCTCATGTAAGCGCTTAATCCAGATAAAACAGCACTCACAATCAGGGATACCATCAGTAAAAAGCCAATGCCCAGCACCATCGAGAAGGACAAAAAGCGCTTTCTCACAAAGCCCATGACACCACCAATGCCCTTTTCTTTTTTTGGCTGCACTTCCCAAACGGTGTTAAGGGCATCTTGGAGTTCAGCAAATACCCCAGAAGCACCGAAGAGAAGAACAACAATACTAATCAAAGAGGCAATGCCACCCCCGGATTCAGGCTTGCTGGCATTCTCAATCGCGTCCTCAATTACTTTTGCACCCTCTCTACCGACTAGTCCTTGAATTTGCCCAACAATCTCGCCCTTAGCAGCGTCTTCCCCAAAAACTGCACCTGCAACTGCGATCGCAATAATGAGTAAAGGTGCTAGTGAAAAAACCGTGTAATACGCCAAGGCAGCAGCTAAGCGTGGTGTCTTATCTTCCTGCCATTCCTGAAATGTTTCTTTAAGCAGTCCTACAATAGCTTTGGCATTCATAAACTCGCAACTCCGCACGAAAGCACTGCACTGGGTAGCTCTAGTTTTAAGTTTTCTTGTTTTGAATTACAACAACCTAAAGTTAGAAACCAATGTACGCATGAGTGTTGATTTTGACGCTCCTCTTACCTAGAAGAGTAGGAGCTTGCCAAAGCCATGTTTAAGGTCAAGAAAAACTACCTTCAAGTAGACATAGTAATGTGACGGCTTCCCCAAACTCAGTGCGATCGCACAGCAAGAAGACGATGAGTGTCTATTCCAAAATTTTTGTCACTCATCCAGATATCGACCGATTTTGTCCTGATCATCATCCCGACTATACAATTGAATGTGTCTGTACCATTGTTGGAGCCAATCAGATAGTTGTTCGCTACCAGATTGATGTCTCTCAATCGCCGCTTGACACTCTTTATAAAATTGCACAAGTCTGACGTGATTATCGATATCTGCTGTCGTGAAGCTATAACCTTGTGCTTGGGCAACATTGACAAAGCTTTGACGATTGGGAGTTTCTAAGGCTTTAAGCTGATCTTGTAAAGCTTTATCTTGGCAAACGGCTTGCAAAAAATGGGCGACATCTTCTTGCTGGGACATCACACAACTCGTCTATCTTTAACTATCGATCAATCAAGTGTAGTCGCAATCTACTGTGCCGGATTACGATAAGAGCCTACTGTGACAACTATCGTTGCATTTCTAGAGGAACTGAAACAAACACATCGGCTGTGTCAAATCTAGAAATATTACTTGCAATGTTTTGGGCGTAGACACGTATTGTAGATATTGACACGCTTAAAACTGGATTAGCGAAGATTAAAACGATGCCTGTGGCTATTAGTTCCTCTACTATCACTGCCTTCCCCCTCACAGCGGTTGTGGGGCAAGAAGCGATTAAACTTGCTCTGCTATTGGCAGCAATTGACCCTGGATTGGGAGGAGTTGCGATCGCAGGTCGTCGTGGTACTGCTAAATCCGTGATGGCACGCGCCCTCCACGCCTTACTACCACCGATTGAAGTCGTCAAAGATTCCATCAGTAACTGCGACCCCAACAGCCCCAATGAGTGGGATGACCAATTACTAGCACAGCAAGTTGACCCTTCAACACTCCCCACACAAGTCATTCCTGCCCCCTTCCTTCAAATTCCGCTTGGAGTCACAGAAGACCGACTTCTCGGTTCAGTGGATGTTGAGCAATCCGTCAAACGAGGAGAACCTGTATTTCAGCCAGGACTACTGGCACAGGCACATCGAGGTGTCCTATATATTGATGAAATTAATCTGCTCGATGACCAAATTGCCAATCAACTGCTCTCCGTTTTAACTGAGGGACGTAACCTGATTGAACGGGAAGGCATTAGCTTTCAACATCCCTGCAAACCGCTGTTGATTGCGACCTACAATCCTGAAGAAGGACCACTACGGGAACATTTGCTCGATCGCATTGCAATTACCCTGTCCGCTGACGGTGTATTAGCCTTAGACCAACGAGTACAAGCAGTAGACCAAGCCATTGACTACGCGAAATCTCCCCAAGATTTTCTAGCGCAGTACAACGAAGATACAGACTCGCTAAAAACAGAGATTGTCTTAGCGCGGGAGTGGCTTAAGGATGTTCAAATTACCCATGAGCAGATTGCCTATCTCGTGGATGAAGCGATTCGAGGTGGTGTCCAAGGACATCGCGCTGAATTATTTGCTTTAAGAGTGGCGAAAGCCGCCGCCGCATTGGAGGGTCGTCAGAATGTCATCGCTGAAGATTTGCGTCGTGCTGTGGAATTGGTGATTGTGCCGCGTTCAACAATTGTCCAGACACCGCCGGAAGAACCACCCCCACCTCCTCCCCCACCCCCTCAAGATGAATCTCAACAGGAGCAAGAGGAACAGGAGGAAAAAGACGAAGAGGACAACCCCGAAGAACCAGAACAGGAACCGCCTAGCATCCCTGAAGAATTTGTTTTCGATCCAGAAGGTGTGATCCTCGACCCTACTGTTCTTTACTTTGCCCAGATGGCGCAGCGGCAAGGTAAATCAGGGAGTCGTAGCATTATCTTCTCGGAAGATCGAGGGCGCTATGTGAAGCCTATCCTGCCCAAGGGACAAGTACGCCGGATTGCTGTTGATGCCACACTTCGAGCCGCAGCCCCTTACCAAAAGGCACGGCGCCAACGTCAGCCGGATCGGAAAGTAATTGTAGAAGCAGGTGATATTCGGGCGAAGCGATTAGCCCGAAGAGCGGGGGCTTTGGTGGTGTTTGTAGTAGATGCATCCGGTTCAATGGCGCTGAATCGGATGCAATCTGCCAAGGGGGCAGTCATGCGTCTCTTAACGGAAGCGTATCAAAACCGCGACCAAGTATCGCTGATTCCCTTCCGAGGAGAACAAGCAGAAGTCCTCTTACCCCCAACCCGTTCAATCGCTTCCGCACGTAGACGATTGGAACGAATGGCTTGCGGTGGCGGTTCCCCCTTAGCTCATGGATTAACTCAGGCTGTCCGGGTTGGGGTGAATGCCCAGATGTCTGGGGATATTGGTCAGGTGGTGATTGTGGCAATTACTGATGGACGCGGGAATATTCCCTTAGCACGTTCTTTGGGTGAGCCGTTAGTGGAAGGGGAAAAGCCAGATATTAAAGCAGAATTGTTGGAGATTGCTAGTCGGATTCGAGCGTTAGGGATTCAACTATTAGTCATTGATACGGAAAATAAGTTCATCTCTACAGGTTTTGCTAAGGAACTTGCCAAGCACGCGGGTGGGAAGTATTATCACTTACCAAAAGCTAATGATCAAGCGATCGCAGCCATGACGAAAAATGCGATCGCTGATTTAAAATCTCGGTAGTTTTCAGTCCAGACAAGGTAGGTAAGGAAAAGGTCAAAGTAAAAATTCCCTTCACCTTGCCTTTTCCTCTTGAACCGTCAGTGAAATGCAACTTGAATGCACATTAGCCTAAGACTTTAAGGAGCGTTAGTGACTGATGGAACGATTCAAAAAAATCACACACGTTATCTATGACCTTGACGGCTTACTCCTAGACACGGAACCCCTATACGCCCAGATTGTCCAAACGATTATCAGCCGCTATGGAAAGGTTTGCGATCGCGCTATCCAAGCTAAGCTGGCTGGTAGAAATGCTTGGGATTCAGCACAGATTCTCGTTGAGAGGCTTGCCTTACCAATCACTGTCCAAGAGTATTTACAAGAAAGAGAAGAATTTTTGGATCAACTGCTTCCCCAAGCTAAACCGCTTCCGGGTGCTGTGCGTCTAACTAAACATTTCTACCATCATCAGATTCCTCAAGCTGTAGCAACCAGTTCTGCCCGTCGCACATTTAACCTCAAAACTAATCATCATCAAGAATGGTTTGCCTTGTTTGATTGCCTAGTAGTGGGAGATGATCCTGCCCTGAAACGAGGAAAACCTGCACCCGATATCTTCTTACTCGCCGCGCACCGTCTGGGAGCAATTCCTGAGCAATGTCTCGTTTTTGAAGATGCACCTGCTGGAATGGCAGCAGCACTGGCAGCGGGAATGTCGGTGGTTGTTGTTCCTCACCCTAATGTAGATAGACAACTGTACCAAGGCGCTCACCAGATTATCAACTCACTAACAGATTTTGACCCTGAGTTGTGGCAATTGCCATCATTTGTCGTGTTAGAGGACTACGTTTAAGTTTCCGATCAAAGCGAAAATTAGAGGTAGGAGCCGCTTCGGTTTTTTAACGTTCACCTGCTTAGCAAGAACTATCTTCTACAAGTCATGCAGATTACCAAAAGTCTTCATTCCGCTGTTCTTGTTTCTGACTTGGAACAGGCAGAGCATTTTTATAGCAACATTTTGGGATTATCTAAGGTAGATCGAATTCTTAAATATCCTGGTGTTTGGTATCAAATAGGTGACTTTCAGCTTCACCTCATTGTTGATCCAATAGTTGCAACAAAGCTTGCTAATCCTGAAAAATTGGGTCGTAATCCCCATGTTGCCTTAGCTGTAGAAAATCTGGATGATGCTAAAAGCCATTTAACAGCTCATGGTTGTATGGTGCAAGCCAGTGCCTCTGGTCGAGCCGCACTATTCACTCAAGACCCAGATGGTAACATCATTGAACTTACTCAGGTGTAGGTGTGTAAAGACTTGCACTTTGATAACGGCTGAAAGCGAGTAATGAAAATTATTGCCTACTCCTACAGTGATCCACTGTTAGAATCGGTACCTGATCCAGCGGTTTGGGGCTGGGAAGTAGATCGAATCTATCAAGATTTAGGAGGGCGTCAGCAACTGTTACAACTATTAGATGAATGTCTTGCCGAACCCGCTGATTACTTGCTAATTCAGCGTTTGGAAGAATTGGGCGACTCGCTGGCAGAAATAAGCGATCGCCTTTTACAAATCGAAGCAATGGGTGTTCAGCTCATTGCGACAGAACAATCTTACAGTTCCTCTCAATTAACCAATTCAACAACAGGTGCCAACATCCAGACAAGTCTATTGCAACTCTTGGGTGAAATTCAACGTGAGGCAAACAGTCGTCGCTTGCGGCAAGGGCACGCCCGTAATCGTCTCAAAGCTTTACCCCCTCCAGGAAAAGCACCCTATGGCTACCGACGAGGGAAAGACCGCTACATTCTTGACCGTAGTACTGCACCCGTTGTCAAGGAATTTTTTGAACAGTTTCTACTTTATGGTTCATTGCGTGGAGCTGTGCGCTATTTAGAGAAAAAGTACGGTAAGAAAATTTCGGTTTCAACAGGACGACGTTGGCTTACCAACCCAATTTATCGAGGCGACCTTAGCTATCAAAACGGTGAGGTAATTTCTGATACCCATAGCCCGATTCTGAACCGGGAAGAAGCCGCCCAGATTGATCGACTGCTACGGCGAAATCAACGATTACCACCCCGTACTGCTAGTGCGCCTCGCTCTTTAGCGGGCTTAGTAGTCTGTGGCGAGTGCGACTCGCACATGAATGTCGCCAGTGTTACTCGATATCGCAGAGACAAAGAATATCTCTACCTTCGCCCGATTAGCTGCCCTAAGCGTCCAAAATGCCGTGCGATCGCCTATGAAAAAGTATTAGAACAAACCATTCAAACAATTTGCCAGGAATTACCTCGTGCTGTTGCTGGCATGAATGTACCCAATTTGGATGGGGTGAAGCAATCGCTTACCAGTCAAATTGCGAAGAATCAGGATATCTTAACTCAGTTACCGACCTTAACGGTTAGTGGTGTCCTTGATTCAGAAACCGCTGATTTACGCGCTTACAAACTCCGTACAGAAATTTCCCAATTGCGATCGCGTATGGCGGCACTACCACCTGTTAATTTAAAAGCGATCGCTCAAGCTGTATCGATTCCCCAATTCTGGAGTGATTTATCAGAATCAGAGCGCCGATTCTACTTTCGAGAATTTATTCAGCAGATTAAAATAAATCGCCAAGACAAGACATGGCAATTACAACTAATTTTTATTTTTTAGCCTAATTGTTGCTGGAAATTGTCTCAAGTCAAGGATAATTCAACAGAACCAGGTGTAAAACTGCCTCAGATAATCTAAATCGGTGATGCGTCAAGTCAAGTTGCCATAAGCACGCTATAGGCACAGCCTGTGCGCGTAACGCCTGTCGCCACTGTGAATCGAAGTGAGGAGCAAAAACCTGGGAGATATTATGAATGCGAGTGAACTGCTAAAGCGTTATGCCGCAGGAGAGCGAGATTTTGTAGGAGTACAGCTACAGGGAGCTTATCTCACTGAAGCGATTTTAATTGGAGCTGACTTGAGGCAAACTGATCTGAGTGGAGCGAACCTGAGTGGAGCTAATCTCAAAGGAGCAAACCTAAGTGATGCTGATCTGCGTAACGCTAACCTGAGTGTTGCCGCTCTAGGTGGCGCAGACTTTAGCGATGCCAACTTACAGCAAACAAACTTGAGACAGGCAAATTTACCCGAAGCTAGCTTGAAAAGAGCCAACCTGGTAGCCGTAAACTTCAGAGAAGCGAACTTAATGTTTGCCAATCTCTCAATGGCAAACCTCTATCAAGCCGACTTACACGGAGCCACACTTTATCAAGCTATCCTACATCGGGCAATCTTACAGGATGCAGATTTAATTGGGGCAATTCTTCAGGGTGCTGATTTAAGAGGAGCCGACTTGAGCCGAGCCTGCTTGATTCGTGCCGACATATCCAGGGCCATTTTAATTGCCGCAGACTTGAAGGGGGCAACCCTACTCGGAGCAAACCTTAAAGGAACCGTTCTTACTGGAGCGATTCTCCCGGATGGGAAAATGCAAAAGTAAACTTGATAAGAATGCGGGAGAGTTGTAGGAGTTCAGAAGTAGAGTTTTGTTCTGAATTCCTGAATTCTGAATTCTCTACCTTGAGTTCTGAAATCACCCCTCAATCCTCTCCAGCGAGAATAATCAATTATTAGAACCACTACTGCCATCTAGTCGTTAGCTGTGTTCCCCAACGGTAGTACTCTTACGAAAACACTACCGATTGAGAAGCCGTAGAGAAACGATTCTTACTGCCTTGGATCACTCTTAGCAAGATTATTTAAAACAGCGTGGAATTTTGTAAAGACTCAATAAAGGCTACTTGACTTTCTTGCTAATGGTTCGCCAATTGTCTTATCATACGAACGTAATACATGTTATACGCTTGTCTTACAGTTTCGACCGTCTTAGAGGATGAAAGTAGTGGTTTGCATTGCTAGCCCTATGCTTCAAAACTCTTACAGGTTGGACACCACCAGGGTTGTCTATCTTTTCCGCGTCAATCTCATTGTGCCTGAATGTGGTGTTTTTTAGGTAATAGCATTATGAGTCCCTTCAACTCAGAACAAAAGTCCAGTAATCTAAAATCGGTCAAGTCTGATTCTGTATCTCGTGAGGAAATACGAGAATTTGACCTCCATAATCAACTAGCTAAGCTAGCGCTTCCCTTAGCTCACGCTTGGAAAGACAATCATCCCAATGCTCAACCGGGTTCGGAAGCTGATTTAGATGAGTGCGTATTGGCAGTAGCAATCGAAATGGCAGTAGCTGGCGAGGCAGTCGGAGGTCCGATGGGCGCTTTAATCGCTGCTGGAGGTGGCATCGCTGCTGCTGGTGTGGCTTGTAGACGAGTGCTTTAAGCATTATTCTAGTTAAAGTGTATTACAAGATTAATGTATTACCAAAGTCATTAAAACTCTCAGGTTTCTGTAGTACGGTAATGGCTTGGTGTCAATTAGGTTTTTGCATTGTTGGGGAAGCATTAAGGTGTGACTTAAGTCAATTCACCTTTTGTGAAATTTTCTATACTCCATAGGTTTTGGCAGGTCTAACTTTCTCGTTACATTGGTGCATTTTGTTTTGTAACAGAAATCTAGCCGGGACAGTCTGAGTCAGCGATCGCGCAATGAGTTCGGTTGGTGCTGAAACTCATGTGAAGACATGGTGCATGAAGGTCGCACATCAGACGACAGTCGCAAAGCTTGTTGCTCACTTGAGCATCTTAAGATCTTGCATTCCCTTAAAGTCCCTTCTTGATTAGGGAGGAAGTAGGCTTTCTCCCCAAAGTTAGAGAGCGAAGAGGTGTGGGGAGAAGTTTGTCGTTAGCAAGAGCAGGGTTTTTTGCATAACTATATTGCCGTACAGAGCAATTAAGCTTTTGTTCTGAAATTTTCAAGATTTTGCCAATTTATTATCACGTTCAGGAGATTGTTTCATGACAACTAAGTTTGAGCCAGAGTCAAAATTTTACAACCAGGAATTAAATGGACAAGAGAAGAATTCTCTTGTAGATCTGAACCCCAATGGTTTAAATAATTACAGGAATCAGCAACGTTCTCTGGAGCCTTTTGTACCTCAGTCAGCCATCAATCCAGTTGACTTTCAGCAGATGAGTACATCGGTCACACGCCAGAACTCTCAGAAAAAGCGCCTTCCAGGGTGGTCAAGGTTGGGTTTAACCCAAAAAGCTACGGCTTTGGCGATCGCACTCGGTACTATTCCAGTATTGCTGACTGGAATAACCGCTTACCAATATGCCAACCAAGCGTTCAGCAAGCAAATTTCCGAAACCAAAATTGCTAGCGCCGTTAGTGTAGAAGATAAAGTCAAGCGCTTCATGCGTGAGCGTTATGGAGATATTCAGGTACTAGCAGCTCTCCCCGTGCTGAGCAACCCAAATCTTAGTGAAACTACTCCTGTGGCTGAAAAGGAGGTAGCCCTAAACCGCTTTGTAGAAGCTTACAAAATCTACGACAGCATTGCTGCGTTCGACCTCAAAGGCAACGTGATTGCCCAATCGCAAGGGGATCGCCTACAAAACCACAGCGATCGAGACTATTTTCAGACCGTCATCAAAACCGGGCAACCTGTTATTAGCAAGCCACAACTATCCCAATCTTCTGGAAAGCTTGTCATTCACATTGCTGCACCTGTTAAAGATCAATCTACTGGCAAGACAATCGCTGTTGTCCGTTCTCGGATGCCAGTTACAACCCTTGACGAGTTGCTCAAAAACTTCGGTACTGACGGAGACGAATATTATTTGATTGACTCGACTACCGGAACAATATTCGTAGTGAACGAAAAGAATAAGGAGAATAAAGATTCTCAGGTAGTTTTTCCGGAACTCGCCAAACTGCAAGCCCTCAACAAGCCAAATACTTCAGTCATTCGTGATGTAGCTGACGACAGGGAAATTCTGTTTGCCTATGCACCGTTTGGCGAACTAGAAGGCTTGCCCGATCTTCCATGGGAAGCGGCTATTGCCACACATACAGAAACAGCCTTCGCACCACAGAGACAATTACTCCTAGTTCTGACCTTGGGAACTGGCTTAGCCGCATTGTTAGTTAGTGCGATCGCCGCTTATCTCGCTAAACGGGCAACGAATCCAGTTCTCGCTGTCACCGATGCTGTGGAGAGACTAGGACAAGGTGAACTTTTCACTCGTGTTGCCGTGCAAGGAGAAGACGAACTCGCTGCCTTGGGGGCTAATATCAACCTGATGGCAAGCCGATTGGAAACTTTATTGTGGACACAAGCAGCAGAAACCGAGCAAGCAGGATTATTCGGTGACATTGCAAGCTCCCCCGCTCGTACACTGCAAGACCTAGATGAGATCTTTGACAAGGCAGTTCTAGGCGCTCTACGCATCCTGGAAGCTGATCGAGTCGTCATCTATCGCTTTGACTCCAACTGGCGTGGATATATCTCCGCCGAAGCCGTCGTTCCTGGCTTGCCTCAAGCGTTGGGAGACAAAATTGAAGACCCATGTATTAGTGAACATCTCCTAGAAGCTTACAGAAAAGGACGAGTCGTTCCAACCAATAATGTCTTTGAGGCAGGGTTTCACCCTGAACACTTGGGCTTGATGGAACGACTGGAAGTGAAGGCAAATTTAGTGACACCAATCCTCAAGGATGGTGAACTCTATGGTTTATTAATTGCACATCACTGTCGCGCTCCACATGTTTGGCAACAGTCTGAAACCAATTTCCTCAAGGAGTTAGCGATTCGAGTTGGACTGTCCTTAGATCGTGTAAATTTCTTAGCCCAAAAAGAAGCTGAAACGGCACGCGCCCAGCAACTGAATGAAATCATCACGGGTATCCGGGAATCACTCAACGTCGAAGACATTTACGAAGCGGCGATTACTGGCGTTCGAGAAACCATAAAAACTGACCGAGCTGTTGTCTATCTCTTTGACGAGAACTGGCAAGGAAGCATCGTTGCCGAAGCTGTGGGCGCGGCATGGCCCAAATCCCTGGGTGCAACTATCCATGACCCCTGTTTTGCTGAGCAATATATTGATAAGTACTTGGAGGGTCGAGTCAAGGCAACTGAAAACATCTACGAAGCTGGTTTGACAAAGTGTTACCTCGGTCAACTAGAACCCTTCAAAGTGAAGGCAAATTTAGTTGCTCCAATTCTTGCCTACAACAAATTACACGGCTTACTGGTAACCCATCAGTGTTCAGCGCCACGCGCTTGGCAAGAGGCAGAAATCACCTTCTTCAAGCAGGTAGCCACTCAAGTTGGTCTAGCGTTGGATCGTAAGGATTTCCTAGAACAGATTGAGCAAGGACGGCAAAAAGCAGAAAATCTGGCGGCTGAGCAACGTCAACAAAAAGAAATACTCCAGTCCCAGCTTTTAGGACTCCTGAGTGATGTGGAAGAGGCAGCTCAAGGCGACCTCACCGTTCGTGCGGATGTGACGACTGGGGAAATTGGCACAGTAGCCGACTTCTTTAACGCCGTTATTGAAAGCTTGCGTGTAATCGTCAAGAACGTGAAAAAAGCCGCAATCCAGGTAAACGCTTCACTCGGAGAAAACGAAGGGGCAATTCGTCAACTTTCCGCTGAAGCGCTCAAACAAGCGGAGGATACAACTCGTACTCTCGAATCGGTTGAGCAAATGACTCGCTCGATTCAAGACGTAGCTGAGAACGCCCGACAGGCTGCTGTCGTTGCCAGGGTAGCCTCTTCTACCGCTGAAGCCGGTGGAGTCGCGATGGATCGCTCCGTACAAAATATCTTCACCTTGCGAGAAACAGTTGCCGAAACCGCGAAAAAGGTTAAGCGGTTGGGTGAATCGTCCCAGAAAATTTCTAAAGTCGCTTCACTGATTGAGCAAATCGCGCTGCAAACAAATTTGTTGGCGATTAACGCCGGGATTGAGGCGGCGCGTGCTGGTGAACAAGGTCAGGGTTTTGCGGTGGTTGCGGAAGAAGTTGGACAACTAGCCGCACGTTCGTCAGCAGCGACCAAAGAAATTGAACAGATTGTGGAAAATATCCAACAAGAAACCGCTGAAGTGGTCGAGGCGATGGAACTCGGTACAACACAGGTCGTGGAAGGAACCCATCTAGTGGAGGATGCCAAGCAGAGTCTAAGCCAGATTTTGGATGTGTCCCGCCAAATCGACGCTTTGGTGCAGTCAATTTCGAGTGCAACAGTGTCTCAGGCTCAAACCTCGCAAGCTGTAACGGAGTTGATGAAGGAGATTGCGCTCGTCTCTGAACGCACGAGCAATTCTACCCGACAAGTTTCTGGCTCTCTGCAAGAGACGGTCGGGATTGCGGCTCAATTACAAGCCTCTGTGGGTACGTTCAAAGTTGGTGAGGACTAAAACAGCAGGGGCGCACAGCCGTGCGCCCCTACAAGAAATTTGTACTGTATTGATTTGAAAAACGCTATCAGGCTTAGATGTAAAGTAGCTTACTCATTTGCCTTAACGCGGACAGCGTTATGATCGCGAGTGATGATGGGTGCTTGTTCCACGTTGACTTACTTCACGCTGTTTCCGTTTTGTAATGTCTTTGAAGACAACGGAAAGCCCTTCATTAGAGGGACAAGCATGGACTTCAAACCATTTCTCCAAAGGCGCATAAAATTCTTCAAAGCTCACGGTAATTTGTTGAGCAACTGCCTTGTGATACTCATGATCAAAGGTTGAGCCTACCATTTCAGGAAACACATCCCACAACATCTGACCGAGGAGTTCATTTCGCGATCGCTGTAAGATCTGCTCTGCTTTATGATTGCATTCTGTGAACTGCCACTGATGGTCGATCGTAAAAAATCCATCAGAGATACTTTCAAGAATCTTACTAATTTGCTGGTTGGACGCGACTAAAGCTGCCTCGGCTTGTTTGCGCTCTGTAATATCGCGTTGGAGTGCAACCCAATGAGTCAGTTGACCGTTTTTGTTGGCGATCGGCACAATATTGAGTTCAACCCAAAATTCCGAGCTATCTTTACGGTAATTCAGCAACTCAACCTGAACAGGTCTCTGCTGGGACAGTGCTGTCCGAATTTTGTCTAACTGAGAGCGGTCTGTTTTGGGGCCTTGTAGTAGGCGTGGAGTTCGACCGAGAACTTCCGTCAGGTCATAGCCAGTAATACGGGTAAAGGCTTGGTTGACATACAGCAGCTTCGGACTTGGCTCATCGAGTTGTCCAGCTTCAGTAATTAGAATGCCGTCTTGGGTATTTTCAACCGCTGACTCTAATAGACGCATCCGCTCTTCTGCCTGTTTACGTGCGGTGATATCACGAACAAAGCTCAAAGAAACCAGTTGGTCGCGATACTCAATGATTCGGCTGCTGATTTCAACCTGTATCTCTGTACCATCCTTACGTCGCAGGGCGTGATCAAAGATGATACTGCCCATTGCCTGCATTTGCTGATTAATTGTCTTTTGACGGACTTCAGGAACTGGGACATCAATATCCCTGGTTTTCAGCTTGAGGAGTTCTTTGCGGGTATAACCTAGTCGTCTAGCAGCATTTTGGTTAGCATCCAGAATACGGCTGGTTGATAAGTCGATGATAAAGATTGAGTCGTTAGCGTACTCAAATAAGTGACGGTAGTTGGCTTCTGATTCCCGCAGGGATTCTTCTACGTGGTTGCGCTCAGTGATATCACGCGCTGTGCAAATTACGGCTTCAACGCAACCGCTGATACCAAGGATTGGGCTAAGAATGCACTCGTAATCTCGAATTCCGTCGAGAGTTGGGTAGCTGATTTCCTTGGTTAGGGGTCGCTTGGTTGCAAATACGACTTCCCGTTGGGAATCTATTGGCTCAATCTCCATGACTTCTGGAGGCAAGTCTAGCTGTCCCCAGGTTTTACCCAAGATGTGACGCTGCTGCAAGCCAAATAATTGTGCGATCGCGAGATTCGCATAAGTAAATCTCCCCACCCGGTCAATGACGCAGATCGGGTCAGGAGAGGCGGAGAGTACTTGGTCAAATATCCTGGCTTGCTGCGAAATCCTTGCTGCCAGTTCTTGCAGTTCTGTTTCGTCCGGCTTGCTTTTGTCGCTATTTGACTCTACTTCTTCTGTTGTTGCTCCATTCTTTCCCGCCCACCCTTTTGGAATACCATTTATTTCGCTAGAGAGAGTGCCCCCAACCATAGAAGAGTTGGAAAGAAGCAGTGAGTGTTCCATTACAGGGCTAATCTCACTAACTCGACTTTCTACATCTGGTTTTTGAGAAAGTTCTGTTAGCTGTTCATTCAGTGTCGTGACATTCTTTTCTAACTTGTTCAGGTGTTGTTGAAGCTCTTCAACCGTAGCCAGACGTGAATCATTGAGGGGAAGTCCAAAGGCTTGCTTCAATGCCTCAACAACTATTGCTGTGCGATCACGACCTGTCGCCTCAGCCCGAAACCGAATCTCCTGAATCAGGTTTTCTGGAAGTCTAAAAGTCGCTATTTTGCTGACCATTGTTAGAGAAGATGTTTATAAAGTTATCTGACAAAGAGATTTGCCCCTGTAGTCTAATGCTAATCACCAATCAGTAATCAGTGCAGCATTCATGAATCCACTCCGGAAAATACCCAAAGTTCTTGTTCGAGAGAGATGAGCAAGGGTGAATGGTTGAGCTTGATTCTTCATACTCCACCCATAAGTATGTTCCAACTCTCGGCTACACCCTTTTGTCAACGGAACTAACTTTGCTCTCTAATTGGGAACTTTGTCGTGAGTCAGTCGTAATTGGTCTTAAGTCAAACGTTCAGAGTATTAAATCTGTACTTGATTACCTCTAAGGCTGACCGTATTATTACCAGTGTTGCAAATATAACTGCCTGGATCATCCGTGATTTCACGGGTATCGTTTTACTTATATATCCATAGGCATTACCACGACTCAACTCCTTATACTAGTAAAAGTGAGGAGGAATAGGTTTGCTACAAGCTTTACGGGATAAGCCCTTGCTGTGACTCTCCACTCTGCCTCTACTGGGACATTTTGTTATCGGAAAATCCGTAATATGCCTTGTACTGCTTACAATCTGGTTGGTCAGAAGCGATCGCTTCTTCCTTAACCTAGCTTTCTTGAGGAGAGTGTGTTGACCCGTGTGCTTTATAGGCAAGGCTTAAGGTGCTTTACAGCTCGGAGGACACGATAGCGTTCAAAGCTCTATTTCACCAATACCTATTGACCCCTAATAAAATTCTACAGGAGGCAAGCCTTTCTGGATACTTTTTATACAATGAACCTAATGATTGTTCAAGTGTTGAGAGAAACAGGGCTTACACTTTTCAGTTACCAACTAACTACCCGTAGAGTTTGAACGCCCTTGTAAACACTACGTGTAGAGTTTGTGTGTAAGCCCTGATATTTGTTTTCGGTGCTCATCTCATATTTTCTGCCTTCGCTCAATGCTTCTGCTTCAGCAAGATGTCTTAAATCGTTTACGCTGATTGGCTGAGAATCAAAAAAAAACGCCCGCAAGGGCGCTTAATCAGGGTGCATCTACTAGACTTAAGTTTAACCTGATGAGGGGTTTCACCCCCCACCCCACTTAATAAAACTCTACATTGTACAGTTTTGTCTGAGTCAAGTTGGCGGCAGTTCCAGACAAATTGCCCCCAACACCCCCTTACGAAATTCATTCAACAGTTGCCGTGCTGTACGCTCTACGTCCCCTTGATGGCGATAATCTGCTAAAGCGTGCAGGTAGTCCTCAGCCGTGAAGGATGCGGGGTCAAGCTCGTAGCGCGTCTTTAGGGGAGACGGTGGTAATAAACCGTACTCAGCAGTATCCTCTAAATCTTTGAGTAATTCAACTAAAGCAACCGCTACCCGTTGATTGTCGTAAGAAGCCTCACCGATGTCGTCACAGATCGCGAGTTTAAGCGCCTTTTGTTGATTATTTAACTTCGCTGGGATAACCCCAGGCGCATCAAGTAGCTCAATTTCGTCAGAGATGCGTACCCAGCGTAATTGTCGTGTCACACCAGCACGACGAGCACTCTCTACTACCCGACGCCCTAAAAGGCGATTAATTAGGGCGGACTTACCAACATTGGGGAATCCCATAGCTACAGCACGAACAGGCCGAGGTTGCATTCCGCGATCGCTCCGACGCTGATTCAATGCCAATCCTGCTGCCTGTGCTGCCTGGGTTACTTCACGAATCCCTTTACCCTGTTGGGCATTAGTAAAATAAGGTGTCTCTCCCTGATCCCGAAACCACGATACCCATAGCTGTCGGGCAGCGGGCGTAATCATATCCACCCGGTTAAGCACCAACACCCTGGCTTTACTGCCTACCCACTGGGAAGTTTGAGGATGATGCGTTGAGAGAGGAATCCGAGCATCCCGCACCTCCAGCACAACATCCACTCGCTTGAGCTGTTCTTTTAAATCCCGCTCAGCTTTGGCAATGTGACCGGGATACCACTGGATTGAGGGAGTAGTCATTTGTCAGTTGTCAATTGTCCTAGGCTCACAACCATTATGGTTGCTTTTAGGGCACAAAGTTTTTTTATCCTCAGTCCAGTGTCATTGGGACTGAGTGATTAACAACTAACAACTGACAACTAACCCCTTACGGAACCACCAGAACTGGGCAAGGAGACAAATTAATCACCCGATTGGTGACACTTTCTGATGCCCCTTCTTCTGTTAATCCCAGCCCTCGACAGCCCATGACAATCAGATCAGCGCCGATTTCATCAGCAACATCACAAATTGTAAAAGCAGGCATACCTTCACGAGACATTGATTCAGCGGTAATGCCTTGCTGGGCAAACAGGGCTTGAGCATTTTTCAGCAGTTCCGCCACTGCCTCTGGTGAGATCATCGCCTCCGAACTGGGAGGTTCTTCTTCAGGATTAACTTCTTCTAGCACCGACAGCAGGAACAAGCGACTGCCATATTGTTGGACAACATTGGCAACAACTTCAGCTGCTTCGCGGGCTTCTCGGCTTTGGTCAACGGGAAATAAAACAGTCTTAAACATCACACGCATCTCCGAGACGCGGACTCCGGTAAAATGTGGACGGGCTTGAGAACGAAGATTCTTCGCTTTGGAGATTCAGTTGGTGTACAACGAGTGAATCTACAGGGCAATTATCAAGTAAACAAGTCTGGAATCTTGATAAGAGCACATTGCATCAGGTAGAGCAATTTAGGAGATTACTACTGTGTCCAAAAAAACTGTAGCAGATTTAAATGAGTCAGATTTGGCTGGGAAACGGGTACTGGTGCGAGCGGACTTGAATGTGCCGCTGGATGACAATGGCTCAATCACCGATGATACCCGTATCCGTGCCGCTTTACCCACTATTCAAGATTTAATTAAAAAGAATGCCAAGGTTGTTTTGTGCAGCCACTTGGGGCGTCCTAAAGCCCAAGTGAAGGAAAGCTTGCGCCTGACACCGATCGCGAATCGTCTTTCGGAACTGCTCGGTCAGACTGTTACGATGTGTGACGACTGTGTTGGGGATGCGGTTACTGCCCAAGTTAATGCCTTGGAAAATGGTCAGGTAGCTTTGCTCGAAAATCTCCGCTTCCACGCTGGAGAGGAAAAGAATGACCCAGAATTTACCAAACAATTGGCAGCATTAGCAGATGTCTATGTCAATGATGCCTTTGGGACAGCCCACCGCGCTCATGCTTCGACAGAAGGCGTTACCCATTATCTGAAGCCTTCGGTAGCGGGTTACTTGATTGAGAAAGAACTCCAATACCTCCAAAGTGCGATCGAGAATCCTCAAAAGCCCTTAGCGGCAATTATTGGAGGGTCTAAGGTTTCCAGTAAGATTGGCGTGATTGAAACATTGCTGGATAAGGTCGATAAGCTGCTGATTGGCGGTGGGATGATTTTTACCTTCTACAAAGCCCGTGGCTTGAGTGTGGGGAAATCACTGGTTGAAGAAGATAAGCTGGAACTCGCTAAGTCTTTGGAAGCCAAGGCGAAAGAGCGAGGCGTTGACTTATTATTGCCAACTGATGTTGTTGTTGCAGATAATTTTGCGGCTGACGCTGATTCGCGCACAGTCAGTATTGAAGCGATTCCTGATGGCTGGATGGGTTTGGATATTGGGCCTGACTCAGTGAAGGTGTTCCAGGATGCACTGTCGGATTGCAAGACAGTGATTTGGAATGGCCCGATGGGTGTGTTTGAGTTTGATAAGTTTGCCGTGGGAACAGAAGCGATCGCACACTCGATGGCTGAACTCACCAAGCAAGGCGCAACCACAATTATTGGTGGTGGCGACTCAGTAGCAGCAGTGGAAAAAGTTGGTGTAGCTGAGCAAATGAGTCACATCTCAACTGGCGGCGGTGCAAGTCTAGAGTTGCTTGAAGGCAAGGAACTCCCTGGCATCACTGCACTAGACGATGCTTAAGCTGATCTGCCTCTAAATTAAATATTGACAAAAGAGGGGTTCGATGCCCCTCTTTTTAATAAAAAACACTTAGCCGTGAGTTGAATGAATGCAGCTAGTTCAAAACAAAATCAGACTGCAAAGTTAAGTCCAAATCGGCATCTGGATTTATAACAACCACTTCTGCTTCATTTCTACCTCCAAGAAGCAATCCTGCAACCGCACCAAGTCCACCACCCGCCAAGACTTGTAAAAAATCAATATCGCCTAACACTTCAGAAAGTACCGCTGCTGCGGCTGCACCGATCGCAGCCCCTTTGAGGATACTACTTGAATCGCTTCCTTTTTCAATTGTTTCAGTCTCAGTAATGATTTCAGAGGTAGCATCAATGGGTCGTTGGCGCTCAGTATTTCTAAACGTTAGTTCCTCAGCAACAAACTGAGTCCCGCCACCCACAGGTTGCAAATTTCCTGCAATTTGGCTTCCCGCCGGAATCAACAGTGTTCCCGCCGCAGAGCGAATGTCTTCTGCAACTGTCAGAGTTATTGGTGCTGTTTCATCCGGCGTAACAACAATTTTTTCAGCCTCCTCAAAGCGAACCGGAATCACTGTCCCTGCTGAAACTCGAACTTCTCTAGAGCGTGGAAAGAGTTGTCCAACAACGTAGGGATTGGACATTGCTGTAGCTGTAGTAGCACTTAGGATTGGGAAAGCAGCGGTTGCAGTTATTCCCAATGCAACAAGCACGGCAGTTCTGGACTGCCAGCGACGGGAAATCAACATTAAAATTACACCCCCAAAGTATAGGCACGTTTGGGGGAAGTAGACTCAAGATTTTTCGGAATGTTCCCAACTAATTTTTTGGAATCTACAACGGCTATCTTGGGAAGCTGTTAGTTTTTAGGTGCCACTTGCTAAGCACAATATATTATTTGTTCCGGTGTAGAGACGTACAATTGTACGCCTCTAGCTGGTTCATCGGATGGCTAAGACAAACAAATAAGTCTCGAAAAAACAGGGTTAGGCTGTAACTAACTCAGTGTGTCTGCTAGTTTCAGCTACTGAGTCACTAGCTGCTTCGAGACTCGTTGTTTGCGTTGCAGATGCAAGTTCAGCGAGATTGATTTTGACTACGCGATCGCGTTCTTTCTCCAACTTCGGCAAGATTAACGTCAAGACACCATTACTAAACTCTGCCTTTACCTGGTCATGTCGTACTGGTAAAGGTAGTTCTACAACTCGATGGAACTTGCCATAGTAGAACTCAGAACGGAAGTAACCTCTGTCTTCCTGACCTTTTTCATAAGGACGCTCACCAGCGATTAACACAGCCTCGCGTGTCACCTGAATATCAAGATCTTTGCGATTGATACCAGGAAGTTGAACACGCAAAATCAGGTTTTCTGGGGAGTCTTGTAACTCAATTGCTGGACTCCAGGTTTCAGAGCGATTGTTAGTGACGCTTTTAAGCTCATCGAATACCTGGTCAATTTTACTGCGAAGGGTTTCTACTTCATGAAAAGGTTGCCAACGCATGATCATCATAGGTTTCTTACCTCTACAACAATCTTGAGATGTAATCTGTTTCACTTTGGTTAGAGAGGTCTTTTGTTCTCTCTATTTCTGAAAGCTAATTTAGCGAAGGAGATTGGTCTATGACAACTCCTCCTATTGTGGAGTTTCCCGAACAGAATGCATATCGGTTTTCCGTATTGCTAAAAAGTTTACGAAATTATAGATTCTTCACTAAATTTCATCCTTAGTGATGATTCTTAATCTATCAGCGGCAGTGTTTAATACCTTTTGATAGAAGTTTTCTCTATCTGAAATAGGAGTTTGTCATGCGAATTGCTCAAATTGCCCCCTTATGGGAGCGAGTTCCACCCCCAGCTTATGGAGGGATTGAACTGGTTGTTGGTTTGCTTACAGATGAGCTTGTTAAGCGTGGACACGAAGTTACGTTGTTTGCCTCTGGCGATTCAATTACTCTGGCGAAATTAGAATCAGTTCACCCGCAAGCTTTGCGTCTAGATCCCACAGTTAAGGAATGCGGCATCTATGAGATGCTGCAACTGAGTCGGGTTTATGAACAAGCTTCGGAGTTTGACATCATTCACTCCCACATGGGCTGTTCAGCTTTGCCCTACGCTAATTTGGTAAAAACTCCCACGGTTCATACGCTTCATGGGATTTTTACTCCCGATAATGAGAAAATGTTTACTCATGCCCGTCGTCAACCCTATGTCAGTATTTCCGACGCGCAACGAGAGCCAAGGTTAAATCTCAACTGTGTCGCAACGGTTTATAACGGGATTGACCTAAACACTTATAAGTTTTATGAAAAGCCACAAGAGCAACCATACCTAGCATTTCTCGGACGAATTTCTCCTGAAAAAGGAACCCATTTGGCAATCGAAATCGCCAAGCGTTCGGGCTGGTGCTTGAAAATGGCGGGTAAGGTGGATGTGGTTGATGTGGAATACTTCGAGCAAGAAATCAAGCCTCATATTGATGGTAAACAAATCGAGTATTTGGGAGAAGCCGACCACGACAAGAAGAATGAGTTGATGGGTGGGGCAGTTGCAACCCTATTTCCTATTACTTGGCGAGAACCCTTTGGATTGGTGATGATTGAGTCAATGGCATCGGGTACGCCAGTGATTGCGATTGAACTCGGTTCAACATCAGAAGTGATTGCCCACGGCAAGACAGGCTTTTTGGCGAATAGCGTTGAGGATTGCATCGCTTCAATTGATAAAGTGGGTGAGTTGAACCGTTATGCTTGCCGGGAACATGTAGAAAACAACTTCAGTGTTCGACGGATGACTGATGGTTATGAAGCGGTTTATCGGCAAATTGTCGCAGAGCGTTTTGCGGAAAATGGTCACGTTCGGAGATTAAGCCGAGTGTAATGTTAGTTGGAGTAAGATAACTTCACCTTTTTATGTCCATCGTAAGTGTTGTAGGTGGACATAAAAAAGGCGATCGCAACACCCGAATTGAAGCAATCCATCGCATTGTACGTCAAGTGAGGCTTCTAGTGAAAAAGCGATCGCCTTTACCATTGGCAGGAACTTCTACTTATGCCCCAGAAGATAAAGGCACACCATGAATAGTCAAAACCAGTTTCTCTGGACATCTGGCACATAACACCTAGTACCTATAAAAGTTGCAGCTACATTAGAAAGAGCCTGACGCTACAAAACTGCTATTTCAATGCTGCAAGCACAACAAGTCTTACAAGGGCGTTATCAACTCAAGCAACAGCTAGGACAGAATCCAGGACGGCAAACCTGGCTAGCTTACAACCTTGAGGTATCGCCACCTGAATTGGTAATTGTCAAACTGTTGGCGTTTAACCCTCAGATGCAGTGGGATGAATTCAAGTTGTTTGAACGGGAAGCGCAAGTCCTGAAACAACTGAACCATCCTCGGATTCCTCGCTACCGTGATTATTTTTCCTTGGATAAAGAGGCAGGTGCTGGCTTGTTCTGGTTTGGATTGGTACAGCAGTACATTCCAGGGACTTGTGTGCGGCAGTTGTTGAATCAGGGCAAACGGTTCACAGAAACCGAGGTGCAAAAAATTGCGACTGATGTTTTAGAGATTCTGATTTATCTGCATGGCTTAAATCCACCTGTCCTGCATCGGGATATTAAACCGAGTAATTTAATTTTGGGTAATGATGAGCAGGTATATTTGGTGGATTTTGGGGCAGTGCAAGATACGGGAGCTACGGAAGGTATTACCTTTACGGTAGTGGGAACAACAGGTTATGCACCATTAGAACAATTTTGGGGAAAAACTGTACCTGCCTCTGATCTTTATGCCTTGGGAGCAACACTAATTCATTTATTAACAGGAACAGCACCGGCTGATTTGCCTTCTAAGGATTTGCGGATTCAATTTCGCGATCGCATTTCGGTTAATCCGCGTCTGGTTCGCTGGGTTGAAGCCCTGACTGAACCGGACTTGGAACAACGCTTTACCCAGGCAACGGAAGCACTTACAGCCTTGCGTACCGATCGTTATCCCAAAACGACTTCCCGTTCTACCCTTTCTCAGCCCATAGGCAGCCGGATTCGACTGAAGAAATCTCCTGAACGGTTGTCAATCACCATTCCCAAACCCAAGCGATCGCTGACGAAATTTATTGCTTTTGTTGCCAAAATTATCCTAACAGCAGGCTTCCTCCCCTTTATGGTGATTAGCATCCTCATAATTCTGGTCTTGGTTCCACTGTTGTTTTACAGTCTGACCTACGGTTTTGGAGTAGCAATTCTTACATTCATCCTCATTGTTGTAATGAGTTCCATAGTGGCTGCAACTAACAAAGAACTCGCAAGAGTCCAAAATGAAATCAGTGAAGCATTGGGGACTTTATTTGGGCAGCAACATATTGAATTTTGCCCAGATACTTTTGTGATAGAGTGCCGAATGCTTAGCTTAAGCTATCTTCGACAAGTGGCTAACATTGCAGATATCAAGAATGTACAAGAGATTCCCTTTGAAAAGATAGCGATCCAAGTCAAAGGTAGAAAGTATTTCTTTGGTAAAGAATTAACTGAATCAGAGCGCTGTTGGTTAACTCAAGAAATTAAAGATTGGCTAAGCTCTACAAATTAAAAAAACAACCAACAACCAACAACCCAGATCCAATAACCAACAATCAATAACGATGCTACAAGCAGAACAGGTACTTCAAGGGCGTTATCGACTGCAACACAAGCTAGGGCAAAATCCCTCTCGTCAAACTTGGTTGGCGCAAGACATCCAAACATCACCCGCACAAAATGTGGTTGTCAAGTTGCTAGCTTTCAACCCGCAGATGCACTGGGACGAGATCAAGTTATTTGAGCGCGAAGCGCAAGTTCTCAAACATCTCAACGATCCTCAAATTCCCAAGTATCACGATTACTTCTCAATAGATCAGCATACAGGTGGTGATTTGCCGTGGTTCGGCTTGGTGCAGGAGTATATTCCAGGGAACTCTCTGCAACAACTGTTGGACAAGGGAAAACGCTTTACCCAAGTCCAAGCGCAAAGGATTGCCCGACAGGTTCTGAAAATCTTGATTGGTTTGCATGAACTGAGTCCACCTGTATTTCACCGTGACATCAAGCCCAGCAACTTGATTTTGGGAGAAGATGAACAAGTTTATCTTGTAGATTTTGGGGCAGTTCAAGATAGAGCTACGGCTGAGGGCGCTACTTTTACAGTAGTGGGAACCAGTGGCTATGCACCGCCTGAACAGTTGTGGGGAAGGGCAGTACCCGCATCTGACTTGTATTCCTTGGGTGCGACACTCATTCATTTATTAACTGGCATTGCACCCGCTAACTTACCTCAACGTCAGATGCGGATTCAGTTTGCCGACAAAGTGACTCTGGATGCTAATTTCATTAACTGGTTGGAAAAACTAACTGAACCTGCCGCAGAACGACGATTTGAATCAGCGCGTCAAGCGCTTGTAGCGCTACAAGCTGTTTGTTTTCCCAAACAGGAACCCGCCCATCATCCTCTGGGTGGTGCAGCTGACTATGGCCGTCTGGCAAGCTTAACGGTTCTCCAAGTGCTAGGTGTTGGGCTTTTCGCCACGCTTTTGCCCAGATTTCTTTTTGCCCCTCATCACCCTCCGCAACCGGAAGCAAAAGTCAATGTTACGGCAATGAACCGCGCTCAGCAAGCCTACCAATTGGAACACGAGAGTTTTACTGATTCTGTAGTGAATTTGGGAGTTAGTGTTCCGACTCAGAGTGATACCTATGACTACTCGATTCAGATGAGCGATCGCGCCGTATTCAATTATGGGATATCCCGGCAGGACAAGCTCAAGAGTTATGTGGGTGGCGTATTTTCCATTCCTGCCACTGACTTTGATGTGAAAGCCAATCCCAAGGAAATCATCACGATGACGATTTTGTGTGAAGAAGCAGAATCAGATGGAGATCTATCAATATCCAATCCAACCTACCAAAATGGTGAAATTGCTTGTGGTGTAGGTACGGCTGAGTCGCGTGAGTGATGAGGTAGCTTACGCATCTGGTTCAATACCTGCTGCTCGCAACTGTGCAGCCAATCGCTCTGCTCTTTGACGTTCCTGTTCTAACTGTGATTCAGCTTGCTCTGCTCTTTGACGTTCGAGTTCTGCTTGTTCATGACCTGTTAACAATAAATTCCCCTGCTCATCCCACCAGCGCAACCAAGGAAGCTCGGGATTCTGATATCGACCTTGCCAAATTCCCAACTCAACTCCCAAGGGTGAAATAGGATAGTGACCCCTCTCATTTGCTGTTACTAACTGATACTGACCTGCAACTAAGCAATACACCTCAACGCTGGCGCGATTAACTTCGTAAATCCCGTAATAAGCTGGGCGAATCACTTGTTCGTAAATCCAATATTTTCCAGGTTTCTGAGTTCCTTGTTGCTCGGCGCGGGACAGAGGAGTACTATTGCGTTCCTCTGACCCGTCTCCTGAAGCAAACTCTATAACAATGAAGGGTGGAATTAACTCTTGCCACAACACATAAGAACGGCGGATTTGACCATTGAAAGTTGGCGGTACATTGGGTACATAAAACCAATCTGGTGCTTCTGCACCTCGCTCTGGCGGGTCAGTTAAACGCCAATAAATTCCACAATCTTGGCTAATACAATATTGCCCATCGGGATGGCGCTGTTCCAAAATTGGTTCGATTGAGTCAGTTAAGAGGATGCTTTGGGGATGCTCCTGAAAATTTTTCACAACAGTACCATCTGACTCTGGTAGTTGCGTATGGTCAGGTAGGGCTGTAGTTAGGCTTGGTGGGTTGACAGCAGAAGTCATAGAAGTATTCATACAGCGACTCTAGCTTCATCGTACTGTGATTAATATTGGCTGAATTATCGGATGAAGGCGAGCGCACGTTGTAGAAGATGGACGCGATCGCATACACCAGCACTTCCTCTTCCTATTAGCTTCGTAACTGCTGCCGCACCCCTTCCCTAAACTCTCGCAGTCGAGCATTTTCACCTTTTTGAGCGTCTGGTTGCATAAATCGTGCTAACTCTTTTACTGGAAACGAGCCAAAAGCCAGACTAGTTCCGCATTCGACATAACCCGTATCGCTCAGAATGTTGACTGTAAGTTTGCCCTTTTGCCAACGCCAAACCTCTGGCACCTTTAGTTCAGCGTAGACTGCCATCTTATCGATTGATGAGTGAGTTGCATCGATCTCAATTGCTAAGTCGGGTGGTGGGTCAACTGTAAGGTCAATTTTTAACTTGCCGCGAACTAAAGCTTCGTTTTGGATATAAAAACATTCATCGGCTTCAATGCCCGCCGTTTTGGATTGCGATCGCCAAGTTGTCGATTTCAACCCTACAATTTCCATCCCAAGTTCTTCAGAGAGTGCTGCTACCAGCCGACCAAGAGTCCAACTATACCTTTCATGTTCTGGTAAGGGTGTCATCAGTTCTAGAGTTCCCTTGTAGTAAGTCATGCGAAGACTTGGATGCTCTGCAAAGACCTCTAGAAGTTTCTCATACATTTCCCAACTAATGTCGGTCAGGACAAGGTGGGAACCTGCTGTTGGTGGTGTGGCTGGGGTTAGGGTCTGAGCCATGATTTGAATTTAAGCATTCATCTGACTACAAATTTAAGCCAATTACTCAAACTTCTATTCAAGTTTTGAGTGTTGGGCGATCGCACTTTGGGAAGGAGAGACGCGATCGCATCCACCGAAACAAAGGCGATCGCACGTTGGACTAAAGATAGACGCGATCGCATCCACAATACTGCAAACGCGATCGCACATCAGTCTTCATCAACTAGGCAAACATCAAGCGACCTTTAGGTTCGGGAATCGGACGCCCTAACTCCTCGGCCGTTCTCGTCAGAGACGTTTTAAACGAACTCCCATTCGGATGATTCAATTAACTGAAGAAGCTGATGAAGAAGCACGTAGGGATTTATTTGAACGAATTAATACAGGTAGTGTCGAACTCAATGATATGGAAAAACGAAGAGGCATTAACCCTGGAGCATTTTTAAATCTCATAGAGGAATTATCACAAGACGTACGGTTTCGTAAGTTATGTTCCTTTTCTGATGCAGCTATCCGAAGACGAGAGCCTCAAGAATATGTTTTGCGCTTTTTTGCATTCTTAAATAATTATCAAAGTTTTTCTGGTAAAAAGGTTCATGAATTTCTTGATAAGTATTTAAAAACTCTTAACGAAGAAGCCGAAGAAACGTTACAAGCAATGAAGAAATAATTTTATTCAATGCTTGATTTTGTAGAAACAAATTGCCCAAATGTTTTTCATATTTTTGTAAGAACCAAAAATGAATATAAGCCAACAACTCGTATCAAATTTGAATCTGTTGCTGATGGGATAGCACTTGCTTTGAGAGAAAATAAAGAACTTGTACCAAAATCGATGAAATTCTTAGATTCAGAAAAGTTTAAAGAATATACTGGAGCTGACGCAAGTAGTTCTAATAATAAGGTTGTTCGTCGTATTGAGTATGTGCGAGATAAACTTTTAAACCAGCCATGAAACCTATATTATTTCAAGACTTCAATGAGCGTGCTAAGGAAGTTAGCAAATACTTAATTTTTATAAAAAACTTAGAGCAAGAAACCACTCAATTAAGTATTGGGATTAATGCTAAAAATAAGATTAGAAAAATCGACTCTGATTTAGAAAAAACTTTAAAGGCTGCTGGCTTCTTGCTATTGTATAACTTAATAGAATCTACAATGCGAATTGCTATTGAAACAATTTTTGATGAGCTGAGCAAGGAAAATGTTTCTTTTGATGATATCAGAAAAGAACTCAAGTTAGTGATAATAAAAAACATCAAAGATAACCATTCCCCCGATAATTTATTAACTAATACAAAAGAAATTGCTGTTGATATAATATCTGCTAGTCTCGATAAAGGAAAGCTATTTTCTGGTAATCTCGATGCCAAAAAGATTAAAAATACAGCTAAGATTTATGGATTTTCATGCAAAACTAATTTCCGTAAAACTGGAGATGGTAGTGATTTATTTACTATTAAAACTAATAAAAAAAATTTAGCCCATGGTTTGACATCTTTTAAAGATGCTGGGAAAGATGTAAGTGCAGATGAGCTGTTAGTAATAAAGAAAAAAGTAGTTTGTTACTTGAGAGAAATATTACAAAATGTAGAAACTTATTTAGCCGACAAAGAATATTTAGATTCTTCAAAAAAAACTTCTTAGTTTTTTTAATTTCACGACTATAACACTCTAACTCTAAAAAAGAGACGTTCAAAAGAACGCCTCTCTATAAGTTTTATGCTAGGTGATGAGCTTACTCAATCCCTTCAATCCGGTCTTCAACCTCCTGATACAAATCACGCAGTAGCTGCAAATTACTCTCACTCGTCTCCCAATACCCGCGACCATTCACTTCCAGTAAGGCTGATACAACCTTGCGGGAAGAATAACGTTGAGAGTTATCAACCGCTTGCGTATCGCTGTTACCAGATTGATGCAAGATATAGTGCAAAACCAGGCAAAACATCTTCACCCGATAAAGTCACTGGATTTTCTACTACTTCAACATCCTGCCCTTGCCGATAAATTTCCACTTGCCTAGATTTCCGATTAATTAACCAACCCAAACGAGCGCCATTATCTCGGTATTCCTTCATTTTCTCCTGAGTGTCTTTCAAGCTATCGCTTGGAGAAAGTAACTCAACCACAAAATCAGGGCAAAGGGGAGCAAATTTCGTTTTTTGTTCGGGAGTTAAAGCATTCCAGCGTTCCAATTTTACCCAAGAGGCATCAGGAGAACGATCTGCACCATTAGGTAGCTTGAAACCGCCAGAGGAATCAAAAACTTTACCCAGTTGAGTTTGCTCATTCCAAACCCAGATTTGAGCAGTTAATCCAGCATTGCGGTTGCTGGTTTCTCCCCCGGTAGGTGGCATGATAATTAATTCTCCCTTTGAATTCCGTTCAAATCTGAGAGTTTCATTGTCCTGACATAGTTGATAAAATTGCTCGTCTGTCAGTTTAATAACGGAGTTAAAGTTGACGGTTAGAGCAGTCATAGCGATTTTTATTTTAGATTTTCAATGATTCGTGAAGGTGAGATTCCCGACTTCTCCAAGAAGTCGGGAATCTGAATCTTGGATAGGCTACGACTATTCTATTCCTTCAATCCGGTCTTCAACCTCCTGATACAAATCGCGCAACATCTGCAAATTACTCTCACTCGTCTCCCAATAACCGCGACCATTCACTTCCAGCAACGTTGATACAACCTTGCGGAAAGAATGAGGATTTAGGTTCATCAACCGCTTCCGCATCTCTTCATCCTGGATAAACGTAGTATTCGTATCTTCGTAAATCCAGTTATCGACAGCACCAGCCGTTGCAGACCAACCCATCGTATTCACCAACCGCTTCGAGAGTTCCCGTACTCCCTCATAGCCGTGACTCAGCATTCCCTCGTACCACTTAGGATTGAGTAGCTTAGTCCGCGCATCCAAACGCACGGTTTCAGAAAGACTGCGGATTTGGGCATTTGCCGTTGTGGTATCGGCAATATAGGATGCTGGCGTCTTACCATCACCGCGCAGACTCGCGACAACCTTGGTGGGGTCAGAGTCAAAGTAGTGGCTGACATCAGTGAGGCTAATCTCGGCAGAGTCAAGATTTTGGAACGTGGCATCGGCGGTTTTGAGGGCTGTCTCAAAAATCTGCCGATTTTGTTCCATCGTGCCTGGGTTATCTGAGGTGAAGGCAAACGACTTCCGTGCCAGGTACATATCCTGCAACTCAGCTTCGCTTTCCCAAGTGCTGTTTTCTACTGCCAGGTTGATATTCGAGGAGTAGGAACCGGAGGCATTGGAGAAGACGCGAGTGGCAGCTTGCCGCAAGTTGATGCCCATATCAGCCGCCTGTTGCATGGCGTGTTTGCGGACAAAGTTCATCTCCAAAGGTTCGTCTGCCTCTGCTGCCATCTTCACAGCTTGGTCAAGCAAGTTCATCTGGTTGATGAACAAGTCGCGGAAGACGCCGGAACAGTTGATAACGACATCAATCCGAGGACGACCTAACTCCTCCAAGGAAAGCAGTTCCAGCTTGTTGACTCGACCCAGGGCATCCGGTACAGGCTTGACACCCACCATCCACATAATTTGTGCCAGAGATTCGCCATAGGTCTTGATGTTATCAGTACCCCAGAGGACGCAGGCAATGGTTTCAGGCCAAGCACCGTCATTTTCAGCCCGTTGACGAGCAAGAAGCCGATCTACGACGATTTTGGCTGATTTAACAGCAGCGGTTGTGGGGATGGATTGAGGGTCGAGGGCGTGGATGTTCTTACCAGTAGGTAGAACATCGGGGTTGCGGATGGGGTCGCCGCCGGGGCCAGGAATGACGTATTCACCTTCGAGGGCTTTCAGCATTGCCCCTAGTTCGTTATCTGCAACGATTTGCTGGAGGCAGAATTCCAAGTACTCAAACAGGGGTTTGAGTGCTTGGGGGTCTACCTTGGTGTAACCTAGTTTGTGCATGGCTTCAATCCAAGGCTCTTTTTTACCCATATTGAGGAAGTTGAGCTTGGAGACTTTGGAGACGCGACCATCGGCATCGGCTTGCGCTTGCACGAGGGCGGCAACAGCGTCACGAGTTGCTAGAGTGATGTCTTGCAACAACTGGACATCTTCTAAGAAGCCTTTGTCATTACTTTGGTAAATCTCGTCAATGTCCCGCCCAATACTGTTGGCAATAATCCGGGGTAGAGATAGGATTTCGTCTTCAGGACGGTCGAGACTAGCGATATTGACCAAAGTGGCGATCGCTTCTTCCGCAGTTGGCGGCTTGCCAATCACATGCAGCCCACAAGGCAACAACCGAGACTCAATCTCCATCAGCTTCTTGTACACCAAGCCGACCAAAGTATCCCGTTCCTCAGGGGTCATTGCACTGGCATCGTTCTCCGGCAAGGCGATATCCTTATCCAGATTCACCAAGCGGCACTTGTCCATAATCGTGTTAACGATTGGAGTGCCACGCCCAGTATCTTTCAGGGTTTGGTAAGAAGCAATTAACTCACTTAGTTCCTTCAACCCCTTATATAAGCCTGCATTTTCTGCAGGTGGAGTGAGGTAGGAAATCGTCGCTGCATAACTGCGGCGCTTAGCAATTGTCGCCTCACTGGGATTATTCGCGGCGTAGTAGTAGAGGTTAGGAGTTGAGCCAATCAAGTTATCTGGGTAACACTCCCCAGACATACCCATCTGCTTACCGGGCATAAACTCCAGCGAACCGTGGGTGCCGAAGTGCAGTACTGCATCGGCTTTCCAGATTTGTTCTAGATAAGTGTAATAAGCGGCAAATCCGTGGTGAGGGCTTGCGGAACGGGAGAACAACAGCCGCATCGGGTCGCCTTCGTAACCAAACGTCGGTTGAACGCCGATGAAGACATTGCCGAATTGCTTGCCGTAGACGAGCAGATTTTGCCCATCACTGTTGAGATTTCCCGGTGGTGGACCCCAATTTTCTTCCAACCGCGTAGAGTAGGGTGTTAATTCCTCATACTCCGGCACTGACATCTTGTAAGCAATATTCAGTTCAGGGCTGGTGTACTGGGCTTGGGCATCGTGGATAACTTCTAGCATCAGCTTTTCTGCTGATTCTGGCAAGCCTTGAACATCGTAGCCGTTGTTGTTTAGGGCTTCCAGCAGTTTATAGATGGAACCAAACACGTCTAAATAGGCGGCTGTTCCTACATTGCCCTTATCCGGTGGGAAGCTGAAGACAGTAATTGCGACTTTCTTCTGAAGTTTCGGCTTGCGGCGCAGATTTGCCCACTTCATGGCACGTTGCGCGATCGCTTCTATCCGATCTTGGAGTGCGATCGCTTTTCCGGTTGTCCCATCTCTACCCGACAGGATAATTGGCTCAATCGCCCCATCCAACTCCGGAATCGCAATCTGCAACGCCACTTGAATCGGGTGCAGACCCAAGTCGCTATCTTCCCACTCCTGAGTGGTTTGGAACACCAATGGTAGTGCCACCATGTAGGGTCGATTCAACCGCTTTAATGATTCAATTGCCTTGGGATGGTCTTGCCGTGCTGGGCCACCGACAAGCGCAAAGCCAGTCAGGGAAACCACAGTATCCACCAGGGTTACTCCCCCTTTCCCCTCTTTCGCAAGCTGGGGATTGTCATAAAAATAGGCATCCACTGGCTTCGAGAAATCCAAACCTCCAGCAAACACAGGGATAACACGAGCGCCCATTGCTTCGAGTTCCTGCACCATTGCCACATAATGGGCATCATCACCTGTGACAAGGTGAGTGCGTTGCAGTACTAAACCGACGCAAGGTGCCAAGGGGTCTTTTAAGTCAGCCGGGATATCTTTACGGCTGTTGTACCAGTTCAGGTACTCCTTGACATCCTCAAACATGGCTGGTGCTAGGGGGTGCCAAATGCCCATATCTGGGTAAACAACTGGGTCTTTGAAGCTCAGTTGACGCCCCTTCATGGCATACTTATCGGCGAGCATCAGCAGGAAGTTCTCCAGGTTATCTGAGGAACCACCGAGCCAATACTGGAAGCTGAGCATGAAGTTGCGAGCATCCTGCGCTTTGTCCATTGGTAGGTACTTTAGGACTTTGGGCAAGGTTTGCAAGAGCTTCAGCATCCCGTCTTGGAAGGAGGAACCGGATTTCTCCTTTCGCTTCCGCATGAATTGCGCGATCGCACTCTTGGATTGACCCAGTTGCGCCATTGAGAAGCTACCTAGCTTATTTAGGCGCATCACTTGAGGCATAGAGGGGAAGACGACGGCGGCGTCAAGGCGATCTCGGTGCGGTTCGACTGCTGCCACAACCTTGTCAGCTAGGTCTTCAATAAAAATTAGTGAAGCAATAAAGATATTAGCTTGGGCAATATCTCGCTTAAAGTCCTCGTAGTTTCCCTGGTCGCGGAGTTCCTCAATTAGGTAGCCGCTGATTTCAATCGCTAAATCTGGCTGGTTTTTGTTAATTGAGTCAACAGCGGCTGATAGGGCACTCTGATACTGTGGCTCCAGCACGACATAGACCACCTTAAGCAAATGACGCCCATTCAAAGCATCCGGGGTAATGTGTCGAATGGTGGACTTGACGTGAGTGAACATGCGGTAAGGCTCCTTATGATGCGCGTTCTCTTCTCATCATCTGAGGTCACAGGAGTAAGCCACTCTTTGAGTAAGGACTCACTCTTCAAGAACTCAGTTTGTATTTGGCAACATAAGTGTTTTTACCAAAAAATGCTTACCAGATGGAGGTTTGAGCCTGTATCTGACACAATTCGATAGGATTTTTGAGAATTATCTTTACATTACTTTACAAGTATTGAAGCAATCACTTACAATTTCTAGTCAAAAAAATTAATATCGATATATTTGACAAAAAATGCAATAAGTGTTTTTGGTCTGCTATGAAGAAAAACTGAGTTACGGAGCGAGAATCCTTTCCAGACTCTTACAGAAATCGGAGTCCTCGCTCGGAGGTTGACATGCTTGTTGAACGGCTTGATCGGCTAATCATTGCGATGGAGAAGCAACAGGAAAACCACAATCGCTTAATGAGTATGCTAGAACGTCAGATGACGGTGATTGAGAGGCTACTACTGCGGTAGTCTCAGGGGAAGGTTAGTATCTTGTAATGCAAGCGACTGATATTCTAATTCTCTCGAACGGGCCAGGAGAAGTAACAACCTGGGTGCGTCCTGTTGTTAAAGCCTTGCGGCAACAGCTAGGGGATAACCGTGCTGTAGTACGTATCTCAGTTGTCCTATCACCTTGTCCAAATGCAACAGGGAAAGAAGCCGCGATCGCAAAATCTTACCCTGAAGTAGACCGAGTTCAGGGGGCAGAACATTTCTTTCGGTTCTTATTGTGGGGAAAGACTGCGGAAAATTGGGATTGGCACGAAAAGGGTGTAGTTGTCTTCTTAGGCGGCGACCAATTTTTTCCCGTAGTTATTGGCAAGCGGTTGGGCTATCGCACTGTTGTTTATGCTGAGTGGGATGCCCGTTGGCATGGTTGGATTGACCGCTTCGGCATCATGCAACCCAAGATTATTGCCCAAGCCCCGACCAAGTATGCTCACAAATTGACTGTGGTTGGAGATTTGATGGTAGATGTGGGAATTGGGAATGGGAAAGTGGAAATCAGGAATTGGGAAGATTTAGGCTCAACTCTTTCTTCCTCAGTTACTAATTCTCAATCTCCAATTGAACTAATTGGTTTGCTGCCAGGGTCGAAACCTGCAAAACTCACTCAGGGCGTACCGTTGACTTTAACGCTTGCTCAATACATCCATTCGTGCAGACCCCAAACTCGCTTTGTGATTCCTGTTGCTCCAACGTTGGATTTATCGACTCTGGCTCGTTTTGCCGACCCTCAGCAAAATCCTCTGATTCGACAGTTGGGATGGGGTGAGGCTGAACTAGTTATCCCCTCTGATGACACCAGTAACCGACCATTTCTAAAAACTCCCAGTGGCTTGTGTGTAGAACTCCGGCAAGAATATCCTGCCCACGACTTGTTATCTCAATGTTGCCTTTGTCTAACCACTGTTGGCGCTAATACGGCGGAGTTGGGTTCTCTAGGGGTACCAATGATTGTCCTACTGCCTATGCAACAACTAGATGCCATGCGTTCTTGGGATGGATTACCAGGAATTTTGGCTCGGATGCCAGGAGTTGGCTCTAGCTTTGCAAAGATAATTAACTCTATAGTTATACGGCAGGGGCGTCTATTCGCATGGCCGAATAAATGGGCACAAGCAGAGATTGTACCGGAACTGGTAGGTAAACTTGAGCCGTACTTAGTTGCACAGCTTGCCCTTGACTACTTAGCGCATCCCCAGAAGCTTGAGGAAATGCGATCGCAACTTCGTGCTGTTCGGGGTCAACCAGGGGCAGCACAAAAACTCGCTCAGCTTGTGCAGGAAGAACTTGGCTGTGTTCAGTAGTTGAACTGTCTTGGTGCTTGGGGATTGGGGTAAGAGACTTTCATCACGATCTTAAAAGCATTCTACTAAGAGAAAGTACTGATAACCGCTATCAGTGCTCGATTGCACCGCTCTCGACCAATTTCTACCTCATCATCGACCAATCACTCATGTCTATTCAAGCTAAATTTTCTAGCAGATTTATTCGATTAATGTCCCTCAGCCTGACCGTTACAACGCTGGTCTCACTAGTAGGACAGATTCCGGCTCAAGCGCAAATCACTTTTTCAGATGTACCGTCAGATTACTGGGCAGCACAATTCATTCAAGCACTCGTCGAGCGCGGTGTGATTCGAGGCTTTGCCGACGGTCGCTTTCGCCCTAATGATCCGATCACTCGCGCTCAGTTTGCCGTCTTGGTGGATCAAGCCTTCGAGCGACCGACTGTTCGCAGTGCCGTTCGTTTTCGTGATGTGCCTAGCAGCTATTGGGCCGCCAGCGCCATCCAAACCGCTTACACCGAAGGCTTTCTCAGTGGTTATCCTGGCAATGTCTTTAACCCAGCTCAGCCTATGCCCCGCGCTCAGGTTTTAGTCGCTCTGGCGAGCGGTCTACAGTTTAAGCCAGATGGAACCAATATTACCGTGACAGGTGGGTTGCGCGACTACAAGTCAATTCCTCTTTATGCCGAGGATGGCGTGGCGGCGGCGACCTTCCGCAGCCTCACCGTGAACTACCCCAACATTGATTTCCTCAATCCCAATCGCGCCGCGACCCGTGCTGAAGTCGCCGCCTCAATTTATCAGGGTCTGGTCGCGACTAGCAGTGCTCCCGCTCTAGAGTCTCCCTATATTTATAAGCCAGGGCAAGCGGGACTTAGACAGATTTCAAGCCCAAACAAAGCCCAAAGCAGCAATGTTTGCAACGTGAACCATCTACCTTAATCTTAGAATGAGCGAATGGGAATAAAACCAGCTTCTTCGACTAACTTTTGTCCTTCATCCGTTAACAGTAACTCAGCATAAGCTTCACCCGCTTGCTCATCCACTTGACCATTTTGTTTAATAATTACAAAAAGGCGACGGGTTATTGGGTATTCGCCGTTTTGTAAGGCTTCAAGATTGAGTTGATTGTGTTGCCAAGGACACTTTTTACCAGGCTCAAGCGAACCCTGATACGGCGCAACGAAGGCACTTCCAGTATGGCGACTAATTGGTAAAGACTTGACACTACACTGGTTAATTACTTCAGGAGCAGAAGCATAATAAATGCCTCCTTGATTAGGGAGTTGACCTACTTGCTTTAAAGCTTGAGTAGTAGTTGGAATCATAACAACATCGGCACCAAAATTATTGACTCCCAAAATGTTCTCTTTAAAAAACTCAGTTGTCCCACTATCAAAAGGGCGAGAGTAGGGTGTGATTTTAAGATTGGGGCCACCAATTTGACTCCAGTTGGTGATTTGACCTGTGTAAATACCTTTAATTTGCTCTAGGGTTAAACCTTCCAGCTTCAGATTGGGGTGAACCGCGATCGCAAGTCCATCAATGGCGATAGGAACCTGCTTCAGCTTAACCCCACGAGAGGCAGCAATTTCGTACTCACTATTGAGAATGGGTCGTGAAGATTGAGAAAACGACAGTTGACCGTCTAACAACATCTTGATTCCTGTTCCCGAACCCGGTGGCAGGGTGGGATGGTGAGCAGAGGACAGGTTAAATTTAGGCAATTCTTGCTTAATCTTCTTGTCTACTAAACCTCGAATTGGTGCCCAAGTTGTACTGCCACCATACAGCCATGTCCCGGAAGGAGCAGTCACGGAACTGAGGCGAGACTCATCAGGCTGTTCTGCTGATTGCGATCGCAATGGCAGGTTGATCAGGTTGATCACAGGTAACGAGGCAGCACCCCCGACAACCGCACCCAGCAAGCCAGCGAGTAACAGTACCTTGATGTTTCTCGCTGGCTTAGGAAGTGGCTTAGGAGATAGGTCGGGAGCCAGATTAGGCTCCAAAATTGTTGCTGAGCTAGGGGAACTCCCCGAAAGTCCCTGCCAAGTCAGTGGCTCAACATTAGGTCCAATGCAAATCGTTGGCAACCAAATTGCCCCTGGATAATCGGATTTGAAAGGTTCTAGACGTTTGCGGGCTTTTTGGACGGAGGCAAAAAGTGAGTTGTTACGGGTAAACTCTTTGAAAAAGTGCTTCAAAAACTCCACGGCTACGGCATCGGGCACGGGTTCCCGCATCACAATGCTCTGAGGGAGATGCAACTCAGACAGTTGGTTAGCTAACCCCAAACCATCGCAGGAATTAAAAATCGCCAACTGCAACCCTCGGCTAATCGCTTCTCTCAAAGCATCCTTAAATTGCTCAATACTTAAGCTATCTTTCTCGTTAACCTCAATCCAACCAATTTGCCCATCCTCTTGACTCTCTGTTGAACTGAGGGTGGACGCGGCTCAAACTCACCAATCTTGCGACTAGCCCATTCCCACGTTTGGTTCAAAGCCTGTGGATAGTCTTGATGGGAAGACCTGTAGATACCAGGGAGTTGCTGAATAACCACCAGCAGTCGATTTAGAGCTTTCTGTCGCTCTGGACTGGGGTCTGAGTACCGACACACCTCGTCAATTAGGTTTCGGAGTTGTTCATCCACAGCAGTTCTTCTCCCAAGCAGTGGTGTATCTTCCTTGCCTGATTGAAAGATACAAACGTTCTGATAGCTTGAGTCTAACTGACTGTGAGCCAACAAATTCACCGCTTGGTAGCTTGGACTACAGAGCATCTACTTTGAACCTTTCTGACTTTTCACGGTAAGTTCTGAAACAAGGCATTCTGAACTCCTCTTTTAACCCTTTTCTTCTCCACAAGCTATTCAAAGATGCCGTGAAAAGTCGGTCGCTTACCTACTGTCTTATCACCCTCACTTAGCTTTTTTATGAATCTGGATTAAGTGACAAGGGAATTTAATTTAATTGAATGTCAAGGGGCGTGGAAGAGCAATACCATAGCCCTGTGCATAATCCACCCGAATTGCTGTGATTTTTTCGAGGATGGCTTCATTTTCGACAAACTCAGCAATGGTTTGAAGACCCATCACATGTCCAATATGATTGATCGCTTCTACCATTGCCAAATCTGTTGGCTCATCTAGAATCTGCTTGACGAATCCCCCATCAATTTTCAGATAATCTACTGGCAGGTTTTTCAGATAAGCAAAGGAGGACATCCCACTGCCAAAATCATCCAAGGCGAAGCGGCAGCCGACTTGTTTGAGCGATCGCATAAATTGAGCAGCTTGACGCAGATTTGCGATCGCTACGGTTTCGGTAATTTCAAAGCAAATCACCTGAGGCGGCACTTGGTGTAAACTTAACTGCTCACGCACGAACTCGATGAACTGCTCGTCGCTGATACTAGCACCCGATAGGTTAATGGCATACAAACAATCACAGACATTTCCCAGCAATTCACAAGGATTGCGGTTTTCTTTATAGTGCTGTCCCAGACTGGTAAATAGCGTCCGAATTACCCAGCGATCAATGTAGTGCATGAGATTGTAGCGTTCCGCAGCAGGAATAAACGCCATCGGTGAAACCAAATTCCCCTGTTCATCAACAAGACGCAGGAGAATTTCGTAATGTGTTGCCAAGGACGACGTTTGACTACTGGGGACAATCGACTGGTAATAAAGGCGGAAACGATTCTCCTCTAGCGCTTGATTTAGCCGCGTTACCCATTGCATTTGGCTTTGTTGAATCGCCAACTCCCGATCGTCGGCTTGATAAACATGCACGCGATTACGCCCTTTGTTTTTGGCAGCATAGCAAGCGGCATCAGCTGCACTGAGCAGGCTAGTCACACTTTGAGTGTTAGCATCAATGGCAGCCACCCCAATACTGACACCAATAGTGAAGGTTTTGCCCTGCCACACGTAACGAAACTCCTGGAGTCGCTCAAGTAACTTAAAAGCCACCCGCACGGCTGCATCCAGAGGGCAATGGTTGAGCAGCAGACCAAATTCATCTCCACCCAAACGTGCTAATGTGTCGGAAGCTCGCACTTGGTTTTGAAACAGAGCCGTAACTTGGCGCAACAGTTCATCGCCAGCGATATGACCACAAGTGTCGTTGACGATTTTGAACTGATCGAGATCTAGATAACATAAGGCATGTTGTTGGTCTGAAGTCTTTGCACTAATCACGGACTGTTCTAAACAATTTTCAAATTCACGTCGGTTGAACAGTCCGGTGAGGGCATCATGACTAGCTTGCCAGGATAACTGCTGTTCGATGCGACGTGCGGCGGTTACATCCCTCAACACCAATACTGCACCAATAATCTGGTTGTCGCTAGCGCGAAGGGGGGTGGCGCAATTATCAACTGCCAATTCATGACCCTCACGGGTAATCAGGAGCGTTGGCTTATCAAGGCAAAACTGCTTACCAGAACGCATAGCGATTTCTACTGGACTTTCAGAAATCTCGCGAGTCGTTTCGTTAACTATCCTGACTATCTCAGAGAGGGGCTTTCCTTTTGCCTCCTGCTGAGGAAAGCCCGTAAGAGCAGAAGCGACTGGATTGAAATACTCGACCACGCCTTTGGCATTGATAGTAATGACTGCATCACCAATAGACTGCAAGGTTACTTGAGCCTGTTCTTTTTCTCGAAACAGTGCTGACTCAGCCACCTTGCGCTGGGTGATTTCAGTTTGCAGGGAGGCATTAGCTTGAGCTAATTGTGCAGTTCGTTCCTGGACTTTGATTTCCAGAGAGTCATGGGCACAACGCAGTTCCTCCTCGACCTTCTGGCGTTGTATGATTTCGCATTCTAGTTTTTTGTTAGCGGCTTCTAGGAGGGTTGCTTGTTGTCTGAGCAACTGTGTTTTCCTGAACAGTTCAACAAATACTGCCACCTTGGATTTCAAGATTTCTGGAGCAAAGGGTTTTAAGATGTAGTCCACCGCCCCAATGGAATAGCCTCTTTCCACATGGATGTCGTCTCGATTAAGTGCCGTGATAAAAATAATTGGGGTATGTTGCGATCGCACTCTTTGTCGAATCAACATCGCCGTCTCGAATCCATCCATTTCCGGCATCTGGACATCGAGCAAAATTACAGCAAAATCCTGATTGAGCAGACATCTTAAGGCTTCTTTTCCAGAATTCGCCTTCACCAGATTCACATCGGGACTATCCAGAAGCGCCGACAAAGCAAGTAAATTTTTCGGCTGGTCGTCTACTAAGAGGATATTAACGTTCTGTTCAGGCAACATCAACAACACGTCCAATAGCTGTTCACTTGGACAACCGCCGTTACTACTGGACGGTACGAGCTGCTGGTGTGCGGCTTGCGCGGCGGTGGCTTTCATCGAACGTTCCACATGAAAGGCTCTAGTTGTCACGTTAGAGCAGCGACGATATTTTCACATTCCCCTTGGGGTTTACTTCTACTGGCATAGCTCAGGCGACTGGCTGGTCAAAAAACCAGGGATTGAACAGAACATATCACTGAAAAGTGTTGTGTGTTGTCAAATACCCATAAGAGTAGTTATCGGTATTAAAGCAAAAGCTATTTAAAAAATATTAAAACTGTTGGTATCTCACCAAACACCTACCCAACCTCAATGCTGATTAAACTGTATGTGGCATTCTCAGGCTGAGAGAAGGATAAGGAGAAACTGATGAAAGTAGCAGTCTTCAGCACGAAAGCCTATGATCGCAGATTTTTAGAGGCGGCGAATACTGAGCACGGACACGAGTTGATATTTTTTGAACCACATCTGACTTCTGACACCGCTATCTTAGCCTCAGAATCCCCAGCCGTATGCGTATTTGTCAATGATCAACTGGATGAGAATACCTTGCAAGCTCTTGCTAATCAGGGAACTCGTTTGATTGCCTTACGCTCCGCTGGTTATAACAATGTTGATTTAACAGCCGCTTCTAAATTGGGATTGACAATTGTACGTGTTCCTGCATATTCACCCTATGCGGTTGCTGAACATACAGTTGGGCTAATTTTGACTCTCAACCGCAAAATTCATCGGGCTTACAACCGTGTGCGAGAAGGTAATTTTTCCCTAGACGGACTTTTGGGATTTGACTTGCATGGTCGCACCGTTGGTATTGTTGGTACAGGTAAAATTGGCGTTCTTGTCGGGCAGATTCTCAAAGGATTCGGCTGTCAACTACTCGCCTATGACGTGCATCAGAATCCGGAGTGCGAGGCACTGGGGGCAAAATACGTGAAGCTTCCTGAACTTTTCCAAGCCTCAGATATTGTTACTCTACACTGTCCACTGACTAAAGATACTTATCACCTGATAGACGACCAAGCTTTAGCTCAGATGAAGCAGGGTGTAATGCTGATTAACACAAGTAGGGGCGCACTAATTGATACCAAAGCCGTGACAGAGGCACTCAAATCTAGAAAAATTGGCTACCTCGGTTTAGACGTTTACGAACTAGAATCTGATTTGTTCTTTGAGGATTTGTCCGAGGATGTGATTCAGGACGATGTTTTTCAACGCCTACTGACCTTTCCTAACGTTCTCATCACAGGTCATCAAGCTTTCTTTACAGAAAACGCTCTCAAGAATATTGCTGAGACAACGCTGTCTAATATTACAGACATTGAACAAGGAAATCCTTGCCCAAACATAGTCACCCCTGAGCAGAAGATTGCTGCTTGAGTCTCGCTTCCCAATCACTCGCTAGGAACTTGTAACGGTAACAGCTAGTCATTCAAGGGAAGGCAGAAGGCAGGAGGCAGAGGGCTTTTATGTTCCTTTCAGACGGGGACTCTTGACCCTTGGCTACAATCCGTCGCCAGATGGATCATGCCATCGGCACGGGGATAAATCCATAAAAGCCTTGTGCCCTCTGCCCTCTGCCTTTCTCGGTTCAGCACGGCAGGGGCAGATTCCCTAAGACTCACCCAGTCTGGTGAAGGCGCTGTGGGTGAGATTAGGAGAGGATAGAAAACGGTGCGCGATCGCTTCTCTTTGACAAAACTGACGCACTGTTGGCATTGGGTGCCTAAACTGTCACTAATCTCCCAACCTCCTTTAACAATCTGGGCTAAGCCTTAGCCCTCGTTGCCTTGAGCTAGTTCTAATGATTCCAAAAAAAATTAATCTTCCTCCTATCGTTTACCTCCTCGTACTTGCCCTTGTTGGTGGTGGTGGCTACTGGTTATTCCTGAAAAAATCTGCTCCCTCTTTCGTCTTTGCACAAATGACACCCACACCAAAGCCAAGCCCCCAGATTATCGTGCAACCCCAGCCAGTACGGGCATTACCAGGGCAGTTAGATACGGTACCGATGTTTAACAGCAATAGCCCAGAATGGGTGAAGACTGAAGGCATTTTACTGTCTACCTTTCCCCCAACGGGAAAAGCTGTTCCGGCGGCTCATCTCAACTTTCCCTTTCAGGGACGGTTTGACCTGTTTGTTCACCACCAAACCCACACTCCCAAGGATTTGCAGACATTCTATCTAGGGGTGATTTTGCATAATCCAGGGTCACAACCCGTTACGGTAGATGTTTTGCAAGCAGCAACGTATCTAACGCAGGAAGCGCCATATATTACATTGCCACCGTATGTCGAGAATCCCCAGAATACTGCCTATGCTGGGCCAGGCGATCGCGCCGTGCATGACGTACTCCAAGGAAAACGACAAGCTGATTTTCCCGCACAAGTAGTAATTCCACCGGGACAAAGCCGGATGTTGCTAAATCATCCTACACCAGTACGGAATTTAGAAAAGCCAATCAATGGGCGATCGGTTTTGATGCGGTTGAGCAGCAGTAGTAAGGTTTATGCCGCTAGCTTGACCATGTTTGCGAAGAAAAATCCTGATGGTAGTGACAGAGCGCCTAATTTAGAAGAATGGCAAGCCTTACTGGATAAAGGCGCTTTAGCAGGACCACGCGATAAAAGCCCAAGTCCTCCTGAAGCTACCAGTGGTCAACTGATTTATGGTCGTGTTGCTGGTGTGCAGCAAGGCTCTAAGTGGCAAGCGCAATTAGTAGACCGTTCTGGCGCAAGGGATTTCACCATTCCTCAACCCGGTCAAGCGATTTCCTATGCGCTCGATACCCTACGTGCTGGTCGCTTGGGTACAGATCAAGTCCAGACGGCACGGATGCTGGTGCGATATCCAGACACCGCTTACGAAGCACATGGCAATTATGGCGTTGAATACAACCTCTCCTTGCCTCTCTACAACCCCACCAACAAACCCCAAACGGTTGCTCTCACCATTGAAACGCCGTTGAAGGAAGACAGGCTCAGCAAAGGAGGGCTACTTTTCCAAAAACCCCCTCGCGATTTCCCCTTCTTCCGGGGTACCGTGCGGCTACGTTATACCAATGACCAGGGACAAGAAAAGACACGCTATGTCCATTTGTGGCATCGAACAGGTCAAGTATTAGAGCCAATGGAAAAATTGCTGATGCCACCAGGGAGTCGTAAGGCGGTGCAGGTAGACTTTATTTATCCTCCTGATTCGACACCACCGCATGTGCTAACCGTTAAAACTCAAACTCCCTAGATTATCTGCAACTAACCCCTAACACCGCGCCAGGTATTAAACGTCATGAGGTTTCATAAAATTCAGCCACATTACCTTCCCAAATTAGGGGGGTAGATGGGTTTAAGTCAGTTGAATTCACGGATAAGTTACCCATGTGAAAAACAACGCGATCGCGTAATCCAATTTTCGCTTGATCGAGGGCTTCTTTAGCCTCATCGATTAACCTGTCAATTGATGATTCTGAGCTAGGAATTGCACTGGCTACCCCTAAGCTGATGGTTACTAAGTGACTAACTTGAGAACCAGAATTAGCGATCGCCAATGCCTTCACCTGAGAACGCATCGCTTCTGCCACCTGAACACCGCCTCTAGCTGGAGTATTTGGCAAAAGCACAGCAAATTCTTCACCGCTATAGCGAGCAACCAAATCCGCCGGACGTCTGACAACTTGGCGAATAGTACGAGCAATCTGCTTTAGGCACTCATCCCCAGCTTGAGTTCCATAGGTATTGTTGTAGGCTTTGAAAAAATCAATATCACTCAAAATTAGAGAGAGTGGTTTCCGTTCCCGTGCCGCTCGCTTCCATTCTCGATGAAGGTATTCATCAAAACAGCGACGGTTGGCAATCCCAGTCAACGTATCAACAGAGGTAAGACTCTCCAATTTCTGCTCTGCTCTCTTGAGTTGTTCCTTGAGCAGATTCTCCCGTTCCACCTGCTGTCGGAGTTCCTGCATTGCCCAGTTTGCCTGAATTAGGCGAGGGACTCTTTGGCGTAATACTGCCCAATGAATCGGTCGAGTAACATAATCAGCAGCGCCAACCTCAAAGGCTAGTTCAACGGAAGCTTGATCACCAAGATCAATAATCATTAAAATCGGAGGACAATGATCACCCAAAAGGGCTTGTAGCTTGGCACAGCAAGAAAAGCCATCTATATCGGGCATGGTGGTATCGAGTAGGACTAACTCTGGCTGTAGCTGTTGACAAGCGTTTAAACCTTGCTCCCCAGTTAAGGCTTCGGCAATCCGATATCCTTCTTTGTCAATTGCCTCACGCAGATCTACTCGCAGAGTCTTCGGATTACCGACAACGAGAATGAGGGGTAGGTTTTTCTGAAGGTCAGAATCAATCATCGTTGTCTCCGTGGATATTCTAAGTCCAGCGCTGCTTTTACGCGCTCATACTCAGCGTTGAGTTGGCTGATCAGTCGGGAGGCATCAAGAGTGCGATCGCTATACCCCATCACTTCTAGGGCTTGACATAGTTGAGCAAGGCGAACTGCTCCAAGAGAGACACTGATTGCTTTGAGGGAATGGGCGGACTTGTGTAGGGTACTTGCATCGCCTTGGGCAACTGCCTCACGCATCGCTTGTAGTTGTTGCAGTGATTCTTCTAGGTAACAATCTACTAACTGCGTCAGGAAGGCAGTATCTCCGCCTACCGTATCCTTTAAGGCTTGAAGCTTTTGGGTATCGAGTGCAGGTGGATGGATGAGGTGGTTATTCGTCTGTTGGGTAGCCTCTTCAGGCATAACCGTCACAGACATCGAAGCTACCTCTTGGATGGAAGCTTGATTTTTGAATTGCTCATAGGTGTTTAGAGCTTTGACAAGTGCCTCGATTTGGATTGGCTTGCTGATGTAGTCATTCATTCCAGCTCTCAAACAGGTTTCGCGATCGCCTCGCAGAGAATTGGCAGTCATCGCGATAATCCAAGGTCGGTCGAGAGGTGACCATTCCTGGCAGATTTGATGAGTTGCTTCCAACCCATCCATTTCCGGCATCTGTACGTCCATAAAGACGACATCATAAGCTTGGCGACGCAGCGCTTCTAGTACTTCTTTTCCATCATTAGCCACATCAGCGTGATAGCCTAACCTCTTTAACAGATGCAGCGCAACTTTTTGATTTACAGCAACATCCTCTGCCAACAAAATCTTTAATGGCAGCCGTTGAGCGAGTTGTGGGTCAAAGGAGGAGGACAAGGGTTGAGTGGGGTGAGAAGAGGGCTTTTGGCAACTAAAGCTCTGAGTGAATACCTCATCAAGCAGAGATAACTTAACAGGCTTACTTACAGAAGCAGCAAAATCCCCCTTTGTTCCGGATTCTTCTTGTGTAAGTCTGCTGATAGCATTCAGCCTTACCAAGGGAAGTCTTTGACGTTGGGGTAAGGGATGGGTTAGTGCTGCTAAATCTAAGCTACCTATAGTATCAGCATGATGTAAGCAAAGCACTTTGTAATATTCTACGGCGGCTTGGCTACGGCGAATGTCTTGTTTTAGCTTTTGGTTGTTCATTACCACTTATAGGGTAAGTTCCTGTTCTCTCTAGAATCAGATGAATTGCCAATGCTAGCATTTGAGCAATTACTAGCTTCCCCTACGAGTCAAGATAAGAGATTATCCATTAGAGATTTAAGGTTGAAGTTTCCCTTGCCCAAGCTTCAATAGCTATTTAAATAAAATTTAATAATTATTTATGCTCTACAACTGAAATAAGATACTACCTTTGTTCCAATTCCTTGACTCAAATGATTTCAAGTGTAGAAAACAAAAGTGAATATTTTGTGAATTTCCTACGATATTAAGTAGGAAGGCATAAATACAGAAATGGTATGAGTGGCAGTAATTTGCTCTTGAGTATCGCGATCGCATAGAGCAACAATTCTTGCTTGCTGCTTCGGCGCTAACTGATTGTAGACTTCCATAATCTCTACATAGGTGTAATCAATAATTAGAGCGTGCATCTCACCGACTGTCTGCACAGATAGCATTGCCGCTTTTAATTTTGCGATCGCTTCACTATCAGTCATCTCTTCCAAAATGTTCTCTGTCTACCAATATCTACAAAACCCGTACTAAATTTAAAGGCATTACAAGAAATTAATCAGCTTATCAACTTGCTAATAGACCGACTGGGAGTTAGATTCAGCCAACTGTGCTGTAACCTGACAAATTAAAGGTATCGTAATTATAAACGTTGTTCCAGTTCCCACTTCACTTTCCACTGCAATTTGTCCATTGTGGATGTCTACACATTTTTTGACAATCGCGAGTCCTAGTCCTGTTCCAGAGATAGTACCAACATTACTACTACGATGGAAAGCCTCGAACAATTGATCTTGATCTTTTAGGGGAATACCAATCCCTTGATCTCGAATACGGAAGATTGTAACATCCTGTTTGCATTCGAGTTCAAGCTGAACATTTCCCCCATGGGGAGAGTATTTGATTGCATTTGACAGCAAATTAGTCAGGAATTGCCGCAGCAGCTTTTCATCAAGGCAAGCTTTGATGCTTGAAGTCTGGCACAGGAAGCTGATGTTGTGCTGAGTGCTGGCAGTAAGCTGTAATTCTTCTACCAGTTGATAGCAAAATTCCACTAATTCTAGAGGTACTGGATTGAAGTCCAATTTCCCCGCCTCAGCTTTGCTAATGATCAACACATCATTAACTAGCTGTGTCAGATGGTGAACTGAGTTCTCAATCCGTTTGAAATGACGCTGCCTTTTCTCTTGGTCCCATTTATGACTGTAGTTTTCAAGTAATTCTGTAGAAGAGAGGATAGTTGCAAGAGGAGTGCGATACTCATGGGAAACCACTGAGATAATATTAGATTTGAGATCACTGAGTTCTTTTTCTTTCATCAAAGCGTTACGGAGTTCTTCTTCCAAACGCTGACGCTCAGTAATTTCACTTTGTAGGCAGCGATTTTTGTCCCTCAATTCTTCAGTTTGCTCTTCGACTCGGTGTTCTAGTTCTTCATTCAGTCGTTGCAACTGCTCTTCGCTCTGGCGCAGTTGCTTCAATGTATTTGATCGCTCGATCGCATAACCAATGGCACGGACTAACAAGTTACTATCAATTTTCCCTTTAACTAAATAGTCTTGTGCGCCCTGCCGTACAGCGTCTAGTGCTGTAACTCGATCATTAAGACCTGTCAGCACCACAATTGGCAGATCGGGTGCCGTTTCATGGGTTTGTACAACGGTCGCCAATCCTTGTTTGTCCGGTAGTGACAGATCTAATAAAATTACATCAAAGTGGTTTTCCCTCAAGGTTTGAAGCGCTTCTTTCAGCTTTTCAACATGCACGAGTGACCACTGAGTCTCGTCAGCTTCCTCAAGAAATTCGCTGAGTAAGTCAGCATCAGCAGGGTTATCTTCTACCAGAAGAATTTTGATAGTAGCACTGTCCATATCTCTTACTCCGAGGGCAGTTTAACTACGGCTAGCCAAAACATCTCAATCAGCTTCACGACAGAAATAAACTGCTCTAAGTCAATTGGTTTGGTAACGTAGCAGTTTGCATTCAGTTCGTAGGTTTTAAGAATATCTCGCTCAGCCGCTGAAGTGGTGAGAACCACAACCGGAATTAGTTTAAGCTGGGGGTCAACCTTGATTTCTGCAAGAACCTGACGACCATCCTTTTTCGGCAGGTTGAGGTCAAGCAAAATCAGATCCGGACGCGGTGCATCGCTATACTTTCCTTGCCGACGCAGAAAGGCGAGAGCTTCTACGCCATCTTCAACCCAGTGCAAGTTATTGAGTACCTTGCCATCACCGAGAGCTTCTACAGTTAAATCGGCATCACTGGGAGAGTCTTCTACAAGAAGAATCTCAACGGCTCTAATTGGAGTGTTAAAATTCATGGAGATTTATTGCCTTGATCGTAGGATAGTAAAGTAAAAGGCTGTGCCTACTCCTGACGTTGACTCTACCCAGATACGTCCTCCATGACGCTCCACAATCTTTTTACAAACTGCCAGACCAATACCCGTGCCGGGATACTCGCTCTTGCTATGTAGGCGCTGGAAAATCGTGAAGATACGCTCGAAGTATTCTGACTCAATGCCGATGCCGTTATCACGAACACAGAACACCCATTCGTGTTCCTGTTCCTTAGCCGAGACATACACATGGGGTAACTCCTCTCGGCGAAACTTCATACCATTGGCGATAAGATTCTGGAGCAACTGAATCAGTTGAATGTCATCCCCCATCACACTCGGTAACGGATCGTGAGTGACTGAAGCCTGATTCTCAGCGATCGCAACCTTTAGATTATCCAAAACCTGACTCAGCACCAACTCACAGTCCGTCAGCACCAAAGGTTTACCGTGCGTTCCCACACGAGAAAACGCAAGTAGGTCGTTGATCAACTGCTGCATCCGAGTCGCTCCCTCTGTGATATAGCCGAGGTACTTATCGGCTTTAGCATCAAGGTTACCCTGGTATTTACGGGTGATGAGTTGTGCATAGCTATTGACTGCTCGCAGTGGTTCTTGCAAATCATGGGAAGCCACGTAGGCAAACTGCTCTAATTCTTTATTAGAACGCAACAAATTGGTGTTGGCTTCTTCCAGTTCAGTGGTTCGTTCCTGTACTCTTGCTTCTAGCTCGTCATTGAGTTGTTTTAATGACGCTTCCGCTTGCTTGCGCTCAATAGTCTCTTGCTGGATTGCGCTGGACACCAGATAAAGGGAAAACAGGGTCAGAACGATGCCCAGTAAAAATATTAGCTGTCCTTTACGGATTGTTGATTCTCTAGTCGTTAACCAATTTTTTAATTGCTCATTTTCTTCCCCTTGCATTTGCTGGATCAGGTTTCTAATCTGATCCATGAGTTGTTGCCCGCGATTGCTTGAAACCAGTGACATAGCCGTGTCAACTTGCTGATTCTTCCTCAACTCAATTGTCAGTTGCAGTTCAGCCAATTTTTGGGCAATTAGACCTTTAAGAGTTGTCAACTGTTGCTGTTGCTTAGGGTCAGCGAGTATGGCCGTTTTTAGTTGTTCAATTTGCGGATCGATTGACTTTATCGCGAGGTGATAAGGCTTTAAGTAAGACTCTTGCCCTGTGAGCAAGTAACCTCGTTGCCCTGTTTCAGCATCCTTGACGCTTGAGAAGACAGCTTCTAGCTTCTGGAGAGTTAGCCGACTTTGAGCCACCCGTTCAGTTGTTTCTTTTTGCTTGATAAAGCTCCAGTAGGAGAGAATGTTGAGCGTTACCAAAATCACAGATGCGAGTCCTAGCAGGAGTCTAGTCTTGCTTTCAATCGCCAAGGTCTTTGATTTATAGCTCAAGGGTAGTGACTTGAGGCAAAAATTAAACTTCATGGCTTCCTTGCCTCTCCTGGGGGATAGAAAAATAAAAGGTTGTGCCTTCTCCTAGCGTTGATTCCACCCAAATTTGCCCCCCGTGACGTTCTACGATTTTTTTACAAACTGCCAGACCAATTCCGGTGCCGGGATATTCAGTACGCGAATGTAGACGTTGAAAGATCGTGAAGATGCGCTCAAAGAACTCACTCTCCATACCGATACCGTTATCGCGGACTTCAAAAACCCATTCCTTTTGCTTTTGCTCGGTCGAGATATGCACTCGTGGTGGCTTGTCTTGGCAAAACTTAATGCCATTGCCGATGAGATTTTGGAACAACTGGATCAGTTGAATTTCATCCCCTATCACAGTTGGCAGGGGGTCATGAGTGACTACGGCTTGACTTTCGGCGATCGCAACTTTTAAATCAGCCAAAACCTGGCTCAGTATCACCTCAGTGCTGACGATGAGACCGCTAATCTCGCCTACACCGTCTGTCCAAGGACGAAGCTCCCACTTGACCCATTGCTGTTCGCATGCTATGACATATAGGCGTTCTCGCCGCTGAGACGGTGCAATAGTCCACGCCAGCCAGCGATATGACTGATCTTTACAACGGTAGCGATTCTCGAAGTGAACGGCTGGGGTGCCAAGTTCTTGTCTTTCCAACTCAGCAAGGGTTGCCGTTTGGTCGTCAGGATGAACCAAACTAATGAACGGCGTTGCTAAGAGTTCCTCAGTTGTATAGCCCATTATTTTTTCAAATGCTGGGTTGACACGCTTGAAGTAGCCATCCCTTCCAGTGATACCAAGCAAATCTGGGGAGAGGTTGAATAAGCCCTCAAGCCCAAATTCGGCTGGCGGTTGCTCGTCAAGTTCTAATTGAGCTGTCTTGCGGCTAACTTGTTTGTGTTGCTCAGGATTGACTATCAAAATCCTTCACCAATGACGCTGTAGCATCCCGCTCTCAAGAGCGAGAAGTTGCTGTTTCATTGGTACCACTTATATAAAAGACATTGTGATGAGGAAACCACGGAATTATTAAAGGGATTGGGGAATTAGTATCCGTGAAATTACTGGGATATCGCAGTTAGCCTTGTCAAGGTGTTAGGTGGTAGGGTGAAAGGCAAGTTTTGGAGTTAGAATTTCCCAGAAGTCCCAATAGTTTCCAAGTCTTGACCGAGATTTTCCCCTAAAACTTATAGCAATCAGCAGTCAGCTTTCAGCGGTCAGCTTTGGATAAAATCGCCTCTAGCTAAGGAATGCTCTTCTCCCGTTAATGTCCTAACATTCGTGGCTACTGCTCTACTACCTAAAAACCTTGACAAAAGTACTGGATTACACCCCATTGCCCATTCGTTAACCACTGAGGGTCTTCATGGTTTAGTGCCTCTACTTGCTCTAACTGAAGACCAACAACAATTTCAGACTTAAGGGTGCGTAGAGTAACAAATGGAGCTGGGAAATAGCACACAATGTCGTGAAAGGAAGTTGTAAACGTCCATTGGCGATCGCCTAAACATCGACGATAATTAGCATCACCTTTGACAAAAATCAAGCAGGATTGGGCTAAATCGCGGTGCAACTCTTCAGGCATTTCCCAGAAGCTTAAAGGTGCTGTCCAAAAAGGATGTTCACAGCATTGCAAACGACCCTGAGCAATATGCTCTTGTAAGCGATGCGCTAGTGACTGAACCTCACTGTCACGATCAGCCGCTAGAACCTCTAAGGTATAGTGGACATCCTTAACCATCGCATCAGAGACAAAGAGTGGTTGAGCCTTCAAGTGCAGGTAAATTGTCCCTGCAGCCCCAGTATTTAGTAGGAAGTCTGCCAAACATAGGTCACAAAATAGTTCAAAACCAGCATTGTCAACAATAAAATCAAGGCGTACTCCATTAAAACTGGCAACTCGCTCAGCAAGTATTGCTGTATCGTCCACTAAAATATTTGCCTGTTCTCGATATGTCTCGATTTGGCTGCGTTCATGCTCTCCAGCATCAGTCGGAAAGAGGCTCAAGTCAATGCGGTTACCCCAGAGGGCAAAATAGAGTAGAGTAATCAACTCTGTTTGGTTCGATCCAGCCTCCCTATCCAACTTACTCTTGATAAACGTGTTGATTTGGGAACTCATATCTCGGATGGAGTGCATCACTTTCTCCAAGCTGCCGCGTTTTTGGGGTTCAAACGGATCGATGCCCTGCCACTCTCCCGGAAGAAAGTACTGAGTAGCTTCTAAGATGCGACGGTAAAGATATACTTCGGCAAAGTACCACGGAATATCAATCCAACGCCTTCCCTCAAAGGGTTCTAAATACGTTGCCCAGGCAGCTAAATCTTGTCCTTGGTCATCTTGAAGCGATCGCACAATTCCATAAGGTAACTCTTGAATTAGCCTTTCCAACTTCTGTGTAATAGTTAGAGGGAAGTTGTTTTCCTCTAGCACCCGTCGGACAATCGCTGGTAAACGCTGGGTAAGCGTCAAGTGGGCGAAAGAACCTTCCTCCGACATCCAGAGTGGTGGAGGAATTAGTAATCGCGGCTGCCGAACTTGAGATGCGAAAAAATTTTCCTGTTCCACCACGATTTCTAAATATGACTATCGAGTCTAGATTTTACTTCGATTAAGATTAAATAATAATTCCAATACTCAGAGGTGTTCCCTTGCCTCGATGCCTGGGAAACCTAAGAGTAGTGTCTTACGCGAGCAGGCTAGCCGCTCAAGAGTTTATGTTATGGAAAATACAACTGATCAGGATTTGTGTGCTGTCCGTAGTAACTTCTGCAACTTAGCTGAGCTGTTTTGTAATGCCATCTGTACAGGTCAGATAACGTATAGAGAGTGGTATGACTTGATGACAGCGCCGTTTAACGAGTCATTTAGCATTGATGATGAAGATTTAATTACTCGCCTGATTTATGCTGTGCGACAAGGACGAGTAAAGATAATTGAGTAATCTGCTTGTTTCTATAGCGAGTAAATTTGAGTGATCAAATATTAATTTCGTAGTTTTTGGTCTTTACTCTTCACCCTCTTCAAAATTTACTACCTCGTAAATTTCACTCAATTGGATTTGGAATTTAATCGAAGTTAGTTCTAGAACTGCCTCTTCAGATTCATGGTCAGTTAATAACCATTTCCCTTCAGGGGTTTTGGTATGTTGCATGACATGATGTCGATGCTGGTCAACTAAAATATATTCCTTAAACTCAGGTATCGACCGATAGTAAAGAAACTTATCTCCTTGGTCGTAGTTTTTAGTTGATTTGGATAATAGTTCAACAATCAACAAGGGATTCATTACAGTAGTTGTGCCTATTCCTGTATAGATGGGTTCTTCCTGGATTAGCATCACGTCGGGATAAGTGTACTGACGATAACGCGGTATCCACAACCGCACATCACCGATATAGATGTCGTAACCTTGCCCTCTCAGAGCAAACTTCAAGTTGGCATAAAAATTTCCAGCAATTTTATTGTGATTTGTTGTTCCGCCAGCCATTGGTACGATTTCCCCATCACGATATTCACTTTTATAGTCAGCCGCCTCTTCTAGTTCTAAATATTCTTCAGGACTGTAATGGCGTGGTTTTGTTTGTACTTGCATATTAATCTCTTGAATTTATTCAATAAACCGTATTGCGATCGCATTTTCTCTACACAATGCCTTAGTGTTAGTAAGGAGTGTCGGCATTAGCCTAGCAGCGAGTTAGGGGAATGGCTTCACACTAAATCTACTAACTTTTTCTCTTATGCCAATAGTTCCTTAACTGCCACACTAAAACCTTGTAGAACAGTTTGAGTGCTAACCACATCACCGGGATTAAATACTAACCAGCGTTGTTGAGTGTTAATCAAGACTAACTGGCTTTCAGGGAACAACAGCCAGACTTCTTGACAACCGGATTGTAAATATTCTCTAGCTTTAGCAAACAATTATTCAGCACTGTCTTCCGGGGATGCTACTTCTGCAACGAGTAGAAAACTCTGAGGCAGTACGGTAAAATCGCCGAATTGCGCGACGAGTTCTGGTGTGAGGTAGGAAACATCGGGACGACGCGATCGCCCAACAGTACGACAAGCTGCTTCGGTGTAAACGTCTCCCCTTTGACTGCTGTCATCTTTGTAATTTCCCCAATATCGAGCAAGTCTAGCTTGAACCCGACTGTGCTTTGCTGTCATTCCTGGTTTCTCGATCAGTTGTCCATCCACCCACTCCGTATTATCAGGTGGATGAAGCATATAGTCTTCCAGCGATAGGATTTCTGATGGATCTGAAACAATAGAAGTTACCATTGCCACTTATTCTCCCTTGCAGCACTTACTTCCATTATCGGGACATCAGGAATTTTCTGAAGGTAGGAAATCGCCCTTTATTCCATTGTTAGCTCTCAACTGCCCCCAGCGTTTTCAACATAGCTACTTGAGCTTGAGTTAATCCTGTAATTCCTGTAATATTCATACCTTCATAAGGGCGATCGGCTCTTAGAGTTTTTAAGCATTCACCTGTTTTGACATTCCAAATCTTAACGGTCTCATCTTGACTTCCACTTACTAAAGTTTGACCATCGGAACTAAAAGCAACTGCCCAGACTTTATCTGTATGTCCTTGCAGAGTTTTCAGGCATTGCCCCGTGCTGACTTGCCACAAACCGACCCTTGAGTCATCACTTCCACCCGCTAATATTTGACCATCAGGACTGATTACAGGGGACTCTCCCCAACTGGTTTGTCTTTGCAGAGTTTTTAGGCATTGCCCAGTGCTGACTTCCCATAACCTCACTGTTTGGTCATTACTGCTACTAGCAAGGGTTTGACCATCCGGACTGAAGGCAACACACTCTACCCAATCGTTATGACCTTGTAGAGCGTTCAAGCATTGCCCTGTACTAACCTCCCACAGCCGCACCGTTCCGTCACGACTACCACTAGCAAGTAGTTGACTATCACGACTAAAGGCAACACAGCGCACCTCACTGTGATGACCTTGCAAAACCCGCAGACATTGCCCTGTGCTAACCTCCCACAGCTTCACTGTTTGGTCACCACTGCCACTAGCCAACGTTTTTCCGTCAGGACTGAAGGCAACGCACTGTACCCACCAACTGCCATGACCTTGCAAAACATGGAGACAATGACCCGTAGTGACTTCCCACAACCGCACTGTATTATCACCACTGCTAGCTAGGGTTTGACTATTCGGACTAAAGGCAACGGAAGTTACCGCCTTGCTATGACCCTGTAGAGTTTTCCAGCATTGCCCAGTGTTAGCCTCCCACAGCCGCACTGCTTTGTCACCACTGCCACTAGCAAGCCATTGGCTATCACAGCTAAAGGCAACCGACCCGATGTTATTCGCGTGACCCTGCAAAATACGGAGACCTTGCCCAGTGTTGATCTCCCACAGCCTTACTGTTTGGTCATCACTGCCACTAGCCAAAGTTTGACCATCAGGACTGAAAGCAACCGACCACACCCTATCAGTATGACCCTGCAAAATACGGAGACACTGCCCAGTGCTGACCTCCCACAGCTTCACTGTTTGGTCATAATTGCCACTGGCTAAGATTCGACCGTCGGGACTAAAGGCAATTGTCCTTGTGCCATTAGTATCTTCCTGTAGAGTTTTCAAACAATGACCCGTGCTAACTTCCCACAGCTTCACTGTTTGATCAGCACTACCACTAGCCAAAGTTTGACCATTGGGACTGAATGCCACCGACCGCACCCTATCAGTATGACCCTGCAAAATACGGAGACACTGCCCAGTGCTGACCTCCCACAGCCTCACAGTTAGGTCATTACTGCCACTAGCTAGGGTTTGACCATCAGGACTGAAAGCAACTGACCATACCCTATCAGTATGACCCTGCAAAATACGGAGACACTGCCCAGTGCTGACCTCCCACAGCCTCACAGTTAGGTCACTACTGCCACTAGCTAGGGTTTGACCATCGGGACTGAAAGCCACCGACGATACCCAACCGGTATGCCCTGGCAAAATTCGCACACACTGTCCAGTGATAACCTCCCACAGCTTCACCGTTGAGTCACTACTGCCAGTAACGGCAAGCAGCTTACCATCTGAACTAAAAGCAATTGATGCTACCCAATTGGTATGTCCCTGAAAACTTATCAGTTGCTGACCATCCACAACTTGCCAAATGCGAACTTGACCAACTACATCACCTGTGGCTAAAAGTTTTCCATCTGGGCTAAATGCTACTGATACAATTCTGTCGAAGGCTTGAGTAAAAACCGATTTGGCTAAGTCTGAGTAAGCAAAATTCACACGTTGCAAAGTCATACCTTGTAGGTAAGCTTGCCAAACTTTCAAGTTAGAAAAGTCATAGCCACTTAAATCTGTTTGGAGATAGCAAAGCAGATTGAGAATATTTCCAGCTGCGTACCCTGGTTGACGAGAAGATTGCTCTCGTAATATTGAAAGCATTTGTTGTAGGGACGCACAATCGTGCCTCTCTACCGTAGACTTATCCGCAATGGGTTTAAGAATCAGGCGAACTTGACTTTCTCTGATGTAATCTTTCGCTGTCGCTTTTATTAGAGCATAGCGATTAACAACTTCAACTTTTCCTATTTTAATCTCATCACAGATCTGTTCAATCAATCGGTCAGTTAGATACTCCATCACCACAGGTTGCAGTGTGAAGAGGGTGCCACTTTTCTCGATTAAAGAGCGCCTTACCAAGGATTGCACTGCATCAATCAACTTTGGCGGTGATTTCAGCGATACAATATCCTCCCGCAATTCTAAAACTGAGACGGGTTCTCGATTAATCGCCAACCAGTACATCACTTCTTGCTCTAAATCTGACAAACGATTCAATTGCTGGTCTAATAAATCACGAACTCGACCAAATATTACTGAGCCATTGGCTAAAAAATTTTGAATATTGCCATCAAATACTTCTTTAATTGTTGTCGCAATAATCTTTAATGCTAGAGGATTGCCTTTATAGAAGTCGATTAACTTTTTTTGTTCATCATCTGAGCCAGAAAGACCTTTAGCTTGAAAAATCTCTTCCCCTTCAACCGCTTTCAATCCTGGCATTTGGTAAGAACGGACAGTATGGGTTTCTCCTTCCGAAGTGGCAATTTCTCCAGGTTTCTCTCGACTTGTTAATATTAAGCAGCTTTGATGGTTTGTTTCTCCAATGCGTTGAATTAGTTTGCCATACTGCTCACAACCTTCTCGATATTGTCCAGCATCATTATCTCCTTGCAAAATTGACTCAGCATTATCAAGAATTAAGAGACAACGTGATGAACGGAGATAATCAATTAGTCGTGAAATTCTTGCTCCAGTGTCTTCTGGTAAATTAGTTTCCTGCTGGTTAGACAGAAATTTGATAATATCTGCCAGGATATCTTGTATGAGTGGAGCATTCGTCAGGCTGCGCCAGATAACATAATCGAAATTGTCCTGAATTTTTTGTGCCAGTTTGATAGATAGGGACGTTTTGCCAATGCCTCCCATTCCTAATAAGGCGACTAATCGGCAGCGATCGCATATAACCCACTGCTCTAATGTATTGAGTTCTTCAGTACGCCCGTAGAAGACAGATACCTCAACCGCTTCTCCCCAATCTTGACGGCACTTTGCAGCTACTGAAGTCTGTAACTCAGGTGGCATGACTTGCAGATTGCCAGGAAAAGAGGGTATTTCTAGATTTGGCTGAGTTGGACGTGATGGTACTACTAGTTCAATCTTTGAGAGCTTCTCGCGTCGCTTTTCTACATAATCTAGGACTTGTACTGAGCCTGCAATAATGCCGATTATGCCGCCAACAACGGTAAGAAATGCGATCGCGTCCATGTTCTAACTTCAGGGACTAGAGGATTAGACAGCATCCTAGCACTTCCTAAATCTAGCGACAGTAACCTTTTTCAAGACTTATTTTGTGAATCTGTAGGGGTTCTTCACCCCGTCAGTTGCGCCTCTCCTTGTCGCATTATTTTAAGTAATTCATATTACTGGGACGAATTCCTAACAATCTCAAAGCTAAAAAACTAAAAAGCTAATTCAATAAAAATCGGTTATTCCTCAAATCGCTCTACTCTGAGCAAAAATCCTGGTAAGACAGATTCGCCAGAGAGTTCTGTTGGCAGTAGGCAAGTTTCTTTGGGTTGTCCTTGCCGATAAATTTCTACCTGCTGTTCCTGCGGGTTAAACATCCAACCTAACCTGACACCGCTATTCAAATACTCCTGCATCTTTGCTTGCAGCATTGCCAGATCATCTGTGCGCGATCGCAGTTCCATCACAAAATCAGGCGCAATGGGGGGAAACTTCTGGCGTTGTTCTGGGGTTAGTGCTATCCAGCGTGACAACTCTACCCAGGCAGCATCCGGAGAGCGATTGCCCCCACCCGGCAGCTTAAACAGTGTCGATGAACTAAATACTTTACCTAGCTTGGATTGGCGGTTCCAGATTGTTAAATCTGTTCCTAACTCTATTTCACTACTACCGCTTTCTCCACCAACGGGCGGCATAATAATCAATGCTCCCTGTGGATTGCGTTCCAAAGAAATCTCTGGATTGTTGATACAGATTTGATAGAACTGCTCATCAGTCAAATTAACCTGATGTAGATTAAACACCAGCGGCAAAGTCAGCGAAGTCATATAGCAATCCTATTACCATTAGGACTGAACGTAACGGCACCTAAACGCTCAAATGCCTCATTATAAATGCAGTGAACGAGGTCAGATTGATACTCTTACTCCATAAAAGTCGTGGGCAAAGAGCGAAGGCATTCCTTCTGCCTTCTGCCCTTTGCCTTTTTTGGTCAGTAGAGTTGACACGCTCTAATATCGCGCCTTGCAAGTAAGCTTGCTTTCATTGCGTAGTGAGTAACCCTACAACACGCCCTTAGAACTAGGGATCATACTAGCGCGACGGGGATCGATTTCCACTGCCATCCGGACTGCCCGTGCAAAGGCTTTGAACGTTGCTTCAATGATGTGGTGCGAGTTGATTCCATCAAGTTGGCGGATGTGCAGCGTCATCTGGCTATGATTCACCAACGCCACAAAGAACTCTCGCACAAGTTGCGTGTCGTATGTACCAACACGCTGCGTCGGAATTTCTAAGCCATAGCTTAGGTGAGGACGTCCGGAGAAGTCGAGGGTTACCTGTACTAAAGCTTCATCCAGAGGTGCAAAGAAATGACCAAAGCGGACGATTCCTTTGCGATCGCCTAATGCTTTCCCCAAAGCCATCCCCAATGTGATCCCTACATCTTCATTGGTATGGTGATCATCAATTTCCAAGTCTCCCTTCGCCTGCACGTCTAAATCAATTAGCCCATGAGATGAAATCTGATGCAGCATATGGTCTAAAAATGGGATGCCAGTGGCGGCGGTGCAACTACCCACACCATCTAAATTTAGAGACACTTGCACATCCGTTTCGCCAGTGGTGCGGCTGACTGTCGCCGTCCGCGTGGGGAACCGAGTATCGTGGTTCTGGGTGTTAGAAATAGTCCGATCCAAAGGAATCCCGTTACGGTTATCGCTTATCTGCATAGAATCTGCTTAATCAATTAAGAGCGAATAAATTGTGAGAAATGCTACCAAGTTTGAAGGGCAGCCGCTTACCTTTTGCCTTTCCCTACATCCCCATTATTTCGTAACCAGCATCCACATATAAAACCTGACCTGTAATACCGCTTGCTAAATCACTACATAAAAATGCAGCAGCATTGCCGACTTCTAGCTGGGTAACAGTACGCCGCAGTGGGGCAACTTCTTCCACATGATGAATCATATCCAGGATGCCGCCAACGGCTGAGGATGCCAAAGTCCGAATTGGGCCTGCTGAGATCGCGTTTACTCGAATGTTATTGGGTCCCAATTCAGAAGCAAGGTAACGGACACTCATTTCTAGCCCCGCCTTGGCAATTCCCATCACGTTGTAATTAGGAATTACCTTCACACCTCCCAAATAAGTCAGGGTGACAATACTGCCGCCTTCAGTCATCAAGGGTTTCGCTGCACCAGCTAGTTGCGTCAGCGAGTAGGTACTGATTTCCATGGCTTGGGTAAAGCCTGCCCTTGAGGTTTTGCTAAAATCTCCTGTTAAATCGTCTTTACTGGCGAAGGCAAGACAGTGAATTAGGATGTCCAGTTTGCCCCAGTTACTCGCGATCGCCTTGAACGTCTCTTCAATTTGGGCATCGTCTTGGACATTGCAAGGTAAGAAAATACTGGGTTCGAGAGGTTCTACCAGTTCTTTGACTTTTTTCTCAAAGCGACCCTTGTCATCCGGTAAATAAGTAATACCAAGATTTGCTCCCGCCTTGTGTAGCTGCTGGGCAATTCCCCAAGCAATTGAGCGGTTATTTGCGATCCCGGTAACAAGTGCGTTTTTTCCAGTTAAATTAAGCATAATATTCTATCTTAAAGGCAGTTGGATGGTTACTTGAAGGGTAATTTTCAAGGGTGATAGTCGCATTTGCGCTTGCTCTACCTGGTATGATCGCCGTCTAGCTAGACAAAGGTCTAACCAACCGGGAAATCATGTAATACATCCTGACCCTCAAAAGGTCGGTTTTTACTTGCAGGGTTAAGTTTTTACTGACACCAAAACAAATTATGTATCAATTTGTACAAAAAACAATCAAGGAGTCAGATTAAGTATTCTTGGATACATTCAGGAATTTTTGAGAGCCAGGTTATAAGTCTCAAGCTTTACCGGAATTGATTTAACACATTAAGTTGCCAGGGGGTTGGCAAGCGAGCAAAAGATATGGTCGTAACGCAGGATAGACCGCTAGCAAATGTGTTCCGTCAGATGGGTGGTGGAGCATTTCCACCAGTTGTCGAAACCTTTGAGCGGGGCAAGACAATTTTCTTCCCCGGAGACCCAGCGGAACGAGTCTACTTTTTAATGAAGGGGGCTGTAAAGCTCTCTAGAGTTTATGAGGCAGGGGAAGAAATCACCGTAGCCCTGTTACGAGAGAATAGTGTTTTTGGTGTCCTGTCGCTGATTACGGGTCACCGTTCTGATCGGTTTTACCACGCCGTTGCCTTTACACCCGTAGAACTGCTTTCTGCTCCAATTGACCAGGTAGAGCAATCGCTCAAGGACAACTCAGATCTGTCAATGTTGATGCTTCGAGGATTATCGTCTCGGATTTTACAAACCGAAATGATGATTGAGACGCTAGCTCACCGGGATATGGGTTCTCGATTAGTCAGCTTTTTGTTGATTCTGTGTCGTGACTTTGGGGTACCAACAGCTGAGGGGATCACAATTGATCTGAAGCTTTCCCATCAAGCGATCGCAGAAGCCATTGGCTCAACTCGTGTCACAGTTACTCGTTTACTGGGAGACCTTCGCTCAGAAAAAATGATTTCCATTCACAAGAAAAAAATTACTGTTCACAATCCAGTGGCTTTGAGTCAGCAGTTTACGTGAACAAAATCTTAAAGAGCCGGTTCACTGACTAAACTAGTTCAAGAAGGCAGAAGGAAGGGGGCAGAAGGCAAAAGGTCGAAAGGCTTATACGTCTCAGTTTTGGCTCTGTTGTTAACTGGTCACTTATTTGAGCCATGCTGCACTAGGAATAAAGACTTAGGTCTTTATCCTGCGTTGTCCACAATACCAGACGAGTTGAGAGTTGGCTGTAAACGCTAATTGACAGACGACACGGCTTTTTTCACAAAAGAAGACATAACGCCCCACAAGCATAAGATAGGCTGTATCTGGACAGATTAAGCGGAAGCGATGACCAGCGGCTACATCCTGATCGTGGCAATTTTAGTATTAGGGGGCGTGATCGCAACCTTGGGCGATCGCATTGGTACGCGAGTTGGTAAGGCGCGGCTAAGTTTATTCAATCTACGTCCTCGCAAAACGGCTACTGTTGTTACCATCATCACTGGCAGCCTGATTTCTGCCTCAACGCTGGGGATCTTATTTGCGACAAGCGACTCACTCCGCAAAGGGATTTTTGAACTTGACAATATTCAAAAAAGACTGAGAATCGCTAGGGGTGAAATTGACATAATTAATGCTCAGAAAAGCCAGGTTGAAAGCGAGTTAGTTAAAACTAGAACCCAGCAAGCTGAGGTTCAGCAGCGCCTTGATGTCACTAATCGAAATTTCCAGCAAGCCCGGACACAACTGAAGAATGTTTCTCAACAAGCTGCCACTCTGCGTTCAGAAATTAAATCTCTCCTTGCAGAACGCCAGCAACTACTCCAGCAGAAGAATCAACTGACTCAGCAAATTACTCAACTAAATCAGCAAATTACTCAACTCAAGGAGCAAACGACTCAACTACAGACCCAAGTTACTCAATTAAAAGCACAAGTAGCACAACGTGACGAAGAACTAGTCAGGCGAGGCAGAACCATTAATGAACGTAATCAGGAACTTGCCAAACAAGACCAAGCCATTGCCGAACTAGATGAGCGAATTGCCCTGCGCGATCAGGTTATCGCTCAGCGTGAAGCTCGCTTTAAAGAACTAGAACAACAACTTAAAGACGCAATTACTCAGCGTGAAACTCGCCTCCAGGAATTGGCAGAACAAGTCACACAACGAGAATTTCAAATTGCCGAACGAGATAAACAACTTCAAGAAGGAGAAAAGCAACTCGCTTATTTAGAACGGGAAGTGCGAGTTCTAGAACAGTACTACCAAAACTATCGAGCCTTGCGTCAGGGCAATCTCGCGCTGGTTCGAGGTCAAGTGTTGGCATCTGGAGTTGTACGCATTCTCGAACCCTCAGCGGCTCATCAAGCGGTCGATCAACTTTTGCGAGAAGCAAATCGGACAGCAGTTGACACTACTCGCTCTGGTAACACTAATGCCAATCAACCATTAGTACAAATCACCCAAACACAAGTTGAGCAATTAATCAACCAAATTAAAGATGGTAAAGACTATGTGGTGCGAATTCTCTCTGCGGGTAACTACGTTGAAGGAGAAAAGCAGATACAAGTCTTTGCCGATGCCGCACTCAATCAAACTGTCTTTAAATCTGGGGATGTTTTGGCGGCAGTCTCTGCCGATCCCTCAAAGATGACCAATGAGGAAATCCGACAGCGACTTGACCAGTTGCTGGCAGCCGCCGAGTTCCGTGCGCGTCGTGCTGGTGTTTTGGGTGATATCCAAGTCGGAGATGGTCGCCTGATCACGATTATTCGCTTCGTTGAGCAGCTAAATCAGTATGGGCAACCGCTAGATGTGAAAGCAGTTGCTCAAGAATCTACCTCCACCTCTGGACCCTTGAGAATGCAACTTGTAGCAACTCAAAATGGACAGGTTATTTTTAGAACTTGAATAGTTGTTGTTAGTTGTTATTTATTGGTTGTTAGTTGTTAGACAACAGCCAAAAGAACCAATTAGGTTGGGTTAGGTTTGGGAGATGCGATCGCTCTATCCAACCCAAAATCAAAAGTTGTGCATCTATCGGGACATCAAATCAAATTGTGCAACTTATCGACCACACTAACAACCAATAACCAACAACTAATAACTAATTACAACCAATTTCCTACCAAAACGTAAGGTGCCCAGTAAAAAGGATCTGAATAATCGCCTTTTAGTAGCTCAACTTGAGCGCGGCGGAGGGCTTCGGCTTTGGTAATCGTTGTATCAGCTAACTGCCGATAGAATCGCACCATTAGTTCTGCGGTGCCAGCATCACTGACAGACCATAATGTTGCTAGTGTACTGCGTGCCCCAGCGCGTATGGCTATACCCGCTAGCCCCAAGGCGGCTCGTTTATCTCCAGTTGCTGTCTGGCAAGCACTGAGAACCAAGAGTTCAATAGCATTTCTACCACTGTCTTCTCTCGCTCGTAGGAGGCTGTTGATCTCATTCACGTTGAGGCGGTCATCCCAAGTGAGAATGAATGTCTCTTCAGCGTTGGAACTAAATTGACCGTGGGTTGCCAGGTGAACAACGGGAAAAGGTACCGAGTCAATCGCGCTTTGGATGGCGCTGCTGGTAAAGTCCTGATTGAGTAGCAGTTCACCTGGGACTTCGGATCGGATTTGTTCTAATTCCTGCCCAACATACGGGAGGGGAGGGAATGTATCCCGCGCTTCTGTGAGTCCAGCTTTGAGAGCAGTGAGTTTACCGCGTAGTAGGGGTTTTGGGTCGAGGAGTTGCAATCCTGGAGTCAGTGCGATCGCATATTTCTCAACTAAGAACTGCTCCCCATCATTCAGGACTGCCATTGGCAGATTCAGTAAGGGACCATCCAGCACAAAGACAAGCGTTTTCGCGTCACTGGCGGCAATCTCCGAGGCAGCAGGTCGAATTAACCAATCGTACACCTGCTGAGCCAGTGGTAAGTACGCCTCCTGTTGTCCTGGAGGCGCAGTGCACGCTCTCCCCTGAATGCCTAGAGAGCGACACTCTTCCCTGCCTGTGACTCCTATGCCTCTATCACCAATACCATCGGGAGAAACAGCAGCACGCAACCTCGTAAAAACATCTTCCACAGCAGCTTGAGGTAGACGAGTTGCATAATGGCTTAGGGATGTAGTGTTGGGCAGCGATAAAACAACCTCTAAGCGGTCTTCAAGAACAATTGGATAGATGACAGCGGCTTTCTGGTCGATCTGGTCAATTTGGATTGCGGTTGCATTTAGGCAATCTTCTCGGAAGAAGTTCACCAGTTCTGCTTGCTGGAGAGATTCAATTTCAACACGGGCTTGTGCAAGATTGTTTTGATTGGGTTCACCGCCATCGGATTCTAATAACAAGCTAACGAGTTCGCGATATACAGGTTCGACGCTTTCCCGAAATGAGAATTGAACATCTGGGTTGATACTAACCAAGTCACTGCGTAGAGCTTTGAGAGTATCAACAGCCGCTGTGTAAGCCGCGATCGCACCTTCGCGATCGCCCTGTGCTTTTAGCAATCGTCCTAATTGCCACTGCCAACGGTAGGAAATATCCGAGGCATTAATCGTTTGAGCGAGAAGTAGTGATTCCTCTGTTAAGTCCTTCGCATCACTCAATTGCCCAGTTTTTTCATACAATCCACCAAGATTTCCCAGAGCATAAGCTAAAGCCCGTTGGTCACCTAAGTTTCTCGCTTGTTGGATTGCAACAGCTAATTGTTCGGCGGCTTGCTTACTTTCAGCACCCGATAGCTTGAGCAAACTCTGAGCTAAGTTAATCCGGGCATAGACGGCTGCTCGATTGGGTGGTAAATCTGCCAGTAGCGACTGAATCTCGGATACTAGCGCCTCTGCTTCTGAAAATCGCTCCGTTTCCACTAACAAACTCAGTTGATTTAACTGTGCCTGTACCTTGATTGTCGCTGAAGTGGAGAATTCAGCGGCTTGTTGATAGAACGATATCGCCGTGTCAGGGCTACGCTGTTGCTGAGTGGTGTTGCTACTGTGTTGAGCGCGAATTGTATTACCCAAGCTGAACAAAGCCGCACTGATATGGGCAGGAGATTGCAAGCGCTGGGCAATTTCCAAGCTTTGTTTTAAAACCTCTTCCGATTTATCAAGGTCGCCTACTAGTTGCAAGGCATCACCCAAGCTACGCAAGCCAATCGCTAAGTTGAGTGAGTCGGGTTGATTTTGAAGAGTTTTGTTGAGTTCCTCTAATGTTGATAAGGCGCGACGGTATAAGCCTAGAGCTTGCAGCGCTTGAGTTTGGTTAATGCGGCTGCCAATCACTCCCGCCTGATTGCCGAGTTGAGTATGGGTAGCGGCTGCCTGTTGCCAAGTCGTCAGTGCTTGTTCGGGCTGTCCGATCGCAAGTTGCAGACTACCTTGAATATCCAAGGTTTGGGCGAGAATTTGCAATCGTTGGGTTGTCTTCTCTGACACGTTGCCGACAGCTTCTTCCGCTTGCAGGAGTTTTAAGCTATTTGCGATCGCTTCTTCTGCCTCAGTCCAGGAACCAACTTTCTGATACGCCAAGGAAAGATTGCTCAAGGTTATCGCTTGCCGGAGGACATCTCCCTCACTTTGGAATGCCGCTAAAGTCCGTTGTAAAACCGAGATTGCCTCTGAGTAACGTCCTGCTTCATAGAGTTCTCTACCCTGTTGCAGCAACTGAGAGGTATTGGGTAATCCCTGAACAACTGGAACATCAGCGGAATTTTTAGCAAAAACAGGCGATCGCTCCATGTCCCAGAACCAGGCAAACCCTTGGACAAGTAAAAAGGAAGCGAGAAAAAGCCCAACAAAGAGAGTTTTTCGCTTCAGAAAGGAGATGCAATGATGGAAAAGTAAAAGCCGCTTTCTTGCCATGTCCGGTCACTTGAAGAAATAGACACAAGGGGAATGCCGTAATCTAGGCGAAGGGTGAGGATATCGCCCAACTGCCACTGTAAGCCGAGACCAATTGATGCTAGTACATTTTGGTCAGGGTCAGGTCTACCTGAATTGTTCCAAGCTGCGCCGATATCAACAAATGGAGCTAGCTGTACAATGCTGTCCTCTAGCTGCGGTAAACGAAGAACAGGTATCCGTACCTCGGCTGAGGCTAGTACACCATTATCGGTTAGGAGGATATCCTGGCGATAACCTCGAACGCTTTCTTGACCCCCCAAGCCAAACTGCTCTAAAGGCACAAGCGCCCGATCTGCGAGTTGGGCATCGGCACGAACCAGTAACAGAGTGTCGGGAGCCAAAAGGCGTACCCACTGCGCTTGTCCTCGCCAGCTAAAAAAGCGGCTATCGGGAGCCTCTTCGTTAATCGTGGCATCGAATGCGCCAGTTCCGAAGCTGAATTGGGAACGGGCGGCGATGACTTCATTACTATTACGCTTTGTCCATTCCTGGAAAAAGCGCACAGCGGAAATGCGAGTCCGTCCCTGTTCATCTGCTCCCAAAGAAAGGGCGAAGGGAATCTCCAATAGTGAGGTTTCACTTTCCTGGCGTGTTGCCGTCAAACCAAAGGCAAATTCTTCTGTGGGAGTTCGATAGATTGGCTGACGGAATGTGAGTTCGTAGTAGCGCGAGTCTGCCTCAATGTCAAGTCGTTCAAAGGGAGGCTCAATTACCTGACTATTTGTGGTGCCAAAGCTAAAGGTGAGGGTGCCATTCTGGGGATTGACGGGTCGGGTATAGCTAATATTTAGCCCATTACTACCGCTGGTATTGTTGTAGCCCAAGCTCAAACCATCACCATCTCCCAGTAAGTTAGCTTGGTTGATCTGTACTCCCCGATCAAAGGTGCCAACGCTGGGTGCGCGGTTGTTGTTAGCGCTGAATTGCACGCTAAACGTTTCAGCTTCTGTCACCACCACGTCTAGTACGCTTAAGCCCGGTTCGGTTCCGGCTGCCAATTCCGCTGACAGGTTTTGAATCAGGGGGTCAAGTTGCAACAGTTGCAAAGCTTCTAGGAGGCGATCGCGATTTAAGGGTTTTTCTGTGGCAATTTCCAGACGCGATCGCACATAGCTCGGATTCAGCCGTTCGGTTCCCCTAACATTAATGGATTCCAATCCCCCTTCAACCACCTGAATTCTGACCACACCGCCTTCAATCGTTTGCAGTGGGATGAGCGCACCAGAGGTAATATACCCTCGCTCAAGGTACAACTGGGTAACAGCGGAACGAGCCTGGAAGAGTTCGGCAAATGAAATGGATTTATTCGTAAATTGAGCCGTCGCTTCTGCTAAGTCTTCATCACTAATTGCGGTATTGCCCTCAAACTCGAACCGTTCAACCGTAATCGTTTCTGGAACTCTACCAGGTATAGGATCCGGTGTTGGGGGAATCCCCTGTGGTGAGTTCAGTAACTCGTCTGGCGGTGGCAACTGTGTTGGCGGTTGCGGTTCTAGTGGCGCTTCGGAAGGTGGCTCTTGTTCTTGTACATCTGTTGGTAGCTCGTCGATATTTGAAGGCAGTTGCGGGACTTGGGGAGTTTGCGCGATTAAGTCCCGACTGAAGTACGGGGGATTTCGCGGGAATTGGGAATTGGGAATTGGGAATTGGAAAGAGGTAGCCTTTCGCCATTCCCCACTGCCGAAATCGGCGGATGTCGGTTCCTCCCTCGACTGAAGCACGGGCACTTCCCCTCCAATTTTCTGTGAGTCGGTAGCTTGAACGGTATCAACTTCAGATGGTGTAGATAAAGCTAACTGCTCTCCTCCCGTTTCCCCTTTGTGTAAGGGAATAGGGGAAACTGAATCCTCTATGCTTGCAGGAGCATTGCATGATTTAGGGATGACATCTGTCGCTTCTGTTGGGCGACAAAATTCTTGTAGGGGCGCAAGGCTTTCGCCCTCGAAAGTTCCGGTTCTATACGCTCCTACAACAAAATCATCCTGTGATTGTGCAACCTCCCTTGCAGGAGAATAGCAAGAGGAGAGATTAATCGAACACTCTGCCGTTTCTTCAACTGTCTGTGCCTTCACAGATTCAACATATAAGCTGCTGGTCAACACCAACAGACTTAAAGACAAGCACGACGAATATTGACGCAAATACACTCTATGAACCATTACAGACAACTGCTGCCAGCGAGGAATTATGAGGTGTGACAGTGGGTGTTTGTGCGGTAAGGATTACTTCGCCCTTTTCACCAATTACCCACCCTTGGGCTTCAGTATACGTGGAAGTTTTTGGCACATTAGTCGCAGTAGGAGCCACACTTTCAGGTGTTGCTGAAGTTGGCTCGTCTGTCGGATTCTCAACAGGTTGGTCAACTCCTACCCAGTTGGTTACTATGGATTCACTCTGAAGTGGGCTGTTTGGGTTAGGCGGCAAGCCCCCACGCCCAATAACTGTAAAGCGGCTTTCTTCCTGCCTTGAGTTTCTCGTAGCGCTACAAGTCCGAGCAATTAGCCGAGTTGCATCAATGGGTTCGGCTGGCAGTGGGGATTCGAGATTATCTTCTGTATTGATTTCGACAGAGCCATCTATTCCTAAGTCAGAACTTGCCACAAAGTCGCTTTGTGGAGTACGCCCTACTGTTTCTTCAAACTGCCTGAATCCTCGGACGATTATCGGGCCATCTGATGGGCCTCTAGCTGTGATGTTGCCCCCTGTTCCGGCATAGGCATTGGCAACAATGTCACTGTTTTCCGGGAGGACGGCGAGGATCGCCAAAGCGGTAATGTCTATATTTCCCCCTGCACCATTGTTAAATGCTTCAGCAGAGATTTCACTACCAAACAAAGGGTCTCCGTTCATAATGATCGAATCTTGCACACGCAACGTGATGTTGGCGTTTGCACCAGAAGCGCTTGTCGCTTGCAGTCTGCCACCTTGGTTCAGAACGATCGAATCCGCTGTAATCTCTAGGTTGCCGGGATTTCCTGAGCCTTTACCACTGACGGATACAAAGCCCTGATTCTCAATGGTGAGGTTCCCGTTGACATTGAGGATGATGCTTCCGGCTTCGCTGGCATTTTGAGTCTCAGCGGTGACAAAGGCATTGTTTGTTATGTAAAAGTCACCTGTGTTAACGGTAATGCTGCCCGCTGAGCCTTCTGCTCCTTGTTCAGTACTCACTAGCAAGCCACTAAAGAATCCATTAAAACCAATTCCAGAAAGGAAAACAAATTCAGGGGCAGTAATTTGAAGATTTCCCGCTCTTCCTTTGCCACCAGGAATCCCATTTTCTTCACGGAAAACACTTGCAGAAATCTGAGAACCGTCTAGTAGAGTTAGCGATCGCGCTGTAACATCAATGTTCCCTCCATCACCAACACCTCCTTGCTCTACAAGGCTTCTAATTGTGCTGTCTGTAGTGAGTAGGACAGAATCATCAACCTGTACCAGTACATTTCCGGCTGCTCCCATACCAAACGTACCAGCCGCAAGCTCACTACTTGTCATGTAAAGCGATGCGGCGTCTAAATTGATGTTGCCACCTTTACCCATCGCTCCCTGTTCTAGTTGACTAAAGATTCCGCTGTTGGACAGAGTGACAGCACCCACTATATCTACGTTGACATCGCCAGCCTCTCCTTGCCCACCGGGGAGTCCTCTGTTCGTATCGGCTTGGCGAACTAGAGTTTGTAGTCCAGAGCCATTTGCTAAGGACAGTGTCCCTGCCTGGATATTGATCTGACCCCCATTTGCGATCGCACCCGGTTCCACGGTGCTGAAGATTCTCGCATTGTCGAGAAAGACTCCCCCAGCAACTTGGATATTGATAATCCCGGCATTCCCGCTTCCTGCCGTGCCCGTACTCAGCTCAGCATTATTACTTGCAAAAAGTGACCCTGTTGTGCTTGTAATATTAATATTCCCACTGCCTATCGTGTTAATCTCTAATGACTGAGCCTGCAAGCCACTGGCAGGATTGACTGGATCAACAATGAAGGTTGCACCCCTCAAAGCCTCCTCTGGAGTTGCACCAGCATCTAGGAACGCCTGTTCCAGAGCATCAAATCGGTCATAGTAGCTATTGTCAAAACCAGAAATGGAGATGTCACCCGTCGCATTGACTGTGATGCCACCCGCCAAACCATTACTAAAGGCAGTAGTCAGAATTTGTCCACCATTGGTGATATCCAGTGTGTTGACATTCACTGTAATATCACCACCTCTAGTATCAAAATCACTTCTGGCTCTTGCGCTCAAAACGGCACCATCTTCAATTCGCAAGGCACCTGTCGTGACATTGATGCTACCACCCTGACCTGTGGCGGAATCCTCAGTTGTGACAAATAAACCACTTGAGAATCCGCCATCCGGATTGCCATCTACATCAAGCGTTGAGAACGGAGCAATTCCAGAGAGAGTCACAAAAGAGGGACTAGCTGGGTCTAAAGGCTCAACTGTAATATCACCAGCCTTCCCTGCACCAAAAGTTTGAGCCAGAACTTCGCTGCCTCTGAGTAGAGAAAGTGACTGAGCTTGGATCAAGACGTTCCCGCCATTTCCACCTCCGTAAGTGCTAGCTTCCACGAAAGCGGCATCAGATAAGAAAACCGACTTTGCTGTCAGCGTAATGTCACCCGCTAAACCATCCCCAAGGTTGGTAACAAATAGTCCGCTATTGGAAAGTCCAATAGGAAGAACATCATCTTGTTGATCAGTTTGTCCCGGTAATTGGAGGTATTCATCAATTCGAGCGAGCCGCTCTGCAAAGTTAGGGTCTTTTCCAGAAAGGGTGATCGTATCTGTAGCATTGAGTTGAATTATTCCACCATCACCTGTATTGCGGCTGAGGCTGAGTACTTGACCACCATCAACCGCTGCAAAGTTGGTCGTGTTAATAACAATGTTGCCCCCATCTCCTGGATTGAAGGTGCTAGCTTGGACAACAGCCCCATTAACTACCAAAAAATCCCCTGTATTGACAGTAATATTTCCGGCTGGGCCAAAAGCTCCTCGCTCCGTAAGAGCCAATAAACCACTGGAAAAGCCTGTAGAGCCAATTCCAAAAAGCGTGATGGAGTCAGTGGCATTAACCCGAATACTTCCACCACTGCCCTGTCCACCAGGAATGATATTTCCCTGTCCATCGCCTTGTTCTCGAAACAAAACAGAATTGATTTGAGAGCCACCTGCGACAAAAAGCGATCGCGCTTGGATGTCAATGTCAGATGCCCTGCCAATCGCTCCAGACTCGACAACGCCTCTAATTTGACTTTCGTTGGTGAGTGAAACTAAATCATTAACTTGTATGGATATGTTGCCAGCATCCGTTTGTCCTACTGTGCTGCTGATTAGGACAGCACCATCAGATATGAAAAGTGAATCGGCAACAATATCAATGTTGCCGCCCCTCAAGCCAGGTGCGATACCACTGTTAATGCTGGCAATGCCGCTGATTCTGTCTAAGGTTTGTAAGCCTGTTACAGAGATTGTGCCACCGCTATTGAGCCTAATGTTACCGCCTAATAAACCAGAGGAGTTGATTAAAGAGCCAGGGGTAAGGGTGATATCACGATCAGCCACTAAGGCGACATCGCCGCCATTACCAAACAACGTATTGTCAAAAAGAACAGCATCAGCGTTGATGACACCATTGATTGTGATGTTGCCGCGAGAGTTCATTGCGACGGTGCCACCACTGGCAAAATCACCATTCAAAATTGCCCGATCTGTTGTGCCAAGAACTTGCTGCGTGGGTAGAACAACAATATCTCCTGTCAAATCGGGATTGGGCAAGTACTGATTCGTCAACAAAATCGTCCCTGCCAAGGGAATTGCTGGCCCATCTACAAAATCGGAGTCTGCACCCGCAAAAACAATTGTGCCAACTCTGATATCTGCACTAGTAGGAGTTCCTGTATTGAAAAAGGGTATGCCAAAGGCGGTTGTTCCAGCGCGGATGTCGAGGGTTGGTTGAGTTCTCCCATCAATTGACACAACCTTTCCATCGGACAGCACAACATCCTCAACGATTCCATTAACTGGGTCTGCTCCTTGAATCCAAACAAAAGCAGGAATGTCTACGCTACCCCCAGCGAAAATGTGCAGGGAAGCTCCTGTGTAGGAGTTGAGTAATACATCACCATTGGCTCGAATTACTGGATCATGGGGGCTGTACAAATTCCCTGGAGTACCATCAAGCTGCTCGATCCTAAAATTGCCACCTGCCGTATAGTGAGCATCTCCTCCCACCGTGTTGCCTGAGCGCAAGATCATATCTCCCACGGAGAAGAAGCCGCTTTCTGGATGATTGAGGGCAAAGATATCAACTCCCTGCTCACCCTCAACTAGTAGTTGACCCCCAGCCGAAGCGATGAAGGGATTTGTTGCACTATCTCGCACCCTGACATTATCGCTAGCTTGCATCGTCAAGTCTTGTCCTGCACTTAACTGACCTTGTAAGTCAAGTTTTCCTGCAGCTAGGGTGAGATTTTGTCCTACGGCTAAGTTCCCAGCATTGCTAATCACGCTCGACTGATTCGATCCGTACTGCAAGCCGGGATGCAGATTAATTGTCAGAAGCGGTGGAGCCTCTGGATTTGTGGCACTAAAGTGTAAACCATTTTCAAATACTAGACTGTTCGCTGTACTCGCCATCAGCGAACCCGCAATATCTAGCGTTGCATTTGGTCCAAAGATGATGCCATTGGGATTGAGGAAAAACAAGTTTGCTCCCCCATCCACCCCCAATGTGCCGAGAATGGCTGAGAGGTTACTGCCAGTTACTCGACTGAGGATATTCTCTATTCCAACAGGATTGGCAAAATAGACCCGTTGTCCCTCTCCTATATTGAAGTCCAAGAAACTGTGGAACAGGTTCGCCCCTCGTATTGCTCCACCATTAATTTGGTCAGCCGGAAACCCCTCAATATTGACGTTGGGTGTCAAGACAGAACTTTCAGCACCTAATGTACCATCGGGGATAATCTGAGCAGAAGCAAAGTTACTAGAAAATGCGATCGCGCTACTCATCCCCAAGGCGCTCAGCCTGAGAGCATACTGCACTCCCCTTGAGAGTTCACATTGCGACTTTGTTGAGGGTATCGTAGATGTTTCATCTCCCAATTCACCAGACGTTTTATCGCTGACGAGGGAAATTGACCTACCAATCTTGAATTGATGATGCAGTTGTCGTAACACCCAGGTAATAATCACTGCATTAGTCCACCAAGGGCTAGTAGTTTGTATGGAAGTATTGGGCAACACGATACCATAACCTCCTGCTGAGGATATAAGTAAAGTTAATTTTTCATTACAAATTTAAAAATTATACATCTAAAGATAGATGCACAACAGTAACGGCTTCACTCCTCAGCTAACCGCTGATGGCTCATTCACCTTCTTCTCAACCGAATTTGGCGAAGCGTTTCACAGTAGTCAAGGCGCAAAAGAAGAAGCCCTGCTGAAGTTTGTCGAACCTTGCCAACTCGCACACAAGGCTCAACAACCAGTACTGCAACTGCTTGATGTCTGTTATGGTCTGGGTTACAACACGGCTGCTGCTCTTGAAGTGATTTGGGCGAATAATCCTAACTGTCGTGTCGAACTGATTGCTCTAGAATTAGACCCAACGGTGCCAAGAACTGCGATCTCACAAAATTTGCTCAGTACTTGGAGTTCACCTATCCCGCAATGGCTGGAGATTATGGCAACTTCTCTTTGCCTTCAAACCAATCAGTTGTCCGCCGAACTGCGTCTCGGTGATGCTAGAGAGACAATTCAGCAGTTGCGTCAATCCAACTTTCAGGCTGATGCAATTTTTCTCGATCCCTTTTCGCCACCTCGTTGTCCTCAGTTATGGACAGTGGAGTTTTTCCAGCAATTAGCTGGCTGCTGTGCAACCGATGGAAAACTTGCCACATACTCTTGTGCTGCCTCTGTACGTCATGCCTTGCTTGCTGCTGGGTTTAAGATTGGCTCGACTTCACAAGTGGGAGCAAGGCAACCAGGAACCGTAGCGAGTTTCACGGCTACTGATTTACCGACTCTTTCTGTGCGCTCAGAGGAGCATTTGCAGACTCGTGCAGCTATTCCCCATCGCGATCCTCATTTATCTGACCCAGCAGCAGTTATTTTGGAGCGGCGTCGCTTGGAACAGCAGGAGTCATCTTTAGAGCCGACATCCCGCTGGCAAAAGCGCTGGTCAAATCTTAAGAGTTATTAAGATTATCAAGCTTTTACGAGCTGAGACTTTAGTACTTGGTCGCGTTTTTCAAGCTCATTATCTACTTAACTTTTGTACACATTTAAGTTTTAGCCAAGTTGCAATTTATCCTTGGATTTTCTTCTCTCACAATGCCAATTTTTGGGAAATTTTTGAGCAGAAATGTTCTTGTAACGCTGATGTACTCTACTCTGCTTTGTGAAGAACCGATGAAGCCTGACTTTTAAATTAAACAATGGTAAATAATAAAGTAGGAATAGCCTTGATGGGTTTAGCTAGGGTCTACCTTTGTAGACAAACAATGTCTAAACCTGCTTTCCGAGTGCCTCTTGCCACCCTCTCGACAGTTGAATTGTGGGAAATATCCAATGACTCAGCCGACCAGAAGCTGGAAGGGAACTAATAGAAAGACCTGAGTTGCGATCACGAGTACATTTACCTAAATCCACGACTAAGCGATGGCTATTATCAAAAATATGACTGTTTAATCCCTTTACTTTGTAAGCGGCATTAAATTCCTCTAAAAAAATCGTATTTAAAATATCTAAATTAAGTTTCTAAAATTGATGTATTACAGATTAAAATACAAAAACTATTAGATGTCTCTCCCAACCAAAAGATGGGGGATTCAGTTAGCTGCTGGCTGTTGCTCGTTGACTGTTTTTCTGTCAGCCGTCAACGGACAACAGTTAACGGAAGGTGTCACGACCTCCCACACCTGAGAAGGAGTGAACGGGTCTACCGTTGTAGTAAATGGTTATAAGAAACCCGTTTGCAGAACCAAGCTCTCCAGTGAGCCGAGTAAAAGCCTAGATTTGCCCTAAATCATGTTTAATTCATTAGGTGCTTCAACACTATCCAGATCTGGAACAATCGCTTCCGAGCTAATTCCTGTGGATTCTTTTCAAGCTAAAGTCCTTGTGGTTGATGACCATCCCTCCAGCCGAATGACGGCAGTGGCTCTTTTGTCAGTGGAGGGCTATGAGGTACTAGAGGCAGACAGTGGCACAGCAGGACTAAAGCGAGTTATTGAAGGAAATCCAGATTTGATTCTTCTGGATGTCATGATGCCAGGAATGGATGGCTTTGAGGTTTGTCGCCGTCTCAAAGAAGATGAACAAACTCGCTTGATTCCGGTGGTGTTCATAACAGCGCTTAACGATAAGCGATCGCGTATTATGGGCATCGAAGCTGGGGGAGATGATTTTCTGACCAAGCCCTTCGACCGCCTAGAACTCTCAGCACGAGTCAAGTCCCTTGTGCGTCAGAAGCGTCTGAATGAAGATTTAGACCACGCCGAACAGGTTCTCTTCTCAATGGCAAGAGCGGTTGAAAGCCGTGACCCGAATACAGGTGACCATTGTGAGCGTCTTGTTGCGATGGGTAAAGCTTTTGGAGAATACATCCAGCTTCCGAGAGAAGATGTTCGGAATTTGATGTGGGGGGGTTATCTCCACGATATCGGCAAAGTTGGGATTCCTGATGCCGTACTGTTGAAAAAAGGGACGTTCACTCCTGAAGAGCGGGAGATTATGAACGGTCATGTCCTGATTGGCGAGAAAATTTGCAAACCGCTACGAACGATGCGGGGTGTGATCCCGATTATTCGTTACCACCATGAGCGCTGGGATGGTAGTGGTTATCCGGATGGTCTGGTAGGAGATGCCATTCCCTATCTCGCTCAAATCTTCCAAATCATCGACATTTACGATGCCTTGACTAGTGAGCGCCCTTACAAACGCGCCTTTACACCAGATGAAGCTTTAGAACTAATTGCTCAGGAAACTGAAAAAGGTTGGCGCAATCCTCAACTCATTGAGCAATTTATGGCGTTTATCAAACAGTCTGTATTACCTAGCCAGTAAGCTGTTCAGCATTTAGATTACCTCTAGGGCGCAACAATGACACAAGCCAAATCATCGCAGCCCATTCCAGTCAATATTCCACCAACACTAAAACTTACTGTTACTCACGAGCAGTTGGTTCAGCTAGCGATCACGAATCGAGATTTACAACTGGAACGAACGGCGACAGGAGAGTTAATTGTTATGGCTCCAACTGGAGGCACCACAGGAAATAGAAATTTGGATATAGAAGGGCAACTGTGGTTGTGGAACCGTCAGACTAAACTGGGTAAGACGTTTAACTCTTCTACTGGCTTTCACCTCCCTAACGGAGCAGATCGCTCTCCTGATGCGGCTTGGGTATCTCAAGAACGGTGGGACGCACTCACTCCCCAAGAGCAAGAGGGATTTGTACCCTTGTGTCCTGATTTCGTTCTGGAACTTCGATCTAAGAGTGACAGCATGGAGCAACTGCGAGCCAAGATGAGGGAATACATGGAAAACAAGGCTTGTTTAGGTTGGTTGATTGACCGGAAAAACAAAAAGGTTGAGATATACAGGCAATCTCAAGAGGTGGAAGTGTTGGATAATCCCGCTACCTTGTCAGGCGAAGATGTTTTACCTGGGTTTGTCTTGGATTTGACAGAGGTGTGGAGTTAAAGCAGGTGGTGTTATTTACAAGGCGAAGTTGCAGCGATCACTCTTGTCTATCAAGAACGTTTAGTGGATAAGGGCGATCGCATATTCTGTGTGTAGCGCGATCGCTCTTTTCTAGCATTTGCCTAGAAAGGTACGTGAAGCGGCTTTATCTTTAGGCAACTGTAAGTTCATAATGCAAAACTAAAAGTTCATCTTCTTTTAAAGTAGCCATTGCATATTCACGTCCTTGGGTGTCAGCAAATTCTACTAAATACTGACAGTATTCTGTTTCTTCGTATACTTCAACAACGGTTCCAACTTGTCCGGCAGGTAAGTTTCGGATAGATGTGTAATCGGATTCTATTAGGGTCAATCGCTCAATTGGAACTGGATTGATAATGGCTACGGTATCAAACAGTTTAATTTTTTCCATTGCTATCTCTTGCAGTACCGTTCTCAACACCATCTTCACCTAAATCTAGGTTTTGAGTTGAGCCTTCTGAAGGTAATGGGACAGTTATTTGCAGAAAGACCTCAATTGTTATTTGATTGTTCTCAAAACTTATATTAGTTATATTAGCTACGCTATTTTTTGGTAAACAATTACTAACTGGCAATTTAGCAGATGACTGACTTTTATATCCAGCTTCCTCAAGCCATTCACTAATATTTCGCCAGTTTTCTATCTTTTCATTACATTTGTCCACCAGACTTTTAACATACCTATACAGAGTGGCACATAGATCGGTTTCAACTCCCTTGACATTTTTACCCAGTCTTTCAGCTATTTCAGCCGGACTATAACCAGAAAGCAACCCCCGCAGGTGTAGCTTCTCAACAGGTGTCAGACGTTTTCCCTTAGTAGAAGCTAAGTCTGCGTACAGGGTTTCTAAGTCCCAGTGGTTCGCCGCCTCGGTAAACGACTCGTCAGTTGCCATAGCTAGGATGATCGTAAATTACTGATGTAATCCTAGCTGATATCCTGACATTCATCAGGTTAATGTTAAGTTTTACTGATTTAAATTAGGATTGTGCCAAGCAATGTACAAGAAAATGGCACTGTAAACGCAAACTCGTTGCCAGGGTGTTTCGCTTCAAGAATAAAGTTCCCTAGTATGAGGCAGGAGTATGTCAGTTTTCGATCAGCGTGGTCAAAATGTAAATTATCAGTACAACGCTGCTGGCAATATCAATTTTAGTGATGTTCAGAACCGCGCAGACCTTATTAGTGAGTTGGAAAAGCTTAAGGCTGAGGTCACAAAAGCAAGGGATGCCGAGGTTATTGATGCTGAAGTGGCTACAGATGTTGATTACCAAATTACGAAGGCTGTTCAGCAATCTAGCAAGACTGAACCAAATAAGAACGCTATATTGCAGCACCTCAATACAGCAAAGGGGCTAATAACGGGAATAGCGGAAGCTGGGGGTATCGTAACAGCTTTAATGAAGGCTGCTGAGCTAGCTACACAGTTCTTCTAACAACGATGTTCCATTTTTGTAGCTATATTTTGACTAAAGATTATGGCAAACTACGACCAGCGAAACCAGAAGGTTGATACGCAGGTCAACGTAAATTTCCAAAGCCCTTCCCCAGATCCTTTTGTTTTGTTGAACCAAGGTATTAAGCTGCTGGAAGCAAAATCATATCAGCAAGCAATAGATGTATTTGAAACCGTTCTTGCAGTAGATTCTTCAATAAGTTATACCTACTGTTATTTGGCACTAGCACTACTCAAAGGTAGGCGACCAAAGATATTAAAGCGCACTGAAGTGGAAGAAATCGATCAGCTACTTAATGCAGCCACTGAAATGGGTGACTTAGATGGTACTGTTCAATGGTTTCGTGCGCTTGTTCGAGATGATTATTACAACGGTAATAGAATAACAAAGTATCCACCGCCATCAGTAATAGATATTGTCAAAACCGCTCTCTCCTGTAACGTGGACATCGCTAGGCTACTGGCACTACTAGCCAGATTACCAATGTCTGACAACAAATTGTATGCAACCCTTGTCGAGCAACTTGTGTAGAAGGAAAAATTTTCAATGTCAACATTTTCAGAGGATGAGAAGCGGAAGCGAATTCGGAGCTATTTTGCGAAACCAAAACTAAAGTGGCCGAGCGTACTAATCGTACTTGGACTACTCCTGTTGTCACAATCTTCAATAGGCTTAATTCTCTTGATTGCAGGAGGAATATGGTTATTTATAGAGGTTAAGCCTTTGTTTGATGCTCCTGGCGATCAGGCTATTGATGCTTGGTTGATTGATGATATTGAACAAATTAAGAAGCGCTCACTAGAGCGTCTCAATATAGATGAGTCTGAACTTATAAGGGATTCTATTGTGATTCGTGGTCCTATCCTGTGGGCTACAAATGGCATTCCCAATGATGAGCTTGTTTGGAAGAAGGGCAAGGATGAACGGGTTCGATTTAGCATCAATGCTATAACAATAGTGTATTTAACAGAGCATAGGCTTAGCTCTTATCAGTGTACCTATAACTTCATGAGAGGTGTACCTCTTAATGAGCAAGATGACGAGTTTCACTACAGGGATGTCGTAGCTGTCTCGAACCGTGAATCATCAACTAACTACACGTTGCCAAACGGTGAACTAATGAAGCAGGCGCAACTTTTCAAGCTGGCTGTAGCAAGTGGCGATAGCATTGAAGTTATCGTCAACTCTGCGGAGCTGGTTAAGTTCACGGATGGAACCATTGTGGAAACAGGACTTGATAATGCTGTCAAGGCTTTGCGTAAGGTGCTGAGTGAAAAGAAAATGTAGTGATGAGATTGGTTTAGAAATGCATCAAAAGTTTTAGAGAAAGCAGATGAGGTTGTCAAACTAAATAGTTGGACAAGCATTGTACCTTCCGATAACTGTAGAGAGATTGATGTGCGATCGCCGCTGACTTGTGTAGCAAAATTGAAAAGCGATCACTCCTTATATTCCATCAATGATTCTTGACTTGAGGGTTACCGCAGTTAACGCGATCGCAATCGAAGACCAAATCCAGCGAATTCGGACTACATTAAAGCGCCTTACAAGCATCAACAAGCATCTCACAGCTCTACATCAGAGCGCCAATGCGATTGAAACAGAGGCAGACACTCTTAAACACGAAATCCGTGGTGTCCTTGACTCCATTGAGGATGTCATTCGCGTTGCGTAATTCGGCTTGTAGGGGCGTATCACCATACGCCCTGACTTAGCTCTAAGCCTTTAACAGAGATTTACTACCGAGGGTCTGCATCTGCGTTAAAGTAGGCAAAAGTTGTCGAAGTTTTTGGTTAATTACTATTTTCAAGGCTATGAATCTCCCTACAACTCAGGTTTATCCCGTTATCTGGCATGAAGGTCGCGTTCTCCTGATTGACCAAAACCGCTTACCACTGGAGTATGCCCTTGTTGAAATCAGCTTAGTCAAGGATATGGCACGGGCGATTAAAACCATGATTGTCCGAGGCGCACCTGCAATTGGTGTCGCTGCTGCCTATGGAATGTACTTAGGAGCGAGGGAAATTGAGACGGATAATCGAGACGAGTTTTTGGCACAGCTAGAGGACGTTGCCCAGATGTTGCGCCAAACTCGCCCAACAGCCGTGAATTTATTCTGGGCGATCTCACGAATGCTCAAAACGGCTTATGAGACGCTGGGTTCAGTTGAGCAGATTCAAGCCTCGTTACTAACAACGGCTCAAGCGATTCAGGTTGAAGACTTACAAACCTGTCAGGCAATTGGCGATCGCGGTTTGGAAGTGTTGCCCTCTACCCCGCATCAATTATGCATTTTGACCCATTGCAACACGGGGGCGCTAGCTACAGCAGGGTATGGCACTGCTTTAGGTGTCGTGCGTTCCGCATGGCGGGATGGACGACTGGCGCGAGTCTACGCTGACGAAACTCGTCCTCGCTTGCAAGGGGCAAGACTGACATCTTGGGAATGTGTACAAGAAGGTATCCCCGTTACCGTGATTACCGACAGCATGGCAGCGCATTGTATGAAACAGGGGCTAATTGATGCGGTTATCGTTGGTGCCGATCGCATTGCTGCCAATGGCGACACAGCGAACAAAATTGGCACCTATAGTTTAGCGATTGTTGCGAAAGCCCATAATATTCCGTTCTTCGTCGCCGCGCCCCTCTCTACCATTGATTTTGAATTGCCTAGCGGTAGCCAAATCCCAATAGAAGAGCGCCACCCCTCGGAAATCTATCAAATTGGCGACACGGTGACTTGCCCTCCTGGAGTGGAGTTTTATAACCCAGCCTTTGACGTTACACCAGCCGAGTTCATCACTGGCATTATTACCGAGCGAGGTGTAGTTGCACCGAGTCAGTTGCAACAGCTTCAACTCAAGCAACCCGCTTAGAATTAGTTAAACCTGAAAGCCCATGTCTTTTAGTCCCTGACGGAGGCGTTGGGCTTCAGGAGGATTATGCACCTCATGGAGAGCGATCGCTTTTTTAAAGGCTGATAAACTCTCCGGTACTTTACCAAGTTTCAGCCAAACCACCCCTAAGTTTTGGTAAGCATCGGCGTATTCTGGGTTTAGCTGAATCGTTTGCTGATAGGATGCGATCGCTTCTTCCAGTTGCCCCAGTGCTTTTAAAGTCATGCCCAAGTTATTATGTCCGGCGGCAAAACTAGGGTCAATTTTTACAGTTCTTTCATACACAGTTTTCGCAGCAGTTAACTCACCAGCCTTCAACAGCAAGTTGCCTAAGTTATTGTAAGCCCCGATTTTCAATTGCGGTAACATTGGCTGCTGGATTGCTGCTTGATAATGCACCACGGCTGAGTTGAGATTAGATGTACGGGTGTAAGCATTGCCCAGATGATAGTGCAGTTCAAATAATACTGGAGGGTCTAACGGCTTTGCACCTAAGCCACGCTCCAAAAGTTCAATGCCTTCCTGCAACTGATTCAACTGAACATAAAGCGCCCCCAGTTTACTGCATACATAAGGGTCATTTGGATGATTTTCCAGAAAGCCTTCCATTGCTAGTCGTGCTTTGGTGTATTTATCTAAAGATGCGATCGCTTCTGGTTGGTAACCGTAATGCTCAATTGCGACTGTAGATAGAGAAACAACTTGCCAATCGGGTTTTCGCTGCAACAACGCTTGCACACTATCGTCCACCATTGCATGATAAGGGCGGGAAAAGTAAACGTCTGGGTGATGGCGGAATAGACGTGAAACTAAGGAATAAGGAGATTGAGACGCGCCTACTTCTTGGCGTACCAGATTAATCACAAGATTGCGCTTACCTTTCATCGCCTGCTTCATCTCTGGCACAATCTTTGGCGTTAGTACTTCATCTGCATCCAATACCAACACCCATTTTCCTTGCACATACTTGAGAGCATAGTTTCGAGCAGCCGAGAAATCATTGCACCACTCAAAGTGATACACTTTAGCACCAAACTCTTTAGCAATCTCAACTGTTCTGTCAGTAGAACCTGTATCCAGGATTACCATCTCATCCACAACATCTTTGACACTACTCAAGCATTTGGGCAAAGACGCTTCCTCGTTTTTAACAATCATGCACAGGCTTAGATGCATATAAATAAAAGTTTGAATCGCGCTCAACTACTCTAAGACTAGTAATTTTACTTGCTAACAACCAATAGCCAACAACCACCAACCAAAAACCAGTCATCTTATGATTTTACGAGTTTCAGATAATCAGCGATTTTTGGTAAAAACTAGTGATGGACAGCCTTTTTTGTGGTTAGGAGATACAGCTTGGGAACTGTTTCATCGTTTAACACGAGAAGAAGCGACTAGCTATCTAGAAAACAGACGAGAAAAAGGTTTTACAGTTATTCAAGCGGTTGCTGTAGCTGAACTAGACGGTTTAAATACACCAAATCCTTATGGTGACTGTCCCTTTCACCAGAATAATCCCAGAACACCCAATAAAAAGTATTTTCAACACGTTGATTATGTTGTTGATGCAGCAGAAAAACGAGAATTATTTATTGGGTTTCTCCCTACCTGGGGAAGCCATGTAGTGAGTGGTGTAATAAATGAAGGTAATGCTAGAACCTATGGTTACTATTTGGGTAATCGATACAAAAATCGAACTAATATTATTTGGATTATAGGAGGCGATCGCAATCCCGGAGGCAAGGAAAAAGTCTGGCGTGAAATGGCGGCTGGATTAGCAGAAGGCGACGGAGGAAAATTCCTCATGACTTATCACCCAGTCGGTGGTTCTACCTCATCAACTTTTTTCCATAATGAAGAATGGTTAGATTTTAATATGTTGCAGTCAGGGCATAGCGCTCTTGATTTACCTAACTACACGACTGTTAGTTCTGATTATGCTAAGAGTCCAGCTAAACCAACTTTAGATGGAGAACCACGCTACGAAGATCATCCGATTAATTGGAATCCAGGCAATGGATATTTCCGTGATTATGATGTACGTCAAGCGGCTTACTGGGCATTAGTTGCAGGTGCTTTTGGTCATACTTATGGACATCATAGTATTTGGCAAATGTGGGCACCTGGACATAAAGGAATTAGTTCTCCAGAGTACTATTGGCATGACGCTTTAGATCGACCGGGTGCGGCGGATATAATTCATCTTCGGAATCTCCTGCTATCTCGTCCCTTCTTAAGCCGTGTTCCTGATCAATCCATTATTAGTAGCAACCCAGGAACAGGAGCAAATCACTCTTCAGCAACACGCGGCGATGACTATTTATTTGTTTATGCTTATACGGGACAAAATTTTACGATTCACCTGGGTAAAATTTCCGGTACTCGTCTAAAAGCTTGGTGGTATGACCCACGTAATGGTAGCAGTATTTTTATTGAAGAGTTTGCTAATAGTGGTACTCGTGATTTTGAACCCCCAGGTACAAAAGGTAGAGGAAATGATTGGGTTTTAGTCGTAGATGATGCCGCAAAAAACTTCTCTCCTCCTGGAAAAATATAACTTGTTAAGTTAGCTAGAGTACAAAAAATTCAGTTATAACCCTTTGATATACTCCCTCACCACAAGTGGCAGATTGTAAAAACTTCCTTGTTGTCCTATCAAGCAGCGCCGCAATAAAGATTGCAGTGCATTTCGTAAGTCTGACGCTGGCCTTGTCCCATTTTCTATCAATTTTGCTATGTTGACGGGTTCGCTTTCTTTAGCCAATAAGGAGAGAGCTTGTTTTTCTATTTCAGATAAGCGATCGCACTGCTGCTGTAAAACATCTTTCAAATCTTCTGGCAACAATAGAGTATCATCTGGTAACAACTTCGTTACCCCTTCTCCCAACTCTTGAATCAGAGTTGCCACGCTTTTTAAGCATAGAGGGTTGCCTTGGTAGCGGTGAATGAGTGTATCCCAGTCATCAATTTCTTCTAACCCATTATCTCTGAGTAATTCCCGTCTTGCTGCGATATCTAATCCTGTGAGTTGTAAGGTACGAATGGGAGTATTTTTGCTTTTAACTTGAGAAATTTCTCTCGGTTGCTCCCAACCGATTAACAGAAAGCAACTTTGATGAGATAACTTTTCTATCTGTTTGAAAAAGGAGCGATAGTTTTCGTATCCTGGTTTATACTTTCCTGCCAACTCGCCGCTACTGAAAATTTTGTGAACATCATCTAAGACTACAAAACAGCGATATTTTTGTAAATACTTAATTAGAGGTAAAGGTTTTTGGTTTGTTGTAGATGAATCTAGTTTTTCTGGCTGTGACAAAAACTGTATCAGTTTATATTGAAATTCAGCTAAGGTTGGAGATGCCTCTAGACTGCACCAAATTACATACTCAAACTCATCTTTTATTTGTTGTACGAGTTGCGCTGCTAATGTTGTTTTGCCGATGCCACTGATACCTGTAAGGGCTATTAGGCAGCAGCGTTCTTGTAAAATCCAGGTTGTGAGGGTGTCGAGTTCAGGAGTGCGATCGTAGAGAACACCCAACTCTGGCATCTCACTTAAATCTTGATACAGGGTTTGAGGTTGTTTTGTATTAGATGTTTCCTCATTATGTGGGTTTGAGTTTGGTATATCTGGCGGGTGTCTACTTTCTCCACAAATGTTAAAACTATCGCTCACTACAACGTCTTGTGCAAAGTTTAAAACAATAGAGTTTTGCCACCTCTCCATTGCTGATCGAAAATTCGATTTACTGACTTCTTCACCTAACTGTTCTGAGAGTATTTGCCATAATTCCGCTCCCACTTCCCTAATTCGACTTTCAGAACAGTCAAAATCTTTGGCTATTTCCTTATATTTTTCTCGTTGTAGAGTTCCTCGCAGTACCGCTTCTTGTAAATCGTCAAGGTGCCGACCTGTTTTGGAAAATACTATCTTATCAGCGAGTTTTAACACTTCTTCAACATTCATTAAGGCTGGGAGATTGGAGCATTTTGTGGATTATAGCTCACATTTTCCGGCTTTTTAGTACATCTTATTACATTTTCCCACAAAAGTAGATTAAAGAAAGTGAAAGGCGAGTAATAATTTCGGCAAGATTGAACATTTTTAGGCTAGACGAACTTGGATTTATTAAAGATCATGGGAGAAGTATTAAAGCCTAAATTTAGGGATTGAACGCTGGCTGTTTTATACACCGTAATAGTCTGTTAGACCGTAACTGCGGTCTAATCAAAAGTTATGCTGCTTACCTACTGGTAAGAGTGTGATTGAAGATTATTTGGTTGGACAACGAAGCTCATATGAGGTTTTCAAAAGAAAATCTTTTTTCTGAGAAATCACCCGTAAGGGTTTGACAGGTAATTTTGCTTTTAACTTATCCTTTCCTTAGGGCATACTTTTGAGCGAATTTGCCAGTCCCAAGACTGAAGTAAATCTGGACTGTTGTAGTTTTTGGAGCATTTGAACATGACTGACCCTATCAGACTTAACATCAATGGTAGTAGAATCACTGCTGGTCGTACCGATGTATTCATTAACGATCCTTCTCTCGCTGATGCACTGAGGAAAGATTCAGCGTCTGTGCTTGTTGAATTCCAGAAGTCTTATGGAGCAACTGTTTCTTTAGATGAGATTGAGGTTGACAGGGTAAACGCATCTTAAATTTTTTAGGATTCGAGGTAAAATCAAGGGCTACCCCTGGTTCCTAAAACAACAAGCTGTTCAAGAGCCGCTTTTCGGGTGTCACCATCAAAGGTAGGATTGAGGCTGAATATCTACTTTGCCATTGAGTAGAAATCGATAGCCAGGTGATGACTCTAAGTCTAGAATCTACATTTATTAAGCACTTCGCTTGCTTGGAAGACCCCAGAGTAGAACGCACAAAGCATCATTTACTCATAGATATCATTGCGATTGCCATCCTGGCAGTGATCAGTGGAGCTGATGGTTGGGTAGCAATAGAAACCTATGGACAAGCCAAACAAGAATGGCTAGCCAGCTTCTTGAGTCTGGCGAACGGCATTCCCAGCCACGATACTTTTGCCAGGGTGTTTGCTCGACTAGAGCCTAGACCAGCGCGGCAGAAGTAACCCACCAGCCAAGAAAGGGTGAAAACTGGGGTAAACTGCCAATAGCCAAATCATCAAGCAGATGAGCTAGTTAGCAACTGAAGTCCATGCCCAGTCCGCAAGCCGAAAAAATTATCCTCTCCTTAAGGCAGCAAACCCTACTCAAACAGATTGTGCGTCGAACCACAAACCCTTATCGTCTCGTGAGGCGAGCGCACAGTTGATCTTGTTAGCCACTGCCGGAGTTCCTAACAGCCAACTGGCTCGAGAGTTGCAATTAGAGCGAGGTCAAGTGCGCTTGTGGCGAGAACGATGGCTAGCGGCTATGCCTCAACTAGCAACAGTAGAAGCAGAGAACAGCACTGACCAAGAGCTGATAGCTCGAAGTGCGCTATTACCTGACTAGTCTAGAAGTTGATGCTCAAGTTTTAGCTCATGCTGTGCGAACTCATTGGGGAGTGGAAAATTCTGTTCATTGGACGATAGATGTGACTTTCAAAGAAGATGCTAGTAGACTTCGGCGGAAGTTAGGCTACTATTAATAGAGCCAATCTAACGTAGGGATAGAGCCTTGCCTAGACTAGCCCCCAAGCCACTAAGCCTGGACGAGAGAGAACGTCAACAACTGCAAC
>JAHHIF010000003.1 GCA_019358875.1 Symplocastrum torsivum CPER-KK1
AAGGCTGCTGCTCGCCTCTCAATCTTGAAAACCTTGTTTAACAAGGCTTTCAAGCTTGTTAAGAAAGATGTGACTAATGCATAGCTTATCAAGGGGGGAAAAACTTCAAATCTTGCCCCCTCCCCTTGAGGTCGGGGAGGGCTGGGGAGGGGTCATTCATGGATTTTTGCAAGAGGTATTGCTAAAGGCTGCGAAACAAGTGCTACTTGACAGGAAAACAAAAAAGCTGATGGCTGATAGCTGAGAGCTAACTGCTATATTGTTTTTTACTGTCTAAAGAATGAAATCGGTTGAGAGAAAGTTTGATTTATGTTCTCTGACAATTTGAGTCAGCATTCCTTTATTAATGTCTGTCTGTTTCGCGGCTACTAAGGTAGGCAGAGAAAAGGCATACAATGCATCAGTAACAGAAAGTGTACCTTCAGCAGAGTCTTTTCTTGCGGTAAAGGGAAAGGTATCAGGACCACGCTGGCATTGGCTATTCAGGTTTACACGAGAGACTTGATTAACTAATGGGTCAACAAGTTTGGAGATTGTATCGGCATTGTTTCCAAAAATGCTGACCTGCTGCCCATAATCAGACTCAACCATATATTGAATTGGAACTTCAATATCATCGAAGGGAACTATGGGGATTACAGGACCAAATTGCTCCTCGTGATACACCCGCATTTGTGAAGTAATAGGATACAGGACAGCGGGATAGAAGAAAGTTTTGTTGACGGTGCCGCCTGCTTCATTGACAACCTTCGCACCCAAGCTTTTAGCATCTTCAACAAGTTCGGTGAGATACTTGGGCTTCTCTATATCTGGTAGCGGCGTGAGCGTGACACCTTTTTCCCAAGGCATACCAAATTTCAGATTAGCGATCGCATCACAAAAACGCTCAAGAAAGACATCGATAATTTGAGAATGGACAAATAGTATTTTCAAAGCTGTGCAACGCTGTCCATTATAAGAAAGCGTTCCCAAAACGCATTCTTTAACAGCTAAGTCCAAATCGGCGTAAGGCAGAATAATGCCTGGATTTTTCGCCTCTAAACCTAGGACACTCCGCAACCGATGCGGCTTAGGATGCAGTTTTTTCAGGGAACTGGCTGCTTTACTTGAGCCAATAAACGCCAATGCATCAACCTTTCCAGAAGCCATTAGGGGAGGAGTGATGTCCCGACCCTTTCCATAAATGACATTGACCACACCTGGAGGAAATGCGTCTCGGAACGCTTCTAGCAGTGGACGATTGAGCAAAACTCCTAACCTTGGTGGTTTTAAAATCACTGTATTGCCCATAATCAGGGCAGGAATCAGTGTAGTAAAGGTTTCATTCAACGGATAATTTGTTGGGCCTAAACAAAGCGTTACCCCCAGAGGCGCACGACGGATTTGACCAATAATTCCCTGTTCGAGTACAAACCGAGAATTGGTTCGATCCAGGTTCTTGAGGGCATCAATCGTGTCTTCGATATAAGCAATCGTGCGGTCAAATTCTTTCTCGGAATCTGGATAGGACTTGCCAATTTCCCACATCAAGAGATTGACAACTTCCTGCTTCTTCTCCTTCATCCGATAGGCGAAGTCTTGAATATGTTCAATCCTGCCACTGACAGACATTGTCGGCCAATGGCCTCTGCCGTTGTTATAGGCTACCACAGCAGCATCAAGCGCTTCGAGGGCTTCTTTTTCTGACAATATTGGAACGCTGCCAATCACTTTTTGGGAAAACCCATCTGCCGTTTTCACATAAATTGATGACGAGACTTCTTGCCTTGACCCCTCCCACTGTCGTAGCAATCCATCGATCAGATATTCAGTTTGATGAATCGGGTCGGGTAGCTGGAATTCTGTTGGAATACTAGATTCGTCCGGAAAAATTGAGTCAATCTTGGGTTGGAGTTGGGGTTTTTCTTGTAGTTGCATAGCATTAGCTCTCCTAATTTGCTTAAGCATCAACTTCCTTTGCCACCAAGATAAACCATTGTTCTAGATAATTCTGTACTGAAATTAACCTAAATATTGCAACTCGCTATGTCCTAAGAGAGGTTTTTAATCTTTTAATAAACATACTTTAGAAGGTAGAAAAAACTGCTATTTGTTTATCTAAAATCTAGGATAAAAGTTAGTAACACAGAAGACAAACAAATATTAAGTAGGTAGACAAAATTAAACGTAAGGTGGACATTTCCCACCCTACGAGTTGCTTGCAAACAAACTATCCTTTGAAGAAGGCTTGTCTAAAGGGATGAACGCGATCGCCTTTTGTGGAGTCAGCGCAAGGAGCGGGGGGTGTATTTACTAAAACCGATAGTTACGAATCTTCTGGTTCGACGCTTCGCCAACCTGTGCCCAAAGGCTTACTGGCACAGCATTGCCTTGAGCATTCACCTTGATTTCCATAACAACTGGTGGTGTCTGTGATGACTGACTTGGGTTGGTTTGGGGTTCCGTCTGTGGAGACTGTGTTAAGTTGGCTTGCCGGGTTGCCCCTAAGTCAGCGTTAATCTGCTGTCGCTGGTCTTCAGGGATGTAGTAAGTTTCCAGCCCATACTGAATAAAACCTTTTTCAGCCAGCCCTTTAAGGGCAACCTGATTTGCTGGTAGTTGCGAGGGGCGCTGGGTACTAACTGCGACAGGTTTCCAAGCTTGTGGGAGTTTACCTAGGGTTGGCTTGGTTGGTGCTGCCAAAATTACATAAAAACGAGTACCCGGTTCAATCAAAGCAAAGTTATTTCCGTTAGGCTGTTGCTTGGGCAATTTCTCCCAACCTGGGAGCTTGCTTAAGCTGTTTTGGCGGGAAATATCATACCTTAGTGTCTGGGAGTAGCCTCGCAACAGTTCGTAAGGGTCTACTGGTACAGTCTGGAGGATAACGGTTTTACCAGTTAGCTGGGTGTAAACGGCTTGGGCTGGAACAGCAAGAATCAATGCTGTTTGAAAGACAATAGGTACCCAAAATCGCCATCTAGGTGTGGGCTTAGGAGATTCAGAATTTAAGGTCATTCGAGTTGGGACTTCGGATTGATTTCGAGGTGGACTATTTAGCCAATGTCTAACTGGATAGTTATTTTCGCCGCGCTGCACTAGCAATATTTATTTTCACCCATCTACTTGTGAATGCCTGGTTCGGTAACGCTCAAACCATAGTCCAGCAGCAATGACACCAAGTCCGCAGAGGAACAGGACTAAGGATTTGAAGAGTAAGTCAGTGTTGTACTCCAGCATCCGGCTAAGAATTTGTAGAGTTAGCAATACCATACCCCCCCAGAAAAAGCGGCGCTGACTCTGTGCTAATCCTTCACGGATTAAACCAGTGGAGAGCAGGAATGAGAGCAAGTTGAAGATTAGCGTAGCTATAATTGCAAGCCTACCGCTACTCAGATGCCAAAAGGGAATTAAAGCACTGACGGTAATCATACTCGCGACAAGAAGGTTGGTTAAATCGACTCGACGCAATAGTTGTACCCATTCCCAAACTGTCCAACCCGCTAAGAGCAGTATATCGACTGGAGGAGGAAGGGTTAGTGAAGTGTCATTGGCTGAAGGCACCAATGAGGTACTCCATAATCCATAGAACGATGCGAGAAAGAACAGAAGGCTGAGGAAGGTGATAGCAAGACTACGGGCTGTACTGTCGAATGATTGAGCCTTCGGTGAACGCTGACCCCATAGAGAATCCCTGTATCCCCATAAAAGTGCAGGTGGTAGCGCACAGGCAACTGCAGCTGTCCAAGGTGGAGAACCTAATAGATTCAATCGGATTAAATTCGCTTCTAGAAAATATATAGTTGCGATCGCACCAAGGCGAAAAATCCAGCGAGAACGGCACCAGTAAGCCAATGGGATAAACATTAAAGCGGCTAACACTGGCATATATTGCACTACAAACCGTAGCCAGGGAAACTCACCAATTGCAACAAATTCTGGCTGTCCCTGCACATACCCAAGTGCAATTAAAAGAATTGCCAAAATTCCCAACATCGTCAGCCGTAGGCTGTACGCCATTGTCAAAACGCCGAATCCCCAAACCAGATACAACTGATAAAGTAGCCCACTCTGATGAAACATCTGAGACATCAGAGCCATATTTGCCCCTAAAATCAGCGCACCTAAGAGTAATAACCCCTGTCCAAAACGGCGTTGCCATCGCTCAGTTGGATGCCGCCAGAGGTAGAAACCTGCTGTATTGACACCAATAAAGCCACTCAGGAGCAATGTCACCTTCAACCCCCGTGACCACGCTTGCCAGTTCGCCGCGACGAAAGTGATAATGGCTAAGCCCAACAGGACACTACCTAGCCCCAGCAAAATCACGATGAATCGGCTACGGGCAGACGCTTCAAGGTCATTAAATTGATAGCGATCGCATAATTGTTCATACACAGAATCATCAATTATTCCCTCGGTTCGCCATTGTTCTGCTTCTTGACGCAACTGGCGACGAAACTTATCAGAAAGCATAACCACCTCAATACTTGAGTCCGTATCAGTAGAAGGACTTGTCGTTTGTGAGACACTAGGAAAAAATCTACCGGAATCAGCCCTAGAGGAGAACAATGACGACGGCTGTAGATGTACTGGGAAGAGCAGCACGAGAAATTGGTTACACCGAGTCGCCGCCTAACAGCAACCGTAACAAATTCGGTGCCTGGTATGGAATGAATGATGTACCGTGGTGTGCCATTTTTGTCTCATACTGCTTCTACGATGCTCAGTTGCCATTAGAAATCACTACACCAAAAGGCTTCTCATATTGTCCGTCTGGTGTCAAATGGTTTAAAGAGCAAGGTCAATTCTTTAAAACACCGCAAGTCGGTGACCTTGCCTTCTTTGATTGGGATGATGACGGAACCACTGACCATGTTGGCATCGTTGAGGTTGTTCATGATAAGGCGAATGTGACCTGCATTGAAGGGAACACAGGCAGCAATAACAACTCCAATGGCGGACAGGTCATGCGCCGTAAGCGTTCTATCAAGAATATCTTAGGCTTTGGTAGACCCCTATATACAGATACATCTCGCCCTCAACCTGAGCTTGGCTACCCTGTATGGCAAGGGCGTTATATTACATTAACAAGTCCTCTGATGAGTGGGAATGATGTTTTGACATGGCAGTTGCGAATGATTTCCAGAGGCTGGAATTTTGGTGATACTGGCTCAACGGGAAAAGGAGACGATGGCATTTTCACAGAACGTTGCCACGAAGTCCTGATCAAATTTCAAGGGGAAAAAGGGCTAAAGCCTGATGGATTGTTAGGTCCGATGACATGGAATGCTGCCTGGGAGACACCGATTACCTGAGGTAATGTTCTGGGTTGTTCGGGAATTGGGAACTGGGAATTGACAGGAAAATAAAGGTTTTCTCGTCGCTTTCTGTGAATTTGTATAGACTGATGCAATTTTGACTTAGGCTTTATCAGCAGGATAGATGTTCACTCTAAAGGACAACTGGATGGTGCTGCGGCTGACCATTCCCACATAGAACCTGGATAATTTTTGACATTAGTAAAACCTAAATCAGCCAATACAGCAGCAAAGAATGCTGAGCGGACTCCACCTGTACAGTAAGTAGCAATTGGAGTATCAAGCTTTATCTCGAAGCGATTGAGTTTATCAATAATCTGATTACGGGGAAGTAAGTATCCCTTAGTATCTATTAAATCTTTAAAGTAGAAATGTACAGCACCAGGTATATGTCCTCCACGTTGTTCCCCATAGGGAGTAGAGCCAGCAAATTCACGGGGAGAACGGGTATCAATTACAATCAACTTCTTAGAGGCACTTTGAACAGAAAGATGAGCTTGAAGTTCATCACGCTGGATTGACCACAAGGCAGTTGGCTTAACAACAAAGTCTCCAGCAATGGGTTGGTTCAAACCTAATGTAGTAGGAACACCAGCTTGGGTAAGAGCTGTATAGCCTCCATCCACAAAGGCGGCTGATGGATGTCCGAGGGTGCGTAACATCCAAACGATTCGTCCCTCCTCACCAAAATGCCAAGGGTGAGTCGGATTACCAATTACAACGACTGGCTTGGTGTTAGTAACACTAAGGTTACGAAGCTTTTGTTCCAGAATTTCCAGGTTCTCAAGTAGTTTGCCTTTATCAGGTGATTGCTGTTGGGAAAAGTGCTTCCAATTAACGTGAACTGCCGCCGGGACATGACCCATTAGCCATTCCAAGTAAGTGCGAGAATCAAGAATAGTTGCTCCTTGCTCAATACGTTGCTTGGCTTGTGCTGCACTGACTACCCACTGCTGATTTCGACTATCTTGAGCTGGGCTGTTCAAATCATTACTCTGATTGGCGATCGCATTTCACTTACTTAGCCTAATTCCAGCCACTAATTACGATAGCAGTTGGCTCATGAAGCTGAACATCGGCTTGAGTATATCCATATAACCGGCTGCTAGCACACCACCCAATAAGCCAAATAAATGTCCTTCCCAAGACACGCCCTCATACAGTGGAAAAATACCCCAGAGTGTCCTTCCATAGAGGAAGCCAACAATGGCTGAGAGGACAATCGACAGCGAGTCACTCTCAACGTAGCTGTATAGCAGCAAGAAATTTATGTAACCGAAAATAATGTCACTGGCACCAAAATGGCTTTGTAGTTGCTATTCTCGTAACAAATACTTAACGGTATTGATGAGTTCTTGAGGATGGCAAAGCTTGGAAACATAAGCATCAGCGCCTTGCTTGCTTCCCCAATAGAAGTCACATTCTTCTGTCTTATTGGAATACATCAGCACAGCAGGCTTAGGAGTTGTGTTCTTCGACTTTAGACGCCGACAGACTTCGTAGCCGTTCATTCGAGGCATGATAATATCCAGAATAACCAGCTTGGGACAATGAATTTCTGCTAGGGACAGGGCTTCAAAGCCATCTTCAGCAAAAATCAAATTTAGCCCAATCTTTGTCAGGTGTTTGGAGATTATCAACTGTTGGGTCTGGTCATCCTCTACCACTAGAACTGTAGTCACAACCCTTTACCTCTAGTGTCTTTAGGGTGAACTACAACTGGCTCAGGTTAAATTCCGAAAGTTTTTCAGTGTAACTGGAGTAGATTGCGATCGCTTTCTTGCATACCCATGTAGGAGGCTTCCTGACCTTTACCCATCTTGTTCTGAGAAAAGACAAATAGACCTATCTTGAAAGTCTACTTTCAAGATAGACACCATGCGCTGTGGCTCACAACGAATGAATGAAAATCCTTATTTCTTCTGCCCTCTGCCTGATGCCCTCTGCCTTTTGCTATAAGTTAATTGTTCAGCTTTCTAGTTGCTGAGTCAGGCGCTGCTGTAACTGTTCTAGTAATGTATCGACATCCTTAGCAACTTGCTCAAAACAAGTAGGAGGTGGGGGTTCGGGTTCAAACTGAATCAGCTTGAGTTGCTCGTTACCAATCCCAATGATCAGAACTTCCTTTTCAGGTTGATGAGCATCCACAACTCCCAAAATTTCCTGAAGCTGGTTGTTGGCTTTACGATTTAATTCTTCGACCGCTGTTTTAGGACAATAGACAAAATGCGGTGTCGGGTTAAGGTCAATTCCTAACGTCTCATCGCTTTCTCCCCGTTCCAGAAATAGCCCCCAAGCGAGTGCAGCCAGTTCTTGTTGATTGTCTTTGGCGAATTGATTGAGTTGCTGTCGCCACTTGTTTTCTGGTGTTTCCGGTTGGGGACTACCAAAGAATGTCATGATTTGCGTTGTGTGATGGTCAAGCGCATTTCATTTTATACCCGACTGGACACGCCAGAGACTCGAATAAATCCCTTGATGTTCCAGCAGTTCTTCATGTCGCCCTTGCTCGATTAATTTCCCGTACTCCATAACGTAGATACAATCAGCATTGCGGACAGTGGAGAGACGATGCGCGATCGCAATTGTCGTCCGGTTTGCGGTAATCTTCTCTAGCGATCGCTGAATTGCCGCTTCTGTCTCGTTATCGACAGCAGAGGTTGCTTCATCGAGAATCAGAACCGGGGGATTCTTTAAAATAGCGCGTGCGATCGCAATCCGCTGCTGTTGTCCTCCCGATAATTTCTGCCCCCGTTCCCCAACCAGTGTGTCATAGCCTTGAGGTAGTTTGCTGATAAAGTCATGAGCTTCGGCAATTTCAGCCGCCGCTATTACCTCGGCTGGGGTAGCATCAAACGTGCCGTAGGCGATATTCTCCCGCACTGTGCCATGAAATAAGAACACATCCTGACTCACTAGCCCAATTGCTCGACGCAAATCCCTCAACTGCAACTTTTGCAATTCAATGCCATCAAGGGTGATTGATCCCGATTGCACTTCATACAACCGCAACAGTAGTTTTACTAACGTACTCTTACCAGAACCTGTAGAACCGACAATGGCGATTGTTTTACCTGCGGGGATGTGAAGCGAAAGATTTTGAATAACTGGATGGCGATCGCGGTAAGTGAAGGTAACATTGTTTAGCACCAACTCACCCCGCACCTGCTCAACTGGCAATGGGATGTCGCCTGAGTGCATTTCTATCGGAGTATCCAGCAGATTCATCACCCGTGTTGTCGAAGCCATCGCCCGTTGATACTGATCGAGTGTTTCTCCCAATCGCGTCAACGGCCAAAGTAAGCGCTGCGTCAGGAACACCAACACACTGTAAGTTCCTACTGCCATCCTCCCAGCAACAACATCCATCCCGCCATAAAGCAGAATTCCTGAAAAGCCAAACAAGATGATCATCCGGATTAAGGGGATGAATGCCGCCGAAAGTGCGATCGCACGTCTGTTACTTTGTCGATAGGCTTGACTTTCTCGTTCAATCCGCCCTATCTCATACTCTTCGGCTGTAAAGCTTTTAATCGTCGTGATGCCTGTAAGATTATTCGCTAACTGTCCATTAATCAAACTCACCTTTTCCCTAACCTCTGCATAACGGGGCGCAAGGCGACGCTGAAAGGCAACTGAACCCCAGAGAATAAAGGGGATTGGCAAAATAGTCATCCAAGCAACACTAGGAGCAAGAATCGCAAAGGCAGTGCCAATAACGATAGAAGTCGTCGTTACTTGAATGATGTCATTCGCTCCCACATCCAAGAAACGCTCCAATTGATTAATGTCATCACTCAAAATCGACATTAACCCCCCAGTACTCCTGTCCTCAAAATAAGCGAGTTCTAGGGATTGCAAATGCTCATAAGCATCTAAGCGTAAGTCATGTTCAATTAATTGCGACAAATTACGCCATAGTGTTGCATAAGCATATTCAAAAACGGACTCTAGCCCCCAAATGATGATGCTTAGAACCGTGAGTATTAAGAGTTGCCCGAAGACATCTTTGACTCCCCACTGTGCAATGAGTGAATCCTCTTTCTTGATTACTACATCCACCGCTGCACCAATTAAAGCGGGGGGTGCTAAGTCAAAGATTTTATTGAGAATGGAACACGCGATCGCCTGCCAGATTTGGGTGCGATAGTTGTGCCCGTAATTAATCAGACGCATCAGGGGAGGCCCTGATTTTGATAGGTGCTTCCTGGTTCTAAGACGATGTGATTGTTTGATTGTCTTCGCCGCTCGTTTATAGCGGTTCTCAGTTGCAGGGAATATAGTAACCGCAGTGGCGAAACCAGGTGAGAATATCTTGAGGAGCGAACGCATTAATCGCTGCCCAATTCCCAATTCCCAATTCCCAATTCCCAATCTCACATAAACGAGTTCGTTAAATAAATACGAGTGGCTTATCCTTTAAGGGAGCAAATGCCTCAGCATCAAAACGGTACAAACTGGCAGGACGCCCTGCGCCTCGTGATACCTTAAGCCCCGTATCAGATAGAAAACCGAGCTTCAATAGACGAGTCCGGAAGTTGGAATAGTCTGAGAAGTTTTCTCCTAAAACAGTAGTGTAAAGCTGATAGAGGTCGCTGAGGGTGAAGAGTTCTGGTAGTACGTCGAAGGCAACAGGGCTATATTCCAACTTGTTGCGGAGACGCCGATAGCCATATTCCAGAATTTGATTATGGTCGAAGGCAAGCTTTGGTAACTGCTCAATTGGATACCAAGCAATACCACTAACACCATCGGCAATCAGTTCTGCTTCCTCGAACCGTACCAACGCAAAGTAACTGACAGATAAATAACGCACACCAAAACTGGTAGGCGATTCTCGTGGGTCACGACATGGCCCGCCAAAGGTGTACAGTTGCTCCAGGTATAAGTTGTTCACCCGGATTTTTTCTGCAAGAATCCGATGCGCGGCATCTTCTAAGGATTCTCCCTTACGGACTAATGTCCCTGGCAGACTCCACTGACTAAAGAACGGTTCATCCTGACGCATCACCAACAGCACCAGCAGTCGGTTTTGCTGGGTATCGACGGAAAAGATTACGTTATCAACTCCAACTTTAAAGTCGGCTAGTGCTTGCTTTTTTACCTGCTTGGTGCCGCGTCCTGGCATGCGTACAATTGCTCTTTGTGGATGTAGTCCTCAACGGGAGGTGTCAAAACTTCTGGATCACCCTTCTCACGATACGCTGTAGAAGAAACGGCTGGTGCTTGAAGATCAGCGATCGCAACTTCTGCTCCTAACTTCCTCAACTCTTCTATACCCCCCTCGTCTATTTCATAGCCTGGACGTGGCACTACTAGCAACTTCACTTGCTGTAACAGCTTTTCAATTTGATACCAGCGTGGCATTTGGCTCACTAAGTCAGCACCAATTACTAAGGTGAAGTCTACTTGTGTTCCCCAATGCTGACGGGCTTTTTCAACAGTTTCCAACGTCCTCGGACTGCTGAGGGCTTGGTAGAGACTAATGTTCCGTCGAGGCGGTGAAATATCCTCAATCAGTAACCGTAACATTGTTGACCGATGTTCTAACGGTGTCTGGTGAGTCTTAAACGGATTATCCGATGCCCAAACCGCTACATGATCATAGTGATAGGATAACCAGTTGAGAATGGCTTGATGAGCTGAAGTTGGTGGATCAGCGCTGGTACCAAATAACGCAATGTTGACCATGTTGGTTGTTCGTTGTTGGTTGTTGGTTGTTAGTGGAATTGAAGGCTGAAAGTTCTAGCCTTCAACGTTTTGAGGAGGCTTCGAGCTTATGTCTTTGCTGCGTAGCTTGCGTTAGCTGTTGTAGGGGATCAGAAATTTCTACTGGGAGTGGGGTTGGGTTATTGAGTTGGCGGGTTGACTCGGAGAGACTTGCAACGCTTGCTGCTGTGCGTTTTTTGATGTCTTCCAAGGCTTCTGGGCGCTGTAGCCGTTGACCTTGTTTCATCACAAGTTGTAGTAGGGGTTGTTCCGAATCTAAGGGTGATTCAGAGGCTAAGCTCAATCGGTCTTTAGTGAATTTCCCTTCTATCGTTTGGCGATAGATTTGCTTGCGTCCAGGATACGTGGCTTTATTACTTGCCTGCTTCATCGTGGGAATGCCATCAATTTCAACAAGCTTGTAGATTCCATTCACAGGTGTTCCAGTAACTAGCCGTGTTCCCAATCCGTATCCATCAATGCACGCCCCAGCACTCTTGAGTCTGGCAATTTCATGCTCATCCAAATCACCACTAGCAAAGATGGTGGCATCCGGGAGGAGCGATCGCACTTTTTGAGACAACGCTACTAAATCCCCTGAATCCAAACGCACACCTGTCACTTGGATTTCTCCAGCATTTACCCGTTTTGCCAAACCCTCTGCTGCACTGAGAGTATCGTAGGTATCAATTAACAGAGGAGAATTCGGAAAATAGCGATAGAAGGCAGTAAAGGCATCTTGCTCACTTCCAGATACGGCTGCGATCGCCATTACCAAAGCGTGAGCCATCGTCCCTGTGGGTTTCCGCCCCAACTTCAGCGCTGCTAGTACATTTGATGTTGCATCCAATCCCGCCGCCATAGATGCCCGTGCTGCCCAAAGCGAAGCTTGGGGACTAAATGCCCGCCTTGTACCAAACTCCAGTAATGTAGCCTTGTCTCCTGCCACATCCCGCATCCGTGCCGCCCGTGTCGCCACCAACGTTTGGTAGTTAATCGTATTTAAAAGATAAGTCTCTACTAACTGCGCTTGCCAAAGTGGAGCCTCTACCCGCAGAAATGGCTCATTGGCAAAAATTGCCGTTCCTTCTGGCACTGCCCAAAGGCCACCCGTAAACCGCCCATTGGTCAGGATTTCCCAGAATTGTGCTGGCGCATCCTCAAAAATTCCCGTCGCTTGCAAAGCCTCTATCCCTGCTGGAGTAAAGCGAAACTTTTCTAGGTAATCGAGTACCTGTGCCAGCCCCATCGCAATCAGGTAGCCAAAGTTATTGGGTAAATGGCGCACAAATAGTTCAAAAGAGGCTGGTTGTTGTGCCAAGCCCTCGCCTGCATAACACGCCGCCATCGTTAGCTGATAAAGGTCAGTCAAGAGGCTATAGTCTTCGGCACCTAGTGATAGTTCCTGGTCTTCAAGTTTCATTGTTAGGGCAGGATTGTCCAAGTGCAGGTAGTCTCTATCGGGAAGAGTTTTCATTGCCCAGTTAGGGTTGGGGTTTATTGTCCTAAATTATAGTAGTAAATACCAAAATTAACTTCTCTCAACTAACGACTAAACACACTTTCTCCTGAGTCTCCCTCTAGGTAAGGAGTGAGAGAAAAAGGGTTATGTCGTCAACTTGATCTATAACTACTCCAGAATCATCGGTTCTAGCTTGATAGGGAAGAATCAAAGATAGTTGGTCAACTCATTAAGAATTTATGCCTACTTTCACATATTGTATAAAGTTCTTAATAGTAATTTTACCTAAAAAGACGTGACGCTTAGGACAAGAGTAGCAGAACTTGGTATCGGCTTTTGTATGAAGGGTACTCTTAGGGAAATACGACGTAGGGAGAGGAGATTGTGATAACTTACTGGGTGTGCGATCGCGTTAGCCCAGTCGATTGTTCGCTGACTCATGAGGTTTGACACCAGTTCGCGATGTAATATGCCCAGACACTGGCTCGATACTAAAATCTTTGTAGAAGATAAAGTAGGTTTAAAATACTTTGTTAGTTTGAAGAATAATCTTAGTCTTGACTCAATTCCCAAAGAAGTATTGCAAACATAATCAAACAAATATTGCAATTCACCGCAAACCATCTAGATTTACTCATAATTAAAGTACAGCCGAATAGAATTACATTCGTCTAGATTTAGAAGCTCACTCGAACTTATCAGGAGAGTAGTTTTATGAGTATCTACAAAGTCTTTGAAAGCATGGCTCAGTATATTTCTGAAGCTGTAGGCAGAATTTTTAGCCCGAATGATGATGCTTATCCAATTATTGGGGTACAACCCTTTAGCGGTGAGCCATTCCAGGAAGCGAAAAGAGCAGATTGGTAAATAGTCGATGAAAGAAGTGTAGAGCAAAACCGTCAGGTATAAGCAGTTCATTCTCGGCGGCAACTGACTACTGGCGGTTTTCTTCTCATAGGTTAAAGCTTAACAAGTCAGTGGGGAGAAAATAAATTTTCACTGACTTTTACTTAGTATTTATCTATTTTCTGCTATATTCTCTGAACTAAGATTTTTCAATTGATACCCGATTTCTTAGGTACATTTACAAAGCCTAAAACCCTAACTCAAAAAGAGTTAGGATGTCAAGGATTTCAAAAATGACATGTCCAGACAGACTTCAATAGCGTCTACTACCTCTGACCGCTCTGATAGGGAGTTTAGTCCCCCGTTGGTAGTAACAAGGTGAAGGAAGCGATAAAAACTTCACACCGCTTTAGTCAGTCTTCTGTTTTTTTTTATTTGCACCGTCTGTACATCTGACATCGCTCTCCTTCGATGTACAGCTATGGGTCACTGCGGTATAACTCCCGTCCGGTACAACTGCTATTCGTCTAGTAGACGAATAACTCACCAAGTTAATCAGCTCATTCTACAGGCAGAAAGAATAATAACTGGTTGTCATTCGATAGAAACAAGCCCGCTCCACTGACAAAAAGAATCATGCCATGAAATTAAGTGTTTAATTTTTAAAAGTTATAAAGCTTTTTATGAGAAAAACAGAGCAATGAAAGGTGGCGTAACATTGCTCTGTTGAATATCCTAATGAACCTAATGAACCTTTGTACTTAAGCTTTTGTACTTAGGTTTTTCTACTTAGGCTTTTACATACATGGGAACCTGACGCAGGCGATACTGTTGTTCATTAAACCGCTTTTGTTCAGGTGTTAAGAACTCATACTGAATTGGGGGACGCATATCCCACTGAACACCAGCAAAGACCAACAAGCTTGCTGCTATTACAATTCCGGTGGAAAGAAACTGCCAGCTACCTAGATAAGGGAGAACGGCAATGCCTAGAAGGTGAACAAGGCTAGCGAGGGTAAAAGCACGCGATCGCATTCCAATTCCTGTACAGATGTAGCCAATAGCACTCAACCCTAACCACATTGGACATAGATTCATCAAGATTTGTCCCCAGCTTAGAAAGATACTAAGGTCTGTTAAGGCAACACCAGAAAGCATGAGGGCAACCCAACAGAAAAGTACCCACCTGAGTCCTTCTACCTTTACCCAAAAGTGAGTTAACACCACCATACCGACTGTTCCCAGTAAAGTGAGGACTGACCACAATCCAGCTTGGATAACCCAGCTAATTGGAGCGAATTGAGCTGTTACAAAGATCGCGGCACAAATCAAACCCCAAAGTACAAAAACCTGGTCAATCCGTGTATAAAACACGGAAATTACGGTCTTCTGTCCAATTTTCATTTCAAGGCTTAACAGCCCTTGACGATCTTGAAAGTCTAGTGCTTCCTGCTTGCGGCGGATAATTGGCTCTACGGGATTGAAAAAAGTCATCAGGTCTCTATCGTTAGGAATTAAGTAAGGAATAAGTAGCTATAACCGAAGGTCTGTTTTTGTAAAATACCTTAACTTATCGTAACAAAAGAGTAAGAAAGATACTTAGTCTTAACAGACTTTTTCTCGTGATGTTGATTGGCACCCACTTATTTTGGGTTAGTTATTGTGACAAACTAGGAAAATTGTTCATTTATCACAAATACATAATTAATCCGAGGGCGTTTAACACTCGTAGCTTAAAGATAATGCGATCGCGGCTGTAAAACTTCCGCAAAATTGCCGAATATAAAATTAAGTGCCTACGCTATTCTGCTGAGTTAACACTAAAGACAATAAACCGAGTCAGCCATAGCAAGAATTGCTGCCCATCGCCGCTGAAATTCATGCTCTGTTCACTCGTATGGAGAAAATCCTAGAGCCTAGATGTATGCCATGCTAACGACGGGAACACCACTACAAACACTGAGCTTCGCACACGAACATTGAATGGAAGTCTCTCACCAACTTCCCAATCCCTATTCCCTATGCACTAATCTTCACTCCTCAAGGGTTGAGTTTCTTACAGACAATTGGTTAAAAAAGTCAGCCTGCAAACCCTAGCCGCGCTTTACACCATTGAATGATAAATTTTTCGGAGGTTCTTCTTTGCCCGACATCCTTTTTGTCGTAAGACTAGCTCGCTTTGAGCTTTCTCGCCTTCTTGAATTAAGCGATCGCGAATCTCCTTCCAAGACAAACCTTCAATCCCTTGTAAATATACAAGCTTGAAACCGCCTGGGTCAGATTTTTTAAGGGTTTCAAGGGACTTGAATAGTATTCTAAGGTTGCTGTCCATATCTCGCTCGGCGACTAAATAGTCTTCTATGGCTCTCAATGCCGGGACAAATTCCACAAACTCAGGAGCGAGGAGCTGTTCTTTATTCTGTTTCCGGCTTATTTCTCGAATGATGTTGAAACAGGTTCCTTTTAGCCATGAGTGAGGGTTACTAATAACTCCTCCAGAACGAATATATTCTCTCCCGCGTATATAGGCTTCGTTAAGGATGTCATAGGCTTCAAATCGAGAAGCCAGATGAAATTGCAAAAGAAATCTCTTGATTGTCGTGATTGTAGAATAGGAATGAGGATTGCCCTTACCTAATATCTCCTTGATTGCTGTATCTAACGAGTCTTCTGGTAAATCTTCTGGTGGGGGCGTAGACTTGATTGCCTCTGAGTTCGTCATAAGTTATTCCATAAATCACCCTCAGAAACTAGTGAAACATCGATGCTCAATGTGACACCTCCATAGTGCCAGTTTCTTCTTAGTAGCCTACAAGCTTGATAGAGATAGACTTGGCACTTGCTGAATGTCCCCTCTGGGGTTGGGGGAGAAAGCCCCCCAAGCAGGGTTTTTCTACGAACGATTACTTTTCGCTTAAGTCAATGACATTCTACTTAAGTCGGCTGAGGCTAAAACTTAATAAGCTCTCTTAATTGAGAATATTCAAGCCCTGATGAACGCTGCCTCAAAAATAACCTGATGGTCTTACGCTATCTGTAGTGTATGAGCTTCACTCTTTATGGAATCTTTAAGAAAAAGATGTCACGAGTGGTGGCACTTCATCACTAATCATTAGACTTGTTCAAGAATGTATTTCTAAAAGCGCTGAAACTTTTGTATAGCAAAGGTTTCATACACTGAAACTCTAGATAGTTGTAGTTTTTACTCTATCTAGGTGTCAGCTTGATTATTGGATGAGTCGATTAGCACTACCTGCTGGCAACTATCCAACCAGTGGGCTTAGCTGAGTCGAGAGGTGACAACAAAGATCATGGGAACGCCAAGCGAAGGAAATATGAACAATATGGAGATAATGGTTGAGCACTCTCTGGAATATAGAAACATTATTCACGACTATTGGACATTGGCATCCCGTCCAACACTTACAGAATCAGAAGCCGATCGCTTAGAGGAAATACTGCACAAAGCTCAGTCTGAGCCGTTACTTGAGTTTTTACTCGATGAAATTGACCATATTTTGGCACATGAATTAGGGTTACTCGATGAACAATTCATTAAACATCAACAAGATGAGTTGAGAAAAGCCATAGATCAGGCTTGGTGTGAACAAGTGCTTTTAGAGATACGAAATCGCTCAAAAGCTATTCAAAAGTACTTGAAAGGCAAAGGATTCTACACGGGTGCAATAGATGGTCAAATTGGTCCACGTACACAGGAAGCGATTGCCCTACTCAAGAAGGAAGCTAATCTAAAATTTGAGCGGCTTGAATTTTTTGATGTAGAAACTTGGTCTATATGCTAAGTCTAAGCTAATTGGCATTCAAGTTGCTTTTTGCGCCGAATGGTTCAAGGAAAAGGGATGAGGTGAAAGTAAATCTCTTCCCTTTATCTTTTGAATAGAAGTAATAGTAAAAAAATGATTGTTTGCGGCGATAGGTTTTATTGGAATAAGAATATTTTTGCTTAAAGCTTGTCACACAGTATCTTAAGGTTTCACTTATTAGTAATTCATCTAAATCAATTACTAACAATGAACCAAGAATTTTTAGAAATCAGAAACACCTTGCCAGAATGCCCAAGATGCGGGAAAAGCTCACTAGCTCAACTTAGCCGCAATAAGTATCAGTGCTTGTGGTGCGGATTTAATCGAGATCTTTCTGAACCTGAATGGACAGGTGTTATTCTTATTGGCGGACTCATTGGATTTTTTGCCCTTGTCTTCTTTAGCCAAGGATGAAGATTAGCTCATCCCACGTCCTTTAGACGTGGGATTTCCTGTTATTTGTTGTTGGTTATTGGTTATTTATCTCCTGGACAAACAACAAAGTGGCGGACGACTTGTAAGCAACAGTAAGCTTCTTCCAGAGGCACTTCTCAAAACTCTCGATGCAAATGCCCATCCCGCAGTTGCACGACGGGTTGATTAGACATTTGCACTAGATGTTCATCATGAGTCGTAACAATCACTGTTGCACCCATTGCGTTCAGCTTTTTGAGAATCCGCAACACCTGCCGAGAATTATCGGGATCGAGGTTACCCGTTGGTTCATCTGCTAGCAGCACTGGAGGAGTGCCAATGATGGCACGCGCAAGGCTTACCCGTTGTTGTTCTCCTCCAGAGAGTTCTTCAGGAAAACAGTCAGCTTTATGTTGCAAACCTACTAACTTCAGGGTTGGCAGCAGACGACGCTGAATTTCCTTGCGGGTGAAGCCTTGTGCCCACAGGACAAAGGCAATATTTTCTGAGACAGTACGACGGGGAATTAGTTTGTAGTCTTGAAAAACAATACCAATGCGGCGACGGAGTAATGATAAGCGATCGCCCCTCAACTTCCCCACATTAAACTGCTCAAGAATCACATCTCCCTGTGTTGGACGTTCCGCACCATAAAGCAGCTTCAACAACGTTGACTTCCCAGCACCAGAAGGGCCGGTGACAAACAAAAAGTCTCCTCGATTCACTTCCAGATTGACATCAAGTAATCCCCGACTGCCATTGGGATAGGTTTTTGTCACCCCTTGTAACTTGATTATCACAGGCATTTGAGTGGTTCCCGCGTTGGAAGCCACTTGCTGCTGAGTTTTAGGATTACCAGGAGGAGCAAATGCTGTGGTCATAGACAAGCAATCAACAATGATTGGTGAGTATAAGCGAATTCAAGACTTTTCTCTTCTCATTGGGCAGGTGCCCAACGAAACTCTAAATTTACTTCAAACCAAGCGCTGGCCGATCGCTTTTAGAGCAAACTGTGGCAAAGCCATCATCCGCCGCCAACGCCAGGGTTCCTGATAAAGTCGGTAAAGCCATTCCAGATTATTTTCCCGTAACCAGAGTGGCGCACGAGTTTTAAGCCCTGCCCAGATATCAAAGCTCCCACCAACGCCAATCCAGGTGGCTTGAGGGCACAAGTGGCGGTGTTTAGCAATCCAAAACTCCTGACGAGGGACTCCCAATCCTACCAAAATTAGCCGAGGTTGCTTAGCTTCCAGGGTTTTCTTTAATTCTTGTTCTGCTTCCGGTGAGAGGTAGCCGTCTTCAACTCCTGCGATCGCTAATTCTGGAAGTTGTTGTTGCCAAACCTTAGCCGCGTTCTGTGCAACACTAGGTGCCCCTCCATAGAAAAAAACCGGGCAAGACTCTCCCAATTGCCCAGCCTGTCGGATTAAAGATTCAGCAAGTTCAATTCCTGGACAACGCCGTTGCCGTTGCCCTTGGAGACGTAAGTAAAAGATGACTCCAGCACCATCTGGAATCACCAGTTCGGCATCGCGAATAATGCTGGCCAGAGCATCATTTTGCTCTGCTTGGATCGCCATTTCTGCATTCAGTGTCACGACATGGCTACCCAGCTTCTGATGAAGACGAGTTCCAAGCCAGTAGTCATAGTCCTCTAATAGGTGAACCGGTAGCCCCAGGATCGGGAATTTTTCAGGTGCCTCAAGCATAGCCTAGTGTTCGCATAGCCTCACATCACACTAACACTATGAAGGCTAGCCGATCCGGACATTTAAATCTAGCGGCTTGTTAATATTACTCACCAAAAAAACTAGAGACGTGAGCGATCGCAACCACCGGCTTCTAATCAGCTACTGTACAAAACACAGCTAGCCCGTTCAACCCATTGCCTACAGGGGTTCACTGAACAAGAAGAATACAGGAGTTCAGGAGTTCAGGAGAATCCTGAAGGATAGGGGAAGTTTGCTGTCTCAAGACTTCGTGGTGCAAACCCTCCTCACGTCTCTACTATCTCTACTGGAACACTACTTGCTCTAAAAAAACACTTAAAGAGTGTGTAGTTAATCCTGGTTTAATTCAGATAACTCGTTTAACAGAGCCATCAGCGTACAACTCCAGTGGTACTAGCTGAACTTTCCCTTTAACGTTGACTTTGCTGTAAACGATACGTTCCAAGGGAGAATTGTTTTGGTTATAACGACGAGACATTGTACTCACCCCGTATAATTCAAAGGTTTAAAAAACTTTTCAATCAGGCAGCTATTTAACTTCCTTAACTGCCTACTTCTGTGATACAAGAAATATTGTGAAGAAACAGTAAAGCTGACACGATTTACTATAAAGCTTTCAATAATACTTCCTGAAAGTTCAAGAGGTGCTTGACATTAGCACCGTTTCCTTATTCAGTTCTGTTAGCCAACCACTTAACAACCTCGGTGAGGTCTGCACTGTGCTGACGATAAATCATCAACTTGTCTTCTTGAGCAGCCAATGCATTTTGGGGTTGTGCATCTATAGCTTTAAGAGCAGCTTCATACTCTAGCTTTAGGTAGTTCTTAATCTCTGTTTGATTGGCTTCAGGAGAAAGGTTTATTTTGACAAACAGCGTACCATTAGATTTGTTTTCAATCCCTTGAATGGATAGCTCTGGTCTATCATTCTCAATTTTTAATTTTTGGAATGAAATGAAGAAGGCTTTCCAATCAATACCATGGCGGAAAGCCAGCTCTATCGTTTCTAATGCTGTTTCAAATAACTTGGCACACTCTCCTGGTGCAAAGTTGCCAGTCAAGGGACGACGTGCCTGTTGATGAGCTTGCAGATAAACATAGTCGCACGTTATGTCTTGGAAGGTTGTAGCAATATTTAGCTGCCAGTCTTCTAAGCAAGCTCCTGTAAATATTGCCTTATTGAAATTAACATTCCAGACTTGGGTTCTTTCTAAACCTGCCTCACTCAAGTCTGCTTCACTGAAATCTGCCAGACTGAGGTCTGCATCACTCAGATTTGCCCTACGCAAGTTTGCCTCAATGAGGTTCGCCATTGTAAGGTTTGCCCCACTGAGGTTTGCGTCTGTGAGATTGGCTAAGGGAAGATATGCCCTAGCCAGATTGGCTCGACTAAGATTGGCTTCCCTTAAGTCTGCCCGATAGAAAACCGTGCCACTAAGGTTTGCTCGATAAAAAACGGCTTGTCTAAGGTCTACACCACTGAGGTCTGCCTCTCTGAGGTCTACGCTAGTAAAGTCTGCCTCGCTCAGGTTTGGTCTAATGTCTGGATTGTTTTCTCGCCAATTGTTCCAAATAGGGATGCCTTGCCTAAGCACAGCAAGATGTTGCTCATTTACCATCTCACGCTTGTCCGCTAGCTCATCATGGATTAGTAATGAATACTAGCGATCGCTTAGTAAAACAGGAAAACTAAGACAGCAAGAGTGTCGGCAAATAGCCAATTCAAAGATTAGGAGCGATCACAGGTTTTCGTGGCATCACTTATTTGATGTGTATTGCCTCCCGTCTCAACCTGACCAGGAGGCAGAGCAACAGGAGTCTAGGCGTCGCCTGCGGTGGTGTTCTTATCGCGGCGTCCGAGCAGGGTGCGAGTAGCGGCAATAACTTCAGGCGCTGCGAGTGCTAAGGACGCAAACGAGCAAAGCGTCGCCACCTGGCAGTACTCACAAAACGCTTTGTTCTCGCTCCACTCCTCACGAGCTAGCTCAACATTTGTCACCGCGTCGATTAGGATCTTGATGCCCATTGCAATCGGTAGGAGAGGGTTGCGCTGTGCGCGATCCAAACCACCAGCCGCCGCCAGCCAAGCCGTGATGGCATAAGTAAACACCATTATCGGCCCATCGGGTGAGTTGAATTTGTTGTAAGCGTAGTTAGAAGCGTCAACGCGGTCTGCATCGAAAATCTTCTGTCCCGGAGGATCGGGCAGGTGACTAACAATTCCAGTTTGGTAGAGTGTGACGAGTTGTCCCATGGAACCGCCGAGCATAGACAAGCCGATGATTGCTCGCCGACGGCTCATGTGGGGGTTCTTTCCTTGGCGCAGTTCTTGACTTAGTTGTGTTGGCTCCATATAGCGCAATCCTCTATAACGGTTGAGTTGATGGTTACATCAGCTATGCACAGCGTTCCACCAACGACGGAAGAATACGCAATATGCATCCAATTCGGCGAAGGCAACGCCGGACGCTGAGAGCAGATAGATTCACTACATTTTTACGGAGCCGATTTGATGCGTACCACCCACGCAAGAGGTACTTCTCAAGTCTTATATTTGAGGCTTTCGTATTTAAAAACACAGGCTAACTTAATATTTTGTTATTTCTCTCTCTAGATAGGCGATTTAGACAAAATAGAAGGATTAGATTGCAAGAGAGACTCGATGTGCGAAGCTCACAAACAACACTGAAAATCTTTCTTCCCTAGTCCCTAGCTTCAATCTAGGGGTTATTCCTGTGCGGTGAAGAGGGTACCAATGCCATTATTTTGCTATAGGAGAACTAAGCATGGTAACAACACTAGACGATACAAAACGGCTTGCGATCGGTGAAAGATTAGCAGACTTGAAAGCATTTCAAGATTTAATTATCTCTAACGATCAAAAGCTAATAGATGCCTGCCCTGATGAAGATGTTCGCAAACGTCTCCAGAATATGCTTGAGGATGACCAGAAGAACCTGGGCATTATAGAGACGGTGATCGTTCAATACGGCATTCAATCTGAGCCTAGTGCTGCGACCAAGATATTTATTCCGCAGTTTGAGCAGATGATGTCAGGGGATGAGTTTACCTATTATCAGAAACTCATTCACCATGAACTGATGAAGCATGGTCAAGCCATGAGTGGAATCATGATCCACAAAGCCGCTCAGGTAGTGGGGGCTGATATTGAAGTAGCCATTGGGCCTTTGAATACCGTTAACTTCGAGGGTCGCGCCCACCAGGAACAGCTCAAGGGGATGCTCGAACAGGTGGGTGTCCGTGAAATGACTGGTAAAGATGCCGATCAGGGACTTTGGGGACGAGTGCAAGATGCGATCGCTGCATTCTCAGGTGTAGTTGGTAGCGTAACTACCCAAAACACCGATAAACAAGATATGAACATCCAGACCATCATCCGGCTGGATCACAACAAGGTGAATACCATTTTCACCGAAATCGGAGCGACGAAAGATCCTCAAAAGCTCCAAGAGTATTTTGGGCAACTCTACAAAGATTTATTAGTACACGCTCAAGCTGAAGAAGAAGTCGTCTACCCAAGAGTTCGCTCATTCTACGGTGATGACAACACTCAAGAGCTATACGATGAGCAAGCCCAAATGAAGCAGATGCTCGATGAAATTAAGGCTATAGATCCAAATTCAGCCGATGAGTTCAGATCAAAAATTAAAGACCTGATGGAAATGCTTGGCGATCACATTCGTCAAGAGGAATTCACGATGTTCACTGCAATTGACAAGAATTGCAGCGCTGATCAAAAAGAGCAAATGGCAACTGAATTCAAAGCTGCTAAGAGCAAACTTCAGCAAGAAATGACAGCCTAACTCCGATATGAGTGGAGAAGGGCGAAGCATCCAGGAAAATCTTAGGCGATTACTATCAATTGCTCCCTAAATGCTTCGCCCCCGCTGAACTCATATTCTGCGTATTTTGTCAAATAGCTCTAGTTGCCGGACTTTCTCATCAAATCTTGTCAGGATTCTAGGCGTTGGTAGGCATAGGGCAAGCGACTTTTGTCCCCCCTAACCCACAATACCCATTTGGATTTTTGGCTAAGTACTGCTGATGGTAGTCTTCAGCAAAGTAAAACTCTGGCGCTTCAAGAATCTCCGTTGTAATTGTCCCGTAACCAACGTCACTCAAAGCTTGCTGATAAGTGTCTCGTGAGGCTTGAGCTATCTGCTTTTGACTATCGGAATAGACGTAAACACCTGAACGGTATTGTGTGCCCATGTCGTTACCCTGGCGCATCCCTTGCGTCGGATCATGGCTTTCCCAGAAAACTTTCAAGAGTGCTTCGTAACTAATAACGTTCGGGTCAAACACCACACGCACCACTTCATTATGACCTGTTTTACCGGAACAGACCTCATTATAAGTGGGATTTTTGGTTATTCCAGCCGCATACCCTACGGCCGTCGTAAATACTCCCTCAAGCTTCCAGAATAGCCGTTCAGCTCCCCAAAAACAGCCCAGTCCGAACATCGCCATCTCTAGCCCAGCAGGATAGGGAGGTTTGAGCGGATTTCCGTTTACATAGTGACGAGCGGGCACTGGCATGGGTTCTGCGCGTCCTGGCAATGCTTCCTCAGGAGAGGGCACGGTTAGTTTCTTGCCAAATCCAAATAGCACCATTACTTCTGACCCTATATTTGTTAATGAACGTCTTTGTCTTTACCTTACTTAATATCTTAGCTTTGGTCTAAAAACTTTACCGGGCAACAGCAATACAGGTGAGTAGTGAGGCATCTGTTTTAATCGCTTGGGCATTGATATGAGTTGGACTGGCGCGATAACCCTGCGCTTGCAAGGCTTGAATTAAATGCGATCGCTTTGGAATATCCATCCGACCTCGATGCCCTATTTCCGAGAGAGTGTAGAAATAAGGTGGTAAATCTGCTTCAGCTTGCATAGTTTGAAGTAACTGTACCCGCTTGAGCCAATTCCACTCCTTTGCTAGTAATTCCATACGCCTGAGATAGAGTTGTTCATGCAATACTCCCAACCACATTGGACCACTTAGAGTTAGGGGATGAGAGTCATGAGGGCAAACAACCCGTCCTAGCTTGCGCCAAGCAACGGTTTGATAGTCACCGCAATGGTGACAGTAGCCTAAGAACCCGTAATTTTCGGCTGTCAATGCTTGAGTTGCGATCAAACGCAGCATTACCCGATAGGTTTGACCGACTTGCAGAGAAAAAATTGGCTCAACGCCTAGTCCCTTTGCTGCCGCTTGTTGTTGCACACTCCCAATCAACAGCCGTAACCCTTGCTCATGAGCAGCAGGATGGTTTCGTGCATAAGCACCATAAGTACTCAAACTACTCTGTGGCGCATGACCCGTTGCGGTGCGCCCATCCGTGCTAGTTAGATAAAGTAAGCCACCGATTTTTGTTGCCCAGAGGCTGGTGTTCAGATACGGTGCTGGCGAACCAAAGCAATCGACATCGACAAAATCGTAGTAGTCTTTGTGGTTGTAGCACTCAAAAAATACTCGGTTTGCATCAAGATGAGTTACCTGACAACAACCCGATGCGATCGCTTCTTCTAAATTTTGGTGCAATACGGTACTAAGTTCTGGGTTCCCCTCATTCGCCCAAACCCAATCGGCTTGACTCTCCAACCAATAGCGCAAAGAGCGCACACCACAACCACTCATTGCATCCAACACTCTCAAGTAACCCGTATCACAGCGGTAAATTGCAGCGGATAAAACGCCTAAATCTCTCGCCACTTGGCTAAGGGGACGATAAAAGGCATTGCCAACCCTGAACCTCGCTCTTACTTCGCTTTGCATGTAATGATGTTTAACTGGAGTTTAAACTACCAACAAATTGAGTGAGTACGCCTTATGCAGTGGCTAAGTGAGCGATCGCTCTTAGCAATTCCCGTCGCAGGCAGTGAGAATCAGGGTAATCTTTCCGAAGTAGTCATCGTTCTCATCATCTTGTTGTTGGTCGCTACAGGGGTTGCCCTAATCTCGCGACGATTACGAATTCCCTACATTACAGGTTTAGTACTAGCGGGTCTAGCAATCACTGAGCTGATACCACATCGTATTGGTCTAAACTCTGCTCTGATTTTCAACCTATTTCTGCCCATCCTGCTGTTTGAATCGGCAATCAACACAGACATTAGTCGTCTACGGAGTACGATTAAACCGATTGCCATCCTTGCAGGGCCAGGGGTTTTACTTTGTACTGGTATCACTTCAGTTTTGCTCAAACTAGAACTGGGTTTAGCTTGGGTGCCGGCATTGCTAGTCGCTGTAATTTTGTCGATTACGGATACAGCCTTGGTGATTGCTGTTTTTAAAGAAGTATCCGTGCCTCACCGACTGGTTACCTTGGTTGAGGGTGAAAGCTTACTTAATGATGATGTTGCTCTGGTTTTATTTAGCCTAATTTTGACCGTATATTCTACCGGGTCTTTATCGCCTCTAGATGCAGTACAAGAATTTTTATTTGTCATCATTGGAGGAGTATTAGTTGGATTAGCCTTGGGCTACCTGAGTGTCGGTTTATTTAGCCAAGCGGATGACCCATTAAGTGTGATTCTACTCACCGTAGCCGTTGCCTTGGGAGCCTTCCAAACGGGTGAGTTTTTCCATGTATCCGGTGTGGTTGCTGTTGTTGTCGCGGGATTAATTGTCGGCAACCTTGGGGTTTCCAAAAGCACCTCTGCTTCAACTCAAGTAACCTTGTTTAGCTTCTGGGAATTTGCGGGATTTGGAGTCAATACCTTTATCTTTTTGCTGATTGGTTTAGAGATTAATCTCATCACCCTTTGGCAAAATTTACCTGCTGTTCTTTTAGCACTTATTGCCTATCAAGTTGGGCGTGCGCTGACGGTTTATCCCCTCTTATCCTTAGTTCGATTTATTGATAAACCGATTCCTCTGCGTTGGCGACACGTTCTCTTTTTGGGCAATATTAAAGGCTCACTCTCGACAGCTTTGGTTTTAAGCTTGCCAGCATCGTTTCCAGGACGAGAAAGGTTGATTGCGATCGTGCTTGGTATTGTTCTGTTATCTCTGGTAGGACAAGGGTTGAGTCTGCCCTGGTTTTTGCGACGTTTAAAGTTATCTCATCACTCAGAATCTCGTCAGCAGATTGAGGAGTTACAAGCCCAACTGATGACAGCGAAAGCGGCTCAGGATGAATTAGATAATCTCCTAAAATCGGGAGTTTTACCTAAAGCCATCTATGAAGAGATGCGTGCAGCTTATCAGGTAAAAGTCGCCGCGTCTGAGAGAACGTTGCGGGATATCTATAACCAACGGCCAGAGCGATCGCCTTTGAATGTTAGCGATCGCACTAAACTAGATGCAATCCGTCGGCAATTACTCTTGGCAGAAAAAGGGGCACTCAATGACGCGCTGCGCCGACGTATCCTCTCAGAGGAAGTGGTAAAAGAGCGAATTAAAACCCTTAATGAGCAACTTCTGAAGCTGGAGGATGATTAGAACGTAGATCCAAATAATCAACCACCTGATGCAAGAGTTCAGATTTAGTCACGACTAGAATGGTTGACCCTGCCTCCAGCATCGTATTGCCATTGGGAATCACTAGGTCGGCAGAGGGATGGGGTTGATAGCCAATAATCAAAGAACCCACTGGAAAACGGGAATCCTTAGCAATGAGGCCAAGGCTACAACCAGCAACATGGGAATCTGCGGGAATTGCCAACTTGAAGACTTCGACCTGTCCCTGCTCGAAGTGCATCATCGACTCGACTTGGGGATATTCAATTGCCGTCACCATTGTATTCACAGGTAGGTCAATGGTGCTGATTACATGATGCGCTCCGGCAAGACGATAGGGTTCGGCAAAATCGCGGTTACGCATCCGCGTCACAATATGGGGGACGCCATAGTGCTTGGCAAGGGTAATCATTGCTAGGTTTAGCGCATCATCCCGGAGAGCAGCAACAAGTGCATCTGCCTTACGAATTCCGGCTTCCTGCAGCAATTGGATATTTACTGCAGTGCCTTCAAACACCATCACCCCGACCTGTTCGCGTGCATATCGGCAGGCAGCAGGGTCAATTTCAATAACGGCGATTGTATGCCCCAAGTCCATTAGTTCTTTAGCCAAGTTCAGCCCGACTAGTCCTGCGCCGCCAATCAATATATACATCGCTCGTCCCCCGCTCTTGTAATTGCTGTTGCAAGCTTTTCTATTGTGACTGAAAGCGGCTAGTTGCCAGTTCTACGCTTGACTACATCCGAAAGCGGAATACAGAAAAACATCAGCCCCCTAAACCGAAGTATCAGTCTAGGAGGCTAATTGTCAAAGTAACTCGCTGAGTGTGAATGTTGGTCTATCTTTAGAAGCTAACGAAGGTATAACCGATGCCTACCATAAGCCCGAAATCGGTTGTATCTTCAAGAAAACCAATATTGAGGGCAGCATTGGCGACAAATTGGGGTGATAAGGGGAAATCAACACCACCAGTGACCATGAAACCCAGGTTGTCATCCTCATCCGTAGAAAGAGCGAGTCCACCACCTACAAACGGTGCAAACCGCACGGGTTCAAACGGGTCAGTTGACTGAATCCTAAAGTCGTAAGTCAGCGGGAAGAGGAAAACGGTATCGTCTCCGATAATAGCCGCAGGGCGGAAGGAGAGGCTTCGAGTCAGACCAATCTTGCCATTGATCACAAAGCTACCCCGACCTAGAGCGGTATCACCGTCAATGCCAATATTGCCGCCAATCCCGACATAGCTAGCACCACCACGGGTAGGACGACCGGGGTCAATCTCAGTTTGAGCCACTGTGGTATCGGCTTCGCTAGCTGCTGCATCAGAAGAGGCTTCTGGCACAGGTGCAAACTCTGGTTGTGCCGACAGAAGATCCGCAGAGGTTTCTACGGTTCCTGGCGTCGGTGCTTCGATTGCACGATCCGCCGAACTAGCAGAACCTTGCTCGTCGTTTAGCGCTACATCTAGTGGTTGTTCCTGGGAATCAGCTTGATTCTGTTTAATGGCAGCATCATTGGCTGGTTGCACATGATGCTGTTGAGTTGTATCTTCTGGAATTTCTGTAACAGAAGGATTACTTGCGAGTTGTGGCTTGACAGTCGAGGTGGCTGTCTCGGTAGACTCAACATCCTCAGTCAGTGCAGCAGTTGCTTCTAAGCTTCCCTGAGATGAAGTTGAGTCTATGGGAAGTGAGTTAATGGGCGAAATAGCGATCTCAGCAGACTCAACCTCCTCAATCAGTGTGGTATCCGCTTCCAACGAGTGTGAATCATTGATCAGCGTTTCCGCATTAGCGGAGATCGCACTGCTAAGAACCGTCAAAGCAACAAAGCCAAGAAGGAAGGAAACTTGTCTAAAAAACATCATCTTTACGGTCACCCCTCAGAAATCACATTAAAAATCGAAAAAGCCAAATCTATCAGCTCATTTTCTCGGATTTTCGAGTTTAAGCAACTAAAATCCTGAGGTTAATTTAAAAGATTCTGAGGAATTATTGCTACCTTTGCAGGAAGATTTTAGATTTTAAAAGCCTCTCCCAATTGGAGGATTTTTGTATACGCCGCAAGATAAAGTTTGAAACCTTACCCTGCTCTCGATGCGATCGCATAACCACAAGGCTTACTCTTGTAGACTGAGACTGAGCTTTCTGTCTGTCCTAGAAACACTGGGACAGGCAAGATACCCATCCCAGCGATATGTATGTAACACACGCTACATTAATTGATTCATCGCGGCGACAACCTGTGCAGAAACAAAGGGGAGAAGGGCTTGGTTTTTGCTGTGAGCTTTGCCTTCCGTAAACACGACTAAAAGATAGGGTGGTACGTGTGGTAGCTCAATATAGGCGGCATCGTGGCGAACCTGGCTCGTCCAACCTGCCTTTGACCACAACTGAGCCTCTTGGGGCAACCCAGCGCCGAAGAAACCTGTCACCTGATTTTCCTCATCCTGCGCCAAGTTAGCAGGTTCTAAACTTCGTTTCATCAACGCCATCATCGCTTGCGATCGCGTTGATGACACCGCCACACCTCCAACAATGCTGTGTAGCAACCGCGCTGTTGCATTCGTCGTCAGCATATTGCGGTTCTCCATTAACTGTCCCAAAAAAACCCGTTCCCGACCATAAGGGCCATCCCCCCAGGTTTTTTGATTGATGTTGACAGTTTCCAACTCTTGCCAACCCAAGGATTGAAAGTAACGATTGACAATATTGCGCTGAAACTTCCAGGTTTCAAAGGGTCCAGATGATAATTCTGGGCCACTGGTAGTGCCACTTAAAATATCGACAACCAAACCTGTGGCATCATTACTAGAATCGACAATCATATCCCGTATGGCTCTGTCCAACTCAGCGGAGGGGGGAGTCATCGTCGTTTCCAGCCACTCCTCGATCGCAACGAGGTAGAACAGTTTCACAACACTGGCAGGGTAAATCCGCTCTACACCGCGATAGCTAAAGCCTCGGACTTGATGCTTCCAAAATTCTTCTGCCGAAAGTGCGCCACCAGTATTCACGGGGACAGGTGGATCGTAGACTATCCAGGTGAGAGCAATTTGATTGCGAGCCAGTCCAGGAAATTCCGCCCAGGTGGCTTCCAGGATTTCTAATCCTAGCTTTTCTAATTGTTCGTCTTTCCGAAAAAAAGTCATTTTTAGCTATCGGCTTTAAAGAATGCCGTCCTATCCAAAAACCCAAATCCCAAGTCAACAATTCAACGAGTACCGCTGCAAAGCGCCTCTGAATCTCTATGATTCTCCCACTTCTAGGAGTCTGGCAACTCAAGCCGCTGCAGGGCGTTATTTGAGGGTATTGTCACAAACTGATGAGAACGTCCTTGAGGTTCGCCTGTGTGAGGATGACTATCCAGGTTGGTTGCCACTAGAAGATTTTGACTATCTAGAACCTGTTGATACACCCTATCAGGCGATCGCACTTTCACGACTCGAAATTCAAAATCGTCTACCCCAAGTTATTGCCTTCACCCTAGAGGCGATGAAACAACCCAACTATTATCTCTGGGGAGGTACTGTTGGACCCAACTATGATTGTTCCGGACTAATGCAAGCGGCGTTTAGAGCATCGGGGATTTGGTTACCCAGAGACTCCTACCAGCAGGAAGCATTTACTCATGCGATCGCTATTGAGGAACTTTTACCCGGAGATCTAATCTTTTTTGGAACTCATGAGAAAGTAAATCATGTCGCACTTTATGTAGGAGACGGACGTTATATCCATAGTTCTGGTAAAGAAATGGGTCGAAATGGCATTGGTATTGACCCGCTCTCAGATCGGGGGGATACAATTGCTCAGTCGTATTATCAACGACTGCGCTCTTGCGGACGAGTCGTAGAGAGTTATCAGCCAGTCAAGTTTTAGATAGATCAGTAAGTGCATAAAAGGAGTTCAGAATACAGGGGTTCAGAAGTTCAGAATGACTGTACCCCGGACAGGAAATGGGCGTTTCTACAAAGAATTCTCCTGCAACTACTGCAACTCCTGAACTCCTAAACTTCTTCTTTGTGGGTGTGAGGTAAATATGTTAATTTCTCAAAGGTTATTAAGCGAGGATACTGCTGCCCCTGGGAGTATCCCTGATGTGTCTGTTGTGGTGCCAGTCTATAACGAGGTGGAGAGTTTGCCTCACTTGATAGAAGCGATCGCAACCACAATGCTTGCCCAAGAGTTGAGTTACGAAATTATCTGTGTAGATGATGGCTCAACAGACGGTTCGGTACAACTGCTCAAGGAACTAGCAGAAACTCGCAGCGACATCCGTGCTGTCTTACTGCGTCGTAACTATGGTCAAACCGCCGCCATGGCAGCAGGATTTAAACATGCACAGGGTCGTGCGATCGTCTCTTTGGATAGTGATTTACAAAATGATCCAGCCGACATTCCCCTATTATTAGCCAAGCTAGAAGAAGGTTACGACCTAGTTAGCGGTTGGCGCTTGCATCGTCAGGATGCGGCGTTAACTCGATTGCTTCCCTCAAAAATTGCTAACTGGATTATTGGACGAGTCACGGGTGTGAAAATTCATGACTACGGCTGTTCTCTCAAAGCCTATCGCTCAGAACTCCTCGCTGATATGAACCTCTACGGGGAGTTACACCGCTTCCTTCCGGCATTGGCTTTTATTGAGGGGGCAAGGATTACTGAGTTACCAGTACGTCACCATGCACGTCGATTTGGGCGCAGTAAATATGGATTGGCACGGACTTTTCGGGTGTTGATGGACTTATTAACCATCTGGTTTATGAAGAAGTTCCTAACCCGTCCGATGCACGTTTTTGGTTTATTTGGCTTGCTCTCAATGCTTCTGGGGCTATTGTTGGGAAGCTATCTCACCTTTGTCAAACTGGCACTAGGAGAGTCGATTGGTAATCGTCCCTTATTGATTTTGACTGTCGTGCTACTGCTAGCAGGTGTTCAGTTGTTTAGCTTTGGCTTGCTGGCAGAACTCATGATGCGAACCTACCACGAATCTCAAGGAAGACCAATCTATCGGGTGAGGCAAGTGATTGAGCCTGGTGTTAAGAATGGTAAAGAGAGAGGAAACTTGCCTTGAGTGTGGCAAGAATGCAGCGATAGAGTGAAAGTTTTTCGTTCGCTAGAGCCGCAACAACGCAAGAACCTATTGGCTTTGTTTGCGGCCGGTCTATTATTCTGGGCTAGTTTAGGTTCTTTATTGCCAACCCTACCGCTCTATGTGGAAGATGTGGGCGGTACAACGCAACAGGTTGGCGTTGTTATGGGGGCTTTTGCTGTAGGACTGCTACTGTGTCGTGCGCGGCTAGGAAAGCTTGCAGACCAACGCAGTCGTAAACTAGTAGTTCTGATTGGCATGGGAGTGGTTGCGATCGCTCCTTTAGGTTACCTCTTTGTCAACTCAATTCCTTTGCTGCTGCTGATTCGGGCGTTCCACGGCATTAGTATTGCGGCTTATACCACTGGTAACAGTGCTTTGATTGTCGATTTATCACCAGCCGAGAAGCGAGGTGAGTTGATTGGCTACATGAGTTTAACGAATCCGATTGGGATTGCGATTGGACCTGCAATGGGTGGCTTTCTCCAAGAACAAGCAGGTTATCCCCCGTTGTTTCTTCTTGCCTCTGGACTGGGACTGTTGGGGTTCTTCTTTGCGTCTCAGGTGAAAGAACCTCGTGTTATTCCTAACTTGAACAGCAATTCAGACCAAGTATCAGTTCAGCCAGAAAGTGATAAATTCTGGCAGCTACTAGGTAAACCCGCTTTCCGGATTCCATCATTGGTTTTGCTGCTAACAGGATTGGTCTTCGGGTCAGTAGCGACGTTTGTGGCACTGTATATCAGAGAAGCGCAAGTTGACTTGAATGCTGGCTGGTTTTACACGGCTGCGGCGATGTCGAGTTTTGGGATTCGCTTGGTTACGGGTCGTGCTTCTGACCGTTATGGTCGAGGATTGTTTATCACGGCAAGTCTCGTCTGCTATGGCTTAGGGATGTTGTTGCTGTCTCAGGCGCACAGTGCTGTTTACTTTTTGCTAGCAGGGCTTTTAGAGGGGGCTGGCGGTGGAACGTTAATTCCGATGATGATTGCTTTACTTTCCGATCGCTCTTACGCCCATGAACGCGGACGAATTTTTTCTGTGTGTATTGGTGGTTTTGATGTCGGAATTGCGATCGCAGGGCCAGTTCTCGGTACGTTTGCACAACAGTTGGGCTACCAAGGCATCTTTTCACTCTCCACGGGTATTGCCTTACTCGCTCTTGTCATCTTCGTTACCCAGAATAGTAAAGATTTAGCGCATTCCCTGCGGTTTGCTACAGGTCGTGGACGAGATGTCTATGCGAAGCGTGGATAAGGTTTAAGGTGTATTGTCATCGGCTGGAGTGGCAGTTTAAGTCAACGGGGGGTTGTTATGCCGTGCAACTACGGGTGGTAGATAAGGCTTTGCAAAGGTGAAACATTCAGGTGAATCTCCGTGCAATGCAAGATACTCCAGTTTCGCCTTACCCTCCTCTACAGTGGGCAAATAGTCAGTAGGAATCCACCACATTGCAAAATGCTCACCTTGATATTTCTCAAACCATTTACGACGACGGACAAAGAAATCACCATGTAAACTCTTGTAAACATAGACTTTTAGCTGCTCTAGACTCCGCCAAACTGATAAATTAACAAGCATTCTCGGATCAGGATAGGCTCGGATATTGGTTGCATTGCCAGACGAAGTTTGTAATCGCCAAACAAAACCCGGACTTTGATCCGCAACGGCATTTACCTCGTTGAGTGCAGCAGCAAACTCAGCCATGACTGGATCTTCTAAAGGAGCTTTCATCAGAGCAATGTTTATTTGGGCAAGATAATAGTCCTGCTGATGCAGTAAGTTCACTTCTTCTATGGTCATAGTTCTTAGTCTCGCTTCAAAACCTATGACCTGAAGTATCTAAGAACTGATGCTAATCTGTCTTGAATGATATTGACATGTTGCGATAGTGACCTGGTGTAATGCCCAAGATTCGCTTGAAATGACGAGTAAGGTGGCTTTGATCTGACATCCCAACAGCGATCGCAACATCTGCAACAGATATCCCTTGCCCCAGAAACTGCTTTGCTTTTTCCACGCGAATTTGGTTTAAATAGGTGTAGGGCGGCATTCCCACAGCTTGACGAAATACCCGAATTAAGTAGGAACGATTTAGGTTCGTGATCTCTACCAGTTGTTCTAATGAAATATTGGCTCTGAAATTATCGTGGAGATACTCCTTAATTAAACGAACGGCATAGTGTTCTTTATTAAGTCGAATAGATCGAATTTCAGTATCAGCATAATGGAGCAGGATCGCTGACAAAACTTCAACTAACAGGGATTGTTGTTCTAGCCGATCCTGTGACTGTTCAAGCACTGTGTGTAGAGACAAGACATTTCTAGCCAGACTCTCGTTTTGCACAACAGCATCCTTAAAATAGGGAGATCCACTTATCTCAACTTCACTGGCTATTTGATGAATCAAGTCAATACTGGGATACAGCATTCGATAGGTAAGTGGTAGTTCCTCAGCAGAGTAACCCGTGTGAGCTTCCTCCGGATTCATGAAAATAACACTTTTGGGAGGAGCTAAATAAGTAGTCCCTTGATAATGGTTGCCTCCTACTCCAGCCTCAATGATGCCAATTGAATAGCTTGAATGAGAGTGACGAGCATAGTTGTAGTGGATTACTTTCGCCCGAAACAACTCTAAGTTATCGAACTCCGGAATTAACCAAAACTTTGTATTTTGACGAGTGCAATTACTCATGTTAGAAGAAGAGGTTGCAACTACTTCAGTTTTCCACATTGTGGAGTAAGTCTGACCAAACTCTGGGGTATGTTGGTAGAAAACGGGTTTTATTCTATGGTGACAACAACAACGCCTTCCTCCGAACACCGAACCTTACTTCCGAACATCAGTTGGCAGACGTTTAAAACCATGTTGGCTGAGATGGGGTCTGAACGAGTCACCCGATTAGCCTATGACCAAGGATTTGTTGAAGTTATGACCCCACTGATGCCTCACGAAAACTCCAACCGACTCATTGAAGTGTTTGTTGGTGTACTGTGTGAAGAATTAGGCTTGGAGATTAAACGAACGGGTTCATTAACCTTAACGCGAGATGACTTAGAGCGTGGAGCTGAACCGGATAGCAGTTACTATATCCAGAATGAGCCTTTGGTTCGAGATAAAGAAAAGATCGATCTAGAATCTGACCCACCCCCTGACTTGGTATTAGAAGTGGAATACTCTAAGTCAAAGATAGATAAGCTTTCCCTCTATGCAGCAATGGGAATTCCCGAATTTTGGCGCTACAACGGGAGTGTGTTGCGAATCTACAAACTCGAATCAGGGCAGTATACAGAGTCCGGCTCCAGTCTTGCCTTTGCCCCTATGCCAGTCAAAGAGATTCCCAGGTTTATTAAAGAGAGCCGAAAGGTTGGTGAATTGACCTCTACCCGGAATTTCCGCAACTGGGTCAGGCAGCAGTTATAGTTCGTAAGTGTTGAAGGATGCGATCGCCTCCTTGTGTACATAATAAAAAAGGCAAAAGATATTACATCTTTCGCCTTCTTCTGGGACGGGCTAGGAGGGATTCGAACCCCCGACACCGTGGTCCGTAGCCACGTGCTCTAGTCCACTGAGCTACAAGCCCTTGCTTTTATGGTGTACTTTCAATTCAGTCACCGATTATTAATAATATCATACCTTTATTCAATGAAGCAAGAATCTCCGAAAAAACCGCTGACTCATTTAGATACTCAGGGTCAGGCTCAGATGGTTGATGTCTCTGCCAAGGTGCCAACTAAGCGGGAGGCTGTTGCAGTGGCGCAAGTGCGGATGCAAGCTGCCACATTTGAGGCAATTCAAGCTGGCAATGCGCCCAAAGGTGATGTTTTGGGAACAGCAAGACTAGCCGGGATTATGGCAGCTAAGCAGACTTCCCAACTCATTCCCTTGTGCCATCCCTTGCCACTGCACAAAGTAGAAGTGCAAGTGATGCCTGACTCCCAGTTACCGGGATATCAGATTCAAGCGTCTGTCACGACTAAAGCTGAAACAGGTGTAGAAATGGAAGCCTTGACAGCCGTTTCTGTCGCTGCGCTCACTCTCTACGACATGGCAAAAGCCTTAGAAAAGTCCATTCAGATTGAATCGATTCACCTGTTGAGCAAAACTGGCGGTAAGTCAGGTGACTACCATCTGACGGAGGATGACAGCTAGAGGCGTAGAATTAAGCTAGTTATTAGACCCAATAACTAACAACTGACAACTGACAACTGACAACTGACAACCATCTATCTATGCCTCCTCGTTGGCCCCGCAAACCTGATCGGAGTGATCCCAGCTACCGCCGTCTAGATGACCGGATGAACTTTGCCGTACATGTTGCCCTGTTTGCGGCTTGTAATTCGGGTATTTGGTTCTTTAGAACTCTACAGTATGCCGACTGGCGTTGGGCGTACTTAATCACTGGACTTTGGGCAGGGATTTTGATCGGACACGCCATTTATATCTTTGCGATCGCAGATTATTCTCCCTTGGCTGCCAAAGATCCTTCCACAAAATCCTCTTAATCACAAACTGGCGTAACCTAACGCCAGCGACTCAACTAAACATTTATAAATCGCTATGGCTAGTTCAAACACCACTGAAGCAATTGAAGCCCTCGCGGCGGAAATTGGCGAAAACATTTACATTGATGTCGCCAAGTGGCACCTCTACTTGCGCGATGCTCATCTCCATACCACTTTGGCTGAACAAATTTATCCTCTGCTGACTAACAAGAATTTGTCAGAAGATCAAGTGCAACAAATCCTCCAACGTATTCCTGTCAAATTAGGGGGTGGTAAACGGGAAGTTCCCTTAGCCGATTTGCTACCCATGCAGTGCCAGGTGAATTTGATGGATTTGCTCGAAGAGTATCAAGATTCTCTATAAGTTTTAGAGAGATTGTGTTCGTTTAATTTTGTCTTCCTCACTGTTGCCTAATCTTCCCCTTTCATCTTTCCCCTGATTTGGAGCAAGAACTCGATTGAACGGAAGCTCTCCTGAGGTGGACAACGCTGGTGAACTTCTGTAAAGATAAAATTAGGCTCTTGCTCACTTGAGACACTGCTTAGGTTGCAGCTTCTTTACCTACATTCGCTGTGAAAACGTTGTTAAAGCCCTTTGATATCCTTGCTCGAAATCAATTCGGTATTCTACTCTCTTGTATGCCCCGCTAGTCAATACTAAGCGGGGTTTCTCTATGAAGGTAGTCTAAGCCGATGTGGAAGTGCCTGGGGGGTTGTGATGAAAAAACACTATCTGACAAAGAATGAATACGGTTGCCGCTGTACAATTTGCCGCTGGCAATGGCGTGAACCTCCCACCAGCCCTTGTCCAGGCGTTCCTCGCTTCGGTCGGTGGCGGGATATACCAGACCCCTTAAAGACAGTCGGGCAACTTTTCCAGGCAGGATTGAAACCAAGGGATACAGGCGATCCAGATGGGTGTTTTCAAACGAAAAACGATAAGCAGCCGCGTTATTGGCTTTATGACCAACGGCAGGCTGTCCCCAAGCACAAGCGTACTACGACAACGACAGAATCGTTAACACAAGACAGAGCGATCGCATCTGTTGCCAAGCGACTCTGGGAAGCGGGAGAGATTTATACCCAAGTTCACCGAAATGTAGCGATTGAAGCGATTCCACTGGTGCGGAACAAGTTTATTGGGTTTAGAGGTAGGGCACGAGTCGGCGATCTTCCGGGTGAATTTAGTGCGATCGATCTGGAAACGAATCTAAGCTTACCGACTCATCTCGAAGCAGTTCAAATCACTAAGAACTTTGTTGATCAGCTCTTGCAAAATGGTATCCCCAATCAGACCTTAGATCGAGACAATTTCCATGAGTACCTGCGTCAATGGGGTGGTGGCTTTATCCGGATGCAAGATTCAGGAGCAGGATTTTATATTCGCGTCAATTACTTCTACAAAATCTTAAGCTTGTCTGATCTAGGTGTGGAGCCGCCGACCATTGATCGGAAAATGACGTTGCTGGAAACTTATGCAAGTTTGCTAGCAAAGCCAAATATTCACTACTGGTCATGGTCAGATCATCCTGAATCACAGCAGGTTTGTCCTGAACTGAGTCTGCTTTTGACCTTACCAGAACCCGATGAATTCGCACGTTTAGTGCTACAAGCACTACCAGATGGTAAAAACCCATTCTTCATGCCAGAACGAAAATCGAGAGTCCCAACATTGACTTTTGGTGAATTCTCTAAAAGAGGTCGGCTTGCTGATCGAGATGATAAATATAGGCTTCGGCAGGCTTTTATTGAGTGGCATGAGGCGGCTCAATCAAGGTTGGGTATCAATCGCCTCAAGCTCATCTATCGGGTTGTCTATGGTGTGTCTTGGGAGTTAATCCAGGAAATCCTGATTCCTAACTCTGGAGAATGGTGGGAAGTTTTAGGCGTTAAACCAAGCGCAGACAAAGATGAGGTCAAAAAAGCTTACCGCCGCTTAGTGGGACTATATCATCCGGATGTCAACAAGAGCATAAATGCTCACGAAAGAGCGGTAGCGATTAATCGCGCTTATGAGCAGTTTCAGCAGCGGTGAGTGGACTTATAGCAAAAGGAAAAAGGCAGAAGGCTTTTATGTTTATTACTAGTAGGGGTTGTTTGGGCTGTTAAATCTGTCCTAACCTTTATGGCTACAGCTAGACCTACCAAGGCTTTCCTCCAGTGAGAATCAGTCGTCTGGAATCAGAATAAGCGGAGTATTTCTCTGACCAAAGGCAATCATTTCTAAGCTCCCTGACACTCTAGTTGCAAAGCACTCTTGACTCGTTCGTACTCTGACTCAAGCTGTGCTACGATTTCTCGTACCCCTACTGTCGTTCCAGCGTGTCCCAAGCTTTCCAATTGCTCACAAAGTTTTGAGAGGCTCATTGCACCCAAGGAAGCACTGCTTGACTTGAGGGTGTGAGCGGCGCTTTGCAGTTGTGCTGCATTGGTTTGGATCACAGCCTTGTCCATCTCTGCAAGTAGTGATGGTGTCTCTTCTAGGTAAAGCTCGATTAATTGCACCAGAAATTGATTTGCCTCCGAACCCATGGTTGCCCGAAAATCTCGTAGTACCGAAGTGTCAATTGCCTCCTCTAGTACAGGGACGGGTTCTGGATTCTTCACACGAGGCTCTGACTCGCTTAAGGCTCGGATTAGCTCGTCTACCCGGATTGGCTTGCTAATATAGTCATTCATCCCGACAGCGATACACTTGTCACGATCGCCTTGCATCGCATTCGCCGTCATCGCGATAATCCAAGGGCGACGCTCGCGTGACCATTCCTCACAGATGCGTTGTGTGGCAATCAATCCGTCCATTTCTGGCATATGAACATCCATGAACACAACGTCATAGGGCTGACGACGCAAAGCCGCGATCGCTTCTAGTCCATTAGCAGCGACATCAGCGCGATATCCCATCCGTCCCAACAACTGTAGGGCTAGCTGTTGGTTCACCTTGTTATCCTCGGCAACCAAAATCTTTCTTGGTAAGCGTTGAGCCATTGTGGTGTCAAGTTTCTGGCGTTGAGGGTAAGACTGATTCACCTTAATCGGCTGTCCGTTCAGGCTTTGAGTTAACACATTGTAAAGCTGAGATTGCTTGATTGGCTTGTTTAAGAACGCCGCAAATTCTGCCTCGACGAGCTGAGACTGTGCCTCTGGCTTCCCCATTGAGGTCAACATGACTAGGGGCAATTGCTGACAGCTGGACTGCTTGCGGATTTGAGTAGCTAAAGTCAGACCATCCATTTCAGGCATCTGCATATCCAGAATCGCAATATCATATTTTTCTCCTTGAGAGAGGCATTCTAGAGCTTCAGAACCTGACTGAGCCGCTTGGGTAACCATGCCCCAAGATTGCGCTTGCAGGGTCAGAATTTGTCGGTTAGTAGCGTTATCATCCACAATCAGCAGTCGCTTTCCAGCTAAGTGAGGCGGTTGTAGTGGTTGCTTAACCTGTAGTGAACTGGGAACTGACTCAGCAACGATTGTGAAATAAAAGGTAGAGCCTTCCGATTTGGGATTTTGGATTTGAGAGCTTAGATGATGAGATTGCTCGTTAGGACTAATAAACTCTGGATGTTCGCCAGCCTTCCTCAATCTAAAATCTGTTGGCGGATTTCCACCTAACACTCCCCGACTCTCAACCCACATCCTGCCACCCATCATTTCGCTAAGGCGTTGGCTTATTACTAAACCTAGACCTGTACCTCCATACTGGCGAGTCGTTGAGGCATCAACTTGGCTAAAAGACTTGAACAGACGGTCGAGGCGGTCTGGTGCAATGCCAATTCCCGTATCTTTGACAGCAAAGCAGATTTCGTATTTTTGCTCGTTATCCGTTGCAACTGCCGAAATGGAAACCAAGACTTCCCCAGATGGGGTAAATTTAACAGCATTCCCAATTAAATTGACCAGAATTTGCCGTAGCCGGGTGACATCTCCCACAATCCAGTTTGGGGTACTCGGCTGGATCAGGTAGGCTAATTCCAGTTTCTTCTCGACTGCCTTGGTCGCTAATAGGTCTAGGGATTCTTCAATACAGGTTCGCAACTCAAAGGATTGTTCCTCCAATTCCAGCTTGCCGGACTCAATTTTGGAGAAGTCCAGAATATCGTTGATGATGGTCAGTAGTGCCTCACCGCTACTGCGAATCGTTTCAGTAAAGTCTCGTTGCTGGGAGGTCAACTCGGTGTCGAGCAAGAGTCCCGTCATGCCAATCACGCCATTCATCGGTGTGCGAATTTCGTGGCTCATGGTTGCCAGAAATTCACTTTTTGCTTGAGTGGCGGATTCGGCGGCGTGTCTTGCTTGCTCTAGGGCGAGGTTTTGCTTAGTTAGTTGCTCTCGTTGGTCGGTTTCTTGCTCTAGGAGGCGAGCTTGGGCTACCGCAATCCCTACTTGGTCGGCAACGGCTTCGAGTAGCTCGATTTCAGCATCAAGCCAGTGACGGTATGAGTCACACTGTTGGAGGGCAATAATTCCATTCGGTTGCCCTTGATAGGAGGTACGAATGGTCAACATTGATTTGAGTCCAATCTGGCGGCACAGATGTAAGACCTCTTGCAGCAAGGGTTCGGCATCAACATTAGGAGAAGCGATCGCCCGATCTTGTGCCAGTAACGCCTCAAGGTAGAGGTTGTTAGCAATTGGGGCTTGAAAGTTACGAACGGATTTATATCCAGGCTCCAAATACTCAGCAACAAAGAGAATTTTCGGAGTTGAGTCGGCAATATAGGTCTGAATCACACAGCGATTGACGCCAAAGGCTTGACCAATTTGCGTTGCTGTCGTTTGAAAAATTTGCTCGGTATCTAAGCTTTGACGAATCTCTTGAGTGATTTGTTTGAGTAGTAAAGTTCGCTGGAATTGTCGTTCTAGGGCAGCCTTAGATTGCCGACGTTCAATCTCATTGCCAATCCACTGAGCCATTAATTTCAAAACTTGGCGATCGCTTGCCTTAAATGGTATGGAGCGTTGATTGAGGCTGTAAAAGCAGAGAATACCGTAAGCCTGCCCTCCTACCATCACGCGGATACCCACGTAGGCTTCTATCTTGAACCTTTCATGGCTAGGATGGTTGCAGCACTGAGTATCTATCGCTGGCTCAAAACTAATCGGTTCAGTTGAATGGAATGTTTCGTTGCATAAGAGTTGCTTTAACTCAAAAACATCTCCATGCTTAATTTGAAGAACAGACTTGGAAGGCAGTTGTGCTGCAATCACCTCGTAGCGATCGCCTTGGACACGACCTAAAAGACCGATATCAAGACGAAACTGCCGTCGTCCCATTGCTAAAAGTCCCTGCAAACGCTGGTCAAAGCTGAGCTTGGGAGATGAAGCGACTTTATAGAGCGCTCGGATTGCGGCTTCTCCTTCTCGGAGTTCCTTCTCTATCTGCTTGCGATCGGTGATGTTAGTGGCAACACCTAAGACGGCTGGCACATCTGAATCAGCGACAAGGAAAGGAATTTTTATGGTTTGAAGGACGTAGACATTCCCTTGAGGGTCTGTTAAAGATTCTTCAGGAATATGTTTGGGCTGTCCGCTGTTGATAACTTGCAAGTCAGCTTCCCGAAATTGGCGAACTTCCTCAGGCGATTGTGCAAAATCTTCATCCTTGTGAGTCAGTAACTCTTCGACTGAGGTGCCGTAAGCCCTTGCCATTGCTTTATTGGCGAGAATAAACTGTCCGTCTTTGTTCTTGGCAAAAATCAGATGAGGGACGAGATCGATCACTTGACGCAGTTTCCGCTCACTCTCTTGCAGTGCTTCTGTCGCTACTTTTTGTTCTACTAAAAGGTTCTTGACCTTAAGAATAAGTTGGTTAAAGGACGTTGCTAAGACACCCACTTCACCTTTAGTAGTCACAAGTGCTTGCAATTCAAAATTAGCTTCCGTAGATGCTTTTTGGGCGACATTAGTTATGACTTTAATCGGTTGAGCGATCGCACGACTGGTGTAGATGCCTAAAAGAATAGCCGTCACAACGGATAAGAGTAAGCTTGCGACAATAATTTCAAATCGCAGCGCCTCAGCCGCTATTAAGTTGGCTTGTGCCTCTTTACTTTCTTCATAAGCGCCATCAATGACTACCGCTAGGTCATCTCCGAGAGCATCAAACTTGAGCGCAACAGAACTATTGGTGAAATTTAGAAGTAGGTTTCTCGCTTCCTCACGCTTTTCTAAATTTACATAAAGCGGATCGATTTTTCTTAATAGTTCATTTACCTGTTGAAAATATACTTTGGGTACATCTTCATAAGTTTGGATAAAGCTTGGTATGTCATGACGATGGTTTGCTAGTTGAGAGTAATCCTGACTCTTGATATAAGATTTAATTTCAAAGAAAACTCGCTCAATTTCACGGGAATGTTCCAAAAAATGAGAGTATTCTGCTCGCAATAGTGCGGGATTTTGTGTCAAAGGAATGAATTGTTGTTGATGAGATCGCGCCTTTAGCACACCAGCTTCCAAACGATGGAGAAGAATCAGTTCTTTTTCGGCAATTTCTTTTTGCTGGGTAGCCTGTTGCTGGTAGTAACCTCCAAACACAAATCCGGCAGAGGTTCCTCCCAAAGCAACACTAAGAACAAGCGCATACCCACAGCTAATCTTGGTACCAATACTGAGACGCTGAGTTAGCTGTTTAAGCCAGCCTAAGGGACTAGATCGAAGCCCTGATGTATCACTTGAAGATGGCTGAACGATTCTTGAGTCAGGCTGGTTGGTCATTTTTCGCCTACAGAGAGAAACAAATTGGCAACAATTTACAAATGCTCATAGGGAGTTGCTTCCTAACGTACTACTTTAATCAAAAAAGCAACAGGCGATAGGCTGTTGCCTATCACCCTTATCAAAGAATGAAAATTCCTCTCTTCTACCACCTACCACCTATTTTCTAGATAGATGTAATTTGAATGCACATCAGCTTGGTTGTCGCCAAGAATCAACGAACAAACTTCTGGCGGATACGGGAGACAATAATATCTACCTCTGGTAATTTTAGCTGGGCAGCAAATAGGGCAAAGACGCTCAAACCGACTAGCGCGGCTGAACTCAACTGTAATAGTTGTAGCAATAAAGTCTGAGTATTCCAAAGGTGTTGGAAGCCCCAACTGACACCCCAACTGGCTAACCCAGCAAGTACACTTCCAGCCGTTAAACCCAAAAACGGCAAACCCCACTCTCGCCAAGGTAATCCATGTAACTTCCGATCCAAAAACCAAAGCAGTGCGATCGTTGAAGTAACGTTCACTCCTACCGTTGCTAATACTAAACCGGGTGCGCCAAAACGACTGACAAGTAAATAATCCAGTAAAGCATTCAGGAAGATATTCACAATACTGATCCGAAAGGGTGTATTGCCATCTCCCAAAGCGTAAAATACTCGTACCAAGACATCGCGCCCTAAGTAGAAAAACATCCCGATGCCGTAAGCAACGAGTAATGAGGCAACCAGTTGGGACGCTTCAGACTTAAAGGCTCCGCGTTCGTAAATCACCCTGACAATTGGTACAGCCAACGCGATCGCTAAAGCACCGAGAGGCAGCATGGTAAGCGCCGTCAAGAATAATCCTTGACGAATCCGCGCCTTGAGTTCAGTCCAATTTTCAGGAGCCGCTAAGCGAGAAAATAAGGGGAACAGCGGCACTAAAATGACATTGGAAATAATTCCCAGTGGCGTTTGTACTAACAACCCTGCATAGTTGATCGCCGCCGCCGCACCTTGAATGGAAGAGGCAAAATATAAATCGGTGTAGAGGTTAATTTGCAACATCCCGGATGAGAGACTCGCCGGCCCCATCACTCTGAGAACTTCATCGACTCCCGGCAATTTCCAGTTGAATCGCAGACGTAACTTGCCCAAACCCGCTCGCCACTGGACACCAAGCTGCACTAACCACTGCAAGATTGCGCCACTCAATGTTCCCCACGCCAACACCTTTCCACCTAGTAAAACGTTTTCAGGGGCAGTAATACTCTCACCAAGTCCCAACGCTAAAATTGCAATGCCGCCAATGACGGTAATACTAGAAAATAAAGGACTAACCGAGGGAAGCCAGTACATATCAGCAGCATTGAGCGTACCAAAGCCGATACCGATAAAGCCAGCAAGCATCGCCATTGGAGCCATAATCTGAAGCTGTGAAATTGCGATCGCACGGGCTTGCTGACTTAATTCTGGCCCTACCAAGTCGATAAAAAATCCTGCACCCAGAATTAGAAAGATCGAGACAACAAGTAGTATCGCGCCCACAAGCGTAGTAATCGTTTCGACAATCGGAGCGGCTTCTGATTTGTCGCGCTTGGCAAGTACACTAACAATCGCACTGTGAAACGGGCCATTAATGCCACCCAGTAAAATCAACAAAAAGCCAGGAATGACATAGGCAAAACTGTAAGCATCAAAAGCCGGCCCAACCCCAAAGGCAGCCGCGATTACCTGTTGACGCACTAATCCAAATACTTTACTAATCAGCGTGGCAACTGCCACAATCCCGGCAATGCCAGCCAAGGAGCGAGAAGGCTTCTGCGGATTCGACACAAATTGTTAGTACTTTACTTCAGTAACACATCATATTCATTTAATCCTGAGTTGGGTGTTACCCTTCAGGTAAGATGCGCTAAATTGTTTTCCTATCCTGCCAAAGATACGTTAAATTTGGGTTCTCTAGTGCAACCAGTAGACTGACACAAGCCTGTGACGGGGAGATGTGGAGAAGGGCAGATGGTTTAACGGCTATCTAGCCATTGTAGAAACTATGCAATTGGGAGACGCGGCAGCTTAGCACTTTGCGATCGCGATCATATCGGCAAGCCGAAATAGCTGAGATAGTACCCTAAAAATAAGATAAAGCTGTAATACCGATAGGACTTACCCGAATTGCTCGTTTAGACACTATTCGTACTCAGGTGGCAGTGTCCATCCTACAGGTAGAGTTTCTGCGTAAGTCCCGACCAAGAAAGCGACACAAGTGTTTGGAAAAGCACTACATGAGGAGAACTAGCTTGAACGTGGATACCTTTATCAGGCAAATACAGGATATACAACAGCGTCTTGCTCAAATTCGAGGACGCACGAATGAAGCACCGACGCAACAGCAAATCCCCCCTAAGGCTACTAACTTTCAAGCTGCAAGTGTTGATAATCCAGGGCAAACGCTAACTTTGACACAGCAACAGCTAGAAATAATGGTGGCAGCATTCCAGGAACTAAATGCCACCCTTGAAGAACTGCAAACCACTAACGAAGAACTCTCCTCCTCAAACTTAGAGCTACAGCAAGCCAATGAGCGCTTTCACTTGGCAACTAATGCCATCAATTGCATTATCTTCGACTGGGATATCAAGAACTGTCTAGTACACAGAACACAGGGACTTGTAAATGTTTTAGGCTATCGTCCTGAAGAAGCGGAACCTAGCCTCGGTTGGTGGACAAGTCGCATCCATCCAGATGATCGACAACGGGTGAATCAGGAAATTTCTCAGGCTTTGGCGGGTAGCAGAGATTTTAGTACTGAATATCGGATTTTGAACAAAGATAATCAGTACCTGTATGTCTGGGATAGAGGCAAAATTCTTAGAGATGCAGCGGGACAGGCGGTGCGCGTCGTTGGCAACACACTGAATATTACTCCTCGTAAGCAAGCACAAATCGCCCAGTCCGAGAGTGAAGAGCGTTTATCTGCTATTGCTGCCAATATCCCCGGTTCGGTTTATCGCGCTGTGCAGCATCCTGACGGGAGGATGTCTTTACCCTATATCAGCGCTGGAGTGCAGAAACTTACAGGGTTAGCGCCAGATGATCTGATAGAAGCACCGGAGCGATTATTCGCCACAATTCACCCGGATGATCGATCTCACTGCGATCAAGTCATGAAATTGGGTTACGAAACGCTTCAGTCAGTTCAGCATGAGTTTCGCCTCATCACGACATCGGGTGAAGTGAAATGGATTCAAGATAGTGCTTGCTATTTCCAACGAGAGAATGGTGATGTGGTTGCAGATGGCGTAACACTCGATATTACAGAGCGAAAACATTCAGAACTATTACTACGTGAGAGTGAACAGCGCCTTCTAACGATTTTAGATAGCTCACCCACCAACGTTTATTTAAAAGATTTGCAAGGAAAATACCTGCTGTTTAACCAGGAATGCGAAAAAACACTACGCCTCAAGCGAGAGCAGGTAATTGGCAAAACGGACTACGAATTTTTACCAGAAGCGATCGCTCAGCCTTTAGTCACTAATGATCAAGAGGTACTTAGAACCCTAACCCCTCTAACACGAGAGGAAATACTACCTGGGGGGGATGGCATCCAAACCTTTATCAGTGTGAAATTTCCACTGCTTGATACGGCTGGTGTTCCTTATGCAATTTGTGGGATGTCCACTGATATTAGCGATCGCAAAAAAGCAGAACAAGCTCTACAACAACTCAATCAAGAGCTAGAAGAGCGAGTCAAAGAACGAACTGAATCTCTAGAACAGAGAAATCAGCAACTTCTAAGTAAGATTGCTGAACATCAACAAACCCTTGAGGCATTAGGGCAGAGTAAACAACGGTTCTCACAACTTGTCGCTAATGTGCCAGGAATAATCTACCAATTCCTCCGGCAAACTGATGGCTCCATGTCTTTCCCATACATCAGTTCTGGATGCCGTGAAATTTTTGAATTAGAGCCGGAATTGATTCAGGACGATGCAATGGCTCTAATTAAATTGATTCACCCAGATGACAGTGTAAGTTTTGAGGAATCTGTTGTTACATCCATTACAACCTTGCAGCCTTGGAAGTGGGAAGGACGGTTTCTTACAGCTTCAGGAAAAGTCATCTGGCTATCTGGTGCTTCTCGTCCCCAGCAACAAGCGAACGGAGATATTCTTTGGGATGGCTTGCTGATGGATATTACTGAGCGCAAGCACATTGAAGCGGCGTTACGTCAGAGTGAGGAGCGCTTCCACCAGATTACAGAAAATATTAATCAAGTTTTCTGGATCATTACTCCAGATTTGAGCCAGACACTCTACGTGAGTCCTGCTTATGAAAAAATTTGGGGTAAAAGCTGCGCTTCGCTGTATGAAAATCCTAGAGATTGGACAGCCAGCGTCTATCCAGAGGATCGGGAGTATTTAAGAAATAGTCTTAGTAGACAACTTCGGGAAGCATACGACATCCAGTATCGAATTGTACAACCGAATGGTGCAATTCGTTGGGTACGCGATCGCGGTTTTCCAGTTTGGGATGAGACAGGGAAAATTCAACGACTTGTCGGGTTTGCTGAGGATATCACTGAGCGTAAGCAAGTTGATGAAGCTCTCTCGATTAGCGAAGAACGCTTTCGTACTGCCGTCGAGACGATGCTTGATTGTTTTGGGATTTATACAAGCATTCGTGACGAATCAGGACAAATCCAAGATTTCCGAACCGAATATCTCAATCCCGCTGCTTGTGAAAGTGACAGGGTAGTGATGGAAGAGGTAATTGGCAAAAGGCTTTGTGAGTTGCTTCCCAATCACCGCGAATCAGGATTGTTTGACGAGTACGCAACAGTGGTAGAAACAGGCAACCCGTTAATCAAGGAAGACCTAATTTATGAAGACACTTATGGAGAAGCGAAACTAAGTAGAGCTTACGATGTCCGGATTGCTAAACTTGGTGACGGTTTTGCCGCTGTCTGGCGAGATATTACAGAGCGTAAACAGGCAGATGATGCTTTGCGAGAGAGTGAACAGCGGTTCCGTCAACTAGCAGAAAATATTAATCAAGTCTTCTGGATGGGTTCTCTTCAACCGTTGAAAATCGTTTACGTCAGCCCAGCTTACGAAGTAATTTGGGAGCGTACTTGCGAAAGCTTGTATCAAAATCCAACGTCTTGGTTAGATGCTGTTCATCCACAGGATTACGATTACGTTTTTGCGGCTGTTCAGAAACAGGCTGAAGGAAATTATGACATTGAGTATCGAATTATAAGGTCTGATGGGTCAATTCGATGGATACGCGATCGCGTAACTTCTATCCGTGACGAACAAGGGTTAGTGTACCGCTTAGCTGGCATTGCCGAAGACATTACAGAGCAAAAACAGAGGGCAGTAGAAATTAACAACGCCCTCCAAAAAGAACGGGAACTCAGTGAACTCAAATCAAGCTTTGTTGCAATGACAAGTCATGAGTTTCGTACTCCTCTAGCAACCATTCAATCCTCGGCTGAACTATTAGAACGCTATCAACAAAAGTTGTCAGCAGACAAACAAGTAATACATCTCAAACGTATTCAAATGGGTGTTGAACGCATGACTCAGATGTTGAATGACATTCTGATCATCTCAGAGGTCGAAGCGGGGAAACTGGAATTCAACCCACAACCGCTGAACTTAGTAAAATTTTGTCGTGATCTGGTAGAAGACCTACAACTTTCAGCCAAAAAACAACAGCTAATCATCTTCACTCATCAAGGCGACTGTCAAGAACAAGACGCAGCTTCTCCAGAAAGTAAAGACTTGGATAACGTTCAACACGAAAAGGCAGAAGGCAGAGGGCAAACGGCAGAAGGGATTTATCCCAATGCATTCTTCACGAGCATAGGAGCGACGGATTGTAGCCAAGGGGTTCAATGCCCTTCTGAACAGAACATAAAGCCCTCTGCCTCCCTTCCTCTGCCTTCTCGTGAATATCGACTAGATGAAAAATTGCTACGACAGATTCTTAGCAATCTACTTTCAAATGCCCTGAAATATTCTCCTGCTGATAGCACTGTTCAGTTTAATCTTTCATTCCTGCACAACAAAGCAATCTTCCGAATTGAAGACCAAGGGATTGGGATTCCGCAGGAAGACCTATCTCGCTTATTTGAATCGTTCCATCGGGCTACCAATGTTGGAACAATTCAAGGTACAGGGTTAGGTTTAGCGATTGTCAAACAGTGCGTGAACTTGCACGGAGGAGAAATCACTGTTGAGAGTGAAGTGAATCAAGGTACTACATTCACGGTAAGACTACCTTTAAATCACTAAACATCAATATATGTTGTTTTCTGAATTAAAACTTAGTAAAAGAAAATTAGTGACTTCTCCGGATAAGGTAACTTAACATTAGATAGTTGGTAGTGATGCTAAATTCATTTCAGTAAGAGTGCTTCACCTTGAAGGCGCTATAGCGTAGCGCTAGCCTAGCCCTTGTCGAAAACTAGAGTAGACACTTCGTTGTGACAAACGCTAGGGTAATGGCTGTGAGAATTATCAATTGAGCGCTTCAAAGGGAATCTTAGGCGAAAAACAGTTAGCCTAAATCTACAAGTTGAATGGGTTTATTGCTTATTCCTGTTTCTATTTATCAAAGGGTGTCCAGTAATGATAAAAGCTATTCACGTAGAATTATCCCTAAAAGAATGGATACTGAATCTTTCTACGCAGAGCTACCTGTTTTAGATAACTTCCTGGATATTACTACTTCCAAAAACTTTAAATCTGTACCCAACGATTGGTATGTAATAATTACTGACATTATTGGTTCTACTAAAGCAATAGAATCAGGGAAATATAAAGCTGTCAACCTGATTGGAGCTTGTTCTATCGTTGCGGTCTTAAATATAGCTGAAAACCTAAAAATCCCCTTTGTATTCGGTGGTGATGGTGCAGCAATCTTGATTCCACCTTCCCTATTTATTAAAAGCAAATATGCTCTTTTAGCAACACGTCATCGGGCAAAACTAGAATTTAATATGGATTTGCGGGTAGGAGCAGTTCCTGTTGTAGATTTGCTCAAAGCAAACTATGAAATCAAAGTCGCTAAACTGAGAGTTTCTGAAAACTATTACCAAGCTGCTTTTACGGGCGACGGTTTGAGCTACGCTACTCAATTGATCAAACACCCAGAAACAGCTAGTCTTTACAACTACTATGAACCTCCCAATCCGAATATAAAAGTAGATTTCTCTGGTTTAGAATGTCGTTGGCAGGATATTCCCAGCAAACACGCAGAAACTGTGAGTTTAATTGTTAAAGCCATATCTGAAGATAACGAAGTCAACAATAAAGTTTATCGAGAAGTTATCAAAAAAATTCAAGCCATATATGGCAGAGAAGAGACTTTACATCCAATTGCAAAAAAATACCTTAAGCTTGCTTTTAGTTATAATTCCTTACAAGCAGAAACTAGACTAAGGGCGAAAAGTAATAATTTCTGGCATCAACTAATTTACTTTCAAAAAATAAGATTAGAGAACATCTTGGGTTGGATTTTGATGACGTTTAAAGTTCAGTTACAAGATGTTGATTGGGGATTTTATAAGGAAGGTGTTCTTGCTGCAACGGATTATAAAAAGTTTGATGATATGTTACGAATGATTATTTCTGGAAACCAGGAGCAACGAGAAAAATTGGTCAGCTATTTGGAGAAAAAATACAGAAATGGCAATTTGGTGTATGGGCTACACTCTTCAGATCGGGTACTAATGACCTGTCTCGTATTTGAGCGTAATGGACGCCAAGTACATTTTGTTGATGGTGCAGATGGTGGCTATGCCACAGCGGCTAAGTCGATGAAGCAACGCATTAACAGCAAGCAACCATCTACGGGTGTATTCTTGTGATTGAGAATTAGATTTATCGTTTAAGCTACCTTACACCTGAGAGATGATTCAGGTCAATAACCCGGAACCCCTTTGGGTTGGTATCAACACCGCGCTTCCAAATCGAATTATCAAGTTAGCCTTGGAGCAAAAGCGATTTCCTGAGTTAGCCAATTTGCTTCAACGATAGTGTCACAAGGACGAAAACCTTAAAAATTTGGGTGTGATATAACCCAGATAGCCTAAAAGGGCTTAAACCAAAAGGACTCCTTACTAATGACCCAGCAAATCCGGGGAATGTTTGTCTGTCTGTTACTGTTGAGTACCATTGTTGGCTGCGGGAAGACAACGCCTGAGGCGACCACAACACCTCAAAGCAATCAAGGGAGGACAACATCTCAATCACAGACAGCCCCTCAAGACGGCTGGAAAGAAATTGCTGGACAAGGAGTTACGTTGTCGCTACCCGCTAACTATGAGGGCGGCAACCCTAGTACTGACATTGATGAAATTACTCAAAAGTTAAAAGCGATCGCACCTAGTTATGCTCAGAGTATGGAGGTGATTAAACAAAACCCGGAGGCGATCGCGTTACTCGCCTTTGACCCGCAAAGTGGTAAATCGGGATTTCTGACGAACGTCAACATTACCAAGGAAGACGTTCCTCAGGACGTGACGGTTGAACAATACCTGAAAGCGGCTAGCCAACAGATTGCTAATCAGTATAAGGTTCTAGAGCAAAAGGTCGTGCCTCTCGATCAGTATCAAGCTGGACGAATTACGGCAGAAGCAAAGGCTGGAGAAATAACCATTAAACAGCTATTCTATGCTGTAAAAAATGATAAGAAGTTTTGGTTGGTAATGTATTCCACCACTAGCGCTGAATTTGACCAGCGTTTGCCCAATTTTGAACAAAGCATTCGTACCTTTAAAGTTTCTCAATAGGATAGAAAACAGGGGGTTAGGGATGAGGTCAACGTGCAGCTAAAGCAGGTCATCATTGTTCACAAAGCCGGAGATTCCCAAGGTCGCGCTTGGGCAGAAAAATGCGCTCGGCAACTAGAAAAACGTCATTGCCACGTTTTAATCGGACCGAGTGGCGCAAAGGATAATCCTTACCCAGTTTTTTTAGCCTCCGCCATGGATCAGATTGATTTGGCGATTGTTCTGGGTGGTGACGGCACGGCACTAGCTGCCGCAAGACATCTTGCGCCAGAAAGAATCCCAATCTTAGCCGTGAATGTCGGGGGACATCTGGGATTTTTGACAGAACCGCTAGAGAAATTTACAGACACTGAACTTGTTTGGGATCGACTCCAGGAAGACCGTTATGCACTCCAACGGCGGATGATGGTGCAAGCAACTGTATTTGAGGGCGATCCACGTAGTGCAAGATCTACTTCACCCACCAATCTGGAACCTGTAAGCGATCGCTTCCTCGCACTCAATGAAATGTGCATCAAACCCGCCTCCGCTGATCGCATGATTACCTCTTTTCTTGAGATGGAAATCGATGGGGAAGTTGTCGATCAGTATCAGGGAGATGGGCTAATTATCGCTACCCCTACTGGATCAACGTGCTACACCATTTCTGCCAACGGACCAATTTTGCACGATGGGATGGAAGCCCTCATCGTAACGCCGATTTGCCCCTTGAGCCTCTCTAGCCGTCCAATTGTCCTACCTGCTGGTTCCGTCGTTAGTGTCTGGCCGTTGGCTGACTATGAGTTGAATACAAAACTCTGGATGGATGGTGTCCTGGCAACCTCCATCTGGCCCGGACAACGAGTAGATGTTCGGATGGCGAATTGCTACGCAAAGTTTATTATCTTGCGAGAAAGTTATTCCTATTACCAAACATTACGGGAAAAGCTGCAATGGGCTGGTGCAAGAATCCATTACAGCAACAATCATCGCAACTAAGGAGTTCAGGAGTTCAGCGCTTTTTAAGATTGGGTTTCGTGCCTCAACCCAACCTACGTCTGTAGCAGTTCCCAGTTAAATGAGGTACAGTTAAAAGCTGTGAAACAGCACTACTAGTCAGGAAAACAAAAAAGCTGATGGCTGATAGCTGAGGGCTAACTGCTATATATTCAAGATGCAACCAAAAGGCACATCAGCTGAGAACGTTCTAATCAAGTGCTCTAATTGCGCCATAGCTGTTGATGGAATACTCAATCTGCAACAGCAAGCGTTCTTTACTCGTTGGCAACGTCCCCTTGTGGAAGCAGGTCGAATCCTCAGCAAAACCTAAACCGGCTTCTCCACAAATCGCTACCACCTTATCTGCACCATAGCAAGAAACAATCTCTTGGTCATCCTTGCTCGCACAGCGCATACCTAGCAGTTGGTGGAAAAACTTCTTATTCTTGTGAGTGCCCCGAATCAAGATATGAGGACCTGCTGAAAGATCGACATCTGTTAAATAAAAGAAAAACTTGATGAACCGATAGTCATCCAGGTCATAGTGATACACCTGCGCCGCCTTTAGCTGGTCATTGAATGTGGCTTCTACCGGAAAACTCCACCACAACTCTGTCGCCATGTGTACCGGAGGCGCACCTAAAAACTTCGCTGCGATCGCTAATAGTGTTGGGTCAGTTTCCAGACGCTTAACCACCTCACACTTTTTCAAGTTGTGCAAATAGCTTCCTAAACGAATTTGTTGACCCAACTCTGCTTGGGCTTTTTCTTTCTCAGGGTAATAAAAGCCGAGTTTTGAGTCTCTATTAGCAAAGCAAAGTGTTGAGTCAGCAAAATCCCGAATTTCCTTCACAACGCTGGGAGGAAGATTTACTCCAATACCATAACTATCCGTTTTGATGCCAGATACTACCGCATCCACATCGACATTTTGAAATACGGTAGGCTGTTCCTGACTCAGTTGATAGGTATTCTCTGTTCGTTGGAAAAGTAAACTAATGGCATTGCGAATTAGCTCAAACCGACCAATTTTACGCAGCCAAAACAATCCCGGCTTTTCTACAAGACACTGATAATTTTTCTTGCAGTAATCAGAGAGCTTCGATAATAAATTGGGATATGTTTGAACTACAGTCGTCATTTGTTTTGAACTTTCTTCCATTTATTCACGTGTTAGCAAGCAACTCATCACAATTCAGCAGAAGCGCTTGAACCGCTTCTGCTACATAGCTAAATATTGCTTTCGATAAGCCTTAATTTTCCGTACTGACTACTACATACTTTTAGACTCAAGTGCAAACAATCGTTGACAAGAAACGGGTAGGGCTTACGTGTTAGTTGTTAAGCTCTTTGAACCTCTTGTACATCATAATCTAGATGTAGAAGCATCTGCCAATAGATAGGCATTTGTTTTACTTATTCTTTATAGCTATCTTATTTCTTTGAGGAAATGATAAAGTTTTGAAGCTTGATTATTATCAAAGATTAAAAAAAGCTGAATAAGTGGTTGGATAGTCCAGCCATAGCACCCCAGCCTTATAAGAGCAAATTGAGTTCTTGATACGGCAAGCATGGTACCCACATCTTGCTAAGACTCAAAAGGGCCGTAAGGCTTATTATAATTCCTAGACTTTTCTCCTATTTTGGATAAAACCTCATCTAAACTTCTCTTTAATTTTCCTTTTTTTCTGACCCTGCTGGCTCCGCAAAATCACTTAAATTATGTACGATGACTGGCTGGTCTTAAAGGTGTGTCTTTTCGAGTAACAACAGCATTCCTACCCTTGTAAGTGCGATCGCTTTCACCCTGCAAAACGTGGATTAACAAGCTGACTCAAGGGTTCAGGATTTTCAACCTCGTTCAAACAGAAGGCGTAGCTAGTACCTCCTGGTTAGAACCAAAGTAAAGGCAGCTTAATTCTTCAAGGGAAATATCATTATTGGCTTGCGGATTACGGAAGTAGGGATGGATTGGCAGGAGAGAAGCCGGACGGCGTTCTGTCGGCGAGGACACAATCTCCTCGATCAGGGTCAAGTAATTCTCAGCAGTACTCTCCCAGGTGTAAGAGGTCAACACCCTCTCCCTTCCAGCTTCGGCAAAATAATCCCATTCCTGACCATCACAGATCAACCGCTCCAAGCCCTGTGCAATATCAGCAGGGTCTTGTGGGTCAACCAGTACACCATATTCCTCATCTCCCTCTCGCAGGCTCTCGCTGGGGCCACCATTCTGAGTTGCGACCACAGGTAAACCCGTTGCTGCCGCTTCTAAGGGAGCCAGACCAAAGGGTTCATAGAGTGCAGTTAGCGCAAATACCGAGCGGCGTTGACGCATAAACCGATAGGTCGCCGCCAGTCCCTCTTGCCCTTGATCAGATAAGCCAAAAGCACTGATCTTGCCCCATAAGTTATTTTCTTGCACCACTTCGCGGATGGGGACTAAGACGCCTTGTTCGGCTAGCTCATTATCAGCCTCCTCGCGTAGTGGATCGTCTAGTCCACCTGTAAGTATTACTAAGTTGGCTCGTTCTTGAAGCGTCTGGCTCATTGCATAGGCTTGCACTAACCCCAAGATGTTTTTCTTGGGAGCTAATCGGCTGGCAGCCAGGATAGCTGGTAAATCTCGCCGTTCCTCAGCAATATCTCGTGCCAATCGCTCCTCAATGAGTTGGTAGGTAGCTTCTTCATCTTCGGAGCGGGTTTCTGAACTGAAGAGGGAAGAGTCTGCTCCTGGCGGAATCACAGTAAAGCAGTTGTCGTTATTGACATCCACTGCGCCATGATAGACAGGATGAGAGTATTGCTCAAAGCGTTCCTGTTGTGTACTGGTGATATTGACAGCCGAGCGATTCATGCTCAAGCGTTCAGCTACGATGCGGTATTTGAAGTGAAATTGCTCGTCTATTTCAGCCAAATTCTCTGGAGTGGGTTCCAATTTGTCCAGCTTTTGTGCGCCGAGAGAATGACCCGTAAATGTGAAGGGTATGCCTGTCTCGTCCTCAATTAGAACAGCGGATAGTCCGCCATCGGCATAGTGGGCGGTCATGGCATCGGGTAAACCACCCTCCTCTCGATAAAATTTCAGGATGTTAGGCACCCAATCGGTGACTAGATGCGACCAAAGCAACTCTTTTGGGAGGAATTCTTTTGGTCCTGCTGGCAAGCGGATGATGCGGACGTTGTCCACGCCGGGATAAGCGTCAAACGGATCAGCAAATTCTGGCCACTCCGGATCGATGATTTGGCGGGTGAGAATATCAACTTTGTGACCCTTTTGAGCCATCGCTAGGGCAACTTCCCTAACATAGATTAGCTGACCACCAAAATCCGGATGTCCCGTTAGATGACTATTACTTGAATCAAAATTGCCCTGAGGGTTAAGAAATCCAATGTGCATCGTCTGATTCCTAAGAAAGCTTCATGTGAGTGAGCTAGAGAATTCTGCCTGAAGACGCACAGGAACAATGAAAGCGAACATATCCAGAATTAGTACTGGCAGTAAGGCTTTCATGAGTGCCATTAAAAGTTTAAGATAGAGAGCTTTTATGGGTTCCCTTCGGTTGAGACCCAGCCGGATTCAAGCATTTTCCTATTGCTTAGGTTAATCGCTACTAGAGAGTCCTCACATATACCGGATGACATAAAGCGATCGCTAATCCTTAGGTTCCTGAATGATTACACCACGATTAAGCGATTAAAATGCACATCAGCTTAGTATCCTCAGTAATCGTTGTCATGTTGGCAAGGATGGCGTTCGCTCAATAGTCGCTATTAGGATTGAGCAAGCGCAAAGTACAACTAACTCAACACGCTCAACCTATACACAGACAATCCCATGACTGAATACAAACAAACTCCAGAAAATAGCTCTCTATCCCTGTCTACCCCTCCATTGGTTACTAACACATCGGAGGCTGATGCCATCCTTACGAATGCGATCAAACACGTTTGCGAAGAGACTGAATGGGAATATGGTGAAGTCTGGATTCCCGAAGCGGACAACACAATCCTACAACTGAGTCCAGCCTGGTATATCACTACACGGGTAGACAGCGATCGCCACCTTGCCTGGAAGCAGTTTCGGTGCTGTAGTGAGGAGTTTGTCTTATATCCAGGTGAGGGATTACCGGGACGAGTTTTTTCAGCTCAACAACCAGAATGGATTGCTGATGTCTCGATTCAGTCAGAATTCTACTTTTTACGGAATCAGATTGCCAAAGCGTTTGGGGTTAAATCAGCCTTGGGTGTGCCTGTAGTTGAGGGACACCTACAAATTGTTCTCGTTTTTTTCATGTCAAAGATTTGGGATGAGAACAAGCAAGTGATTGCCTCCACCGAGGCTTTCGCCGAGCAACTTAAACCATTACTGCCAAGTCTGAACTGAAGCAACGAAATGTAGAACGTTTTTAAAAGCGTAAGGAATGCGATCGCCAATCGCTTTGGTACCAACCGCTACGACAATATGGAGGTCATTCTGACTAATCGAGTATGTTAAAACCGATGATATTACCCTAATCCGCAAGGACGGGTGTGACGTTAGACTACTCATCAACGGATTTCGCAAGCTAGTTAGGAGGATTTAGGAGATGACTCAGGGTTCCGTCAATCAGCTTGGCGAAATTATCCCTCAAACGCTCAACGCATATGCTCCCAATGTGTTTCCAGAATTTCATCAAACGCTGCAAACACACTTTCCAGGGGCAATACCGATGAGTAAGTACATGAGAAAAACTTTCCAAAGCTTGAGTACCTACGGTTTTTGTGACGAAAACACGATGGGAATGATCGCAATCTGTCGGGATGAAATCGCTGAACCGCTATTCATTGAAGTCATTCGATATTGGGGGAAAACTTTTAATTGTTGCAGCTTAGCTGGGTTTGTCATGATGGGAAAAACCGGGTTAGCCGCCGCAACAGACCATACCCCGATCGTTGATGGTCTGCGTCGTTTTACCTTCTATGCTATGCCTCATGTCGCCATTTCTAGACATGGCGATATTGGCAAGGTCTATCGAGATGGCGTTCAAAAAGTTTCCCATGCTTGTGGAGCATTAGAAACGGTTGTCAAGGAGTTAGCATCAGGTCACCTGAAACTCGAAATGGATATGCAGGATATTGAACAAACGATTATCCGGCAGAAGATTCTTTCAACCCTTACTTATGGAGACAAGCCCGATTTGATAGAAATTACCAAATTGGCATCTCGAATTATTTCCAACGATGTCGAAAACCTTTTAAATACCCTAGACTCGTCCGTCTTTAATTATGCTGTCATGACCGGAATTCAAATTCACGGACCCCTAGACACTCACTGGATCTACCCGCAAGATTTTTATGTCGTTGGAGCGGATATTTCTGAAGGAAAGGAACATATTAAAGTGTTTCAGTAGAGACAAGATTAAATAAGGCAATGGCAACGCGATCGCTACTCGCAATACCTGTACGCTAAATCTCAAATCTTCAGCTCGGATAGTTGGTTCATTGGCTTTAGCTTTAGCCCTAGCTCTGTGTCTTGGTTAAGGCGCGTAGGTGGTAGGTTTTAAGGGAAAAGTTATAGCCCTCTCCTGGGAAAGATTAGGGTTGTGGGTAGATTTTGGCTGACAAGGCATACCTGTAGACCTACAACCTAACACCTAAAACCTGTCACTTTGACAGGGGCAGCTTTAGCCCTAGTCACTGATGTTTGGTTCCATATCACAAAAGTTTCGCTTATTGTTGCTTGTGTAACATTTTTTTAGACTTGCGTCTTCTAGATTAACAATAAAGCTTCAACTCAATAGGAGGCTTGATATGGGCTTGATCAGGAGCATTGAGATTCGGCAGCTAGAGTCGATCAAAGGAGGAATGTCTCAGTTCTACACTCCTCAAGCTAGTCACGAGACAATGCTGGTACAGATTCCACCAGGAACAGTGGATGATTTGTTTGTACACAGATTTCAGACAGACCAATTATTGGTTGTGCGGGCAAGCTTTGTGCTGGTGGTGTTACAAAACCGTCATTACCAGTACATTCCCCTGTATGAAGAGCAGCCAATGGTAGTCAAAATCCCTCATGGTGTTCCTCATGGAGCGATTAACTTGAGTGCAGAACCCTGTGTGCTGGTGAATGCCGTATTACGCCATGGTGCGGCTCATGAGCGAGATTATCAACCCCTGAAACGACCCTTCCCTTACGATTTAGAAGCCGCTCAGGCAACGCTGAAGGAAGAATTTATAGCGGGTGCTATCGGCTAGACCAGCTTGCCCCAGGTTCCCTTACCTCTTTCGCGAAAAGATGGGTGAAAACATTTTGAAGGGAGTATGGAAGAGTTGAAACATGCGATCGCGCTTGCAAATCAAGCATTTGTGGCACTTGTAAAATCAACTACACCACCTAGGTTTCATCAAGCTTAGAAGAATTTATCAAAAAAAGTTCTTAGGTTCCTGTTTGATGGGGCATACATGACCTAGCGTAAGAGTAGATTAGCTCTTATACCAGTACCCCATGCCATTGATAATCCTGGTTGCAGATGACAACCTGGGAACTCGTCTTTCTGTTAGCGATTACCTGGAAATCTCAGGCTACTCAGTCGTCGCGGCTGAGGATGGTCAGGAGGCGTTGTCTCTGATTGACAAGTATCATCCTCACTTGATTGTTACAGACATCAATATGCCGAAAATAGACGGATATGAGCTGGTCCGAAGAGTTCGTCAAAAGCCAGCATTCCGTCTGTTACCTGTGGTGTTCTTGACCGAGAGAAACACTACAGAGGAACGGATTCGCGGTTACCAGTTAGGGTGCGACTTGTATCTACCCAAGCCTTTTGAGATGCAGGAATTGGGTGCGGTGATTCGCAATCTTTTGGAGAGAGGGCAGATGATGCAGGCGGAGTTACGATTCTCCTCGCCAGAAGTAACACCTGAGTCTGAACCGTCACACCAAGTACAGACAAGTCCCAGTAAGCTGAGCGCTTCTAGACCGAATAGTTTTGGTATAAGCGATCGAGAACAGGAAGTCTTGGATTTACTCACAACAGGTTTATCCAATGTTGAAATCGGCAACAAGCTGCACCTGAGCCATCGTACTGTCGAAAAACATGTCAGTAAGCTCTTGAGCAAAACAGCAACCAGTAATCGAGCCGAGCTAGTACGATTTGCCCTAGAAAACCATTTAGTAGAATAAGTCTCAGGACTCTTGAAATAGGTAAAGAGTTTTGCTAGCTAATTTCATTGGCTAACACCAACCCTAGTTACAAAAAACTCTGCTACTCAATGTTGCTGCAACCTCTGCTCAACCAGATTTCCAAGAGTTCTGGAAAAATCCCCCTCCGGGTTTTCCTCGTCGTCCCGTTTGTCCTCCAGACTGTTGCTGCTGTGGGACTGACAGGGTGGTTTTCTTTACGCAATGGGCAGCAAGCCGTTAACGATGTTGCTAACCAACTGGGCAGTGAAATTACCGCTCGGATTGACCAAAACCTGCGTACTTACCTTGCTACCCCGCATCAGATTAATCAGATCAACGCAGCGGCTATCAGTCTTGGTCAACTCAATATCCGAGACTTAGCAGGATGGGAACGTCAATTCTTTCGTCATCTTCCGATATTTAATAGCCTGTATAGCATTACGCTGGGTAACGAGCAAAAAGAATTCATTGGGGTAGAAACTCGCGAACAGGGCTTACTCGTAGTAATGCACTCGGATAAGACTACGGGGTATAACCTGCGTACCTATGTTGCCAACAACAAAGGCGATCGCTTAAGACTTCTTAGCCTCACTAAAAACTACGACTCGCGAGTTCGCCCTTGGTATAAAGCCGCTGTGAATGCGAAGAAACCCGCTTGGAGTCAGGTTTTTCCCCAATTCAGTACGAAAGGACTCAACATTGCGGCGGTTCAGCCCATTTATGACAAGCAGAATAAGCTACAGGGAGTAGTCAGTATCGGCGTACACCTCTCGAAAGTCGGTGACTTTCTGCAAAGTCTAAAAATTGGTAAAACTGGACAGGCTTTTATTATCGAGCGGTCAGGGCTGTTGGTGGCAACCTCGACGACTGAACCGCTATTCCGCATCAACAACGATAAACAGGAACGGCTCAACGCGGTTGATAGCAGTAACCTTTTAACTCAAGCGACGGCTAAATATTTGTTAGCCAAATTTGGCAATTTCAATCAAATTAAAGATTCCCAGCCTCTTGAATTTGATATTGACGGCAAGCGGCAATTTGTACAAGTCCTACCCTTACTCGATAACAAAGGCTTGGACTGGCTGATTGTGGTGGTAGTGCCAGAATCAGACTTTATGGAGCGCATTGAGGCAAACACTCGCTGGACAATTTTGCTGTGTCTCGGTGCCTTGGGACTCGCAACTCTATTAGGCATACTGACTTCCCGTTGGATCGTCCAGCCAATCCTACGGATGAGTAAGGCAGCAAAAGCGCTCTCTCAAGGGCAATGGGAGCAAACCGTACCTGTAGAACGCGCTGATGAACTAGCGGTACTGGCCAGCGCCTTCAACCAAATGGCACTGCAACTGCAAGAATCTTTTGCTGCTCTAGAACAGCGCAATCAAGAGCTAGAAAGTCGAGTTGAAGAGCGTACTGCCCACCTGCAAACTGTTAATGAGCAACTGCGAGTTGAAATTGTCGAACGCACACAAGTGGAGATGGCGCTACGAGAATCAGAAACCCAGTTACAGCAGGCAAAAGAGGCAGCTGAAGCCGCTAATCGTGCGAAAAGTGAATTTCTTGCGAATATCAGCCACGAACTGAGAACCCCACTCAACGGGATTTTGGGCTATGCACAAATCCTCAAGCGTGAAAAAAGCCTGATGCCCCAACAGCAGGATGGGCTAGTGATGATTCAACAGTGTGGTGAACATCTGTTGACCTTGATTAATGATATTTTGGATATCTCAAAAATCGAAGCCCGGAAAATGGAACTCCAGCCAAGTAATTTTCATTTTCCCGAATTCTTGGGTGGCATTGTTGAACTCTTCCGAATGCGATCGCAACAGCAGGGAATCGCTTTTATCTACGAAAGCCTTTCGCCTCTCCCAACTGGTGTATGGGGTGATGAAAAACGCTTGCGGCAAGTTTTGATTAATTTACTCGGTAATGCCGTCAAGTTTACTGAAAACGGTGGAGTCGCGTTCAAAGTTGGTGTGGTTGAGGAACCAACTCAGCCAAACTCAGCGCCTACAACTAGTGAAACCTACAGAATACGGTTTCAGGTGGAAGACACAGGAATTGGCATTCCTCCAGAGAAATTAACAGAAATCTTTTTACCCTTCCAGCAAGTAGGCAATCACAATCAATGGATCGAGGGAACTGGACTCGGTTTGCCAATCAGCAGCAAGCTCGTCAAGATGATGGGCGGTGAACTTCAAGTCAAAAGTATCTTAGGTTCTGGAAGTATATTTTTCTTTGAAATCAATTTACCGAAAGTGACAGAGTGGACTAATTCCTCCACAATTGATGCGCCGATGATGAGTGGTTTTAAAGGTGAGAAGCGCAAGGTGTTAGTCGTGGATGATAAATGGCAAAATCGTTCTGTTCTACTCAACTTGCTATCACCTTTGGGCTTTGAAGTGGTTGAGGCGACAGATGGTCATGATGCGTTACTCAAAGCTGCCGAGTTTAAACCAGATGTGATTTTAATGGATTTGGTTATGCCTGTGATGGATGGTTTTGAGGCAACACGACAACTGCGGCAAGCAACCGAACTCAAAGATATTGTTGTAATTGCTACATCAGCAAGTACATTTGATTCCGATCATCAGGAAAGTTTAAATTCAGGTTGTGACGATTTTATTGCCAAGCCAGTGCGCTCAAAGGAGCTTTTTGAACTTTTACAGTCTCATTTAGGGCTGGAATGGGTTTACGAAGAGGAGATAACAACACCAGGGAAGCTAGATGATACCCGAATCCAAACTCATGGAGATTCTTCTCATACTTCTGTCTCACTAGTTGCGCCACCAGTGGAAGAAGTAGATGCCTTGTTTGAACTGGCGAAAATTGGCGACATCAAGGGCATTTTGGAAGGAGCAGAGCGTCTTGAACAGATGGATGAGAAGTTTTTACCGTTAGTACAGGAGCTTCGTCAATTGGCTAAGGGATTTCAGGTTAAAAAAATTCGGGAATTGCTTAAGGCTAAGAGTGAGGTTTAGTTTAATTTTGAAAAAGTTAAGCACTTCTATAAAAAATAGACTTGGGTAACCGTAACCTTGAAAATTAATAGTAGAAATATCTCACAAAGAATAAAAAGCGACTTAGAAACGAATGAGTAATGAAAATCTGGAAAAAGGGATTATTTTACTGGTGGACGACACACCCACTAACTTAGGTGTCCTGTTTGATTCGTTAAGTAACTCTGGCTTCAAAACACTGGTTGCGCTAGATGGAGAAAGCGCAATTGAGCAGGTTGATTATGTTGTGCCTGACCTGATTCTTTTGGATATCTTAATGCCAGGAATTGATGGGTTTGAAACTTGTCATCGCTTGAAATCAAAAGATTCAACTAAAGATATTCCTGTGATTTTCATGACTGCTCTGACGGAGACAGTGGATAAAGTAAAAGGCTTTGGTGTGGGAGCGGTGGACTATATCACAAAACCTATACAAACAGAAGAGGTTTTAGCCCGCGTCAACACACACTTGTCCATTCAAAACTTAAAAAAGGCACTACTTGAGCAAAATGAGCGCCTGCAACAGGAAATTTGCGATCGCCAAAAGGCAGAAGAGGCGTTGCGATTGCTCTTACATAGCGTTTCTCACGATCTCCGCAACCCTGTAACCGGAATGTCAATGGTGCTGCGGAATTTGCTTGCACAAGAAAAGGAAACTATACCCGTTGGACGCTCAATCTTAGAGCGCATGGCAACAAGTAGCGATCGCCAACTCAATTTGATCAACTCCCTAGTCGAAGCCCATGCTAACGAAGTTCGAGGTGTAGCCAGCGTTCGTAAGCCACTGCAACTCAGTCAGCTTATTCAAGACTTAGTTGCGGATTGGGAGCCAATTTTTGTCAAAAGTCAAGCCACACTTACAAATCTTGTTCCTGCTGAGTTACCGCTAGTTAATGCTGATGCTACACAGTTGTGGCGTGTATTTGAAAACCTGATTGGCAATGCCCTCAAGCACAATCCTCCGGGCGTGAGTTTGACAATAACAGCGACAGTGGAAGCCAAGGAACAGAACCAGGAAGAAGCGATCGCTAATTGCTCAAACTCTAAGCTATCTTCTCCTACTCCCTACCCTGGAGTAGGCACGGCAACACCATCCTTACTCTCTACTGTCCCAAAAAAACTCCACTCTTCGCCTACAGTAATTCGTTGTACGGTTAAGGATAACGGCATCGGCATAGAGCCTCAACAGTGTGAACGACTCTTTGAACTTTATGTCCGAGGTAGTCAGTCTCGGCACACTTCCGGCCTTGGCTTAGGGCTATATCTGTGTCGGCAAATCATTACTGCCCATGGTGGTGAGATTGCTATAAGTAGTACCCCAGGTAACGGGGCAACGTTTTGGTTTACCTTACCCATCCTAAAATAGGTGTTAGGGGAGAGGGATTTTCATCGCAATGTTTGTGTACTCCTGTTCATGCGTGCCTAACTTAAAATTGGGAAGTACTGTCAACGAAGACTAATATCCAAGCTTTTCGTGGTGCAAACTATGCATCCGCTGAGCTATTTCTAATGGAATATCAACTTTCTCAAAATCCTCAATCTCAAATACCCCAACACGAATATTAATCAGTCGCCAAGAACCACGTTCGCGCAATAATATGGCATCTCCCCTCAGGTCTTCTATTGTCCAGGTGACAAGCGCATATGGCTCATCGATAGTCATTTCTATAAATTTTACATCTTGTTGCTGTTCGTCCAATTGATTGACCATGTATCTAGTCATAACTTCCTCTTCCTTGTTAGGCGATCGCCTTTAGCTAAGGCTCCTCTTGGATAGATGCATTTTTGAGTAATACGGTTAGTAGATTTAAATGAATATTTAAGTGGTACGTCATTGCACCCAAATATCGAATGTGATGAACTAGTTTTTCATCAAGAGCGATTAGCCCTGTATAATTATTATCTTCTTGTTCATTGTTTCTTATATCAAGATAGCTATTGTAGTCTCTGATTAGCTTAAATAGGCTATTATCATCATCTTGCAGCATATAGGCAATATGCTCATCCATCAATAAATATTGAGGGGGCATATTTTCAATTATTACCTTGAGTTTTCCTTCGTTTATTGGAGTAATTAATGTTTGTTTTAATAAACAAGATTTTTTTTGCTTCAGCAGATTCAGTTCGCGGCGGATTAGCTTATCTGCCTTGCGTAAGTTAAAAAAAATATTATCTACTTCAAAAATTAAGTACGATAACAACACTTGCGATTCTTTCTTTGTGTCTGTGGCAGTCTGAAGCATTTTACTGAATCTAGTAATAACCGTTAGCCCAAGCCTTTGTTTTCGTCATATACTTTTTTATTCATCAAAACGTTGTTGTAAGTTCATAACTTTCTCAAAGGGTAAGGGTGTAAATTCCGGCAAAATCCTACGTCACTAGTTGGCTTTCATGGAAGCGGTAGCCAGTCTAGATTGACAATGTATGTGCTACGTGCCAACTTATGGCACATCAAAGCCTAAGCGAATCCTAGGTTCGCTCACTCAAGCTTTAAACCAAACTGGACAAAACCCAGTTAAGTACGCGATCACAAAATCTTGATAGCTAATTAGGCTAAGTAGAAATCCTTACTAGTAGTGGGTTAAGAATTGCACTACTAGTCAATACAAAATTTGCATTTGTAGCTTTAACCCAAGTTTGGTTGGGAAACCTATGAAGTTGAAGGAGAAAAGTAGATGACCCTGATGTATTCAACCTGTAGAGCAGCGAAAGCAAGAAGACTGGGTTTAACAGTCTGTTGCTTCCATTTGGGAGATATCTCAACATGTAATACTAGCGTAAAACATGTATTACTTATGAATAGTATTTCAATTCGCTGAGATCAGCAACAAACTCAGGCAAAGTTTATCAAGTCTTAAAAAATCCGCTGAGAGAGTAGGCTTTTCAAACTAGGCTGAACAGCCACGGCTAAAGGCTTTTGCGGGTAGCCACTACTGAATTTGCAACAGCACTCACCCTTAAGAAATTGCAACCTTGAAGCTACATAGAGGTAAAGCAGTGACGAATACTCATAGCAGCACATGATGTAACTAGACTAAATGCAACTGCCTAAAGATAGAAATACAGTAATACAACTCAGCTAGCGACGATTACCCATAGCGCTTCTCACTTGGATGAGGCAATGGTTGCTGATGAGATTTGCCAAATTTTGATGGTTTGGTCAAAGCCTCCACTCGCGAGAAAGCGCCCATCCTGGCTGAAAGCAACTGATTGCACCCAGTCTTGATGTCCAGGTAATACAGCAAGAAGTTCGCCTGTTTTTAAATTCCATAGCCGGACACCATCACGGCTAGCACTAGCAAGGGTTTCGCCATCAGGATTAATTGCGATCGCTTGAATCCGTCCGATATGCCCAGAAAGGGTGTATTCTAGTTGCCCAGTTCTTAAGTTTCGGACTTTGATGGTGCGGTCATAACTGCCACTGACCAAAGTTTGACCATCAGGTGTAAATGCGATCGCATTCACAGCACCTGTATGCTCAGACATTGTACTCAGTAATTGTCCCGTCCCCAGATTCCACAGTTTAATCCTGCCGTCTCTCACCCCACTCGCCAGGATGTCCCCATTCGGGTTAACTGCCAGGGCATACGTTGGATTATCGAACCGTACCAGCGTGTAAAGGGGGCGCTGCGTCTTCAAATCCCACAGCCGAATCCCATCCAAGCCACCAGTGACTAGCGTATTACTATCTGGTGTCATTGCCAGGGAAAGAACATTGCTGGAATGTTCCAAAAAAGTTCGGGTGTACTGCCCCGTTTGCCAGTTCCAGAGGTTGACACCAGCGTCAGCCCCACAACTAGCCAGAATTTCTCCATCAGGGCTTAATGCCAGGGCAATCACAGAGGTTCGGTGCGCCCGAATGCTCTTGATTTCTCGTCCTGTGTTCAGCCACCACAATTTAATCTTGGCATCACTATTACTCCCGCCACTAATGAGGATTGTCCCATCAGGGCTGAAGACTAGGGCATCAACAGGCGCAGAATGCCCTTTAAGGGTGCGAACGAATTGTGGTGTTTTCCAAGCGTCAGCTAGTGGTAAGACTTCCGAATTGCTTGTTTCGGGTGAAGGGGCATCAACAACGGTAGGGACAGGCATTGGCTGAGCCACTACCGCGAGACTCATGCTAAAAGTGATGCTAGTTGCGATCGCGCCCAAAATTGCCAGTTGTCTCTTTGTGAATCTGCAACAACTGGAAGCAAAATAGTTCATGAATAGGATTTTTTTAAGCTGTCGAATTTTTAACCTGCAAGCTGCTATTTAGCCTATTGCTTGTAGGATGGGTCGAAAAGCCAGTCCGTGTTATGCAAATCAACTGTATAGTAGCCTTAGAGGCATCAACCTACCTAACTTTGTACAGGCAGCGTGTATCATCAGCTCTACTCATTGGTTAGCGATTGAATATTTGGGCAAATCGTCTGGGCAATGCGATTATCCGCTGGTTGCTCTTGCCAACCCGAAAGTACGCCCAACAGTTCAGACTTAAGAATTTCTAACGCCTCGATTTGTTGTGTGATTGCCTCAACTTTGAGCAGTAAATGCTGCTTTACAGCACCACATGGCAATTCACCAGAGTCATGAACTTTTAGGAGTTCTTGAATCTCGCTGAGGCTAAGCCCTAAAGACTGTGCCCGTTTAATAAACGCTAGCCGATTTATAACTGAAGGATTGAAGAGGCGGTAGCCAGATTCTGAGCGTGTTGTTGTCGGAACCAGAAGACCAATTTCCTCGTAATAGCGAATGGTTTTTACTGGAATGTCACTACAACTGGCAACTTCACCAATTTTGAGCTTCTGATGGACTCGATTTTCTGCTCCGTGAGTCGTTCGGGCTTGCTTGTGTCCTGCTGTTCCCCGTTTGGCTAAGGCTAGCGGCGGCGATGCACTAACACGTCCCACTTCGCTATCAACAGCATAATCTTTCATTAGAGCGGTTTTCAGTTAAATGAGCTACAGCTAAAGGCTGTGAAACAAGTGTCAAAGTCAGGAAAACAAAAAAGCTGAGCGCTGATTGCTGAGCGCTAACTCCTATATCGGTTCATTAACACTTCAGCGTTTAACGGTGTGGTTTACGCTTAGTCGTGCTTAACATCGGTAACGCCGGACGTGACGAGCTAGGAGGGAGAAAATGCGTTACTGGCTGCTCTGCTAGCTCAGCTTCTCGACGCTGGCTTTGCCACCAACGCAACACAATCGCGAGCATCACCATCATTATCCCAAAACTTAGCAATGACCAACGCTCACCAACGCCACCAATCACAGCATCTACGGCACCGACAATGACGATGAAGCTAGAAATTGGCTCTTTTCGATAAGCTGACTTCAAAATTCGAGGCCACAAAGCATTCATCACGGCTTATAACTTACTCAGTTCCACTTAGGTATTTAATCTAATTTCAGGGTATCTCATCAGTGTCCCAATTAACGATGCACACTCTTTACCCTGAATACTTCTATTTTCTACCGCTTCATTACAGCCGACAACATCGCCCATCAGATGGGATTTGATGAAATCACTGGATTCACCTGCATACAGAGATTGCAAACTTGATTGCTAGTCTCTTCACGTTTTAGTAGACGAGTAAAATTAGTGTAGGTTGCCGAGCGGCGAGAGCAAAATTCTTATTCTATTGTAAGCCCAGCCAGGTTAGTAGCCCCTGTCCCGTAGAATATTCGATAACCAAGGTCAATACAAAACCAATCATTGCAGCGCGACCATTTAAACGCTCTGCGTAGTCATTAAAGCCAAATTTGGGTTCTTCTAGCTGGGGGGTTGTGGTTGGTTGCGGTTGTGTCATAGTTTTAAAACTCTATTTAGGGTTTTTGGTTACAATCCTTTACTCTTTTTAATCATTCTTCAATCAGGAAAGCTTGTCAAGTTTTATAAGGGCTGGGGCAAGAGATTAGGGTAGGAACTCAAGAAGATTCAAATCCATGCAATGTAGAGAAGGTTGCAAGCACCTAGCTATCTACTAGATATCTATTGGTTTTTCTGAACTTCTGGCTCAGAATTTCCAATCATATTGTGTAGGAATTGGCGGCAGGACTAGGTCACTCGCCATACTGTAGTTAGAAGCCCTTAGCGAAAAAATAGTAGACTTACTCGCTCTCACCCGCTACGAGAAGCAGCGTTTTTGGCTTTTTGGTTCAACTACTCTTATCGGTGGCACTCTTGAGCTAGCTATTGGCTGATACAGGCTCAACATAGTACCGATTCTCTTTCGAGGTAAACAATGGAAATAGGCGTCCCCAAGGAAACTAAAGATCAAGAATTTCGTGTAGGCTTAAGTCCCAGTAGTGTTCGAGTATTATGTGAAGCTGGTCATCAGGTATTTATAGAAACCAATGCTGGCGCTGGTGCTGGATTGGCAGATGAAGACTATCTGCAAGCTGGAGGACAAATTGTCTCAACGCCAGTTGAGGCTTGGAACCGTGAACTGGTCGTCAAGGTGAAAGAACCACTTAAGCCGGAGTATCAGTTTCTCCAAAAAGGGCAACTGCTGTTTACTTATCTACACTTGGCAGCCGATCGAGCGTTAACCGAGCATCTCATTGATTGTGGCGTGAGTGCGATCGCGTATGAAACTGTCGAGCTTCCAGACCGGAAATTACCTCTACTCACCCCCATGAGTATCATTGCTGGTCGTCTGGCTGTGCAATTTGGATCTAGGTTTCTAGAGCGCCAGCAAGGCGGACGAGGTGTACTGTTAGGGGGAATTCCTGGTGTTAGTCCGGGTAAGGTGGTGATTCTGGGGGGCGGAATTGTCGGTACGGAAGCGGCTCGGATTGCTGTAGGGATGGGGGCGAGAGTACAAATCTTTGATGTTAATGTCGAGCGCTTGGCGTATTTAGAAACCCTCTTTGGTTCTAGAGTGGAACTACTCTACAGTAGCTCTGCCCAAATTGAAGCGGCTGTCCCCGATGCTGACTTACTCGTTGGTGCAGTTTTAATTCCAGGGCGACGTGCGCCAATCCTTGTGTCTCGGAGTTTAGTACAACAGATGCGTCCGGGTTCTGTAATTATTGATGTGGCAGTAGACCAAGGCGGCTGCATCGAAACATTACGACCGACTTCTCACACCAATCCTACTTATATTGAGGAAGGTGTTGTCCACTTTGGTGTGCCGAATATGCCGGGGGCTGTTCCCTGGACAGCAACCCAGGCACTCAACAATAGTACTTTGCCCTATGTCCTGAAGTTAGCGAATCAGGGCTTAGAGGCTCTCAAACTTGATTCCACCTTAGGAAAAGGTTTGAACGTACAGAATTACCAACTGGTTCACCCAGAGGTACAGCAGGTATTTCCGGATTTAGTTCGCTGAGGCGATCGCTTTCTTTGTGTGTGCAGGAGTAAGTAGGTCGGCATTAATATTTGTCGTTGGGGCAAGGCAGAGGGCAGAAGGGAAAGGGGTTTTAGTCGAATGGCACTTAGTTAAGGAAGGTAGAGCAGTAGCCAGGAATGTTAGGACATTAAGGGGAGAAGAGCGTTCCTTAACTAGAGCCGATTTGACCCAAAGCTGACCGCTGAAAGCTGACTGCTGATGGCTATAACAGCTCTCCTCGTTTGAAGCCAAATATTTAGACGATGAGAGTTTTTTTATCAAATTTGTAACCCTCTTGCAGAACGTAGAATCACAAAGATTAATGATTCATATCACATTTAGAAAAAGGTGAAATCACCTGTTTGGATTTGGAATAACGAGAAGTGATGTTGGAGAGATATCTAAGCAAGCACAAGCTCTCTACAAAACTTCTTTAGAATATGCAAGTCTCCTATTCATCGACTGAGCAAACGCTCCAGCCTGTTCAGCCCAACTCGCTTAGCCAGAATAATCTAGTTATTGGTAACACCCTTATAGGGCTTTTCATTATTCTCTTTCCAAGCTGTATTATCTTAGGAATTGTCTTGTATAAAAAGCACTGTGCTTATCGTGCTGCTGTTCTACTTCAACAGATTGAGGCGTTAGAAAGGCTGTGGCGGATAAGTCCGAGAAAATAGAACAAGAGCATTGTCTATTGTGTATGGTGAATTTCGTCTACATATTAGTTAAGGAAGTACGCGATCGCTTTTTGAGCAGACAAGGCAAATGCGATCGCATTCTTGAGTAACACTAAACGGCGCTAACAGAACTTGCCGTCAGGCTTCTTGCTCTTGTCCATATTCCCCTACTCACACCCCTTGAGTAGTTCAGCCTTCGTACTCGGTATCTATTTCAATCTCTAAAGTGTCCTCATCCACCCGGACATACAAGATATTGGGACGACAGCAAACCTGGCAATCCTCCACATAAGATTGCTGCCCACCCGCACTCAAATCAATAAATGTGAGATTTGGTTCCCCACAATAGCCACAGATAAATTCTGCTGTATCTTGCATTAAAATTTAGCGTTTGAAATCGGTAGACTACCAGCGCACATCAAGCTGCTTAGCCAAGATGTTCTGCTAAGTATGGCAGCAAATAGTCTATCAGGGATGGTGCCAGTGAAGAGAGCCAGGGAAAGATGATGTATTAGGCTTTTTATACTCTGCCTTCACCTTCACAACCCTCTATTAAGCAGATTAAGATTCCGCCTTAAGGTCAAGACATTCTCTAATCAAGAGTTCACAATGGAAGAAAATCTTATTCTATTTGTCACTATTTGGTTTTATGAATTTTTTTCTCCTATAAAAAAACACTTGATTTTCAAAAAAAACAAATCCTTGAAAATTCACCTTAAATTCATAGGAACTTAAGTACAAATCTAGAGTTAGCGTTTTAAATGATGAATAGACCTATTTTTTTCAGGGTTATTTTCTGACAAAGATTTTATTATTAGGGGCATTCTCTGTCGGCAACTCAGTTGAGTGTGGTTCAAAATCCTAATTGATGTTATGATTGCCCTCTTCTATTTATCAGTTCCGCTACTGTTAGTGTATTTCCTCCAGCACCCTACTAATCTCCCTATACAGAAAAGTTTCTGGTTGTTGTACACCTTCGTTATCACTTGCCTGCTGGTGGTGTGGACTCTCTGGCACTCCGAAGATTGGCTAGATGGTCTTGTTAAAACAACTAGTCTAGGTATTTTCTTCTACGGGGCTGAAATTGTTATTCAATGGATATCTAAAGTTGTAGAAACGTACCCTAGTACATCTCTACAGGCAGTATTTACCCAAGCGGATGCACTAAAAACTCAGGAACACCAACAGCAAGAGTCTGCACAACGGCTTTCCTTGCTCGTTAAGCAGACTCCACTGGCAGTGATTGAATGGACTACTGATTTTGAAGTCGTGGACTGGAACCCAGCCGCAGAAAAGATTTTTGGCTATGACAAACGGGAGGCTTTGGGTCGCAATGGGGTTGAACTGATAGTGCCTGAAAGCGCAGGGGAGCAGGTAAATCTGGTTTGGCGACAATTGTTGCAGCAACAGGGTGGAACTCGCAGTACAAACGAGAACGTGACGAAAGAGGGTCACAAGATTTATTGCGAGTGGTACAACACGCCGTTGGTTAATGCTAAGGGTGAGGTAATTGGGGTAGCATCTCTTGTTCAGGACATTTCTGAACGAAAATTTGCAGAAGAAGCGTTGCAACAAGCCAAAAATGAGCTAGAAATTCGCGTTGAAGCACGCACCCAGGAATTAAAGCAAGCTTTAGCTGAGCTTCAGAACGTTATCACCCAACTTCAAGGTGAAATTGACCAGCGTCAGCAGGTAGAAGCGGCGTTGAGAGAGCGAGAGGAGCAGTATCGGTCAGTCGTTGATAATGTCAAAGAAGTCATATTCCAGACTGATGCCGATGGGTTGTGGACGTTCTTGAATCCGGTATGGAGTGAAATTACAGGATTTGCGATCGCCGAAACGCTTGGTACACCCTTGTTAGATTACGTTCATCCCGACGATAGGCAACGCCACGGGGAACACTTTCAACCCTTGATTGGAGGCAAAAAAGAATACTGCTGCCATGAAGTTCGCTACATCACTCAAGACGGTGGGTATCGCTGGATTGAGGTATTGGCACAATTAACCTTCGATGCTGACGGCACGTTTCTTGGTACATCTGGCACCCTGAAAGACATCACACAGCGACATTTAAGCGAAGCTGCACTCCGGAAAAGCGAGGAACGTTTCCGTTCCTTAGTTGCTAATATTCCTGGGGTTGTTTACCGCTGTGCCTACGATGCCGATCGCACAATTGAGTTTATCAGTGATGCGATCGCAGAAATTTCAGGTTATCCGGCGGCTGACTTTATTCACAATCACGTGCGAACGGCTGCCAGTTTGATTGTGCCTCAAGATATCGCACGAGTTCAACAGACTCTATCAGAGTGTGTAGCGCAAAAACAGCCCTACGTGCTGGAGTACCCAATAGTTACAAGTGATGGCACGTTGAGATGGGTGTATGAGAAAGGTCAGGGAGTATTCAGTGAAGAGGGTAGCCTACTCTGGTTAGACGGCGCGATATTTGACATCACAGACTACAAGCAAACCCAAGAGAATTTGCGCTACAGCGAGGAGCAATTCCGCCAACTGACAGAAAATATCCGGGAGGTCTTCTTTTTAACGACTCCTAACCTCCAGGAAATTCTTTACATTAGTCCAGCGTATGAACAGGTTTGGGGTCGCACCAGGCAAAGCTTGTACCAACAGCCTAGCTCTTGGATGGATAGTATACATCCACAAGATCGCGATCGCGTAGCGGGAAATTGTTTACGCAGCTTGCAAAAACAGCAAGATTTCGAGCAGGAGTATCGGATTGTGCGACCGGATTGCTCCGTGCGCTGGGTATCGGTGCGTGGCTGTCTTGTCTTCAACGAGATGGGGGTGGCAACGCGCCTTGCGGGGATTGCAGAGGATATCACAGAACGCAAGCGAGCAGAAGCCGAGATTCTCAACGCCTTAGCCAAAGAAAAAGAACTAGGTGACCTAAAATCTCGTTTTGTTTCGATTACCTCCCATGAATTTCGCACCCCACTGACAACAATTATGTCCACAGCGGAGTTATTGGAATACTATGACTGGACAAAAGAAGAAGAACTTGAACAACTGCATCTCATTCAAGAGGCAGTCAAACAAATGCTCCAGCTTTTGGAAGATGTGCTGTGCATTGGTACCGCAGAAGCGGGACAACTTCAACTCAACCCAGAACCACTGGCGTTGAATGAATTTTGCCGGGAGTTGGTCGCCCAAGTTCAAAAAAGGATGAGTTTAAAATCAACCCCTGCAAGCCCTCAGCACACTCTGACGTTTGTAAGCCGTGGTCAAAGATTTCTTGCTTGTATGGATAAAAGGCTACTGCGACAAGTACTGAATAACTTACTTGCAAACGCCATTAAATACTCTCCCAATGGTGGCACCGTTCGATTTGAATTAATTTGTCAAAATGATCGAGCGATCTTCCAGATTCAGGATCAGGGGATTGGAATACCGAAAGAAGACCAACCACGACTGTTTGAGTTCTTTCATCGAGCGAAAAACGTAGGTGCCATTACTGGGACAGGCTTGGGTCTAGCGATAGTCAAACAGTGCGTTGATCTACATGGGGGTGACATTACCGTCAAAAGTGAAGTTGGGGTGGGAACACTATTTACAGTAACGCTGCCCTTGAAGAACCATTTCTCTATTGCTCCCTATGTTTAATAATTTGTCCCCAATCCCCCTAGACCAGATTGTCAGAAATAACCCACCTGTAAAAACTCTCCCCCAGATTCCCCTACTTTCGGAACGGCTGGGAAACGTTCGCCATGAAGGTCTAGGCGATCGCATCAAGTGTACTAGCAAAGCTGATTGCGCTCTTGTGGAAGCCGCTCTGGAGCAGTGCTTCGGAGGAAGTAGCCTAAAATTCCCCCAGATCCCTCAAAATGTGGCTCACAAGCTAAAAGTGTTGCAAAATGATGACCTGTGAAATTGAGCGGATCACACCAGTATCCCAATCACAGCCGTTTGTGAACTCAGAATTTGTCAAGCCGCTAACTCATGTCAATTTCACTTCCTCAAAAAGAAAAACGGATGCACAAAATTCTCGTAATTGAAGACGAGCGTGTAATCAAAATGAACCTGCTCAAGCTCCTGAGTGCAGAAGGGTTCCAGACTATCAGTGCTGATGATGGGATTAGCGGCTTAAAACTCGCTCAAGCTGAGCTGCCGGATTTGATTATTTGCGACATCCTGATGCCTAACCTGGATGGCTACGGTGTTCTCAAGGCATTGCAACAAGACCCATTAACCGCGACAATTCCTTTTATTTTCCTGACTGCGAAAGCGGAACGCTCAGATTGGCGTCAGGCGATGACCTTGGGGGCAGATGATTACTTAACTAAGCCATTTACTAGAGCGGAACTCCTTGATGCGATCACTTCTCGCCTCCACAAACAAGAGTTTTTGAGCCAACGGCATAGTATTGAACTTCAGCAGGTGGAAGCTCAACTGAACTACCTACTGCACTACGACCGTTTGACTAACCTGCCTAATCGACTCTTGTTACAAGAACGGTTTACTCAGCTAGTCAATCCAAAAGAAGGACAGCCTCGGCAGATTCCGATCCTCTCTCTTGGTTTGGAGCAACTCAAGCGGATTAACAATGCTTTAGGCCCGACTAGCGGCGACTTGTTAGTCCAAGCGGTCGCAGATCGACTGCAACGTACCGTCAGGCAGCAAGATACCGTCGCGCAATTGAGTGGTGATCAATTTGTCATTCTCCTTGCCAGGACAAATCAGCGCCTAGAGGTTGCTCAGGTTGCTAAAACCATTCTTGATGCCTTTTCTAGCCCCTTCCTGGTTAACGACCACGAGATTTTTCTCAGTGGGGCAAGAATTGGTATTGCCTTTTTCGGACGCGATGGTCGTGACCTTGATACCTTAATTAAACATGCTAGTGCAGCGATGGAGGATGCCAAGAAGTCAGGAACAAACCCCTATCAGTTTTACATTGCCTCGATTGGGGCAAAATCTCAAGAAGCACTGTTGCTAGAACTGGAACTGCGCCAAGCCTTGGAACGCGAAGAATTTCAGCTCTACTATCAGCCTAAAGTGAATCTCCGAACAGGAGAGATTGAGGGGGCAGAATCATTGGTACGTTGGCATCACCCCCACAGAGACTCGGTTTCGCCGGCAGAGTTTATTCCATTGGCTGAGAAAACAGGTTTTATCGTTCCGTTGGGAGAGTGGGTTTTAAGGACAGCTTGTATCCAAGCTAAAGTTTGGCAAATGGCTGGTTTTTGCCCGTTACGAATCGCCGTAAATTTGTCAGGACATCAGTTTAATCAGCCACATCTGAGTCGCTTAATCTTTGAAGTCTTGCAAGAAACTGGGCTTGACCCTCGCTATTTGGAATTAGAGATTACTGAAAGTGCCTTGATGCAGAATCCAGAAAGCGCGATCGCAACGTTGCATGAATTAAAGCAGCTTGGCATTGTGATCTCCATTGATGATTTTGGTACGGGCTATTCTTCTTTAAGTTATCTCAAGCAATTTCCCTTCGATATATTGAAGATTGACCGCTCGTTTGTCTGCCAGCTCGCACAGGACACGAAGAATGCAGCGATTACGACGGCGATTTTGCAATTGGCTCATACTCTGAATCTCAAGGTTGTTGCTGAAGGAGTAGAGACACAAGAGGAACTCGATTTCCTCTATGGACATCAGTGCGATGAGGTACAAGGCTATTGGTTTAGTCCTCCTTTGTCTGCTCAAGCCTTTGAAGAGTTGCTCAAGGGAGGGAAGCGTCCACCACTCTTTTCGAGTTGAAGTGAGTGGTGTTGCTTGAGAACTTACATCGTAAGAGAGACGAGGGCATCAGCATACCCTGATAGGCTGGGCGCTAGCTCAATCGTAGGCTTGCAATGTTACTAATTTCTTAATAACTATAAAGATCAACTAGACCACCGTTTGCGACCATCCCAGTAGATGAGTCAGTCTCTTCATCATTGGCAGCATCCTACAAGTTTAAGGAGTTAGGCATGGAAACACGACGATTAGGCACCTCTGATGTCAAAATTAGCCCCGTTCTCATGGGTACTTGGCAAGCAGGGAAAAGTATGTGGGTAGGGGTTGAAGACGCTGAAACGATTAAAGCGATACGGGCAGCGTTTGATGCCGGGATCACAACCGTAGATACAGCAGAAGTCTACGGAAAGGGTCACTCGGAGCAAGTTGTCGCTGAAGCACTTGCTGATGTTCGTGACCAAGTGACTTATGCAACTAAGGTGTTTGCCAACCATCTCAAATACGACCAGGTATTTGAGGCGTGTGAGGGTTCCTTAACGAGGCTCAAGACAGACTACATCGATCTCTATCAGATTCACTGGCCTTCTGGTTCGTTTAAGAGTGAGGTTGTGCCGATTGAAGAAACAATGAGCGCCTTAAACGAATTAAAAGAACAAGGCAAAATCCGGGCAATTGGTGTTTCTAATTTCTCCCGTGCCCAGATTGAAGAAGCCATGCAGTACGGACGCATCGATAGCTTGCAGCCTCCTTACTCTCTGTTTTGGCGTCAGGTAGAGAAAGATACTGTGCCGTATTGTGTCGAGAACAATATTTCTATCCTTGCCTACTCCTCATTGGCGCAAGGATTATTGACGGGCAAGTTTGGTCGGGATCACAAATTTGAGGAAGGTGATAATCGCAAGGATAATAAGCTTTTTAAGGGTGAGAACTACGAACGAGCGCAGCAAGCTCTAGACAAGCTGCGTCCAATTGCTGAACGTCATCAATGTGGCCTCGCTCAGTTGTCCCTCGCTTGGTTGATTGCCCAGCCACAAACGAATGCGATCGCAGGTGCCCGCAATACTGAGCAAGCTGTTGGGAATGCCTCAGCCGCTGATGTTGACCTGTCTGCGGATGAGCTAACCGAAATTGATGCGATCGGGCGCTTAGTCACCGATCAGCTAGATGAGAATCCTGTAATGTGGGACTGGGATTGATGAAACCAATTATGCTAGGGTATTTATCGAGAATTGAATTCGGCTATTGAGTATGTTTTTCCTAGTTGGCAGACATCTCCCCGAATCAAAATCTCCAAAGTATTTGATCTGTTGGAAATGTCCATGTCAATTTATGTAGGGAATCTACCGTTTGCCGTGTCTCAAGAAGATGTCAGCAGCGTCTTTGCTGAGTACGGCACTGTTAAGAGTGTTCAACTACCAACAGACCGTGAAACCGGTCGGATGCGTGGATTTGGTTTTGTAGAAATGGAGACAGAAGCCGAAGAAATGGCGGCGATCGAAGCCCTTAATGGTGCTGAGTGGATGAGTCGTGAGCTTAAAGTTAATCAAGCAAGACCCCGCACAGATCGAGGTTCTTTTGATGGTAGTCGTGGGAGAAACGACAACCTTAGCTTCTCTCGGAATTCTCAAAGCTACTAAATGCTAAACGCTGTTGAAAAGTCAAGCGGGCTTCTTGCTCTGCCCATTTACCGAGATTAACCTTTGGTTAGTCAAAAACCGATTGTCAGTCATTAGTGTTGATGAGTAACTTAGGATGACTCAAGTACTTGTAGGTCAAAACGAAGGAATTGATTCAGCTTTGCGTCGGTTTAAGCGTCAAGTCTCCAAGGCGGGGATATTGACAGAAGTCAGGCGACATCGCCACTTTGAGACTCCTCTGGAAAAACGTAAGCGTAAGGAAGTTGCACGACGGAAGAAGCGTTGGGGTTAACCAGAGTTCAGTGCCCAAATCTCTGACTTCTTACTGGCGGAGCGGAATTTCGATCACAAATTCCGTTCCTTTTTCTGGTGTTGAAAAACACCTCAAGCGACCACCGTGTTTTTCAACAACAATTTGGTAGCTGATGGATAGCCCTAATCCCGTACCTTTGCCTACGGGTTTTGTCGTGAAAAAGGGGTCAAACATCCGTTGTCTAACTTCCTCTGGTACTCCGGTGCCATTGTCGATAATTCTGACTACTGCCCGTGCGGCTGAACTATCCCCGATAACTTCTGTACGAATCCAAATTGTGCTGGGATAATGTTCAGAATGCGTTACAGGGGATTTGCGGCTGTGTGGGAAGCGCAACTTGGCGACACATGCAGCTTGCGACGGCAATGCTGAGACTCTGGGATTGGTAACTGTTTCACCAACACACACATCAGGTTTTGAAATCACCCAATGCTCTTTGAAATCCTGTGCAGTGCAGCCTGAAGTCATGGACTCCTCTAAAGCATCGATCGCATTGCACAGCAAATTCATAAATACCTGATTCAAAAGTCCGGCGTAGCATTCTACTAGTGGTAGTTCTCCGTATTCCTTAAGAATCGTAATTCCTGGTTTGTCTGCGTGTGGTTTGAGCCGATTGTGGAGAATTACCAGCGTACTATCAATCCCTTGATGCAGGTCTACTGGCTTCATCTGAGCGTCGTCAAATCGTGAGAAGCTTTGTAGTGACTGAACAATCTGACGGATGCGGTCTGCCCCCATCTGCATTGAGGCGATGGTTTTTGGAAAATCTTCAACGAGAAAATGCAGGTCAATCTCCTCAGCTTCCTCTTGAATTTCTGATGCTGGCTGAGGATAGTATTTGACATAAAGCTTCAGAAGGTTTAGTAAATTCTCCGTATATTGACTAGCAGGGATCATGTTGTTGCACAGGAAGTTCACGGGATTGTTAATCTCGTGGGCAACACCTGCCACTAACTGTCCCAAGGTCGCCATTTTTTCGTTGTGAATTAATTGCGATTGAGTCTGTTGGAGCTTCTGTAGAGCGAGTTCCAGTTCCTGGGCTTGGGCTTTAAATTGAGCTTCCGATTGCCGCAAAGCCTCCTCAGCTAATTTGCGCTTTGTGATATCTGTAACAAAGCCTTCGTAGTAGAGTAACGTACCCGCTTCGTCCCGCACTGCCCGTGCATTCTCGGAAATCCAAATGAGACTGCCGTCTTTGCGATAAACCTGAGATTCAAAATCACTTACCGAATCACAGGTATGCAGTTGCTTGATAAATTCATAACGTCGGTACGGCTCAACATAAAGCTGCCGTTCAATATCAGTCAAGGTTGTCAGTAATTCTTCTGGCGATTCATAGCCATAGATGCTCGCTAGTGCAGGATTACAGGCTTGATACTGCCCATCCGGCGTTGTTTGAAAGATACCCTCAACGGCATTCTCAAAAATACTGCGATACTTCTGTTCAGCTTGCCGCAGAGCCTCTTCCACTTGTTGGCGTTCCCTTTGGGCAGCTTCGCTAACAGCAACTTGATTAGCTAGTTTTTGCTTAGCTCGTTTCAACTGCCTTGTCCGCTTTGCAAGTTTTTTATGGATTGTTTCGTCGCACTCTCCCCAGTTCTCAGAACGGGTGGGCAACCGATTACGATTTGGGAACATGGCTCATTTGTTGAAAATTCTCTGCCCACTGTCCTCATTATTGGACTTTTCAGTCACTAGCCGAGGTGACGCAACCTTTTCAGATCTTGTTATGTCGTGTGTTATTGAATGGTGACAGTTGCCCACATTTTTTGTGATCAAAGTTTACAAAAAATGTGATTTAAATCACTGCGGGTGTTTAAACTTGAGGAAAGGGAAGTTCTGCTTCTTGAGGTTGCCATAGTAAGGCTTATTTCACCACTTCTACCACCTTATGAAAATTCAGATGCGATCGCCTTGTTGTCGTAAGTCACGCACAGTTGACAAGTACTGTCCAAGGAAAGGTAAACCACCAATTGCCGGAAGCAAGTAACGAGACGTACAAAGTAAGCCTAAAGCAGCAGCAGTTGGTGCAGCAAAATAGGGTTGGTAAAACAAAATCAATGCCGCATCACGAGTGCCAACACCAGCAAACGTCAGTGGCAGCAATCCGGCAAGAATCGCTAGCGGTGAGAGAGCAAGATTCGCTAAAAATGGCGTCCAGGCTTTGAGGGCAAGGATAAAAAACCAAATTTGCAACAAGTGCAAAAACCAGATAAAGATCGAGGTAGCAGTAATTTTTAATAACTGTCCTTTGTCACGCCAAAAGTATTCATGCATTTCCCCCCAGGAAGTCTGCAACTTTTCCAACTTAGAGCGAAGTTTCTTGGGAGCAAGCTTCTTACTAACTAAAAAAAATAAATGGGCGAATTTACGAGAGCTTAGAAGGAATACTCCAATAACTAGACCTAAAATTACACTAACTGTCATTATCCAAAAGAGAGCATCTTTCTGGGGATAAAGCAATAACCCAAACACACACCATAACAGTAGTGATAACAAATCACAGGATTTTTCAAATACAACTAGCGATAAAGATAGCGTCCCATCTAAATGACCTCGTTGCTTCATAAAATAGGCTTTGGCAATATCCCCCATCTTGGAAGGCAACACCATATTCAGTACACTAGCTGCCAAAATGAGACGAGTTGCCTCACCAAATCCTAATTGTGAACCTGTCGGCATCAATTGTTGTAGTCGCCAAGCCGTGAATAAAGTCAGTGGGACTACCATACCAAGACTGATTACCATCCACCAGCCATTGCAATTTTTGAAAACTTCGATGAGTCCAGGGAAATCAATCTTCGAGTAAATTACGGCTAGGATAACCAGGCTAACAATGATGGAAATTAGTCGTTTCATTGAGTAGGAATTGGGAATTGGGAATTGGGACAATGGGCTGTAGGCGATGGTCAAGAAAACTTCATATCACCTAGTACTTCATCACTATTCTCTAAGGCTCAATTTTTTATTCTTAAAGATACCGCTCTATTTTCAATGATTCACTAGGAACAAGTTTTTTGACTTCAGGTGTGAGGTCAAGCCAAGGTTGTAATTGCCCTCGTTGAAAGGTGCGACTCATGACGACATAAATTGATGTTTGGTCACAGCCAATGCCAGCACTAATCACACCTTCCCAAGACTGTGCTTGTAATTCGTCTATAACGTGCCATTTTCCATCTTTCCAAGACAAACGTCGGCGGAAAGAATAGGGTGAAGCTTTCTTGCCAGTAATTAGGACTTTTTGTAATAACTTGCGGATTAAGTTTGGAAAAAAGCGTCCAACGGTTAACATGACAACCCGTAGAATGAGTAAGTTGGCAGGTGTCATTTGCTTTTGTTTCGCCCATCCCAACTGACCTTGAATAGCAATTTCGTTTTCAGTAACATTGACTTGATAAGTGTCAACCAGATGAGCAACAGCGTTTTTGACCTTACCGCCTTCCAGCACTTGCAGCGAAAATTGAGTATCAGATGCAATCAGTTGATTACCGCGAAATAGCTTAAAAACACCGCCTTTATTCAGTGCTAAATAAAGTTCGGTGTCCTGGCGGCGGTCAATGACGATTTTGGCTTCCTTGAACCAAACGCGACCTGTAGGACGTAGTGTAGGCTTGGGTCTATCTTTAACAAAATCTCGCCAAGTTAGGAGATAATTCCAGGTATGGTGACCAATAATGTGGTCATCGGCGTAACAAGGTGCAAGACCATTTGTGAGTCCGACTAAAAAGCGATCGCTTATTTCCAACGCCTCTGGCATCCACTGCCCAATAAGTTCAAACCCATGCGGAAAGAAATTGTATGTATTGCGACTGGTGTACTCGCCACCATACGACCCATCGGGATGCACAAATTCAGCCGCTAATTCTACCGCTTTAATTAAGGCTTCCTTCAAGCGTGGATCGGGTCTTAGTTGATAAATCCTCGCTAAACAGGAAATCGTTAAGGTATGGTAACCAGGGTCACAACCCTCGTATTCCTGAAACCAACCTTCAGGATTTTGCCAGGACAGTACCCTTTCCAAACGTTGTACCCGCGCTTTGTCCCACTTGGACGTCTGCAACAGTTTGGATAAGAGTTCCAAGCACAGGACAATCAAGGCTTGGTGATTAGTCAGGCGTCCACTTTCATTGTGATGCGCTAACCAATCTGCCCGACGTTCAAAAAAACTGAGTGCAGTTGAATTGTTGAGTCCTAGTTGCGTGTAGCTTTCAATACAAGCCAGCAGAGAAAACGCTGCTGCACCACCAGCCCGTTCAAAGGGAAAATAATCATCACAAGACCCATCCGGATGACCACTCTTCGCCGCATAGAGAATGCCTGCTTCTACCCAATCTCGAATGATTGGCTGTTGGTAAAAGGGGTTGTCTGGCACATCAGTCTCGTAAGCCAAGGCAAGGGGCAAGACAAATTCCTGCGACATACCACTAGGGAAGTCGATAATTTTGTATTGCCAGAAGTTGCGGTCAAAGCAGCCATAGGTAGGGCTGTGGGCATTGCGGTCAAGCAACGTTAAGATTTTGGGGATTTGAGCTAATGCTTCACGGGCGAATAGGTCTTTACTCATGAAAGGCTTAAGTTCCAACACAAAGTGTTGAGGTAAGGTGTGGCTTGAATTCTCGCTCAATTTAGTGCAATTTTGTAGTTGGCTTTATCCTGTTTTTTTATACATTCTGCACTCAATACAAGGAATTCTTCAGTCTTGAAGACAGAACAAGTTTCTACTAAGCCTGATAACGTTGGTTTAATTCCTTGTTCGAGTCTTGCTTGGGCTTCTGCTGCGGCAGGTTGAAACTGTTGAATCCAACGATTTTTATCAATGTAATTTACTTCAAATGCTTGTTTTTCTAGTAACCAGAAATTGATGTTGTATTTTTGAATAAAGCTTTGTAATCCGGCTAAATTTGGGCTGTATTGAGCTTGGATGAGGTGAATAACTCGCTGACGGAATTGACCATAGTAGCCAGTATGGTAAGGGATTCCATATTCTGGGCTGACTAAGACGGAACGCTGAGAAAATGTTGGCAGGTTATCCGCTTCTTCAGCTAGGGAGGCAATAAGGGTATCTTTAGGTTGTTGGGCGAAAAACTGATAAAGTGCTGGTACTTCACCGACTTTATATTGTGTTCTTGGGAAATTTTTTATTAAGCTTGGATACAGCGCCAAAACTATCCCTAGTAATAGAGTTGTTCCAAGTGCAAGAACTTGTCTTTTTATCAATCTTGGTTGTCTTTGCTGTTGCGCCCAGTACAACAGGGCATCTAACATGAGGGTTAATGCGATCGCCGCCGATAGCGCTAGCACAATTTGCAAGCTATGTTGTGTATAACGGCTCGGTAGATGGAGCTTGAATAGCAAAGCATGAGCTGCAAAAAATAAACCAATTGATGCGATAACTAGCTGAATTAAAACGATACTTTCGTTACTCAGTTGCCTTACTAAGGGGAATCTAGAAGGATATCGCAGCAATATTGGTAACAATAAACCAGCACTAAGGGTTACTGGAGTAAGTGGCATTTCTGGAAATATGCCACTGCGCCCTCCCAACCAAAACCTCCAAGGATTATCACGGAAAAAGCTTGCTCGTCCCTTTGACCAAAATTCTGGTAGTGTCTTCGCTTCAGCTACACTAATCACTGGTTCAAATTGAGACGTTGTTAGGGCAAATGGTAAGAGTACAAGTATCGCTACTCCTAAACCAGCCGCACAGAACCAATAGTCACTTCGGTACCGAGAAAATCTGATTTCCCCCTGTTGCCAGCGCAATAACCGTAGTACTAGAACTCCCACAGAGATGAACACGCACTGAGGGTAAAAAAGACCCTGCAAAGCAATTACAGCCATACAAGGAAGTAAGGAATTAGTTAAACGCGATCGCTTTCTATCTTGCTGTAATAAATAGTACAAAAAGGCAAGAAGTAGTGGATAAATAAAGGCTCTAGGGGTGGCTGAAACTAAGTCTTCTTTGCACCAAAGATTTTGGTTGAGTACCAGAGAGGCAATAAAACCTGCCACAGGTACAGGCAAAATTTCTAAGCAAATACCAAAACAGTACCCAGTCGTTACTAAATCCAGGACAACTGGCAAGAACTTACTAAAAAGAATTGGGTCAATACCTATAGCTGCAAATAACTGATATAGAGTGGTATAACCCCAAGGAGCAACAGATTGAAAATAATCAGCAATTAAATCATTCGGGAACAACTTAGAGTCTAAAAACCGACGCATCCAAAATACGTGCTGTCGTGCATCATCCTGCACAACATATTCACTACTGAAGGCTTGTTGCAGCCACATAGTGCTATAAACCGCTGCAAAAGCCAGACTTAAACTAAACCAAAAGATGACTTGTAACTTGGAGGCTTTTGGGACTGGAGTGGTGAGAAATTGGCGTAAGTATCGGCTCAGCATAGCACCCGTGGTGTTTATAAAGCGATCGCATGATTTCTACCGCTTCACTAACTTCGTTGAGGAATACTCCTTCACGTTTTGAGAATCAACTTCAAGTCGGCGGAGTCTTAGCTGCACATCTTCCAGCATTTTACGATTCACTGCCATTAAATCAGCGACTAACCCAAACATCCACAATTGAAAACCAATCAAAATGAGAATTGCCGCCAAAATAAGACTCGGAACATGAGCTTTGGGAGTACCACTCAAAAACAAGATTAACCAGCGAACACCAAGGAGCGAACCTAAACTAAAAGGAATCGTACCCAAGATTACAAAGAATCTCAATGGCTTATAGGTCATGAAGATTCGCAGGATTGTCAAAAGCGATCGCTTCACATAAGATGGGATACTCTTGACCAAACGTGAAGGTCGTAAATACCGATTGGTTCGGATTGGCACAGATGTAATAACCATGCCTTTTTGTCCTGCTTGAATAATAGTTTCTAAGGTATAGGTATATTCATTAAATACATTTAACCGTAGCGCTGCCTCACGACTGATTGCTCGGAAGCCACTAGGCGCATCGAGAATCTTTGTATTACTAGCCATCCGCACAACCCAACTACCTAACTTTTGTAGGAACTTTTTCGTAGGGGAAAAGTGTTTGATTTGTTGAATCGGTCGTGCGCCAACAACAATCTCAGCCCTGCCCGATAAAATGGGTTCAATTAGTTTTGGAATATCATCAGCACAATACTGATTATCGGCATCGGTATTAACAATAATATCAGCGTTAGCTTTCAAACAAGCTTCTATTCCCGCCATGAAAGCTTTCGCAAGTCCCTGATTATGTTCAAAATTGACGATGTGATCAACACCGTGAGCTTGAGCCACTTCCACGGTTTTATCAATGCTGCCATCGTTGATAATTAACCACTCTACAATATCTACACCCGGCAGCTCACGCGGGAGTTCAGAAAGGGTAACTTCCAGGCTTCCTTCTTCGTTGTAACAGGGGATTTGGATGATGAGTTTCGTCAAGACACTTTACTCCAATTCAAGATTTAAGAGGGATATCAATGGGTGGATTATATTCAAATTCACGATTCACTAAGCATTGCTGAGTCCAATTCTGCTAGGGTTTCCCTAAGCTGCTCTCAATTAGCCTCGAACTGAGTCAATTTAACCATCAAACCGATTACCTTGAGTGTGTGATGTTTGGATTATCTTTAGGTTGGTGCCAATGAAGGGGGTAAAGCGCCAAACCCAAAAATTACCTTTTATCTTAAAACTTCGTTTTTGTCAAAATAAATTTGCAATTGTTTGACAAAATAAGTAGCTGAGGTAAATTCAACACTTATTTAGTGCCTGTCTGTGGTAGGTACAAAATACTGTTCCCTAATTTGATATTTGGTAAAACTGTGAACAAATCTTCCAGTTTTTTTTCGGTCTGCATCTATTCTCGGAAAGCTATTAGTAGCTGGCTGAGTAAGAGAGAAAATTTATTTTTTGTGCTACTGATCGTTGCTCATCTGTTTCCTATCTGGTTTTTTAAGTACTTTCCTTCACAAGATGGACCTGCTCACCTTCACAACGCTAGTGTTCTCCGTGAGTACTATTTCCCTGAACGCTCTATTTTCCGCGAGTATTATTTACTCAACAAAAACCTTACCCCAAACTGGTTTAGCCATCTTGTCCTAGCAGGACTGATGCATCTCGTGCCACCACTGGTTGCCCAGAAGCTTCTCTTGAGTGGCTATATCATTCTTTTACCCATCTCAATTCGCTATGCGTTGTACGCGATTCGTCCAGATGCAATATTTCTCTCATTTCTGGCGTTTCCGTTCATCTACAACTATGTGCTTCACATGGGCTTTTACAATTTCTCGTACAGCATGGCAATGTTTTTTTTTGTTGTTGGTTACTGGCTGAAGCACCAGAACCACTTCACGCTTAGTCGGGTAATCAGTTTAAGCATTCTCTCGCTATTGCTCTACTTCTGTCATTTATTCTCATTCGTGACAGCGTATGTAGCGATCGCACTTTTAACGGTATGGTTGACAATTCTCGATCTCGCGCCACAGGTACGTCAGCAGAAATTTAATTGGCGATCGCTTGGTCGAGTGTTGCGTATGCGAGTACTTGTACCACTCTGTGCATTTTTGCCGACACTCATCCTTGTTGTGATGTTTCTAAGTCGCAAGTCAACAGTCAACTCCGACATTGACACGTCTAGACTGACTTGGAAACATATATATTATCTGCTTAGCCTCCACTCACTCGTCTCCTTCCAGAAACCGGAGTTTTTGTTATCCATCGCACTTGCAGGTTTGTTTGCAGCCATTTGTCTCTATGTTCTTGTCGCCAAACTAGCTCATCGTCAGATAAATGTCTGGGATGGCTTGCTCTTGGTTGTTGTTGCCTACGTCCTCATGTACTTTATTGCACCCGATAAGATGTCTGGCGGCGGCAATATCAAGCAGCGACTATTGTTATATCCGTTTTTTATTTTAATGCTCTGGTTTGGGGCGCAGTCGTATCATTGGCTTGTCAAGCAAAGAATCCAGCTAGTTGCCGTGGGAATTGCTTTAATGCTGCTTGGAGTTCACACGATACAGTACGCCGAACTCAACAGCTACTTGGAAGAGTATGTCTCAGGGATGCACCTGATTGAGCCGAATACAACACTTCTCCCTCTTTCCTTCTCCAATACTGGACACGCACCCGACGGAAAGGTTTTATCAGACCGGGTTAAACCTTTTTCGCACGCTTCAGGTTATATCGCGGTACAGAAGAAGGACGTTGTTGTTCTCACGAATTACCAGGCTGCGCTAGACTATTTCCCTATTCTTTTCCGTTCCCAAACCAATCCCTTTCTACACCTCAGTATCGGAAATAATTCTAGTAAGGCTGACTGGGGCATTGAAGCTGAGCCTCCTAGAGTAGACTTCCTCAACTACCCCCAACGGACAGGAGGAAAGGTAGATTACGTGCTGATTTGGCAAGTCCTTGAGGGACATCGTACTGTTGAAAACACGAAGTCTATCTTCAAACAACTAGAGGAGGGATACGATCTCATTTACACCTCTCCACAACGGGGATTGATGCAGTTATACCGTCGCAAGGATTGGAGTTAAGAGAGTTAGGGGAGTGTCGCTAGGACGCGAGAACCCCGACTTCTTCAAGAAATCGCGGTTCTGAACTGTGGCATCCCAGTTGACAGCCACCAGATGCTTTAGGATTGTTCTGAACCTAGATAAGATTCCAACTTTCACTAGGAGCTAAAGTATGTGGCAAGACAATTTGACGAAAGGACTTTGGCATAACAGTAGACCAAAAAAAGCTGTCTGGTATCGCTTTGAGCGCCTGGGAATGTTCAGTGTTATCAGCGTAGCAATGATTGTGGCGATGCCTTGTCTGAGAGAAACTAGTGCGATCGCCTTTCCTTTAAAAGAGCGATCGCCTAACGCCTCAACATCTCTGGCACAAACACCTATACCTTCTCTAACCCTACCCCCAGCGATCTTTCCGACAAATCAAGCCCCCGGTGTTAGCGTTCCTCCCCTGCAACAACCCATTCCTGCTGAAACCCTTCCAGCCGTTACACCTGCTCAACCACCAGAGCTTCCACCCGCAAATGTATCTCCTACTCCTAATTCATCCCCAGTTATTGAATTTGGTCAGCCATTGCCAGAGAAAACAACATCGGCTGAACCAGCATTGATACCTCAAAGCGGCATACCAACCCTAGAGCCAGCAGCCGCTTTTATGTCGCAGGAGTCAACGGCAACGAATGTAAATCCAGAAATTCTATTACCAAGTGGCACTCAGCTAAGTCTGCGCTATCCCGGCGAAAAGGTTCTCAATCTTCAAGCCTATCAGTTACGGCAGGAAGTGTTGCTACTTCAGGAGGACTTGCGCGATCGCAATAATCAAGTCATTGCCCCGGCTGGGACACCCGTGATTGGATACTTTGAAACGAGTAGTACAGGCAGTCGCTTCATTGCAAAAGCGATCGCCCTTGGTGGAAGTAATCTTCCCTTTGAAGCTCAATCCGATAATCTCGAAGTCACTCCTCCTGAAGAAACTACCACCGATCAGAGTCTTCGCCAACCGGGTACAACAATTCAGCCAGGTCAAATTTTACAAGTTCAGCTACAGTCCGATTGGCGTTTCTCAGCGATTAGTAATTAAGGTGATTCGTTGGCTTAGAAATCTTCTGTTTCTGGTCGTGGACCAACTGTGCCAGGTTGATTGAAGAAGGTATTACCCGCGTCATTGTTTTGATAGATGCAGGCAATTTTGGGTGAACCTTCTAATGCCCCAGTGAAGCCAAACGTATTCATGCGGTTCTTACATTCGCGCACCTGCTCAGAGGTAACGAGTTTCCTTTGCTCCAGAATTGACCAGTTGTTCTTACGCAAGACACAGCCCGGTTGCATATTAGGCTGGGTAACGTAGACGCTAAAGGGACTCATCGTTACATAGACACGCATATCTGTAACCATCGCACTTGCTCCATACTGAACACAAAGCTCAGCATTTGGTGCGCTGCGGTCGATGGCTTCACGGGTTACCAAATTCTGTGGGTTTGAACTCGCTGTGGAAGCAAACGCAATGCCTATCCCAACCCCCAGCGCCAGGACGGCACCCAAAATTGCCATGTAAGTGAAGTTGAAATCAAATAAAGGGGGTTTGGAAGCTGGGGCTTTTTCTCTAGGACTAGGAATAGTCGTGGATCTGGATTTACGTTTCATCGTTAGCTTACGTCAACTGTAGGAGAATTAGCAGGGAGTAGTTTCAACTGCCCTCCTTATCCCAGTATGCCTATAGATATCTTATTCTGGTTAGGGAAAACGGGAAGGTTTAAAGGGGAAAGGAATAAATTTTCCTTATTCCCTACCGCTATTGCTTTGGCACACCAGAAGGCGCAATCCTTAATATTTTGCTAAGCGTTGCTGTGTTTGCATTGGGATGCCAGTTACTCCTGCCTGCTCAAGTAGTACGAGGAAATCTTCACGGATAGATGAGTTAGTGGAGTAAGACGCTTGGGCAGCGATGAGCGTGTCGATCGCATCGTACCAAAGTCCACCTTCAGCATAGGCTAAGGCGCGATCGCGTTCTGTTGTCGCTGTTGCTAGCTGTTGCTCTAGTGCTGGCGTACTAGGCACACGCTTAATCCAACTTTGAGCAAAGGTGTCGTTAGAGCGTCGATCTGCATTACAAATTAAGGTTACAGACCAACGGTACTCTTTGCCAGGAACGAGTTCCGGCAGATTCTTTGGCATTTCTAGCTGAACAATACCAGCCTTTTGTAGCTGTAGCTGTTTTACAAAGATTGGCTCGGCAACGCCTGATTCCACTAAGGCAAATTCCAAAGGTTCCGATGGCACAGTGGACACATACCAAGAGAACGTTGGATGACCTGACAAGGTTTCTGCTGTGTGGTCGTTAGGAACAAGTAGTGCTAGTTCCACCGCCTGAGACTCAGTACAGCCTCGCGAACCTGCTCCTTGGGTTCGTCTGGGCATTCCCCGCTGAGGCGGGACATAACTAAAATTTGATTGGGTTTGTGTAGGAATTGCTAAAGCAGGGCTTGTTAATAGGTTTGAGCTACCATCTAGCCAACTGGTCACTGGCATCAAGACGATTGATGCAGTCGCTGTGACCACACTTATCAATAGGCGGGAATTCACCATGATAGTAGGCGCAGTATTTAAAGATTTTTAATATTCAGTAGAGCGCCCTGATTTTTCTAAAACTTAATGAAATGTACACGAGCAATAGTAAGTATGTACTTATCTATTACTACCTTTTAAGAATAAGAGAATCTTTAGGAAGAGACCTCTCTATTTAGAGAGAGAAACTGTCTAAATATTTCTTAAAACTTATACTTTTCATTAAACATTGGTGATGGAAGTAGTGAATAGGAGCGAAGCGTAGTAGGGTGAAGGCAGAAATCTCAGGAGCTATAACTAGAGTGAGAATTGCAATTTATTAAATCCACGTTCCTTAAGAATAAATTCACAAGATTGTTATTCTGTCAAGCTAAAAGGCAAGCTACTGGAAAGATGAGATATTCCAGGAAGAAGAGTTTCCAGATGAATTGGTAAAACTGCGCGATCGCACTTTTATCCTGCAAATCAACACTTAGGCTACGCCACCACAGTAAACCTAACGCCAGTAGGTTCGTAACCACCAGAAAAATTGGGTTCACCGAAGGTAGGATTAGTAACGCGGCAAGTATCATAGCCAGGTAGCATACCGTAATTACCCAACGGGCAAGGTTAAAGACAACTGGCTTACCGAGCTGGATCGTAAACGTGGTGATGTTGTACTGTTTATCGCCTTCCATATCGGGGATGTCCTTGAAAATCGCGATCGCAAACGTAAAGACCACAATAAACAGCGTTAATGCCCAAACTGGTGCAGGTGGAAAAACAACATTCCCAGATAGACGGTCACTAAAGTGCAAAAACAGCCCTAAATTAACAATTACGCCCCGCACGGTGTAGATACAAAAACTAGCCCAGAAAGGAAATCGCTTCAAGCGTATTGGCGGCAAAGAATAAGCTGTTCCTAGCGCTAAACTGATGCTCACCATTAAGAGCAACCACAAACCGAGTAATCCTGCTAATAGCAAGGCTAAGATGCCAAGAATCCCTACAATCAGTTGAGCTTGTCGCCTCGAAAACTCGCCGGCTGCAATGGGGAGATGCGGTTTATTAATCCGGTCAATCTCCACATCTTCTAATTGATTCAGCCCGACAATATAAACGTTGCCGCACAAGCAAGCAATCCAAGCGCCCACTAATTGCTCTAAACTCACTACTGTGAAGTGGCTGCCAGTAGTGGCTATGGCAATCACATACAAGGCAAAAACACTTAAGCTGGTGCCGATAATTGTGTGAGGACGCGAGAATTTCCAAAAGGAATAGAGCCATTTAGCTGGCTGCTCAAACGGGGTGATTTGGGAACGGGTTGACGTTTGGGGAGAAATCTGGCTCATTCTTGAGATTAAGACGGAATAGACCAGAAAGATCTTACTCCCTAGTTCCCCCTTCGCTCTAGCTAGGATTTTTAAGCAATGCTGTTAGCGTTAGTGTAGTAGGACAAAGCTACCAAGCTTTAGTAGAAGTTGAGAAGGGTATCTTGTGGCTTTGGATTGGCATACATACACAATATGACTGAATGCCTGCTGCCCAATTCGAGGTTGTTTTTGATGCTGGGTCAGACTCTGCTTGAAGATGGGATTATTCGTTTAGTGACCTTCGAGCATAAAGAGGAGGCGATCGCTATAGAAAGATGAGGAGCGATCGCATTCCCTACCCCTACAAAGGCGATCGCATTTTGGCTCCCTGCTAGTGTTAACGTGCGATTGCCTACGGCACCAGCGAAGCGGATCGCATCCCTTCCCTCAGTCTCACTTCATAGCTGTTGCCACCGAGTCACTGGGCATGAACTAATACCGCCTCATTCAATGTCATCTGGCAAGTCATCAGCAGACATTCCTGCTCTTTGCATTAGCTCAATCAATCGCTTGATTTGAGGGAGCGAAAACCTAATTTCTCTTTCGCCTGTTTCATGGCGTCTAATTGTTCTGCTTGTTGTCCCTAGCTCAGTCGCTAATTCTTCCTGCGTCATTCCCAGTCGTTCGCGTAACTGTTTGAGAGTCGCCAATTCAGGGTTGCTATTTGAGTTTGTATCGTTTACCATTCTCTCTATAACCGGACATTTGTTCCGGTTGCGGACAACAAAAATGATGGGGAAACGCTATGGGAAGTCCCTACACTTCCTGTTTCCCTGTCTCTCTATGGGTAGTTTCTCACACCAAGCAAGTCCGCCAAGAGTTTAAACTCTTGGCTCATAACTCAAGTCCACTTAAGTGGACTGAATTTATTGTGCTGCAATCTCTTAGTCCTCTGAAGAGGACTTTGGCTATGAGCAAGGGAATTAATTCCCTTGCGGACTCGCTTGCGGATGAGTAGATGAGTGGACTTAGGAGGTGAGGCGAAGGACGATTATCTGGAAATTCTTCGTATGTACTGTTTGAGTATGTCTTCCATGAAATAACGGGCGATTTGCGATCACATTTTTGCATTTATCGCATTTTTGCAGATCGCCCTTTCTTAAAAACTAATCACCCAAATCATAGCAATGAAACATTCCGAATGGCTTCGCCTCAAAGCAGAAGGCGACAGGGTTGTTGCGTCTTTACGTGCCGATGGCTTCAACTGTCGCAAACAAGTGCGCCGCTTGTCTTGGTATCTTTGCAAAGGCTCAGTTTCTTACACGTTGACTTGGCTACCAGCACCAGTGCGTGAATGGAGCTTATTACCAAATGATGAAACACCAGAGAGAGCGCAAGTTCTAGCTCAAATTCATTCTAGTTTGGAGCATCGGGGCTGCGATCGCACGGCACAACTATCCCTACCTCCTAGCCAACGCTTCTGGAATCAAAAGGATTACCCTTGGACACTGGTTAGGCTGCTGCCGAATGCTCAACACTATACAGTAGGTCGCTTTTACAGCCGCACAGAAGCGGAAAATCATAAGCGCTTTCTTGGTAAGTGGATGCCTGCTGCTGAATTCGAGGTTGTTTTTGATGCTGATGCGGTGACTTAGTGGACGAGAGGCGATCGCACCTCATCTTTAGCTTATCGGTGGGCGATCAGCTTTGCTGGTGCCGAAGGCAATCGCACCCAAAGTTATACTGAAGAGACATTCTTCACGTAACAGGGAGTTTGATGCCTACCGACGCGCAACTGAGGTGTTTATATCGAATTGGCTACCAGTTGACATATATGCTGTTTCAGCCCATCCATCTTATTTGCATCGACGGTCGAACTCAGAATTTATATATCTTGGCAGGGCAGAACGAGGAAATCGAGTTTGAAGTTACTCCAAGTGGAGAGGTGCTGTAATGAGTCAAGTTGACTACATGGCTATGTCTTACAAAGAGTTAAGGCGTTACTTTCTCAAGCATCGAGAAGATAAAGCTGCTTTTCAAGCTTATCTAGCAAGGCGTCGAGAGCGATCGCACCCAGTCATTACAAGAGTTGATGACCCGGACTTCGATAACAAGATTCAAACAGCAATCCGTCAGCAACTAGCGGAGCATCGAAGTTAGCAGCGCGATCGCATTTCCCGCAGCAACAAGCGCGATCTCACCTGCTGTTTACGTCAACTTTACACCACATAGCTAAAAAGGTAAGGAAGGCTTTATTATTTCCCCCCACAGTCGATCTAGTATTCGGTTGTACTGTCTTATCGAGAGATTTTGAGGATGTCCGAGTCTGATCCACTCCGCGAATACTTTGAGCAAAAGCGACTGTAAGCCCTGCTGTTTTCCTAGTTTGCTCAAACAGAGATTGTAAAGTGTATTGCACCATCTCTCGCCAATCGCATACCCTCCCCAACTTCCCTGATTAACCGTTGCAACCAATGTTCTAGACTGGGAAAGCAAGAATCCAGTAAGAGAAAGGGAACAAGCGATGCGACTGTCGAATATGCTTTTCGTCACCCTGCGGGAAGACCCAGCAAAAACAGGCAAAGCTATAATTACCGTAGCCTCCTAGCCACGTTGCATACTCGTATGACTCAGATTCTGACAGTAGAACTGAACGATCAAATTTTCACCGCGATTCAGCGACAGGCTGAGGCAATTGGCGTTCCTCCTGAACGGCTAGCTGCAACATTGCTAGAGCAGCAGTTTGGGCAAGTTTTAAAATTGTTGCTACCTGAAGCAGAAAAAGAGACAGCACGAGCTAGGTTTGAGAGCCATTTTGGGACACTTAATCTCGAACAGCCCACTGACCTGGATAATGAGAGCATTGATGCAGATTTGGTGAGAGAGTATGCAAATACCCACGAAGAAGGTTAATGCTCCTCGATACTTCTGGTTTGCTTTGTCTGCACTATCAAACTGAGCCTTTGCATACTCAAGCCTGTGCTGCATATAAGAAAGCAACAATTCGATTAACTCATAGCTATATCATTGCTGAATACATCGCCTTAGCCACAGCAAGACGTTTTCCACGTTCATCCGCCCTGGCTTTTGTCGCTGATTTGCTGGACAACCCTGATATAGAGACAGTCTGGGTTGATGAGCCATTGCACAGGGAGGCAGTTGAGCTACTGATGGGGCGGCAAGACAAAACCTATTCTCTGTGCGATGCCGTTAGCTTTGTATTGATGCGCCAGCGTGGGATTACTGAGGCTTTGTCTACTGATCGACACTTTGAGCAAGAAGGGTTTATTCGCTTACTGCATAACCGTTGACAACCAATGTTCTAGACTGGGATACAATCATTCAGCTAGAGAAAGGGAACATACGATGCGACTGTCTAATATGCTTTTCGTCACCCTGCGGGAAGATCCAGCAGAAGCGGAAATCCCCAGTCATAAATTACTCGTCCGCGCAGGCTACATACGTCGCATCGGTAGCGGGATTTACGCCTATCTTCCCTTGATGTGGCGCGTGCTAAGAAAAGTCTCCCAGATTGTCCGTGAAGAGATGGATGCGACTGGCGCTCAAGAATGTCTGCTTCCCCAGTTGCAACCCTCTGAATTGTGGAAAGAGTCAGAACGCTGGGATACCTACACCAAAGCCGAGGGTATCATGTTTGCCCTCAAAGACCGTCAAGATCGGGAATTAGGACTAGGACCAACCCATGAAGAGATAATTACGACGATCGCTCGTGATATGGTTCGCTCCTATCGCCAGCTACCTGTCAACCTGTATCAGATCCAAACTAAGTTCCGGGATGAAATTCGCCCCCGGTTTGGACTGATGCGAGGACGGGAATTCATTATGAAAGATGCTTACTCCTTTGATGTCGGTGCCGAGGGTTTGGAGCAGAGTTATCAGAAGATGAATCAGGCTTATCACAATATGTTCCACCGTTGTGGCTTGAGATTTAGAGGTGTTGAAGCTGACTCAGGCGCAATTGGTGGTTCGCGATCGCAAGAATTTATGATCTTGGCAGATGCTGGAGAAGATGAGGTTCTCTACACCGAAGATGGTCAGTACTCTGCCAATGTAGAAAAAGCCGTATCCTTGCCACCGGATGCCGAACCCTCACCCTTTACCACCTACGAAAAACGCGACACCCCCAACACCCCAACCATTGACTCCCTGTGTCAATTCCTGAAATGCTCACCCACCCAAATCGTGAAAAACGTCCTCTACCAAGCCATCTATGACAATGGCATGACGGTACTCGTGCTAGTGAGCATCCGAGGCGACCAAGATGTTAACGAAGTGAAATTGAAAAACGAGTTGATGAGACAGGCAGAGCAGTACAATGCCAAAACCCTCCTCTCGCTAACTGTACCCGATGCGGCAGCTCAACAAAAATGGGCATCGAAGCCGCTACCATTGGGCTACATTGCCCCTGATATCTCTGACGATTACATCAACCCCAATAAAGAAGTCGCACCTGTATTTTTGCGATTGGTAGATAAGACAGTCGTAGAGCTGAAAAACTTCGTTACAGGTTCCAACGAATCAGGCTATCACGTCGTTGGCGCGAACTGGGGCGAACAATTTCAGTTACCTAAATTGGAAGTCGATTTACGGAAGGCAAAAATAGGCGATCGCGCTATCCACAACCTCGCTCAAACTCTCCAAAGCGCACGCGGTATCGAAGCCGGACACATCTTCCAATTGGGGACAAAGTACTCTAACTCAATGGGGGCAACCTACACCAGTGAGTCAGGCGAAGAACTTCCCCTGTATATGGGTTGTTACGGTGTCGGCGTGTCGCGTGTTGCACAGGCAGCAGTAGAGCAGTCTTATGACAAAGATGGGATTATTTGGCCGGTTGCGATCGCACCTTACCATGCGATCATCTCAGTTCCAAACGTTGGAGACGCTGACCAAATGGCAGCAGCCCAAAAACTCTATACTCAACTCAATGAGGCAGGTATCGAAACCTTATTCGATGACCGCAACGAACGGGCAGGTGTAAAGTTCAAAGATGCGGACTTAATCGGGATTCCATACCGGATTGTAACAGGGCGATCGCTTAAAGAAGGTAAAGTGGAAGTCGTCGAACGGGCAACCAAAAAGTCTCAGGACATTGCCATTGACGAAGTAATGCCTACCCTCAAGCAATGGATTGACACCGCTTTGAAAGCTAAAGCCTGACAAACTTATGGAATTTCTGACCATCCTCCTATCTGGTTTACTCGCTGGTGTCTCCCCCGTTGGTCTAGTCATCGACAAGGTGATCGAAAGTAACTTCCGTTCCCGCTTGAACAAAGTGGAGCAATTGCAAGTCCGGGTTGACAACACTCCTAGTTACCAAGCTTTGCAAGGTAAGGTGGAGAAAGTGCGAATTGCTGGTAGAGGGTTGTGGGTGACGCCGAATGTTCGGATTGAGGCGTTGGAGATGGAAACTGACCCGATTAACATCGACTTCCAGCGTCTTCGACGGGGTAATGAGGAATCACCAAGAGCCTCTTTCCGGCAACCTGTACAGGCTGGGTTGCGTTTAGTGTTAGCCGAAGCAGATCTCAACCAGACTTTACAATCTCCTACTGTAACCGCTCGATTGCGAGCGATTGCGGGTCAGCTTCTGGGGGGTTCAGCCGAGCGGTATGAATTTCTCAACCCACGGGTGGATTTGCTAGCTAATGACCGTATCCGTTTTCAGGTCGAAGTGCAGGAAACGAATGCTGAGTTATTAGCTATCACCGTTGAGTCAGGGCTGAACATCATTGCTGGACGGAGCTTACAACTGATTGAGCCATCCGTTTCAATCAATGGAAGAGTCCTCCCCCCTCAGTTAGTTGGCGGGTTTGCTGGAGGTATCGGTAACCGCTTTAATCTCCGTACCTTGGAAGATGCAGGCATCACAGCACGACTTTTAGAATTAGACATCAATGCTGACGAGTTAGAGCTAGCCGCATTTGTCCGAGTTGACCCACCAAGTCAATAATTTGCATCGACTATAGGAGTGCATCATCCGTAAAAGCATCAGGTTTACCTGTAGTTACCTGTTTACGCCCATCCTCTTTAATTCTCATGGAGGGTTCTTGATATGCAAGACCAACACCAACAAGAAGTTCGTCGCGTTCCTTTGGGACTCGTTGCTGGTCTTTCTGCCGCACTATTAACGGCAGGAGGGGGGGCAGCTTGGATAGCGTGGAATTCGTTCATGTCTTCCCAGACACCACCAGTCCCAACAACTCCTAAGTCCTCTCAGGCATTGCAGCCAACGGCAGAGGAAAAAGTCCAGGTCTATTGGCTTAATGATGTCAACAACAGAATTGAAGTCGTTCCCAGTTCGATAATGCTAGAGAAAGTTGACAAGCCAAGTGAAATTTTAGAGGGTGCGTTTAAAAGCTTATTGAGTGGTCCTGCTGACCCAGCTTTGACTACAACCATTCCTAAGGGCACGGAACTTCGGGGTGTTGCTCTGGAAGCTGATGGCGTGCATGTAGATTTGTCAAAGGAATTTACGGCTGGCGGTGGCAGCGCTTCAATGACAGGTCGTGTGGCACAAATTCTTTATACAGCCAGTAGTTTAGACCCAGCATCTAAGGTATGGATTGAGGTGGAGGGGAAACCACTGGAGGTACTAGGGGGCGAAGGGATAGTCCTTGACCAGCCACTGACTCGCGAAAACTTTGAGGAAGACTTTGCGCTTTAACATCTTTCAAGCCAGGTTCGTCTAGTGTGAACAAGAAAAGGCAAAGGCAGATGGCAGATGGAATTTACCCCAATGCCTTCTTCACGAGTCATCTAGAACTGATAGGGAGGAAGGCTCTCAATCCCGATCTGAAGACTACTTAAACGTCGTCTGCCTCCTGCCTTCTTCAATTGCTACAGCGTTAAAGGGAGAAGGCGTTGCACAACTGTGGGATGAGCGTGTTGTAAGAGGAGTCCCCCTACCGTTTTCTCCCTTTGATGTGCAACGCTTGGTTTTTTGTTGATTTATGCCGCTTGCTGGGATGGAGTCGAGCTGAAGACAATGTGATGCTGGGAGTCAAATGTAACTTTCCCTTGCTTCTGTAACTTGCTTAGCTCTCGCGTAACCGTGACTCTGGTAGTGCAGCAGGCATCGGCAAGCTCTTGATGCGTGAGGCGAACACTTAAACGAGTGCCTTGTGCCACTCTTTGACCAAATTCCTGTTTTAACCACAGCAACAGATAGTACAAACGATCTTTCACTTGTCGCTTTCCTGCGATCGCGAGTAGCGATTCTGTCTGCCGGACGCGATCGCTTATTTGAGGTAAAAGAGACTGCGTCAGACGAGGGGAAGCGGTGATTTCTTCTAGAGAAAGGGAAACTAACTGAACATCTTGCGTTAGGACTGTTGCTTGATAAATACTCAGAGAAGTCATCGTAGAGCCAAATGGCATCAATGGTCCTGCTAAGCCCACAAGTATCTCATCACCACTTTCGCTCATTGTGCTGAGCTTTACTATACCTTGGCAAACTAGCCAAATCTTCTGGGGTTCTAGAGAGATAAGCTCTCCTTTAGAATAACAATGCCTTGGGCGATCTTGGCTAGGGTCGTAGTCATGACTTAAGAGCGCCAACTGAGCACGCTTGCGTTCGGTGATATCGCGTACTATCCAGCACAAGCGAGTTAGATTACCCTGTGCGTCTCGGACAGGCGTTACACTCAAAGCTGCGTCAAAGAACTCACCCTTACGGGGTTGCATATGCACTGTATACTCTTGCACGCGATCGCACTGCTGCAACTGAGTTAGTTTGGAACGAAACACCTGACGTTCTTGTAGTGGGATGAAGCTGACTAGCAGTTTGTCCACCAAGAATGACGGCTCAATGTTGAACAGTTCAGCCGCAGCCTGGTTAGCTTCCTGAATCTTCCCATGTGCGTCACTCACCAGGTACGCATTCGGCATGAAATCAAACAGACTTTGGTAACGCTGCCGCTCCACTTCGATTCGCGATCGCATAGCTGCGAGTTCCTCAGTCTGCTGAACTAGTTTCTCTGCGGCTAGTTCTAGTGCTTCTGAAGCTGTGCCAAGTTCCTTGAAGGCTACAGGCAACAGCAAATTGAGTTCCGGCAGTACTGAGGCATTCGCATCTTGATACAGCTGAGCTAAACGCCCATGGAGTGACTGTACCTGCTGGGTAAATGTATCTACGTTCATCTTAAGCTGACACTACCTATCTAGATGGACTTGAACTCGACCTGAAAAACAGACTTAAACCTAAGTCAAGCAGAGCTATGAGAATAAAGGAAAATATGATATTTTCATTGAAAAGCAGACCAGCTAAAGCTTCCCAAGCTCACATTTAAATAGTAAGAAACTACGTCAAGGAAATCAGTACGCTCTCGTACTCATCAATATTCTTTGAACACCAGCCACGTTTTTAGGGGGCTGGATTTTAATTTTTAGATTGCTCTAGTGCGTTGCCAGTTCTGAACTCTGCCACTGTCAACATCAGTAAAGCCCCGCTTTCGGCTGTTCTTGAAAAGCGGGGTTTTTGTATGGCTCTAGGTTGGTTTAAAAGAAGTAATAAGCTCTTAGATCATGAGAGCTAAGAGCTTGATATCCTGTCAACAGCAATGTCCCTGTTACTTAACAATTGCTATGAATAAAGTTTATTACCTTTGTTATACAGACTCTTCTATCCAAAGAGGCTTATTTCTGTACTTAAAAAGGCTTAAACAGGATAAATTAACTGCGTGTTTAACGCTACATCATGCCTTTTATGTTGTCGTCTATGGCTGATTCCAATTGGCAGTAACACGGATTTTTGTATGGCGAAGGTCGTCATTCGTGTCAACTTATCGTCAACTTGGCGGTTTATAGACAATTTTCTTCGGCTTCCCGCACGGTAACGGTAGCTACATAAACACGCACCTGCTCCAAGTCGGCTTCAAAAACTTTTGTGCGTTATTAATCTTTGTTCGCTAAACTGAAGTCACGGAAATGACGAGCTTGCTGTTCAATTCGTGTTGCAAGGCGATCACAAACTAAATTACACAGCTCAAAAATCAACTCATCTTCTACTTTGTAATAAGCCGATGTTCCTTCGGAACGGCGGCTAAGGATGCCAGCTTGTAGCATCACTTTGAGGTGTTTTGAGACATTAGCCTGACTCGTCGCGGTTGCCTCTACCAACTCCTGTACACATTTTTCGCCTTCACGGAGCAAATTTAAAATCCGCAGACGCATTGGCTCACTCAAGATACTGAAATACTCAGCGACTTGTTGTACTACCTCGTGTGGTACAGAGTTTACTGTTGGCATCGGTACAACCCGAACTAAGTGATCCCCAAATTTTAGCAGCTATTTTATTAATGACGATAGAGTCATTATTAACCAGGGTTAATTCGCATTAATGGTTGACCATACTCAACAGGTTCACCATTCTTCACCAAAATCTCCATCACCTGCCCTGATATCTCCGCTTCAATTTCATTCATCAGCTTCATCGCTTCGATGATGCAAACAGTTTGACCATTACGGATGCGATCGCCAACTTCAACAAAAGGCGCTTCATCAGGACTAGGCGATCGGTAGAATGTACCAACCATCGGCGACTTAACTTCTTCCCATTTTGGGTCTACCACCGAAGGCGTTGCTGCCGCTGATGCTGCCTCCCGGATTACTACCTCTGGAGGAGGAGCAGGTGGACTAGGCATGACTACTGAGTCGGCGGGAGCCACTACAAAACTGGGAGCCGCGTTGCTACCCGTACTACCTATTGGATCAGTAACAGTCGTTGTGCGACTCCCTTTACGAACAGTCAGTTCAAAGTCAGCACTTTTTAAGGTCAATTCTGTAATATCGGTCAGAGCGATCGCGGCTAGCAGGTCACGGAGTTGGTTAAAGTCTAATGGCACAATTAATCAGGGGCTAAGGACTAGAGCGTCGGGGTAAAGCAAGTCTTAAAGTAAGTGGGAAGGCGAGGAGATTTCACGCGCCAGCTTCGCCGTTCTCAACCTCGCCGCTCTTTTCTCATCAAAACAGTTTTACTCACGACCCAGATAGGAATCGTTACGGGTATCGACTTTGATGCGCTCTCCTATAGAAATAAACAAAGGAACCATTACTTGGGCACCTGTGGAAACTATTGCTGGTTTTGTGCCACCCGTTGCGGTGTCACCTTTAACACCTGGATCAGTTTCAATAACTTCCAGTACCACAGAGTTTGGCAGTTCCACTTCCAGCACTTGCTCACCCCAAGTAATTACATTAACTTCCATCCCTTCACTGAGATACTTAACGCGATCGCCAATCTGGGATGAACTCAGACTACTTTCCTCATAGGTTTCCATATCCATAAAGACAAACTGGTCTGCTTCTTTATAGGTATGCTGCATTGTGCGCTTCTCCAGATTGGCTTGGGGAACCGTTTCCCCAGCCCGGAAGGTTCGCTCAACAACACTCCCACTCTGCACATTTTTTAGCTTGGTGCGGACAAAGGCAGAACCCTTTCCAGGCTTAACGTGGAGGAACTCCACCACCCGCCAAACAGACCCATCTAACTCAATCGTGACACCGGGGCGAAAGTCGTTACTAGAAATCATGAACCTATTTCAAAGGTCAGGACAAGACGCTCGATAACTCGCGACCGCAGGACTAGGTCTTGCTGCGAAGATAGCTATCGGCAATTTATTTTACCCCTGTTGTGGGGCATTCCCCCTAATCTGACTCAAGAAGAGGGATGGGGATATGGGGAGATAGGAGACAATACACATATACTTCGGACTTTTTCACCTCATCACCCCCATATCCCGATTTATTCGCTGAGGGGCACCTGTATGGCAAGATGAGAAATAAAGTTCTTCAGGCTGTTGATGAGCCTAAAACTTTCTGGTGCAAGCCTTCGGTAGAAATGTTTATGCGACTTTCAAAAATTTTAAAGCTCGATTGGTGCCAACGCTTGGCAAAAACCAGTGTCTTGGCAGTGCTGTTGGCTACGCTCTCTCTCGGTCTAAGCGGTGCTTGGTGGGACGGTAACGACCAACCGGCTCGTGAAAGTCGCCTACCAGTAGGAAATGCCATTACAGATGGTAAGGCACTGTTGCGGTATGCTCTTCCAATTGAGAATCAACAGGCGCGGGATATGCAAGCCAGTTTAGAAGATATCGCGACCCAACTGCGGGGGAAGCGCTGGAGTTCGATTAGCCGGGATGTTACCAGAGCCGCTGTAATTTTAAGCGATCGCACCGATAAACTGCTAGCTGATATCCCAGACGAGAAAAAACCCAAAGCCGAAGCCCTAATTGCCGAACTTAATGACGGTATTGCCTCAATCCGAGAGGCGGTAGAAGCTAAGGATAAAGACAAGGTCTGGACTGAGCGGGGTAAACTCCTCAACGAAGTTGGTGAACTCGAAGAATTGATGGTCAAAGAGTTTCCCTTTGAAGTGCCTGCCGACTACAGCAATCTGCCTCAACTCAAAGGTCGTGCCACTGTGGAGATGACCAGCGACAAAGGCAATCTGACTATTGTTGTTGATGGTTACAGCGCCCCTGTTACAGCTGGTAACTTTGTTGATTTGGTTCAGCAAGGCTTCTATGACGGCTTAGAGTTCATTCGTGCTGAAGACTCCTATGTTCTGCAAATTGGTGACCCACCTGGCCCTGAAGAAGGATTTATCGACCCCGCAACAGGTCAATACCGAGCAATCCCTCTAGAAGTGCTAGTAAGGGGTGATACAGAGCCAATTTATGGCATTACCTTAGAAGATGCAGGTCGTTATCGTGACCAGCCTGTACTTCCCTTCTCTGCCTATGGGGCTGTAGCAATGGCACGTCCAGGAACTGACCCTGATGGTGGTTCTTCCCAGTTCTTCTTCTTCTTATTTGAGCCAGAACTCACCCCAGCTGGACTAAACCTCTTGGATGGTCGTTATGCAGTCTTTGGTTATGTCGTAGACGGCAAAGAAACTCTCGAAAAGCTCAAAGAGGGTGACGTAATCGAGTCGGCAAAAGTTGTGAACGGCGCTGAGAATTTGGTCAAGCCGCAAGTCGCCTACAACAATTGAAGAGTGATGCTTAACTCATCCCACGTAAGCAAGGACGTGGGATGAAAGTGTTATTTGTTGTTGGTCATTGGTTATTCGTATTCTTTAACAAACAACAAACAACTAAAGAACAAATAACAAACAACAAAGCGTTTATGCCAATTATTGATGCTCTCCTGGTGATTACACTTGCTCTTTTGGTAGGCGTGCTAATCCGTGGCAGCACCAAAAATCGGCAGCAGCAGTTAGAGGAATCCTTCAATCGTCAGCAATTGGAGGATGCATTCTACCAACTCCTGCAAGAACAAGGCAGTTGTATTTCTCTCATCCAGCTAACAGCAGCAGCAAGGGTAGATGTGCAGCAAGCGCGACAGTACTTGGAGCGACAAGTGCAATTATTTGCTGCCGTTCCAGAAGTTGACGCCGATGGCGATACGTTCTATCGCTTCCCCAAACTTCACAAGCGTTTTTCAGTCGATAAATCCACTTGAGTAGCAAAACTTAAGAGTGGTACACAAATAACTGCCCATTTTCAGAGTGGCTGTCAGGACTTACGCACTCAACCCGTTCTGCAACGGGAAGATAAGGCTTTCAGCTTCTTGAAAAAGGCTTAGAACAACGAGATTTCGTTTCAGTGCGGAAGTCCTAGCTGTTTTCAAGAGTTACCGTGGCTGGATGCGCCTCGACTGGATAGCCAACAGCTTTCCAGGCTGCTAAACCACCTCTGATTTCAGATACGTTTTGATACCCCGCTGCACGAAGTCGAGCCGCAGCGGCAGCGGTTTCTTCGTCTGTTTCGCCGTAGATATAAATATCCCGGTCAAGTTCAAGCTTGTTTAAAACTCGATTGGTGGGTTCATTCAGCGGCATGGGAACAGCTCCCATTATATGGCTGATATTAAACTCCCCGCGATCGCGCACGTCAATGATAGTCAACGCTGGTTCACCCCAGTCCAACCTTGCCTTTAGGTCAAAAACACGAGACTGCGTTTGCAATGGTCGAAAGGTTGGAACTATATCAAAAAAATTAGCCATGAAAATATACCATGTTTTGTCGTATCTTCTGCAATGTAACAACTATTTTTAATATTTTCAAATTTTTGTTTAGAAGCCTTGACTTATTTGCCATTATTTCTGCAAGCTCAATTGACGTATCCAAGCCAAACAATTGACTCGTTGCTAGTTGCTGTAGTCAACACGACATTTGAGCTGTCAACGTGAGTTATGTTTTCAGCAGTAGGTAAAGATAATCAGATTAATTTCAATAGGCAGAAAATAGCACAGCTAACCTCCTGCAAAGTAACAATAAATTTTGCTACTCACCTATGTTTTTGGATAGATTTTTGAGCCAGTTTTCTTAAATTTTTTCCTTCATTGGCAAAATCAAGGAAGCCCCCACTGTACCACCTAAGCAGTCAGCGTCGGGAAGATGTCACTTCGAGCTTCTAAGGGGTACTAGTCCTGTTTCATAAAGTAATCGTTGCCCTTCAGAAGTTCGCAATAGCTGAGCGAACTTTTCCCCGGCTGGAGCGAGACTATTATCCCGTGGATAGACAACGGCAAGTGAATAGGCTAGTGGGTATTGCCCAGTTTGAAATGCCTTCACATCAGGGTAATAACTACCCTTGCGATCGCACAAATCTGTACTTGGGTCGATGGGTTGATCCTTGTCTAGAACCAATGCCTGAACAGCCTTTTTACCTTTAGCTTGCACCGCCAAGGGATAGATCGAACATTGTCCAAAAATTTGACTGAGAGGACTAAATCCGACGCTTCCTAATCCTTCCGGCGACTCGAAATCTTGAAGCACTTTCTGGAGCATTTCTAAAGTAGGCAGTTGGGTAACCTGACTCTTAGTCAAACGGCTCATTTGCACATCCTTAAGAACGCGCTGCTCAAAAAATTGGATCGCTTCAGGGTTTGTTGGAGCGTAGAGTTTTACAGGTAGATTTGCCCCCTTTAGCTCCTGCCAACTTGAAATCTGACCCAGATAAAGCTGCCGTAACTCCTCTAAGCTAGCTTCACCCTCCAACGTCTTGGGTAACCCCTGATTGCGCCTGGAATAACTAAACGCTACAAAAACGGCAAGTCCATCATAAGCAATCTCTCGGTAAGCCAAATCAATAGGAAGGGGTTTGAGTATGGGAATGATTGCAAAATCAACTTCTCTCGCTTGGACTTTTGCGATCGCAGCTTCAATTGACGGCGAAGGTTTGTAGTTGAGTTGAAAATTAGCCTGAGACTCTCTCAACCTAGCTTCAAGCGTTTGCCCTGGCTGTCTCACATTGGTTTGTCCTTGTATATAACTCCAAGTACCACCTTGCACAGCCGTATAGGTGAATTTCCCCGTTGGAACTGCACTCACTTCCTTTAAACAGCACAATTGAGGTTCCTTTTGAGTACTGGCGCTAGTTTGGGGTTTTGGCAGTAACGCCCAGATAATACTCCCGACAACTCCCAACCCCACGGCACACAAAAGCAGCAGCAGGAGGCGGGAGAAGGGTTTCGGCTTAGAGGTTTCAGGTTCCGCTTGCAACGCTAGCTGACTAACGGTGATAGGCTGAGGGAGTTTTAACAATGCTTTTCGGGCTACTTCTGCACTCTCAAACGGTGCGGCGACTCCCACTAAGCGCAGGATGAATTCTTTAAGCGGTAAGTCTGTAGTGATTGGCCAGGATTCGTCCTGACGTGGATCAAAGTTTGAGTCAGCTTTTCCTATAAGTAGGTAAAACCCTATATATCCGACAGCAACCAAGTCTTGAGCGATGGAACGCGAGAGAGCTTTTGTTGTTGGAGGGTCAAAAATCCGCTCCCAGAGGGCTAAATCACAAAGATAGATAAAAAATTCTTTTTGGTTCTCCACCCAGAGAAGGCTCTCTAAACTGAGATTACCGTGAACTAGTCCGACTTGGTCTTGACCAGATGGGAGGCGAAATTTCTGTTGATGGAGAAGTTCTAGGGTTTGCAATACCTGAGCAAGAACTAAACGCACCTGTGCAGGAGGCATTACACCCGTTTGTGCCAGATGAGTTTTTAGCGTTGGACAACCATCTCGCTCATCAGTCACAAGGTAGCAGCGCTCGAATGAGGTAGTATCTGCGATCGCTTCCAGTGGACTAATAACTCGCAAGTCCTGCACACGTCCATCGGCAAGGCTCACTCCTGCCAAATTTACAAACGCCTTCTGTCGCTGCTGCGCCTCCTCCTGATTGAAATAGCGTCGGGGTAGCAAGTATTCCTTAATAACAATAGAGCGATTTGCCCCAAGCTGAACCCCAGCAAACAGTTGCCCCATACCCCGTTTACCAAGCCAGTGTTCAACTCGATATGTACCTCGCCGACCGCGAATCTCTGCTTTAAGGAGTTTTGCAACCTCTTCACTGGCTGCTTCTGGTTCAACAGCCTGAGGTAGTTCAGCTTCTGGTTCAGGCGGGAACAGTTCTGGTCTAATCTCATCAAGGAGATCTTTGAGCCAGACGTACCGGGCTAAGAAGTTGAACTGGGAAAGCCTGATATGGGTGGGGTGGCGTCTCAGGTAGGCGCTGAGGAGGACTTGTGCAATTCTCATAGGTAAAAACCAAACCCCCTCGCGAACGTTCTGGACAGGGCGAGTTTTGGGATTTCTGGCGCTAGTATAGTACGATCAAGCTGCCTTGGGAGTCCTATACTTTTGTTGCAGAGCTGGCGGGGGAAAAACCAAACTCGCTATCTTAGCCAGAGGAGTTTAGGGACATCTTAGCGGATTGGAGTAAACGGGTATGGCAAAGGAAGCGGTCGTTCAGTTATATAGAGATGCTCAAGCTGATTCTGCTCTCAAAGAGAAGCTCAATTCAGCCCCTAATCTAGAAGCTTTTGTAGAAATGGCTCAAGCCTACGGCTATACATTTACGGTAGAAGAGTGGCGCGAGATGACCCGTTTCTCAGTGGAAGAATTGAAAAGCAAAGTGTCTGAGATTCCAGGGCTTTAAGGTGGACACTTAGTTCCACGAAAGTCGAGCTAATGTATTAGAAGCTTGGTTTGAGCAGCATTGTTGGTAAAGACGATGGTCGTTGATTTGACTGTTGCCATACCCACTTACAACGGGGAAAGGCGTCTACCGGAAGTTTTAGAGCGACTGCAATTCTCTTGTAAAGATGTAATGCTGCGATCGCTTCAGTCGGAGCATTTCAGTTGGGAAGTGATTGTTGTTGATAACAATAGCACCGATGATACAGCGAAAGTTGTTCAAGCTTATCAGGTCAACTGGCCGAAGCAATACCCTTTAAAGTATTGCTTTGAACCCAATCAGGGTGCAGCATTCGCCCGACATCGAGCTTTTCAGGAAGCAAGAGGTACACTAGTGGGTTTTCTGGACGATGACAATATCCCTGCACCTGATTGGGTATTAGCTGCCCATACGTTTGCACAAGAACACCCAGCAGCAGGGGCTTACGGTAGTCAGATTCATGGAGTGTTTGAAGTTTCACCTCCGGAAAATTTTGAGCGACTTGCTCCCTTTTTAGCCATTACTGAGCGAGGTTCAACGCCACTGCGGTATGAACCGAAAAAGAAAGTACTACCACCATCAGCTGGGTTAGTTGTGCGTAAACAAGCTTGGCTTGAAAGCGTACCCTCGCAGCTCATTTTGTCAGGACGCACGCCTAGCAGCATGGTCACTAGTGAAGATTTAGAGATGCTGTCTTATATTCAATCTAAGGGCTGGGAAATCTGGTACAACCCCACGATGCAAATCGATCATAAAATTCCCCACTGGCGATTAGAACGAGAGTATTTAATTCCATTCTTTCGGGGAATTGGATTAAGCCGTCATGTGACACGAATGCTAAGTGTTAAATCCTGGCAGCGACCGATCGCAACTTTAGCTTACATGACAAATGATTTGCGAAAGATTGCTGTTCACTTGCTCAAACATGGTACCCGTGTGCAATCTGACTTAATTGCAGCTTGTGAGATGCAGCTATTTGTCAGTAGTTTAATCAGCCCTTTTTACCTCTGGCAACATGGCTACTTTGATAGTAAAGATTGAGCAAGTTTATAGCGTTTATCACATATATCTAGATCTAGAATATTTAATCAAGTAATAACTTCTTATGCCAGTTGACTTTACAGTTGCTATCCCTACTTACAACGGAGAAAGTCGATTACCTCGGATTTTGGAAAGACTGCGATCGCAAATTGATGTAGAACACATCACCTGGGAAGTCATCGTTGTTGATAACAATAGCCAGGACGCTACAAAAACCATTGTGCTTGATATTCAATCAAACTGGTCTGCACCCTGTCCACTGAAGTATTATTTGGAAACAGAACAGGGAACAGCTTTTGCCAGGACTAGAGCAATTCAAGAAGCAACCAGTGAATTAGTCGGTTTACTTGATGATGACAATTTGCCATCGCTTGACTGGGTAGCAGTTGCCTATGCCTTTGGTAAAGCTCACGAAGGTGCTGGGGCTTATGCTAGTCAAATTCATGGTGAATTTGACGTTGAACCACCAGCAAACTTTGAGCGCATTGCTCCTTTTCTCGGTATTACCGAACGAGGTTCACAAGCTCATCTCTATGAACCCGATAAGCTGAAGTTACCACCTGGTGCTGGGCTAGTTGTTCGCAAGCAAGCCTGGTGTAACGCAGTTCCTAAACGCCCACTTCTTAAGGGTAGGATTGGCAAGTCCTTAGTAGGTGGTGAAGACTTAGAACCATTGCTTTACCTCCACAAAGCTGGTTGGGAGATTTGGTATAACCCAGCTATGGAGACTTACCACCAGATACCCGCTTGGCGCTTAGAGAAAGACTATTTAACCAACCTCTCTTTTGGCGTTGGCTTGAATAGCTGTTGTTTACGAATGATCAATACTCCCTTTTGGCAAAAACCAAATGTTCTTGCCAAAACATTTCTTGGAAGTGTTCGTCGAGTATTGATACACTTTATTAAATATCAACAGGTATTAATGACCTCATCTAAGGAAAAAGGCTTAGTCTATGATTTAGTTGCTGCTTGTGAGCTGGCTTTTTCTTGGGGTTACTTATTAAGTCCGTTTTATTTTATTAAAGCTAGCGTTGCTAGAAAAATTAGTACCTTATCTTTGAATAAGCTCTCTGTGTAGTTTAAGCTGTTGTGCATTTCAACTGCGTATTTAAGAGGCTGAAGCCTTTTGCTGGCTTAGATCGTCTCGGAAATTTAAATGATGAACAGCTTAATCCTATATTAGATGTTGCTCTTTAAGTTGCAGTTCTTTGAGCATACGTTCCCGATATCAAAAAGGGACAAGCTGTTATTTGTGCTGTAACAATAATTAACAATTCTTGGATTTATTCTCAGAGTCTGTTATTCTCCAGCGGTTATTTGTGAATAAAATTCGTCTTGATTAGCAAAAACCCTAAAGATTTTATTCGTTTTGCTCAGCTCAAGCACTTGCTTTAACTGGTCATTAATAGAGCAAAGAAAAAGTTTGCCACCTGTCGCACGAACTGTTTTAAAAACCGCGACTAAACCGCCTAATCCAGCACTGTTTATAAAAGTCACATTCTGAAGGTCAATTAATATAATAGTGGGTTTAGTTTCGACAAGGTCATTAATCTCTTGACGTAATTGCTCAACCTTAATACTGTCTAAAATACCAGTGGGTTGTACGACTTTAGTAAGAGGCAGCATAGTTAGACTCAATTGGCTTAGAAGGTTTTGCCAAAACTATAACCAATGCTCTTCTAGAGTTAAACAGTGAAAATACTTAATTATTTTCAATCTGAAATAAAGTTTTTTGTAGGTTATCCGAATTTTCTCAGTTGACAAGGATTTTCTAAAAAGCTTTTTCGAGTGAGCTTAGGCGGGAACAGATCTAATGGAACGGAATTGCTCAGTCGGAGAGAGGCGAATTCGTCAAATCCTGAATGACAGAGAAATGCTATTGGAGCTTGCTTAACCGCTTCCCCCACTTTTTTACCAACTCAGCCGCTATCTCCACCATCTCAGGCTCAAAGGTTTGAACGTAATTCTGTAGCGCAGGGGATAGCGCCTCTTGTTGCAGGGTTGCCTTAATGACATCTGGCTCGTCTTGAGATGATAACGTCTCCAAAAGGATGGACTGAAATGTGGCTATATCTAACGACATCACACACTCTCCTTCACCACTTGTTTGATTCGCCAAAAATCTTGTCGAAATCCTTCGATATCAATTTCAGTGTGTAAGGTATGGCCGATTCGCTCAAAAATCACGACTTCAACAGAAGGGCAGCGTTTGAGCGCCAGTGCCAGTAACTCAAACACCGCTTCCGGCACCGTACCGTTGTGCGTATCACGCCGAATTGTTCTCGTTTGTTGCCCCTTTGAGGTGACACTCCAGGAGCCGCCCGAAACGTGCAGCTCTCGTACCCGCTGCAAAGGATAGCGTTCTAATAACTGCTCAGCCGACTGTTGAAAATTGTGTACTTGACAGTACAGATTGTGCAAATCTAACACTAAAAAACCATCCACTGGTTCCAGCAGTCGAGCAAGAAACTCTCCCTGCTGCAACACATCCTGCAATCCAAAGGCAAACGCTAAATTTTCCAATCCTACTGGAGCATTTGCTTTGTCTGACAAACGTTTGAGATGCTCACGCCCTAACTGCAAGGTTTCAGGAGTCAGGGGCAATGGCAACGGGGCACTCTGGTAAAAATCTCCTGCCGCCATCCAGCCAAAATGCTCGGAAATGTGGCGATAGCGATAGTCAAGACATTCTTGTTGCAATGACTTGAGCCAGTGGATTTGCCGTTCACCTGGCTGCGCTGATAGGAGTGAGTAACTGACACCGTGCCCAGTGAGGCGATCGCGTTGACTGTAAAACTGAAGCAGTTCCTCAACCCAAGGAGGCTTTGCCTTCACCCCCCAACCCATATCAAAACTCCACTCCAGCACTTCTACTGCCCCAGTTTCAAACAAAGGTTGGGTAGCTTGGAAAAAATCAGACTCCATCATCAATGACAGTCCGACCATAGGAGTACGGCGTTTGAACTTAAACATCGCCAATTAACACAACTCTACTAATTCGAGCCGTTCATCACATTATTCATTCAGCCAGCGCATACTGTCGCCTTGAACAGCACGCGCTGACTTCAACTTAACGGGAATGTCACCGACTTAATAGACCTCTTGAAGAGCAATAGCTAGGACGGGCTTTTCGGCCCATCCCACTCATAGCCTTTTTTCTTGTGGGGTAGGAGGCATCCCGCCTGCCCCAGAATTTGATGAAAAGGACTTTTGCAAAAGGTCTAATGAATGAATTCAACCTCTGCTACCTCTCGATCAACCCTTGTGCAGGGGGTTTGGGGGAGGCACTCCGTCCCCCAATGGGGGTTTGGGGGGAAGCCCCCCAAGCAGGGTTTTTCTACGAACGATTACTTTTCGCTTAACTCAGTGCCATTCAACTTAACCCATCCCACAGGCAGGGCAAGGAAGACTTCGCGATCGCCTTCCTGGACGACGACTCCAAACTTCTAGCGAAGTCTGGGAGTTCTCAGATATGGCTGTTTGATCCTGCAAGTTTGGTGTGCCAAACCGCACGCTCAAGTCCGTAGACTGTGCTGGCGTTTCCATCCCAGAACCCAAAGCTGTCAGTAGCCCGACAAAGGTAGAAATCAGAATACCAAATTTCTTTAACATAAGGGTCTTTCAGGTCAGAAGGTGAGTTGTTACATCACCCTCAGTTTAAGGTAACCCTACTGTCTCATAACTCCGGTTTCAAAAGTTGAAACTAAAATTTTTTTAGTCGCAGGTCATTAAGATGACGAAATCCAAAATTATCAGTCAGCACAGATTGCAGTGTGTCAAATTCTGTTAAATTTGCCTTTGCAGAAACTAATTAACTCATTGAATTTCTGCTTTGTTTTTGGAGTGAAGTAATCATCTGCCGTTTGACCTGTGAAGCCCATAGATCGAAGTTAAAGCTTTCAGTTCCAGCAATGAGTGAACTCTCAACCGACTTACCGACTTGACTCTTTCCAGTTTTTGTAGTCATGGGGATGAATTAGGGTAGTGCTAGTTAATGGTGTCGCTCAGGTTAAACCTTTACCTAATAAGAAGTAATCATGTTTACTAGAGCGCCTTTGCTTAAGTCGGTCTGAGCGGAAAGCTGTTTAGACGACTCGTTAGTTTGTATAAATAGAATTCCCAAAAGTTAGTAAGCTTTTCGCACATCTGGACTCAACTTCACAATCTCTTGATATTTCCTCATTGCTTTGACAAGAGGAATTCATATTGACCCGATTCTCCCTAGAGAGTGGCTTTTTGTTGATTGAGCAAGACCCGCAGTAACAGCGATCGCTGTTAGTTGGAAATACCATAAAATGGCGATTTAACAGTACAGATGTTACGAAAATTAGTAGATTTAGCAGATGCTGAACAACGCGATCGCATTTTGGGTGAGTTTGGTTAAGTTAGGACTGAGGTGAGGTGGGAAGGTTCCGTGAGGCGATTGCGTAGAGAATAGGCTGCTAGCTGTATCCCCAGAAAGATGTTTTCTCAAATCTCGTCTGATTTCCTAGTGGATATACCTAAAACTAACGAAATTGACGGAGGGTGATTATGGCTTTTCAACAGCTTGAAGATTTACCGAATGAAGTGAAAGAGAACCTACCTCAAGGTGCTCAGCAAGTTTTCCTTGCCGCTTACAAGAGTGCTTCTTCGGATGGCATAAGCGAAGATGGTGCTGTACAAGTAGCCTGGAACTCTGTAAAACGTGGCTACGTACAGGGCGAGGATGGCAAATGGCACGTCAAGCCAGAAGCCACTAGCGATAATAGCTCTACTGGTAATATGGCTGCTGGCTAAAGACTTCAAATAAGATCTTGATGCGGCATTGTAGGGGTACAGATTGCTGTACCCCTATTGCTGTTGAAGAAAATAACCCCATTAAACGCTACATAATTTACAGACCTTTCCTCTTAATCCCTATCTAAGGGATGATACGTCTATGCACATTTCATGGACATCAGTGAGCAATCTAAGATAAAGTTGTAATGAGTTTGTCTTATTGTACCGGGTGTCGTACTTAAGCAGTTGCCAGCTGTCCCTCAGCAAGTTTTTGGGCATTGTTATTACAATTCCAGGTTTTAGGTTACTGATGCCAGGACGTAAGGACTTAAGTCTCGTCGATAGAATGGGAGACAGGGATATGAATCAGCTAACCAATCAATTAAAAACACCAAAAATGCAAAACGAAGCGGCAGTTGCTAAACCCATTCGCTCTCTTGATGATGCCCTCAATCAATGCCAGGTATTGGGGATGCGTCTAAGCCGTCAACGTCGCTTCATTCTAGAACTACTTTGGCAAGCCAAAGAGCATATGTCGGCGCGAGAAATTTATGACCGTTTGAATCAGCAAGGTAAAGCGATCGGTCATACCTCTGTGTATCAGAATTTAGAAGCGCTATCCAGTCAGGGCATTATTGAGTGTATTGAGCGGTCTGATGGACGGCTGTATGGTAATGTTTGTGATGCTCATAGTCACGTCAACTGCCTGGATACCAACCAGATTGTCGATGTGTATGTAGAACTGCCTGAAGAATTGCTCAAGCAAATTGAGGAGCAAACAGGTGTGAGGATTACGGAATATAAGATTGATTTCTACGGCTACCGGATGAATCAATCACAAGCATCGGTATAGAGGCACTCAAACAGCTTATAGCCGCGACTACTCATAACCTGAGAAAATTGCCATAAAACACCCTCTAAAAAGAGTTTTTGGGAATCTCAACGTCAGTGGTTGCCGGGTCATACAGCCTTATAGTTTCATCCTGTTCAATGGCACCATCATCGTAGTCAGGAAAAGCTGGATTTTCTTGATCTAGATTCTCAATTTGTGCTGTATCACCGTCGTAGTCATCAGGATTGTACTCATACCTCACATCCGGTAAGCTTGGCTCTCCTTCAGCACTCTCAATAAAGATTGTCGGTTCTTCTGCCAAAAGATCATCTTCGTCAAGATTGCTAATAATCCTTGTTGGAGCTAAAGACTGATTGTAAGCTTGGAAATCTTCCAGGGTAAAGAAAGCTCCGCTTCTCGTGGCAAAGTTTTTAGCTTGTTCATCCAATCGAGCTTGAAATAAGCAAGCACTAACAAGATTCGCTGATGTAAGATTGGCTCCTTTAAGATTAGCGCCTGATAAATCAGCGCCTTCTAAATTAGCTCCAATCAGATTAGCGTTGGATAGATTTGCTCCGGCAAGATTTGCCCAAGACAAATTAGCATTTTGGAGATTAGCAGCGGCTAAATTAATCCCAACTAATTCAGCGTCTGATAAATTAGCTTGCCATAAGTTTGCCTCAGCCAGCATCGTTTGGTTTAGGCAAGCATCTGCTAGCTGGACTTTCCTTAAACTCTGCCGCGCACGCTCCCAAAAGGTAGTTGGAGAAAGTGCAGCTATTCGATTGATAAAATTTAGTAGCTGGTCGGCATCAAACTCTTGTAGATTATCTGGGTTGCCACAAGGCCAGAAGGGAATTTGAGCCGCTGGTGCGATCGCACAAAGCAACAAGAAAACATTCAACCCAACAGCAGCATCAACTTGTAAAACAGTCAAGGGGTTGTTGAGTTCTTTGAGTTGGGAATGCGCTTGGTGAGCAATGCCTTCATCCAGCCATCGCCCTCGACAGTAAGCGCGATAGAAACGGTATAGGCGTTCAAAGAGGACTCGAAAGGAGAAATTATCAGCATTACGCTTTTCCTCTTGTAGGAGACGCAGTACCACACGTTCTTCAATTTCAGCCGACATTAGACCATAACCCAGCAAAGTGTAAAGATGCTGAGCGACGTTAACGGCTTCACGAATGACAAAGCCAACTTCACCGTATTGATTTTTAACGGGTTGAGTCATCGCTTGAAGCTGAACTGCAATGGCTTCAGCACCCAGATATTCCCCGAAGCTAGGGTGAGAAAACTCAATAATTGGATTTTGGATTAGGGATTTTGGGGCATGGGAGTCGGCAGCCGCATCCGATCTTGAGTAGCGCCGAGGTGTTTGGACAACTGAGTCCTGGAAGCCTCCAACTGTCGTTAGGTTATCATCCATCGCTCTTGCACCCCAAATCGCCGTGGTTCGCTGAGAGCGGAAGAAGAGAGCTGGTAGTGAGGGAAAGAATACACCAGTCGTTGGTTCACCGTTGAGACGCTTCTGGATAGCGGTAGACGCTGCTTGATATTGCCCAGTTTGAATCATCGTTAGTGCTGCTACTTGCATTTGATAACGCAGCACTTGGGGAGAGCGATTTTCCAGCAAATTAGCGATCGCTTCTTGTGAGCGACTAGCATGAGCAAGCCCTTCCCGGATTAACTCCGGTGGTGGGCCACTGCCAGCCGTAGATTCACCCAACAGCCACCGCATCATCCGGTCGTAAATTTCAAACTTGGCTTGGGAGGCGTTCAGTAAAAAGATGCTTTCATCCACCCAAGCATCTCGGTGTAAAAGCCCCACAAGATACAGCATCAGAGGGCGTGTGAGCAAAGCCGCAAAGTCGTTGCCTGTTGAGCGGTGTTGAAATACTCCTCCGTGTTTGAGGAACGAAAAATACACCTGAGCAATAGTCTTCGATTGTAGTTTTGCCCACGCAACAAACCAGTGTCGAAACTCCTCCTGCCCCATCGGTTCAATGGCAATTCGCTGTAGTGGCGCAGGCATCGGTAGGGTACTACGTTGTCGATACTTTCGCGTCAGACAATCTAGGGTTGCGCGACGACTGGTAAGAATCAGCTTGTGACGAGGAAGACCCGACGAAGCTGTATTCTGGCTATGGAATCGCAGCACCTGCTCCATAAACGTCCAGAGGTGGCGTTGTGTCTGGGACGAACGGGGCAGTTCATCCAAACCATCGAGAATCAATAAGCAGGGAGGCGAATTAACAGATAACCAGCCATCCGTATCTGTGAAGCGTCCAATCGGGAAGGCAGAGTTGAGAGTCTGCTCAAGGGTTTGACCTAACGTCGCCTTTGAAAGCTGGATGACCACAGGCATCCAGTTAGGATAAAGTTCTTGAGAGACTCGATACGCCAACATTTGGCAAAAACTCGTCTTCCCACTACCGGGATCGGCTTCAATGACGGCAATACTAGTATGATCTTCCAGTTGCGACATTGCCCAGTCCATTAAATCCACCGGACGTGGAGGATTTGAGACTCTAGGTGCCAGGAAGATGGAGTAGTTTTGCAAGGAGAATCCCTCATCTTTAAGCACTTGCCCTTTGAGGGGAATGTATAAATCTTTCAGAGAAAAGGGTTCACCTAACAAAGGTTCGCTCAACCAACAGGCAAGATCTGCTCGATAGTATTCCCGATCCAAGTCAATCGGTAGCGTCGCTGCGGTGATTTCTCGCTCAGGAGTCTCTTCAGGGGTTGTGGCGTCTCGCGAACTGCTTAAACTGCCCAGCCGCACAAACTTTTGCAGTTGCGCCAAGGGTAGAGCATTCTCGGCAATCACCTTGAGTAGATAACCCGGTAATCCATTACTGATGCGCTGTGTCAGCAGTTTCGCTTCGGTTTCCTCCGCACCATTGGCGATAAACCAAGCGATCGCTAAACTATTCATCTGCTGCACTAGAAACGACTCAGCCACTAATGAAAGGGCTTGTTCCGCCTGACTATCGCTAAGCCGTCCTGGACGTAGGGTTTTTAGCAAAGCTAGGAGTTGCGAGTCGTTTAAGGGTTGAGCTGCATCTTGACCCGCTGGCACCGAGGCTCGATCAACCCAAGGTCTTGCAACCAGAAATTCTTGCTCTAAAATTCCTTGTAAGGCATTAAGATAAGCCACTTGAAAGGCAAGCCAGGTTCCTTCATTACGTCTTAACGGCTTTTTTCGACTGAGAATGCGTAGCAATCCTACACTCAACTGGGAGATAGGTTCTGCAACCTGCCATGCCGCTTTTAACGGTAGCTCCAAAACGTCAGTTAAAGCACTGATCGAAAAAGGGCTGAGGCTTTTGACCTCCATATCTTGGGCAATACGAAAAGCAATGCCAGCAATTTGGGCACTAGGGTGCCCTAGTTGGGCAAGTTCAATATTGCGCTCTACTAGCCAATGCCGGATGCTTAGGCTCATGCCACCCTAGTCACTCCAAAATTGGTCACTCATCTTATTTTGAACCTTATACAATGAGTGCGTGTCAAAGGATTCCAGCCCTGGGCAAGTCGCCCATTTAGGTCTGGCTCTTCCAGCGTAGCCGAAGAAAATCGTATTAGCTCTCCATTACCCATCAGGGACTAATCGTTGATCCGTGCCAAGAAAAGAATTAGACCGATTTCATGTCAAAAAACCCCGTCGCTTTCGTAAACGCCGGGAACGCAAACTGCTTATTCAAGTTGCCCAGAGAAGGCGGGAACACCAGAGAGCAAGAGTCGAGGCAAACCTCACGTCCTCATCCGCTCTCCTCATCTGTGATCCAAAGCCTCGCCGCTCATTTCGCCGCGCTTGGCGCTGGTCGCTCGTGTGGTTAAGTCTTCTCTCCTTTATGGGAGTTACGGTTACCGCAGGAGTGTTATGGCTCACCAAGCTGCCACCTCCCACTGATTGCCAAAACCTCTCGCGCTTATCTACTGATGGCGATCGCTTATTCTGTGCCCAAGTTGGAGCAACCTCTGGAAAATTAGAGAAATTAGAAGCCGCCATCACCTTAGTTCAGCAGTGGTCTCCCAATCATCCCCTCTACCCAGAATCACGGCGGATGCTGGAGAAATGGTCAGGATTGATTTTAGAAATTGCACAACAAAAAATCAGCCAAGGGAATCAATCCGAAGCAGTGAGTGTTGCGAGCAAAATTCCTGTCAATAGCCCTCTGTATCCTGAAGCACAAGCCTTAATTGCTACCTGGAAACAAGAGTGGCAACGCAGCGAAGCGCTAGTTAACCAATTTAGAGAAGCCTTGAAAGTACAAAAGTGGCAGCAAGCATCTCAGTCAATGGCTGAGTTATCCACCAGTAAGCGGAAGTATTGGAGTATATCGCGTGTTGATGCGCTAATGCGGCAGCTTGCAGCCGAAAAACTTGCATGGGAACAGCTAGAGGAGGCACGGGATTTAGCAAAATTGAATCAACTAGAACAGTTGGAAGAAGCGATCGCACTGGCAGGGAAAGTTAACCCCAACAGCTATGTCAAAGTCAAGGCGAAAGCAGAACAGACCCAATGGAGTCGTACTATAGTGCAAATCGCGGTAACGTATTTTGACCAACAAGAGTATGACAGTGCAGTTAACGTGCTAGAGCGCATTCCTGCAAATACTCCCCTGTATCAGGAAGCTCAAGATTGGATTCACCTGAGTCGTGCATTTGAGATGGCTAAGAAAGACACCCTTCTCGCTTTATTGGATGCGATCGCAGCAGTACGCCAAATTGAATCCAAAAGCCCACTGTACCGCAAAGCCTCAACCCAAGCGACGCTCTGGCAATCTCAATTACAAGACCACACAAAGTTACAAGTTGCCCGCCTACTCGCAAGCTTCGATCAGCAAAAGACACTCAAAATAGCGATCGACCAAGCAACCCAGGTTGCCCCAAAGCGTCCTCAACGAATATTTGCCCAGACGCTGATAGCTCAGTGGCGGAAGGAAATTCAGCATATTGAAGACCATGACCAACTTTGGAGAGCTAAACAATTTGGAGAGCGAGGAACACTAAAAGAATTGAAAACAGCCGTGGAAATCGCCAGTACTGTTGGGCTAGGTCAGCCCCTGCGTCTTGATGCTCAAAGTGCGATCGCAAAATGGAATCGGCAAATTCAAACCATCGAAGACCAGCCCATCTTGGATTTAGCACAGGCGTTTGCCCAGCGTCGAGATTTGATTGCCGCCATTTCTACAGCAGGACAGATTCGCTCCGATCGAGCACTGTACGCTCAAGCACAAACTGCAATTAGCGATTGGGTCGCTCAAGTTCAAACAGCCGAAGATCGTCCGATTCTGGAAGCCGCCGTCGCCCTTGCCGCTCAAGGTCGTTTCGATGTTGCGATCGCTACCATCTCTCAAATCTCCCCTGAACGGGCACTTTACAGTCAAGCTGAAGCCTTAAAAAATAGTTGGATAGAACAAAGTGCCGCCCTTAACCGTGAAGCTCAGTCGCTTACTCCTGAGGCATACTGACGCAAGAGGCAGTGTTCAATATAACGAGAGAATCAGATTTCTCTACAGGTGTCACATTTTCCGCATATTTTGACTTTGGGGGTCAAAACCCTTAGAAAAACGGGTCGTTTCATCGTAGTACGCTCCACTTAGAGAAGCTCCAAAAAGCTTGGTAAAGTTGAGTTTAGCTTGCCGTAAATTTGCTTCATTGAGTTTCGCTCCGCTTAGATTTGCTCTTGTCAAGTTAGCTTTGGCAAGGTTAGCGCCACTCAGGTTGGCTCCCCAGAGTTTTGCTCTAGCAAGGTTAGCGCCACTCAAGTCCGCGCCCCAGAAATTAGCTCCCACCAGTGTTGCGCCAATAAGCGAAGCTCTGGAGAGCTTCGCTCCAGTAAAGTCTCGCTCTCCAGCGGCATAACGCAAAAGTAGTTCCTCAGTATCCATGTTTGATAAAAAAGATAGGCAACCGGACTTTCTAGTAGACTGTAGCAGTTGCCTGTATGTGGTTTAAGAGATTTTCTTACTGCTTTAAGCTTAATTTAATCCACTTTTCTTGGAGCGCTTGCCCATCAGTTTCATGAGCGATAGCAACGCCACACGCGACAGTATCCACGGCTTAACTCGACTTCTCCTAGTCGATGATGACCCCATCTTCCGGTTAGGGCTACGCACAGCCCTAGAATCGTTTCCTGACTTGCAAGTTGTGGCGGAGGCAGATACGGGTATTGCTGCTCCAGAGATTTTAGGTCGTCTGGTTAGTCAGAATACTGTTGATTTGGTTGTTTTGGAACTCGATAGTGGTGGTTCTCGCCCCAATTCCTTATCCGGGTTGTCCCTATGTCAGCAGCTAAAGACAGAGTACCCTGACTTGCCAGTTCTACTACTCACGGCTCAATCAGAACCGCTTTTGCTGCTATCGGTAAAGGAGTCTGGGATCGAGGGGTATTGTGCTAAGGGAAGCGCGATCGCTACACTTGTCCAAGCCATACGTCAGATTAGGTCGGGTCAACCTGCGTGGCAGACACTTTCAACAGAGTCACCAGCACTGACAAGTTCTGTACGCCCTCCCACTTGGCATCACAAAATGCGCTCTTACGGATTGCGGCAAATTGAAGAGGCACTAGCGCTAGTCAATCAAGAGCTTCAGAATCCCAATCTTTCCAACCTGGACTGGCTATTTTGGAGCGGACGCCGTCGCGAACTTCGGGCAGCACGTTGGGTCGTGAATCAACTATTGCCTACTGATGTCATCGTCGTGGAACGGGAGAGGATAGGGGGACAAAATTCATTACGTGCAGCTGATAGCCTCGGACTTCCTTCTGTACCCGCAACACCGACTCGCTCACTTTCTTCGAGTTCCCAATCCTCTATCTCCAGGCAACAAATAGTACCAGCGTCGCGGCTAGCTAACTCTGAGCTTAGTCAAGTCCCTCAGCAATCGACACTATTTGAGCTGACATTAGCGAAACTCCAGTCAGGGTTATCAAATCTCACAGGTGTTGTGTTAGAAATTGATATTCTCTCTCCTGAGAAAAAGCAAGACTTACTTTATATAGTCCTACAAAAATTTGAGGATATTCTTCAGGAATTGCGTTTCTCCCAAGTGACGCTTGAGCAGCTACCTCAAAAGCGATCGCTAATCCTACAAGATTTGTGGCAAGTGTCAATCATAGATTTTTTTGGCAAGTATTATACATTGCCAATTGAAGAAAACGGGTTTGAAGTTGTTAATATTTTACTCAGCGATGCTGCCCTTGTTAAAACAGCAATTTTAGATAAAATTCCTTTCGTGGTTGACTTATTAACTCAGCAGCTATTTGAAGCACCGTTAATCATTGATAATGTTTCTTATCCCGCCCAGACTCCTGAAGCAGTGGCACGGGCAGAACTGGTACTTCATAATCTAATCATTCAAGTGGCTAATGCTGTTGTTCAACCACTTTTGAATGAGTTTTCAGATGTGGAGACGATTAAGCAAAGTTTCTATGCTCGGCATTTGATTTCATCGCGAGAACTAGCTCGATTTCGTAATAATCTGTCTTGGAGATATCGTACTTTACAAGGGCTAGAAGAGCCACGAACCATCTTTGAAAGTCGATATGAGTTATTTGTTTTGAGTGATACAGGTATCAAAAGAACTTCAATTTATGCGCCTCGACGTCAGGAGTTAGAACAGCTTCGAGGTATTCCGTTAGCGGTAACTTTAGCGTATGAGACACGGGATGCGATCGCACCTCGTCTACGAGGTGTTGTGGCTTGGGTTGGCAAAGGTGTTGTTTACGTCCTCACACAAGTACTAGGAAGAGGCATCGGTTTAGTTGTTCGCGGAGTGATTCAAGGCGTTGGCAGTACCTTACAGGACACAAGGTTTGGGAAAAATAGTGAACGAGGGAAGTAATTTGTTGTACCCTTTGAGAATTTTTTCTCTCTGACTAAAGGCTTAAAGGTTACTAAAATTTTCTGGTTCTACCTAATTAGCCTTTAATCGTTTGAAGCTTGAGGCTTCAATCTCAATTCAACAAAAGATACTTCGATTGACCCTACCGAGAGAGGGCAACCTTAAAAATCATAGATATTCTGCTGGTATTGAATTTAAATTTTCAGCTTAATATCAGTCTAAGGAAGTAACACATGATATACATGATTGACGACGACTCGCTTCAGGAACTACAAAGCCTTATCCAAGGTGTTGTTAAAGCACAGACCGATAATCTCTCGGAAATTGTAAAAATTGCTGGTCTAAACCCTACAGAAGACTTTGCAGGAGCTGATCTCAGGAGTACTCGGCTAAGAGGTCTTGTCCTGAGTGATGCTGATCTCAGGGGAGCTAACCTGAATGCTGCCAATATTAGAGGGGCGCTTTTGAGCGGAGTTGACTTCAGTGAGGCAAACCTCAGCGAGGCTGACTTAAGCGATGCTAACCTCACCTTGGCAAATTTGAGCGACGCTAATCTCAATTGTACTAATCTTAGTCGTGCCAATCTAATCCGCGCCAACTTAATCTGTGCCGATCTGAGCAGTGCTGACCTGAGAGGAGCGAATCTCGGTGGAGCTGATTTAAGTAGGGCAAACTTAGGTGGAGCAAACTTAGGTGGGGTCAACCTGAGTGGAGCTAGCCTCAATGGAACTAATCTTAGTGGCGTCAACTTAATTCGGGCAAACTTGAGCCGTGCTGATTTTATTCGCGCCAATCTTTGCCTTGCCGACCTAATTTGCTCCGACTTGAGTGTAGCTAATCTGTCAGGTGCTGATCTAATCCGTGCAGATTTGAGCATCGCTGACCTCAGAGGAGCCAATCTAAGCGGTGCCGACCTGAGCGGCGCAACCTTATGTGGTGCCAACCTAGGCGGAGCGATTTTACGTGGAGTCAACTTGAGTGAGGGGAACCTGAGGGGGGCAAATTTAAAGAAGGCTAAGTTTGCCAGGATTTCAGGGATTTGTGAGAAAACAAAACTAGATTGGATTCGACGGGGAGCTATTTTTGAAGATTTAGCTGATACCAGCTTCAAAGAATGCTGTCAGTGTTAGATCAGAATTCGCTTTTGCGCTCTTGTGTTTTGACTGTCGCAACTTGGCAATCTATCTCTAACTGTAGAACTTCAAAGCTGATAATAGTCTCGATTAGTTCTACTGTGTAAAGGGTAAACTTATCGTTGTACAAAATCCTTTTACTACAGCAAGATGACACTACTAATTACAGATTGACAAGTGGCAGATTAGCTGAAAGATCATCTATATGTAGTTCGATTGTAAAGCTTAAGCAGCACTTGACACCAACGGATTGCCGAGTCATGTACCTTTATAGGTAGCACCTTGCACTACCGATTCCAGCTTGGCAATGCAACCTTCTCTTCCTACCAAGCCTCAGCCGGAGCCTAAAAACAACTGCCCAAATTGCCTATACATGAAGTTGGAAGGAATTCCGGTTCAGCCAGGGAGCCAGGACAGTATTGACTTGTGGCATTTAATCACCGACACACAGCCGATTGACCTGCTGTTGACGATTAACTTCGGCGAGCAATGGGAGACGCTCAAACAAGGTCGTGTCAAGTTTGGGCTAAAAGGTGGAGAACTGCGAGTCAGACTAGAAAATGGCGAAATCCCTCTTGAGTCGCGTGAACTGATTGGCTCTATTGAACTTTTCCTTCAAAGAGAAAGGCAAAAACCCGAACGTGGTAAAGAGCAAAAGGGTAGAGACATTCGTATACGTGCTGCCAATCCCTCTTCAAATGGCAGTCAACCTCAGCCTCAAGCAAATGTTGGTGTAGGACAAAAGTTAGGTAGAACAGAGCAATCCCCACCTAGCATCTGTCATATAACAACAAAGGTTTCCGAAGAGAATCCCGTTTGGATTTTTGAGCAAGAGATGGGTGAACCCGTTTTAAAAGGCTTCCTGAAGAAGGCAAAATTGGCAACCTTGAATGTGATTGCTTTGCCTTGTCGTGTAGAAGCAATCTTTGAAGTGTCCAAACGAGATCTGTGTCTGACTGATGCTGAGGGGTTATGGCCGCCAGACATTAGTCGCAATAAACGAGCTGTATTAGACCGACTAATCATCCAGCGTTTGCTAGAACCGAAACTCAAGCCTTACCTCAGTCGAGCGGAGTTGCACTATGACTGATGACAAATCTCTTCAGGAACTGCACGTCCTGATTCAGCGTGTTTTAGAAGCCAAAACAGATAATCTTGAGCAGTTAACAGCAATTGCTGGTCTAAATATTGCTAAAGATTTCATTGAGGCTGACCTCAGCCATACCAATCTGAGTGAAGCTGAACTCATTGAAGCCGACTTTAGGGGGGCTGACCTTAGAAGCGCCAACCTTCAGAGGGCAAAGCTGAGAGGCGCAGACTTGAGAGGAGCAAACTTGAGTCAGGCTAACCTGAGTGATGCCGACCTCCGAAGTGCTAACCTCCGGGGAGCTAATCTTAGGGGGGCAGACTTGAGAGGGGCTGGATTAAATAGTGCTAATTTGAGTGATGCGAACCTGTGCGGTACCAACTTGAGTGAAGCTGACCTGAGTGAAGCTGACCTCCGGGGGGCTGACCTCAGAACTGCCAGACTTAGAAATGCCGACCTCAAGGACACTAAACTCAGGGGAGCTAACCTCGGACGTGCAGACCTCAAGGATGCCAATCTCAAGGGAGCATTCCTGATTCGAGCCTACCTTGGTGGAGCCTACCTTGGTGGTGCTGATTTAGGCGGGGCAAACCTTAGTGAGGCTGACCTGAGTGATGCCAAACTCAGTGGTGCTAAATTGCGGGGCACCAATCTCAGTGGGGCAAATTTGAGCATTGCTGACTTGGGTGGTGTAAACCTGATCCGAGCCAACCTGAGCAGCGCTGACTTGATCCGAGCTAACTTGAGCAGTGCTGACCTGATCCGCACCAACTTGAGCGGTGCTGATCTTCGGGGAGCAGATTTGAGCCTTGCTGACTTGAGCCTTGCCAATCTGGGCAGTGCCAATCTGGGCAGTGCTAATCTCATGCGGGCAAATTTGAGTATTGCTGAGTTAGGCGGGGCAAACTTGAGTGGGGCTAACCTGAGTGAGGCTGATTTAAGAGGGGCGAATGTTGAGAATACGCAATTTGCCAAGAATCAGGGAATTTCTGAGGAGACAAAGCTTGTCCTGCTACGACGGGGCGCAATTTTTGAAGATTCCACTGGTAATCGTTCTGAGGTTTTGACACCTCGCTAAATATTTGCCTAAAAATTATTCCTCATAGATTAGAGATACAATGAAAAGCTCAAAAATCACTGATGTCTGAAGCAAGCGGAAAGATGAGAAAACCAATTTGGATGAAGTTTGTCGTTCTGATATTGCTGTTGGTCAGTACCGGATTCTCTCTCACAGCCTGTCAACAGCCACAGCAAGGCGATGAATCCACAGAACAAGAGGAAGATCAGCCTAACAACTCTAACCAAGAGAATGAGGATGAGGAAGACGAGGATGAGGACTCTCAGGAAGACGATGACCCAGAATAATTGCTGCTCCTTCTAGACATCTCGTGCTACCTTCCTGATCATGGAGACTCTACAGCATTACGATTCGCTCAAAACAACTCTGCAACATCGGCGTGAACGTCTCGCTCAGTTAATTGATTTTCCAGTGATTCTCTGGTCAGGGTTACGAAGTTCGCGCAACTATCCGGACAATGTATTCCCGTTTCGGGCGAGTAGTCACTTTCTGTACTTTGCAGGTTTACCACTAGAGAACGCGGCAATCTGCCTCAATCAGGGGAAGCTTGAACTGTTTATGGACGAGGCATCTCCTGCTAGTGCCCTTTGGCATGGAGAGATGCCCAAACGCGAGGAAATTGCCGGGACGATTGGGGCGGATGCTGCCTTTCCTCTGTCAGAACTCCCATCACGAGCAAAAGGTGCAGCAACGGTTGCCGTCCCAAATGCCACCACTTGCTCGCAACAAGCTCAGATTTTAAATCGACCTGTGGCACCAGCAGATGTATGTACTGGAATTGATCAAGAGTTAGTAAAAGCGATCGCGTCTTTACGACTCTGCCACGACACTGGTGCCCTCTCAATGTTACGTCAAGCCGCTGCGGTGACTGTAGAAGCCCATAAAGCGGGGATGAAGGCAACACCTACCGCTAAGGTAGAAGCCACAGTACGGGGTGCGATGGAGGGCGTGATTATTGCCCACAATATGACTTGTGCCTACAGCAGCATTGTCACCGTTCACGGTGAAGTACTCCATAATGAACTGTATCACCATCCCCTACAACCTGGAGATTTACTACTTGCTGATGTTGGGGCTGAAACAACAGCAGGATGGGCATCTGACATAACACGTACTTGGCCTGTAACAGGCAAATTCTCAACAACTCAGCGTGACCTTTACGATGTTGTGTTAGCGGCTCATGATGCCTGTATTGATAAAATCCGTCCTGGAATTGAGTATCGTGACATTCATCTTTTAGCAGCATCAGTAATTGCCCAAGGATTAGTCGATTTGGGCATTCTGCGGGGACAGGTGTCAGATTTGATAGAAATGGATGCTCATGCCCTATTTTTTCCTCATGGTGTTGGTCATCTTTTGGGCTTAGATGTCCACGATATGGAAGATTTTGGGGATTTGGCGGGTTATGAGGAAGGAAGAGTTAGAAGCGATCGCTTTGGCTTAAGCTATCTGCGGCTCAATCGACCACTAAAAGCAGGAATGCTGGTTACCATTGAACCGGGTTTCTATCAAGTGCCAGCAATTCTGAATGACCCTTCCCTACGATCAAAGTATCAAGAGGTTGTAGATTGGGAGCGTCTTACTCAATTTGCCGATGTCCGGGGTATTCGCATTGAAGATGATGTTTTGGTCACTGAGGAAGGTAGCGACGTATTGACAGCCGCTCTACCCACTGATGCGGATACCGTTGAACAACTGGTGATGACGGTTGCTTAACGACATAGCTGCTGAGCAAGTACAAATTAGCTCTACCTGGCGCAATCAAGATTACCGAGATTTGACACCAATAAACGTGTGATAAATAAGCTCCGTCAAAATGTGAAGTTTGGGGCATTGTCCTAAAATCTTCACTCAGTTTTAGCGCCTTGTCGCGATCGCTAATTCAACGGTCTTCAATCTCAAGAATTACCCACGAACTCCGCCTCTACGGGTAATCCGCCCTGTAATTGTCCTATTTTCACTTCTCTAACCGCTACAACCTTGACATCCCACATTTTACAATTAGTAATGTTGCCAGCAACGGGGAAAGGATTTCTTGATATTCCGCGTTATTGAAATCCAGCCTGCACTGGCGACGAAGGCAACATTGATTGTCACGCTTGCAGGTGGTCGCCAATAGTTTGTTGCATTTAATCCAAAGAACAATTATGAAAGATCTCACTCGTTATCGAAACATCGGCATCTTCGCTCACGTGGATGCTGGCAAGACGACCACAACTGAAAGAATCCTGAAACTGACGGGTAAAATCCACAAGATTGGTGAAGTCCATGAAGGCGCGGCGACGACGGACTTCATGGAACAGGAGCAAGAGCGCGGTATTACGATTCAGTCGGCTGCGACTAGCTGCTACTGGAATGACCACCAACTGAACATCATCGATACCCCAGGTCACGTCGATTTCACCATTGAGGTCTACCGTTCCCTTAAGGTTCTTGATGGTGGCATTGGTGTTTTCTGTGGTTCCGGTGGGGTCGAACCGCAATCGGAAACTAACTGGCGCTATGCTAACGACTCGAAAGTCTCTCGCATCATCTACATCAATAAGCTTGATCGCACGGGTGCCGATTTCTACCGTGTTGTCAAGCAAGTCGAAAAAGTGCTTGCGGCTAAGCCACTGGTGATGGTGCTGCCGATTGGCGTTGAAGAGCAGTTTTGCGGTGTGGTCGATCTGCTGACCCGTAAGGCATGGGTATGGGACAACTCCGGCGATCCGATGAACTACAAGATTAAGGATGTTCCTGCCGATATGGTCGATGATGTCGAGGCTTACCGCGAACAGTTGATCGAACTGGCGGTTGAGCAGGACGATGACCTGATGGAACAGTATCTAGAAGGGGAAGAACCGGATATCGATTCGATTAAGCGGTGTATTCGCAAGGGCACCCGCGATATGGCATTCTTCCCTACCTACTGCGGCTCGTCGTTTAAGAATAAGGGTGTGCAGTTGGTTCTGGATGCCGTAGTTGACTACCTACCAGACCCGACTGAGGTCAAACCGCAGCCAGAGATCGATCTGGAAGGGAATGAAACGGGCGGATTTGCCATTGTCGATCCAGAGAAGCCATTACGGGCACTCGCGTTTAAGATCATGGACGATCGCTATGGTGCTTTAACCTTTACGCGCCTGTACTCCGGTAAGTTGTCAAAGGGCGATACCGTGCTCAACACCGCTACAGGTAAGACCGAGCGGATCAGCCGTTTGGTTGAGATGCACGCCAATTCTCGCGAAGAGATCGAATCAGCGCAGGCGGGTGACATCGTTGCGATCGTCGGTATGAAGAACATTCAGACCGGGCATACCATCTGCGATCCCAAAAATCCTGCAACGCTGGAGCCGATGGTCTTCCCAGAACCCGTCATTTCTATTGCTGTCAAACCGAAAGCAAAAGGCGGTGAAGAGAAGATGGCAATGGCGCTGACTAAGATGGTGCAGGAAGACCCGTCCTTCCATATGGTGACTGATGAGGAGAGCGGCGAGACCATTCTTAAGGGGATGGGCGAACTGCATCTAGACATCAAGGTTGATATCCTGAGGCGCACTCATGGGGTGGAAGTGGAAGTGGGTAAACCACAGGTAGCTTACCGCGAGTCGATTACTAAGCGCCTCGAAGACGGCTACGTTCACAAGAAGCAGTCTGGTGGTTCTGGTCAATTTGCCAAGATCAACTATGTGATTGAGCCAGGTGAACCAGGCACTGGCTTCCAGTTTGAGTCAAAGGTGACGGGTGGCAACGTGCCGAGAGAGTACTGGCCAGCGGTGCAAAAAGGCTTTGTGAGCTGCCTTGACCGAGGCGTATTGGCTGGGTTCCCCTGCATGGACTTGAAGTTCACGCTCACAGACGGTGGTTTCCATCCGGTTGACTCGTCGGCGATCGCATTTGAGATCGCTGCACAAGCCGCCTATCGGCAGTCCATTCCTAAGGCTGGGCCTCAGCTGCTCGAACCGATCATGAATGTCGATGTATTCACGCCAGATGATTACATGGGCGATGTTATCGGTGACCTTAACCGCCGCCGAGGGATGATCAAAGCTCAGGAAACAGGCCCGACGGGGGTTCGCATCAAGGCAGATGTGCCGTTGAGCGAGATGTTTGGCTACATTGGTGACCTGCGTACCATGACATCTGGGCGTGGACAGTTCTCGATGTCGTTCTCACACTATGCTCCTTGCCCAAATAACGTCGCAGAAGAGGTGATCAAGGAAGCTAAAGAGCGTCAGGCTGCTTTGTCGTAGACTTCTGGCAAAACTCAGGGAAAAGGTTAAAGGGCATGGGGAAAGGGAAGAAGATTCCTTTCCCTTTTCCCTCCTCTTGCAAAACCCCCTTTTGCAAGAGACGACCATGAGCTTTCGCTCACGAACCTTGCGATGAAAATAGGATAGGAACGATTTAGCCTTGTTTCAGCCTCCATTTTCTAGATAGGTCTATTGATTTAAAGTTTCTGGCAGTCTGTCGATATTAATTCGTTATGAAGTTGAATTCTCTGCCCGCAGAAGTCATTCTGAGCCATTCGCGTTTTACCCTTGGTCATCTATATCTAGACTGGAATCCCCAGCCGGGAGCCTACCTGGAAGTCGAGGGTCAGACCTACATGGTTTTAGAACGCAGGCATCGCTATCTGCTCAGATCAGGACGTTATCAGCTTCATAAGATTGCTCTCTACGTTCAAAAATGTGAGATTCCAGCGGAGGTCAGTCTGTTGGACGGGCGCTGGGTGATTGGAGACATCACTTGCTCATACAATGCTCGCTCTGAGTTGGTTCGATGTGCGATCAATCCCAGTGGGCCATGCGATCGCTGTGTTCATTATCAGAGGTTGCTCAACCCTTTTGAATCGGAACCGCGCCAAAGTAACTCATAGTAAAAGACTCTTATGCAGAGGGTTTTTATGTTTATTACTGGTACGTGGTCGGTATTTGCTGTGAGTTATCTGTACCCCTTCAGAGGACTGACTTCTAGAACACCACCTGGCTTAAATACTACCCGGAACTGAGCTAAGGGTTTTTGAGGTAACAACTCCGCATCCGCACCACCAATACCCGCCGCCTCCGGCTTATGTAAGCTGGGCAAAGGAGTTTCCCGGATATAATCTGAGGCGGGTTGATTATTTGGCTCATAGTCGGCAATCACACCCTCTTCGGTAACAGCCACACGATAAACTAAATCTCGTCTGGAGAGCGGAGTTCCTTCCCATTTTTCGCTAAGTTCTTCATAGAGTTTGTTATTTAACTCAGTGACTACAGATGCATCGGTAATTTCTGGCCCTAAACTGGGTTTACCTGTATAGCCGCGCCATGGGCTAATTTGCAGAACGCCTCTTCTGTTGAAGACTACCCGAAACTGAGCAATCGGTTCTTGACTAGCAACACTGCCATTAGTCGGAGTGTAGAGCAACTCAGGTAAGGGAGTATCTTGAGCCGCATCGCTTGGTTGTTCATCAACTGGCTTATAGCCGATAATCTCTCCGTCTTTGCCAACGCCAACCCGATATTCTAAGTTTTCATCCACTTCGTCACGGTTGTCCCACGCTTGATCAAGCTTGGTGTAAAGGTTTCGTTGTAGGAAACGTAGTTGTGTTGGATCAGTAATCTCTGGAACTGTGGCAAGGACTTCCTCCAGATCACTGGCTGAGGGTGGTGATGATGTCGGTGAAGGGCTAGCACTTGAGAGAGGTTCACCTGGACTAGGAGAGGTCGTCTCACTAGAATTTGGTTCAGCTGCCACGGGTTTGGGTGAACGTACCTCTGGGATGGGTGCAAAGAACAATGCGATCGCAGCGAAGGCTAAACTTGCCATTCCTAGGGTTGCTGGTGCTGCCCGTTTCGCGATCGGTTGGTCAGCTTTGCGGTAGCGCTTAGATAGAGGCTGCAACAACACATTCATGTCAGGTAGTGTGCGCCTATCTGCCAAAAACTGATCGATCGCTTCTACCAAGTCAAATAGCTGCACTGTTGTCAAATCAAGCTGGATTAGCTTACCTTGTTGTACTCCAGTATGAGACACGGAATCAGATACCATTCCCTTAGACGAAGCCTCATCAGTTGGCAGCAGCGTCAACCGATGCAAATTCTTCTCCTGAACTTTTTCCAACTGCACCAATGATGGCTTTTCCTCGTGCAGCTTTGGATGACGTACCTGACTCAAAAATTCCTGAGCATAGCGACTCACAGCCCTCACAAGGCTTTCTAAAAAGTCACGTCCTCCGCTCAAGGATTGTGTCTGACCTGTAAAACGGCATTCTGCATTGACGAGAATCGTCATCAAGGGCCGGGTATCAATTTGACCACCCCCGGCTGCACTACCATCACTCAAGCCCTCAAGAATAAGCGTGCAGTTGGGGAGACTGTACTGACGTTGAATAGTCATGCTACCTCTCCATCAAACAGGCTAGTCCAAAAGCGTTGCATTCCAGAGGTTCCTGTACAAAACAGCAATTGACTTAATAGCGAGAGTGCAAGTTCGTTCAACTTCTCGTCCGAGTTGTAAATAGCGACTTTTGCACGTCGCGGATTCATCCGACTCCGAAAATGAGCACGGAACCGTTCTAGATACTCAGACAAGCGAAAATGGTGATCCAGTGGTACCTGCTTGTCACTCAGTTGTTGATAAGCCAGTAATAACTGCCGGATTAAAGCCGTCATTTTTCGTGCCATATGACTGGCAATTACCACTAATGCCTTGGCTTCCTCGACTTGCAGTGGACGACGAGTATGAGAGCGTCGTAAGGGATTGGTGCAGCGCAGACGCCAAAGCACAACGCGATTTTTAATAATATCCTGGAGTTCTAGCTCTTTTGCCGTAAAGAGCATGGCTTCAGAACCGCCCAGTTCCAACGCTTCTATAGCAAGTAAAATCAGGTCGATCTGCTGCCGAGTGCGTGGCGGACACCCTCGCTCTGAGATAGGCATGTCAGGTAGACTATCTAAAATTAGGGGTTTGGACTGGGCAGGAGGACTGTTTGTCGGCATTACGCTCACAGAAAGATTCATTCCAACTAGCGATTGTAGGTTACTGGTTCTTATAAAAGTAATTTCAAGCGGCTTGGTAGCCCATAGGATAGCTGACTTCTTGCATTGGCATTTGTGCCCAGTTTCTAGTGTTGCTGAATTACAGGGTGTTTCCCCACTTCGAGGCTAGCATTTAATGCCTAGTCTGCTCAGCTCTACTACGCTCAACGTATCAGTGTTTGCGATCGCTCAAAAACGATCCAACATTCTATTGTACGATGCGTGCAGGAAGCGAATGGGAAGTTACTGGGGATTGTACCCGATACTCTTCCTGTCATAAATGCTGAGTCATAAAATGCCTTTGAAAGTGAGTTCACCTGAAGAATGGATTTAAAGTCTCTGATTCGCGATATCCCTGACTTTCCCAAGCCAGGAATTTTATTTCGAGATATCACCACGCTACTACGCAACCCAGAGGGACTGCGCTACACAATTGATACACTTGCCCAAAAGTGTGAAGAGGCAGGACTCGCGGCTGATTATGTGGTAGGAATGGAATCTCGTGGTTTTATTATTGGACCCCCTCTGGCTTACAAGATGGGAGCAGGGTTTATCCCTGTCCGGAAACCGGGTAAACTCCCCGCCGCCGTACATTCAGTTGAGTATGAACTGGAGTACGGTACGGATCGATTAGAACTCCATCAAGATGCCTTCAATCCTGGCAGTCGTGTTTTGATTGTGGATGATTTGATGGCGACGGGTGGAACAGCAGGTGCGACAGCTGCCCTCGTCGAGCAAACGGGCTGCGAATTAGTGGGTTTCGGGTTTATCATCGAGCTACGGGATTTAGGTGGGCGTCAAAAGCTGCCTAATGTACCAGTTGTGACATTGATTGAGTATTAAACAGTGGTCGTTAGTCATTGGTCATTGGTCATTGGTGAAGCACAACTGACAAACGGCAAAGGACACTAACTATGACTTCTTCTACGAAGGATTCCTCAGTTCGGGATGGATTCGATGGCTTTCGCAATCGGCTCACTCGGTTAGTTACGAGTGAGACGTTTCTCTATGTTGTGAAGCGTTTGTTGCAAGCGATGTTGACCTTACTGTTGGCATCTGCTTTGAGTTTTGCAATCATTCAGCTAGCACCAGGGGATTACTTGGATACCCTCCGGCAGAATCCAAAAATTTCGCCGGAGCGAATCGAGGAACTACGGCGACAATTTGGTCTGGATCAGCCAGCCATTGTGCAGTATTGGCGTTGGCTGGTGGGAGTAGTGACAAGAGGTGACTTCGGTATAAGTTTTACTTATTTTCGTTCCGTATCATCTTTGTTGTGGGAGCGAGTCCCCGCAACATTACTCATGGCGATTGCCTCGCTTGTTGTTACTTGGGCGATCGCAATTCCTCTTGGTATTGTTGCCGCTGTTCACCAAAACCGAGCATTTGATCGATGTCTACAAGTCATTAGTTATGGGGGACAAGGCTTTCCTAGCTTTATCACCGCCTTACTAATGCTCATCGTCGCACAGAACACCTCCCCATTCTTACCCGTGGGTGGCATGACGAGTATCAATCACGCGGATTTGTCGCCAATCGGTAAAGTGTTGGATATCGGCTGGCACCTGATTTTGCCGACAATTGCTCTATCTATCGCAGGCTTTGCTGGTCTACAGCGCATTACCAGAGGAGAAATGCTAGATGTTCTGCGCCAAGACTATATCCAAACGGCTCGTGCCAAGGGACTCCCAGAAAACCGGGTCATATATGTCCACGCCCTTCGTAATGCGGTTAATCCTTTGGTAACACTATTGGGATTTGAGTTTGCTGGCTTGTTAGGCGGTGCATTTATTGCCGAATCTTTCTTCAACTGGCCCGGACTAGGGCGTCTGATTCTGGAGGCAGTAAGAGCGCAAGACCTCTATTTGGTGATGGCAAGCTTGATTATGGGCGCTGTGCTGCTCATTGTAGGCAACTTGTTAGCGGACTTGTTGCTGAAGTTCGTCGATCCCCGGATTCGTCTGGAGGATCTGAAGTAAGTATTTATGCTGTTTCCTTGCCATGTTCACTCAAATCTATTATCTGATTCTTTCTAGAGCTGACGGTCGCTATTTAGTTGCCCAGCCAAATCCAAGTAGCAGTGACGCTGGGGCAAGCTATTTGTTGATGTTTCGTGAACACTTTGATGCTCTGAGTTATCTCAATGCTCACGGTTCTGATGTTGCTGACCGCTTTGCTGTAGAGACAGTTTCTGGAGGCCAGTTAAAAGGATTACTCCAACGCTGGGGATTTACGGGTGTCGGTATCGTTCAAGACCCTTTAGTACCCCAAATTGAGTTTCTCGAACACGGTTAAGCAAATAGTGTTCCAGTGCGAGGCAGGTGGGGAAATGGGGCGGTAGGAAGTTAATGTACATAAACTTTGGAGTTTGTCATTTATCACCCCACCACCTCGTCATTGATTGCCTTTATTTAGAAACCGACCCTTCGCTACGGCAAAAATCGATCCAATGCCGCCTTCAACTCTTCGATTTCTACTTCAATATTGCCTTCTTCAGCAGCACGACCGATGCACTGGGTTAAATGTTCATCCAGAATAATTCGTGCTACTCGATCTAGTGCGCCTCGAACAGCAGCGACTTGCACCAGAACATCAGGACAAGGGCGACTTTCCTGCACCATCGTTTTGATTCCTCGAATGTGTCCCTCAATCCGAGAAAGCCGATTGACGATTCGCCGCAGAGATTCTTCGTCATGAACGTGGCGATGTGTAGATACCTCGCCATGATGATGTTCTATCGGGCTGTGATGTACATCCAGCTCTTGGGTACACTCATCTTTCCCTGGAATGGCAAAGGTTTCGTTAATCAATGGGTTAACTCCAATTTTTGGATTACGAACACTCATCAACAGATGGAAGAGACAAGGAGAATCGGGGGCATTTGTGGCACTGCTGCCAAGCCGTAAGGCTTACCCCCTTTTGAGAAAGCGCAAAGAGAGGGAAAATTCTCCACATCTTGCCAACTTTCTTGAACACCCTCTTCTTCCATCAATAAATTCGTACTCCTGATCCTAGCCTAGAGCGGGGAATCTATAGCGATAATCCTTGATGCGACAGAAACCTAGACAGTCCGTAAAACGTCCTCATCAGGTGAATCTCAGTAACGTTAACTGAACTGTCAGAATATTTATATGACTACTTGTAGCGACAAATAAACTTCTCCTACAGTTTTTCAAGAAACTTGCTCCGAATTCAAGATTGATGCTATGCGATTGACAAAGTTTTCTCTTCCTCTGCGCCAAACGAGTACTTACCTGCTTGCGATCGTTCTTGGTGTCGTTTTAACGGTTGGCTTTTATCAGGTATTGCCATCTCAGGCAGGCCCGGCACCGGGCTTAGAATCAGCAACACCAACTCTGCTGGCTCAACGGCAGCCAATACCTAACACAGCTACCAGTGGCAGTTTTGTAACATCAGCTGTCAATCGAGTGGGATCATCGGTAGTGCGGATTGACACTGAACGCACAATCACGCGCCGTGTTGACCCATTCTTTGATGACCCAGGCTTCCGGCGCTTTTTTGGTGAAGACTTTTTCCCCCAGATGCCACAAGAAAGACGCCTCCGGGGTCAAGGGTCAGGCTTCATCATTGACAGCAGTGGGATTATTCTCACCAATGCTCATGTGGTCGATCAGGCAGATAAGGTGACTGTTCTCCTCAAAGATGGACGTAGTTTTGAGGGGAAGGTACAGGGTGCGGATGAAGTCACTGACCTCGCCGTTGTCAAAATTGATGGTAGAGATTTGCCTGTTGCACCTCTAGGAGATTCTGGACAGGTATCGGTGGGTGATTGGGCGATCGCAGTTGGTAATCCCTTGGGGCTGGATAATACGGTTACGCTGGGGATTGTCAGCACCCTTCAGCGGTCTAGTACTCAGGTGGGTATTCCTGATAAGCGACTAGATTTTATTCAAACTGATGCTGCGATTAATCCAGGTAACTCTGGTGGTCCACTCCTGAACCAACAAGGAGACGTGATTGGCATCAACACCGCCATTCGTCCCGATGCAATGGGAATTGGTTTTGCAATTCCGATTAACGAAGCCAAAACAATTTCAGCTAAGCTGGCACGGGGTGAAAGAATTGCCCATCCTTATCTTGGAATTCGGATGGCAACGCTGACACCTCAGATAGCCGCAGAAAACAACAGCGACCCCAACTCCTCCTTTATGGTGCCGGAAGTCAATGGTGTCTTAGTGGTGCAAGTATTACCCAACACTGCTGCTGCTAGCGGAGGACTTCGACGTGGAGATGTAATCGTCGAAATCGAAGGGAAACCGATAGCCACGGCTGAGCAGTTACAGCGTACCGTTGAAAACAGCGGCGTGAATCAAGTACTACAAATCAAGGTGCGTCGCGGCAACCAGACGAACACGCTCTCTGTCCGTACTGGCGAACTACCTTCGACAAGCTCATAAAAGCCTTCAATAATTCGGGGAGCAGCTTTTTAGATTTAGCCCGTATACCAGTGGGTGCATCCCTTGCGTGACCAATAGCCACAGACTAGAAGTCTGTGGCTGTACAAACTAAACCCGCCTGCGCGGACTGTTTTAAAACAGTCCGCGCAGGCAAACTTCGGTTTTGTCGGCGCGATTTCCTGTTCAACAGGTACTTTTGCAAAAACGGGATGCTCCCAATACAAGTTGCCTAGGCGCTCAGATCAGGCGAAATAGTAAAGTAAGCTTTCTCTCTCCATTCATCTTTAAAAACTGTTAGCTCTTTGGGTTGACACTGCTTAATCTCGATCGCAATTAGTTGTGGTCTTTCCTGTTCTAGGTCTTCCAGGTAGCCGAGTTGAGCCAGTTGAGCTTCACGGTGACTGACAAAGGGACCAAAATAGTAGGTACAATCAGGCTTTTTCGTGATGATTTCGACCCACCAAGCCTTTCCCATCTTCTCTAAGTAAGACGTAAAAAGCTCTTCAGCATCTTCTAAAAATTTGTTAATGATTACTTGTAATAACTCTAAGCTTAGTGTTGAAGTATGGGCTTGTAACTGTTCTATTGACGCTGTAGGGTTGAGCATGATTATTTCCTATTTGTTAAGTAATCTTTACCCAGCGGATAAATAGGTATAAGTGAGAAGAAACATTAAATTATTTAAAGGAGAGGTTATATCCCCCAGTAAATGTATAACTCGATACAGCATCAAATTAAACCAATCTTTAAGTAGATTTACTTTGATTGATAAAAAGAGCTGAACATCATATCGACAACGCTACAGCGTTTTCTAGGCTAATGAGGTACATCTATCCTACTCTCCCATTCTCTATAGGAGAAGAGAGAAAAATTGACTGTACCTCACCAGTATGAAAATTGCTGTATGAACAATAGCTTGGTATAAATACTTAAACATACTCGTGGTTGAGTAAGTTCTCAGTGCGGCAACTCAAGAGTTAATTTCCTCAGGAATTTAGCTACACCAATCTCCATGTATTTTCCCAATTGATGCATTAATCCTCGGTTCTGGTTGCCGTTTTCGATACAGGCTCTAAAGCGTGACGGCAAAGCTTCTATAACCGGAGTGTGAGCAATATAGAAGCGTTCCAGAAAGAAAACGTATTAAGCGCAAGGAGGAAAAATGCTTCGTTTTTTCAAGTCACCTCTAGTAGTCTCTGGTCTTTTGTGTACAGTAATGTTGTCGGCGGCGTGGGCAAATGTAGGAGAAAAGTTCGCCTCATCCAATGACTCAGCACAATTAGCCATAAAATCATCTGGAGAGTTGATACCAGCTCAATTAAAGACCCAGCCAGCCTCGTCATCAACTATCGCAGCACGTCTAAACTCAGTCAAAGTATTTTTTCCGAAACAGCCCCAGAGCAATAATGACTTCAGCTATGTTGAAGCTGTGAACCGGACAACTCAAAGCCAAACTTTAGCCCGGTTTGCCGTCGAACAATTGATTGCAGGACCAACAAGTGCTGAAAGGCAAAAGGGTTTTGTTGGAGCGGTTCAATTGAGAGATAGCTCCAACTGTGGAGGTGATTTTAATGTATCAATTTCTAGGGGAGCAGCACGTCTGCAATTTTGTCGCACAGTGGTTTCGGCAGGAGTTGGAGATGAGGCTCGGGCAAAAAGTGCCGTAACAGCTACACTTAAGCAATTTAGAGGCGTTCAATCTGTCGTTATTCTGGACAAAAATGGCAATTGCTTTGGGGATATGAGTGGAGAAAACAGGTGTTTAAGCAATTCTCGCTCTTAGTCCACCAGAATGGAAACAGATGTTTGCTTCTGAAATCAGGATTGCATCTGAAACTGAGGTTGTAAGGCTTCAGAATGGTGCATCTCATCACGTCATTATTAATGTGTGGAAGTGCTTCCTGGAATTTGATTGCGAGGTGATTGATGGCACTGGATTTGGGGAGATTTTACCAAGCCTGTAACCCTAGCCCTTTGGATTTAGCTAATCCTGAGGCGCGGAAGTACTATATTGATTTTTCCTCTGTACGTGGAGGCAACATTATGCGGGAGTTGGGGCGAACCATCAGCCGCCTCTCCCCGGATAAGCCGACGTGTCAGTTGTTTACGGGACATATTGGCTGTGGCAAGTCTACAGAATTGCAGCGACTCAAGGCGGACTTGGGGCAGCAGGGGTTTCATGTGGTGTATTTCGAGTCTAGCCAGGTTCTGGAAATGGCAGATGTCGATGTTACGGATATTTTGCTTGCGATCGCACGTCAAGTGAGTGAGAGCCTGGATGCTGTTCAAATCAGGCTTAAGCCAGGATACTTTGTGAGTCTATTCCGTGAAATCGGGGAGATTTTGCAAACACCTGTTGAGATAAGCGATGTGGAGTTTTCTGTCGGCATTGCCAAGATTACGTCTAAGACTAAAGATAGCCCTAAACTTCGCTCTCAGTTGAGGCAATATTTAGAGCCGCGCACGAATGGAATTTTAGAAGCGATTAACAAGGAGATATTTGCACCTGCTACAGAGAGACTAAAGCAGCAAGGCAGAAAAGGACTGGTTGTAATTATTGATAATCTCGATCGCTTAGATAACTCGGTGAAGCCAACAGGACAAATTCAGCCGGAATATCTCTTTGTGGAACGGGGTGAACAGTTAAGCCAGTTGAATTGCCATGTAGTCTATACAATTCCGCTAATATTGAGATTTTCCAATGCTTTGGGAAGGCTGATGAATCGCTTTGGCAGAGAACCCCAGGCATTGCCGATGGTGCCAGTGCAGTTACGCGCTGGTGGTGAATACAAAGAGGGGATGGCGCAGCTGCAACAGATGGTACTGGCGAGAGCATTTCCTGATATTCATCCGGTTCAGCGTGTCGATTTAATTCCAGAAATTTTTGATAGTCCTGAGACGTTAGAGCGACTGTGCCGTGTTAGTGGTGGTCATGCGCGGAATTTGCTGATGCTAGTATCCCGCTGTCTGGAAAGAGACGATCCGCCTCTGTCGCGGGATTGTATTGAGGGAGTGATTCGGCAACGTCGTAATGAGTTAACGATGGCAATCACTGAGGATGAGTGGGAGTTGCTGCGTCAAGTGGGGCAACAGAAAAGCTTAAGAGGAGAGGAACGCTACCAAATTTTAGTACGCGATATGTTTGTATTTGAATATAGAGACTCCGAGGGGTCTTGGTTTGATATCAATCCGATTTTGGCAGAAGCGAAAGAATTTCAGCCATGAGTAACTCGCATCAACCGGAAGATGTTGCTTTCGATAACGAGGGTTCGTTGAAGGCTCTGGTGCGGGCAATTCAGTTCTCTCAGGGGCAATTTCGGTTGATTTTGGCGCGTTGTAATTATGTGGCTTTAAGAGAGCGCATAGTGCAACGACTGCGAGAATTATCTCCTATTCAGATTCGGGAGTTAGTCTTGCCTGATTCTGTCAAGACGCTCTACACCAGCATCAAGGCGGAACTCGGTGACGAGGTGCCACAAGCTTTGATGGTATTTGGTTTGGAGTCAGTAAGCGACATTAAAATAGTTCTCACATCTAGTAACTATATACGCGAGGAGTTTAGTAAAAATTTTCCCTTCCCACTGGTGCTGTGGATTAATGATGAGGTGCAGCAAAACCTACTGCGGTTAGTACCCGATTTGGAAAGTTGGGCAACGAGTGTTGAATTTGCGATCGCAACTGATGAACTCCTTGATTTGCTGCGACAAAAGGTCAAGCCGCTATATACTCGTGATTCAACGATTCATTTAGAAGATTACTTAGAACTCGAAGCGGCTTGGAAGGATTTACAACGGCGGGAACAAGGATTAGAGCCAGATTTAGAGGCGAGTTTAGAGTTTGTTCGGGGTTTAGATAATTTTGCACGCGATCGCATTGATGCAGCTTTGGATCATTACCAAAAATGCTTGACTTTTTGGCAGCAAAATGTACATCTAGAACGACAAGGTATCCTACTAACTTATATTGCTTTAGCCTATTATCGTAAAGCTGAACTCAATCGGGCAGAAAGCCAGCAATCTTGGGAAGAATCTAGGCATTATCTTCAGCAAGGTATTGATGCTTTTGAGCAAGCACAACGTCCAGATTTAGTGGCTAAACATATTAGTCAACTGGGTGAAGTGCTGCGACGCTTGCAAGCTTGGAAACAGTTGCAGGTGCTTGCTGAAAAAGCCTTGACTTTGCATCAAGGTGATTCTCGGCAACTGGCTCAAGATTATGGTTTTTTGGCAGAGGTTGCTCTAGAAGAATCCAATTGGAATGAAGCGCATCAACTCGCTCAACAAGCACTGCAAATTTTAGATAAAATTCCTAATCTTCAGCCATACGAGCAAGGCTTATATCGGTTTGTTGTAGCGCGATCGCAACGGCATTTAGGTCAAGTTCAAGAGGCGATCGCTAATTTAGAACAAGCTAGAGAGAAAAGCAAGCCTCAATACAATCCAGAACTTTATATTGATATTTTGGGAGAATTGCGATCGGTTTATTTTGAGCAGGGTGAATATCTAGCGGCGTTTCGGATTAAGCAAGAGCAGTTACAAGTCGAACATCAGTATGGTTTTCGAGCGTTTATCGGTGCTGGATATTTACTGCCAAAACAGTACAGTGTGAATCCGGCAGTAGAGCAAGTGGAACTGCAAGGCACAATTGCTCAAGAAATTGCCGTTTCTAGTCGAGAACAAGATGTTAAGCGGTTGAAGGAACGACTGAGTAGTAACGAGCATAAACTGATTGTTATTCATGGTCAATCAGGTGTTGGGAAAAGTTCGATTTTGCAGGCGGGATTAATCCCTACATTGCAACAGCAAGCGATTGGTGAACGAGATACTTTACCAATTCTGTTGCGAGTTTACACAGATTGGGTTGGGGCGTTGGGGAGTTGTTTAGATGAGGGGTTATCTTCCCTGCCACGTTTACCCCCCCAGCCCTCCTCACTAAAGCTCCGGTTGTTAAGGGGGGAGCAAGCAGAAAGGTTTGATCCTGCTTCGCATTCCCCGTGCGATCCCCCCCAGCCCCCCTTAATAAGGGGGGAGCAACAGGAAGAACAAGAGGAAAGCCCCCCTTTTGAAGGGGGGTTGGGGGGATCTCTTTCTGCGCCTATCCTCGAACAATTACGCAATAATGCTGAGAACAATCTGCTGACAGTTTTGATTTTTGACCAGTTTGAAGAGTTTTTCTTTGTTTATACCGACCAAAAGAAACGGCAACCGTTTTATGAGTTTCTGCGCGTTTGTCTAGATATTCCCTTTGTGAAGGTTATTTTCTCTTTGCGGGAAGATTATTTGCATTATTTGCTGGAATGCGATCGCCTGCTCAATCTAACGGTGATTAACAACAATATTCTCGATAAGAAGATTCGCTATTACTTGGGCAACTTCTCACCGGACGATGCAACCGTTGTTATCCGGAATTTGACTGAAAAATCCCAGTTTCCTTTGGAGTCTGGGTTAGTTGATGCCTTCGTGCAGGATTTGGCGGGGAGGTTGGGGAGGTTCGTCCGATTGAGTTGCAAATTGTGGGTATGCAATTGCAAACCGAGAAGATTACTACCTTGGAGCAATATCAGCAGGGTTGGACGAAAAACAAGCTGGTGGAGCGATTTTTAGAAGATGTGATTCATGACTGTGGGGCAGAGAATGAACGGACGGCGCGACTGGTTTTATATTTACTCACGAATGAAAACGGCACTCGTCCCCTCAAGACTCGCGCTGAGTTAGCGGCTGAATTAGCGGCTGAAGCGAATCCGTTGGATTTGGTGTTGGAGATTTTTGTTAAATCGGGGTTAGTTTTGCTGTTGCCGGAAAAACCGGAGTATCTCTATCAACTGGTGCACGATTATTTGGTGGAGTTCATTCGTCAACAACAGGGGGCGGGACTCTTAGCAGAACTGGCAGAAGCAAAAGAAAAACAGAAATTAACTGAAGCACAACTCCGACAAGCTCTACAGCAAGCAAAGATTTCTGAGATTGAAGCGCTAAGTGCTTTATCTCAAGTCTTACTCTTATCACACGACCAACTGGAAGCCTTGGTAGCTAGCGTTAAGGCAGGTATAAAGCTAAAGGAGATTGAAGCACCACACGATGTCAGGATTCAGACAGTGGGGAGATTACAGCAGGCAGTCTATGGAGTAGTGCGAGAGCGTAATCGCTTTCATGGACATATTGATAGTGTTTTGGGCGTAAGTTTCAGTCCTGATGGTCAGATGCTAGCTTCTGCTGGTCAAGATGCAACTGTCAAACTCTGGCGCATTGACGGCACCCTACTCAAAAGCCTCGAAGGGCATCAATCTAGTGTCATAGCTGTGAGTTTTAGCCCAGATGGTCAAACTATTGCCTCTGCGAGTGTTGACAAAACTGTCAAGCTTTGGGGTCTTGACGGTACTCTATATAAAACCCTTCGCGGGCACAAAAATTTCGTTTTAGCTGTGAGTTTTAGTCCAGATGGTCAAATTATTGCCTCTGCTAGTCGTGACAAAACTATCAAACTCTGGAGCCGTGATGGCACACTACTTCAGACCCTCAAAGGGCATAGCAATTGGGTATTAAATGTGAGTTTTAGCCCGGATGGTCAAATTATTGCCTCTGCTAGTGTTGACAAAACCATCAAACTCTGGAGCCGTGACGGCACACTGCTTCAAACCCTTCAAGGGCATAAGAAACGTGTTTTGGCTGTCAGTTTCAGTCCTGATGGTAAGCAACTTTCCTCTGCAAGTCTTGACGAAACTTTCAAGCCTTGGAGAATCGGTAACGTCTCCTCCAAAACTTATACCTACGACATAACGCACAAATATCACAGTGCTGGAATCATAGCTGTGAGTTTCAGTCCTGATGGAAGAACACTAGCTTCCGCCAGCCAAGACGGCACTGTGATGCTCATAAGCTTTGATGAAAACTATAGAACTACTCAGTGGCACGGCAAAGGCATTTTGGGAATGAGTTTTAGTCCCGATAGCAAGATAATTGCCTCTGCTAATTATGATGGAACCGTAAGACTTTGGAGCATTGATGGTACGCGACCACAAACTCTTTTGGGACATAGCGGGTCGGTTACGGCTGTAAGTTTCAGTCCTGATGGTCAGGTGATCGCCTCTGCCAGTAATGATAAGACTGTGAAACTGTGGAGCCGTGATGGCAGGTTACTCAAGAGTTTCCAGTGTACAGAGCATAGTATCTTCGTCTGGATTAGGGCTGTAAGTTTCAGCCCAGATGGTCAGACCATTGCCTCTTCTGATACTGACATGGCTGTGAAGCTCTGGAACCTCGACGGTACCTTGCTTAAAACTCTTGGTGGACACAGCAATGGTGTTCATAGTGTCAGTTTTAGTCCAGATGGTAAGATGATCGCCTCTGCCAGTGCTGATAACACTGTGAAGCTCTGGAGTACCAATGGTGCTTTGCTCAAAACCCTACAAGGACATAGCGAAGGTGTTTATAGTATCAGTTTCAGTCCAGACGGTAAGATGATTGCCTCTGCTAGTGCTGATAACACTGTGAAGCTTTGGAATTTTGATGGCAAATTGCTTCAAACTTTTCAAGGGCATAGTGATTGGGTCTGGGGTGTCACTTTCAGCTCAGATGGTCAGACGATTGCCTCTGCTAGTCGGGACAGAACAGTGAAACTCTGGAACCGAGAAGGCACTTTGCTCAAAACCCTACAAGGACACAGCTATGGTGTCACGAGTATAAGTTTTAGTCCAGATGGTAAGACCATTGCTTCTGCTAGTAAAGATTACACCATCAAACTTTGGAATAGGGAAGGTGTAGAACTACAGACCTTTATAGGGCGTAGCTATGGTGTCAATAGTGTGAGCTTCAGCCCTGATGGTAAAAAAATTGCTTCTGCCAATGATGATGGGACAGTGATTTTGTGGAACTTGGATTTAGATGATTTGATATTACGCGGTTGTAATCGCCTGCGGGATTATCTGAAGACTAACCAAAATGTGAGTGAGAGCGATCGCACTCTCTGCGACGGCATTCCTATTCAGCAGTAAGTGTTGGCGCAAAATACTGAACGGTGAGTAGAGGTTCGATCGCCTGAAGATATGCGGCAATGTGAGAGAATGCGATCGCGAAGCGGGACAAAGGCGATCGCACTCTCTACGCTAGTGTTGAGCAGCAGAACTCGTTAAGCTCAAAGTGTAGTTGAGTTGAAAGGACGTGCGATCGTGTCAAACTTATTAGAACTAGAAGGAACTTGGGAAGAGATTGTCGCTTACTCAGAAAAGCTAGCCGGACACCGAGTGCGCGTCATCATTCTCCCTGACAAGCCTCAATCTTTGTCTACCGAAACACCAACGCCTTTAATTCACTCCACAGCCGAATCTCTCTTAAAGTATGCAGGAACATGGGAAGGCGATGACGTTGAGGAGTGCCTTCAACTGGTATATGATACTCGCGGTCAAATAGAGCTTTAACCTTGTACCTACTCGATACAAACCACTGTAGCCGCATCATCCAGGGAGACACCGTTCTAGTTCGTCGCCTTCAAGAGTTAGGCAAAGTGCCAGTTGCTACCAACGTCATCGTTTGCGGTGAACTCACCTTCATGGCGCAAAATTCCCAACAGAGGGCGGCTAATATAATCCGAGTACAAGTTTTTCTGCGAGGCATTGACATCTATCCCATAGACAGAGAAACTGCGGATATCTACGGTCAGTTCAAAGCAGAAATTATCACTCAGTTTGGTCCCAGAGAAAGAAGTAGACGCAGAACCACCAAGATTGAAGAACTGGGGATGAGTGAAAATGACCTATGGATTGCTTCTACGGCTTTACGCCACGAGATAACCCTTGTTTCTGCCGACAGCGATTTTCAAAGAATGCGAGAAGTAAGGGCATTTTCTTTAGAGAGTTGGTTGTCACCCGACACTCCTACCCCACCAACTCCTTAAAGCCGTGACGGATTAATATTAGCGATCGCACTCTCTGCGACGGCATTCCTACTCAGAAATAAGTGCTAGGGCGAGAGGTTGAGCCTGCCGAGGTTCAGATTCCGGACTTCTTGAAGAAGTCCGGAATCTCGTCGTCACGAACTATGCTCTGGCGACTTACTGCCATGTGAGAGAATGCGATCGCGAAGCGGGACAAAGGCGATCGCACTTTAACCCCTAGCCTGGATGCTGGAATGCGATCGCGAACTACTGCAAATTCTCTTGGTTCTTCGCCGCCATAGTTCAAGTCTAAAAGCGATCACATTCTCTCCAACCAAGCTTATTTAGCTCAACTAACCCTCAGCCTTTGTTAACCGCCCTAACCTCCCTTCATAAGCAAGAAATATAAGAATTAACCTATATTCTTGGGAAGCCATATTCCTTTCCACCTCTTATTCCCCCCTTAAAAAGGGGGGTTAGGGGGGTAAACAAAAGCTGAATTAACTGCTACTCCGCATCATAACGAAGTTTAAGATATCGCCTTTGCAAGTTGACCGTATCTGATAAATCATTGAGGCTATAAATTACCTCAGCAAGAGACTGCCTGAATCGTTCATCATCTGTAAGTTCTGAAAGTTCAGACAAGAAAGTTAGCTCAGCTTCAATGATTTCTGAGATGCAAGCATAGTTGAGTCGAACTACTTGATGAATTGCTTCCATATTTAACAGTAATTAACAACTTAATGATATTAATAAAAATATTAAAAATTGTAAATAAAATTATAGGCAAAGGCATAACTTTATTGAAAATAACTAATACATTGTCTTACCTGAATAAGCTTTTAAATTCATCAATAACGGCGACAAGCCAAACCCATACAGGTGCATCCAAATGCATACATAAATAGTATTTTCTTGTGGGGTGGGCATCCTGCCCGCCCTAAGACGGGGCGTGTCGCCTAGCCCACAAGAATGTATTTGCACATTTGGGATACACCCAACCCATAAAACAAAGTAGAGACGTTCCGACGGAACGTCTCTACGACTCAAAAAGGTTTGGTATGAACTATTACTTTTAGCTTAACTAAGACCTTGCACCATTCTCACTTAGCCCGAAAACCCGCCCGGAGTTTAAACTCCGGGCTAATAGCGAAAGTCCACTTAAGTGGACTAAAACTCCTATCTAGTCGTCTAAAGACGACTTTAACTACTCGCTGTAGGGTTTGAACCCTTGGCGGATTGATTATTAAACTGGTGCAAGATATCAGTTAAGCCAAATGATACTCGCTTAAGGTGCTTGCCAGATTCGTTGGTGGTAGTGTTCTAGATCAGCATAGGGGTCTGTCGCCTCGTGAGAATGTCCGTGATGATCGTGATGTCCATGATCATCAGCATGATCATGAGAATGTCCGTGGGTAACACCCTTACTGACGGCAGCCTGCCGGAACTTGCACATCTCACAATTCATTTGCACCTGTCCTAGTTGCGTCTCAATTTCCCGATCTCGCAAAATTGAGAGTAACTGAGGTTGAATCCCCATTTCTGGCAAACAAGTCATCGAAATTTCTGGATATTGCTCTTGCTGCTGGGCAGTAATATCAAAAATCTTTTTGACTAAACTGCCAGTAAAGAGGAAGTACGGCAGAACAATAATCCGCTTGGGTTCATAGAGTCGCGCACGACGGAAGCCTTCTTCCAATCGGGGATGGGTAATGCCAATAAAACAAGTTTCAACCGTTTTATAACCGCTTCCTTCCCAAAGCATTCGAGCCATTTTATAGACATCACCATTGGCATCAGGATCGCTGGAACCCCGACCGACGAATAGTAGTACAGTGTCCTGTCGATTTTGGATTTTGGACTGTTCTTGGGGTTCGGAGTCCCCAAAAGGCTGGTCAAGTTTGCTCATGCGATCGCGCCATAAATCCAAGATTCCTGGAGTAATCCCAAAATGGCGCCCGTAGTGAAACCTCACCTGTGGATGTCTCACTCTTGCCCTATCTAATTCATTGGTGACATCAAACTTGTTGTGCCGCGCAGCAAACAACAGAATTGGTAGGGCAGAGAGTTCGGTATAACCCTGTTCCACACATTGGTCTACCCCCTCCTGAATTGTTGGCGCCGTCAGTTCCAGAAAACAAGGCACAACGGGTCGGGAGGAGTCCAAGGCTTGATAAACTTTGGCAAAATCTAGAAAAGTCTGACGCCCTTCCTCGTCCCTAGTACCATGACCAATCATCAACAACGGGCGTTGGAGGGGCAGTGGTGGCAACAATAGTGGCTCAGTGCTGAAATCGGTTGAATTGAAAGTAGGCATTAACTTCAAAGCTCCCTTCCCGTGCAAGGCGGGAAATAGAGTGGATAGGCAACATATAGGCGTTCTGGCTTAAGGTGGAATGACTTGAGGTAAGGCACAAACCGATTCTCAATGTCGCTCACCGACCTTTACAGCTGCCGCACAGCCCCGGACTTACACCGGTGTTTCCCTATGTTGTTGCGGTTCACTTGTGCCTTGATATATTAGCTGAAAAGACTCGAATGTAATATGCAGGGGAGGGGCTTTCTCATTTAAAACAGCCTATTTAGGTATTGTTAGATTAATTTCGTCAAAGCTATGAACGATGTAATCAATAATTTTATTGAAGAGCTAGCAAGCTTCAAATCATCAAGTAACTTATTTAATCAATATTCCTATGAACTCAATGCAAATTCGATAAGGAGAAACAACTTATTTCTCTATCTCCAACAGATGGCAAATTTGAAGCCTAAGATTTTACTGGTTGGAGAGGCATCTGGAAATCGAGGGTGCCGCTTAACAGGTGTACCGTTTACTAGTGAATATATTTTGTTAAACGGACTGGAGCCGATTGGCTTATTTGGAGAGCGTCGGGGGTATCAAAAAACTGATGAGTTTGAAAAACTTTGGAAGGAAGCAAGCGCCAGCATTGTTTGGGAAACCCTAGTAAAAGGTTTGTATATTCCTTTGATTTGGAATGCAGTTCCGTTTCATCCTTTCCAAGGAGAAAACCCCTTGTCTAACCGCAAGCCAACAAAAACTGAAATAGCTATGGGCAAAGTCTTTTTACAAGAGTTAATCCAGCTATTTGATATCAAAATTATTATCGCTGTCGGAAATATTGCGGAATCAACGCTTCAGACGATGGGACTCGCCTGCAAGAAGGTGCGGCACCCATCCTATGGTGGTAAAACGATGTTTATCAAAGGCATCCAGGAGTTATCAGCATCATCAGCTGAATGTCACTGACTTAAGCAAAAAATAGTCATTTTTAGAAAAACCAGGCTTGGGGGGCTTCCCCCCAAACCCCCCACTGGGGGACGGAGTGCCTCCCCCAGACCCCCTGCACAAAGGGCGATCGGTGTGATGAATTTTCTTAAGTCAGTGCCATTCATCCCTGGCTGAAACTAGCCGGGAGGCAGAGGAGGTTTTTGAATCAAGCTTTCTTTAGAGCAATTCCTTTTTTTCAAATCTACCCGGATAGCTATAGCATCCCTAGGAATAGAGAAGTGGTAGATGCACCCTGATAATTTAAACCCCCGCCTATTCTAGGTTGGGGGTTTTCTCTTGCCACTTTGTCCGTGACGGCATTTTTTGTAGGTTTCGCAAAAATCTGTGTAACAGGATACTTTTTGGAAAATATTCTGTAAATTTCGCTACAGTTCAGTAAATTTTATGTAGCATGAAATTAGATGACACAGAGGGAGGAAGGAGACTGCTAGCGCAGGAGGCATGACTTTGAGGAGGATGCCATAGCTGATCTAGTTCAGTCCAGCATTTTGATATGAGTATGCACGAAGCTAGACGCAACAGAACATCAGATTTACGTCGATCAAAGAAAGCCGAGGCGAGAGTGGAAGCCTTAGTAAGCCAAGATCCAGATCCATTGACAGCGATTCTCCTGATTCTTTTTAGTTCCTTTGCCGTAGGGTTAATCCCTATCATGTATGGTCTTAACTTGGAACAGATACAACCTCAAGCTGAGACAAGTCTTACACAGGAAGGTTTGTGGGGGACTTTTGGAGAGCAGGATTAGAACAAATAAAGACGTGCCTTGGCACGTCTCTATTTCTAGATAAAGGTTTTTCTCTGTCTAGCAGGGGATTTAAGCTGAAGCTGATTCAGGAGTGATCTGGATAGGAATAGGCACATCTGCCGGAATGAAACTACGCGATCGCTGAGTCGGAATTAACGATACCTCGGTAGTCAAGAGGAAGCTAGTAAAACTAGCAATAATAATCACAGGTACCATTGCCGTGTCAGAAAGTACGCTAAGAATCACCGTGGTACTGATTGGCGTTTTTGTCACTGCAACATTGACTGCTGCCATCAAGCAGATCATGCCAATGGTTGGGTGGACTTGGGGAATCGCTAGAGAAATTGCCAAGCCGGATGCGGCACCAATATAGAACAGTGGGAAGATAAATCCGCCCCGGAACCCGGAGTGTAGAGTACAACAGACTGCCAGCATTTTAGCAAGTGCAATCATCAGCAACATCGTCATCCCAAACGTAGAACCCGTTGCGACGATGGATTGAATCTCTTTTTCGCCAAAAAACAGAGTTTGGGGAAATACCAAAGCAATTAACCCAATTGATAATCCTCCCAACGTGGCAAGCAAAATCCGACGATGTTCAAGATACTGACTTAGCCAGCCGATGCTGCGGAACATAACAATAAAGATAACGGCAATCAGCGCTCCAACTGCCCCAAGCAGCCCTCCCTCAACTAGATGCATCAGCGAGAGTGGAGGAATTGCGGCAAAGTGATACATTCCGCCAATCGTTAACCCTGTATTGAAGCGAAACACAAAAAAGCTCAAAATAGCGGAAAGTACGGCTGGGATAATCGCTTCATAATATTCCAATCCTCGACGGTGAGGAATTTCTAGGGCAAAGAGTGCCCCACCAAGGGGCGCACCAAAGAATGCACCAAGGGCAGCACTCATGCCGCAGAAGGTTAGGACACGAGTTGTCGTTAGACTGAGTTTGAGCTTCTTGCCAAGCCAGCCACCAAAACTACCATTAATCTGTACAAGTGGCGCTTCTGGCCCAGCACTACCACCTGCTGTAATTGAAACGAGTGAAGCAACAATCATTGCTGGAGTCTGGCGTAGAGAAATTCTGCCTGGATCATGTACCTGATCGACAACAAAAGAAACTTCACCGGGAAGCCCCATAAAGTAAAGGGTAATGCCAACCAACAAGCCACCAATGGTAGTGGCAATCCAGACGTAATTCCACGCGGGAAAGTTGGAAGAAAAGTAGGGGGCAAGAAACTCTGGAAGCGTATGCCAGACAACATGTAGACTGGCTTCCAGTAAGTAGTAGTAAGCGGTGGCGACTAATCCTCCGGCAATACCAATCACGGCGGCACAGAGAATCATTTGCTGATAGCTAAGTTCGCTTGTTTTGGTAACAAGACTTGGTGGTTCCTCAGCATTGTCTGCCTCAGAAACATTTGTTTGATTTGGAGTCGTTGACGACATGAAATCTCTTCAACCTGGCTAGGGGGATGAGCGAATGAACGTTAACTTAAGCCCAAGGCACCAAGGTCAATGTATTAAAAACAACACTTGTCCATCCTGGATTAAGGGCAAGTCATCAAAATTAGACAATTGCTTTAAACTGATACAGTTTGGGATTGACTCGGTTCGAGGCGATACTCGGAGTCAACCAAGTCAGCAGAAATCGGTACAAGTTGCACGGCACAGGCTTTTAATTCCGGTTGCTGCGACTCCGGACAGGATTCGGGGTGAGTTAGGGCATTTGCTTCGGCTTTATCTGCCCAAAGTGCGCCCCAGTGCATGGGGACAAAGACTGTACCAGGGGTAATTGCCTTGGTAATAGTAGCGGGAAAGCGAGAAAATCCCCGACGCGATCGCACTTCCACCCAATCATTCTCATGAATCCCCAATTGCTTGGCATCACGAGGATGAATCTCAATAAAGGGCTGAGGATGCATCTGTTGAATTTTCTCAATTCGACCTGTCCGCGTTAGAGTATGCCAGTGTCCGTAGAGTCTGCCAGTGGTTAGGACGAAGGGATACTCTGGATTGGGTGGTTCAGCCAATCCTTGGGAATGATAGGCAACAAAGCGAGCGCGTCCATCCGGGGTTGGGAATTGTAGATTGGTATAAAGCCTTTTGGCTTTTGCCTTTTCCCGACTGCCTTTTTCAGGACAGGGCCATTGAATCGGGCCTTCAGTTTTCAGACGCTCATGACTAATGCCACTATGGTCACAGAGGCGATCGCGTGTTAATTGCACAAATTCAGCGTAGACTTCAGCCGAGTTACTAAACGTAAACTGTTCAGTAAAACCTAAGCGACGACCGACTTCGGCAAAAATCTCCCAATCTGCCTTTGCCATTCCCGGCGGGGTACGGAAAGCGCTTGCAAGGGTGACCATCCGCTCAGAGTTGGTCATTGTACCCGTTTTCTCGCCCCACTGAGCGGCAGGGAGTAGGACATGAGCATAGGCAGCCGTTTCCGTGGGGTAGTAAGCGTCTTGGTAAACCGTAAAAGGCGATCGCAATAAAGCCGCTTTCGTGCGCTCCAAATCCGGCATACTCACCGCAGGATTAGTCGCTGCAATCCAGAGAAACCCCACATCTCCCGTTTCCAAACCCGTAATAATCTCCCAAGCTGTGCGACCGGGATACGGTGAAATTTGCCCTGAGGGAACACCCCAAAACTGCTCAACTTCCGCTCGATGCTGAGAATTGGTGACATAACGGTAACCGGGTAACAGGTGACATAATCCCCCAACTTCCCGTCCTCCCATCGCGTTTGGCTGTCCTGTCAGAGAAAAGGGTCCTGCACCAGGCTTGCCAATCTGAGCGGTCATCAGATGTAAATTAATCAGACTGCATACCTTTGCCGTGCCTTCTGAGGACTGGTTCAAACCCATTGTCCACATCGAGAGAACTCGCTCTGACTCAGCCCAATAACGTGCGGCGGTTTCGAGTTCACGAACGGAAATTCCGCAGCGCTGGGCGACTACCTGGGGTGGGTAGTGCTGGATTACTTCAGTTAAAGCCGAAAACTGGCTTGTACAATCTTCAATAAAGTCTGTATTAAACTTGCCCCAACGCAATAGTAGATGGGCAATGCCATTGAATAAATCAATATCTGTACCGGGTTGAATCGCTAAATGTAAGTCTGCTGCCTCAGCTGTAGTGGTGCGACGGGGATCGACCACAATCAGTTTGACATGGCGGTTCTTTTTGTGGTGTTTCTGGAAGCGGTTGAAGATAATCGGATGACACTCCGCCGCGTTGGAGCCGACAATAAACGCACAGTCCGTTAGTTCTAAATCTTCATAGCAACAGGGGGGTCCATCGGAACCCAGGCTGTTAATATACCCCTTTGTGGCGGAAGCCATGCATAAGCGGGAGTTGGTATCAAAGTTATTGGTGCCGAGGAAACCTCTGAAGAGTTTTTGGGCGAGGTAGTAGTCTTCTGTGAGGTGTTGACCGGAACCATAGAAGCACAAAGCGTCTGCGCCAGAGGTAGCACAAACGGTTTGGATACGACTGACAACACGCTCAAAGGCTTCGTCCCAACTTGCCCGTCGAAACGGCTCATCAAGCGAGTCACGCACCATTGGGTAAAGAAGTCGGTCTTTATTGATGGATTCAGTAACCGTAGCTCCTTTAACACAAACCATACCTTGACTTGAGGGATGGTTGCGATCGCCTTTTACCTTCCAGATTGGAGTCCCCTGGCTGTCACGGTTTGTGGCGTGACCGCGTTGCGCTGGAGGCAAAACCTCCAATCCACAGCCCACGCCGCAGTATGGACAGACTGTTTTTATTGAATCAGTCATAAGCCGTTATCTCGTCGTAGTTGCCTATCGGATGACCAAGAAGAATTCAGGAGTTCATCCCAAGTTGCAGTCAGTGGTGAGCTTTGAGCGGATAGCTTGTACCCAGGAATTCTATTTGAATGCAACTTGGTATCAGAATTAGAAGGATTTCAGCCAATTGAAATGGTCTTTAGCGATGTGATGTGGGAACTTAAGTTCCTGGTAGATTGCTGGATTAAGGGGAATTGGACTCTCATCGCTCTTGTCTTTCTGCTAGTGCTGGTGCGGCTGATGCTGCCATTTCTACTTCTTCTGCGTCATGAGAGCCTTCAGGTTCCTTAAGAATGAACGCGCAAAGGCTTGCAGCAATCAAGCCAACAACCCCTAGCATCTGGAAAAAGATTTTGTCTCCCACAGCCCCCTGCGGTAAAAGACTGTAGATAGTCAGGTAAGCCACGGCTCCCACATTCCCGAAAGCCCCGACATTTCCAGCAATCTGACCCGTCACTCGCCGCTTAATCAAAGGAACAATCGCGTAAGTTGCCCCTTCTGCTGCCATCACAAAGAAAGAGGCAACCATCGTCATCAGTACAACAACAGCAAGGGCAATATTGCCACCTAGACTGCTAAATACGAGATAGCCAATTCCCGTACCTGCCAGCGTTGCCGCTAATGTCCACTTCCGGCTACCGATTTTGTCAGACAGGAAGCCACCTCCCGGACGGGCAACCAAATTCATGAAGGCATAAGTTCCAGCTACCGCCCCCGCCAGTGCGGCTGTTAGTCCAAAACTCCTTTGAAAAAACGTAGGAAGCATGGAAACAACAGCGAGTTCCGAACCGAAACAAGCAAAGTAAGCCATCTCACAAGTTGCCACTTGGGAGAATTTATAGCGGTCTTCAGGAGGGTAACGCTTTGTCCCTTTCATCAATGCGTGATTCGCCTTCCAGATGTTGTAAGCCTGAAAGACATACAAACAAACCAGCAAAAACCAAGTGATGTATAGCTGAGTCGAGTTAATGAAGTTGACTTTGTTTAAGCGCCAAGCAATCACACCCAAAATCCCGACCAAGGGGATGTTCATCAGCAGCAGAAACCAGAAATCTTTTTGAGTTGTAACTTCCATCCCCGCGCTGCTTTCCGGTCGTTCATAAACCTTACCGGGAGGCGTATCTTCAACATTGAAGAAGTAGATTACGCCATAAACAGCAGCAACAATTCCGGTAAACGCGATCGCAAATCGCCAATTGACTTGACCCGCCGCCAGGAAAGCGGTTGCTGCCGCAATTGTCGGTAAAGTAAATGCCGCCCCCGCAGAACCAAAGTTTCCCCAACCACCATAGATACCTTCTGCTAAACCAATTTCTCTGGAGGGAAACCACTCCGCCACCATCCGGATACCAATTACAAACCCACACCCGACAATACTCAAAGCCAAGCGACTGTAAACTAACTGGCTAAAGTTCTGTGCCAAAGCAAAAGCAATACAAGGAATCGCCGCATAAACCAAGAGGCATGAGTAGGTAATCCGAGGACCAAAGCGGTCTAGAACCATACCCACAATAATCCGTGCAGGGACAGTAAGGGCAACATTACAGATGGCAAGCGTTCTCAGTTGAGCTTCATTGAGTCCTAAGTCTTCTTTTACCGCCATAGCAAAGGGGGCAAAATTAAACCAGACGACAAAGGTGAGAAAAAAAGCAAACCAGGTCAGGTGCAAGATGCGGTACCGACCGCTAAATGACCAAATTCCAGCCACGTTATACTCCTCTAAATTAAATGGAACAAATGCGATCGTGCCTTGGGGTTGGCAAAGGCAATCACAACTTTTAACCCGTAAAGAGGCATGAAATTCAACCTGCAATACGAGTGTAGAGTTCTCCAAAAAATGCACCACTATTTAGACGGCAGCCGCCACCGCCTGCTGCCGAGGACTTGCCCCAAAATGCTCCATCAGCAGTTCTCGCAAAAGCGGCTTTAGGTCATCACAGGGAATCTTTTCCATCACCATGCTGCCCAAGTGAGCATCTTTACCCACTTTGCCACCCATCCACACATCGACGGCTTCTACCATTTCCCCATCCTTACGGGCTTTTGTACCCATTAGACCAATATCAGCGACTTGAGGTTGACCACAGGAATTAGGGCAACCTGTCCAGTGAATTCGTACTGGACGCGGTAGAGATAACTCCTTTTCCAATTCCTTAATCATCGCTAGGGCGCGGTTTTTCGTCTCAATAATTGCAAAACCACAAAATTCAGCACCTGTGCAAGAGACTAGCGCCCGTTCTAGGGGGTCAGGGTTAATTGAGAAACGCTCTTGGAGGAGTGGTTCTGCGAGAAAGGCATTTAAGCGAGAATCAGGAATATTCGGAATAATTAGGTTTTGCTCAACGGTGAAACGAAGTTCCCCACTGCCATAAACATCAGCCATTCGAGCCAGTTCAAACATCTCCGGCGCATACAAGCGACCGATAGGAATGTGTAAACCGACGTAGTTTAAGCCAGGTTGTTTTTGCTTGTGAATACCAATGTGGTCACGTTTCTCCCAATCGATTTCGTCTTTCGGTGCGGCTTCTTGCAGAGAATAACCCAACTGCTTTTCTACCATGTCCCGAAACTTTTCGAGTCCCCACTCTTCAATCAGATACATCAAGCGTGTCTTCTGGCGATTGCCTCTGTAACCGTGGTCGCTAAAGACTTCCAAAATCGCTTTGCTCAAAGCAACCACATCCTCAGGCGGTACCCATACATTCATGGGAATTGCCGCTGCTACACGCTTAGCTGAGAAGAAACCACCGACGATAACATTGAAGCCGAGGTAGCCATCTTTGTAGGCAGGGATAAAGGCAAGGTCGTTGATTTCGGCATGAACAGAGTTATCTCGACCACCTGTAATTGCAATGTTGAACTTTCGGGGTAGGTTAGAAAGCGCCGGATTTCCTTCGCCATTGTTGGTAATCATGTCTTGGACATTGAAAACCAATCCCCGCGTATCAATCAGCTCATCTGCATCTAAACCAGCTAGTGCATCTCCCGTAATGTTGCGAACATTGTCCATCCCAGACTGGACACTCGTCATTCCGGCTTTGCCTAAACGGTCGATGATTTCGGCTATATCCTCAATCCGAATACCGCGCAGTTGGATATTTTGTCGAGTGGTTATATCGGCATTGCCCTGATCTTGAAATCCGGCTGCTTTACCGTAACGCTGCACAATGTCAGCCAGTACCCGCATTTGATGACTGGTTAAAACACCATTAGGCATCCGCATCCGCAGCATAAATTTGCCAGGAGTAACGGTGCGATAGAAAAAACCCAACCATTTCAGCCCAAAATTGCGATCAAATTCATCCATTGCCTCCCAGCCGATTTGAGCAAAATGGTCTAGCTCTTGCCTTAGCTGTAACGGCTCTTTTTCCGCTTTTGATTTTTCAATTGGATTAAGTTTGTTTTTCTTATCTGCGTTTGTCATAAGCTTAACGAGTCTGTATAGTTACAGCCATCACATTCATGCACCATTACCCTGTCTTGTTTGGCGCACAAAGAATTATTTCGTTTGTTAAGCTATTAACCTATGCGACTTAGTAAACTCAGTTCGTAAATTTCGCTACGGAAGTAGCTTCTTCTTTCTCCAATTTGTTCAAATCTATCTCTAGAGGTGTATTAGCTGAGTTTTTTTATTAGAATTTACGCCTTCTGGAGGATGCTCATAAAAAACCTATTTGTGCGACTTCAATCGTTTTTATTAAGTAATGAAAAGTTTGCGCCCTGTTGGACTTAAAGAGGGATATTTTACAAAAACGTTGTCTTAAATTAAGATGCTTTCTTGTCTAAGAATGGGGAAGCTTTTGTGTAATCTAAGTGTTTCTAGCGAACTACTACTTTTGCCTTAAATTAGGGCAATGGGTTATCAAAAAAAGGGTAAAGGTAAGCGTATAATTGCTTTTCCTTTTACCCTTTTGCCGATAAGTTTATATTGTCAATTAAAAGCGCGATCGCACTTTTACCTGAGCGGTGGGCAAGGGGCAGTGACTAGATAACCACCCGCTTCGATTACGAAATCATCAAAGTCACTGTCTTTTCCAGGTCTGGGTAAACCATCATCATCCCAAGCAATACGGGTGCCAGTAATGCCGCCACGATCACCAGCATCCAAGGCTCCGTCAAAGATAGCGGCTAAGTCACTTGTGGACAAAACAGTACGGCGAGTTTGCCCAGTGGCGCTAATAGACTCTAGGTAAAATCCATAGCGAGTATTGGCTTCAAAGGTGAACTCGGTGAACTGATCTCGTACCGTTCCCCCCTGAATTGTCCCAAGAAAATCGACAGATGTGCCAATGTTGTTTTGTCCAGGAGAGGAAGGCTGAGGCTGTCCTGTGCCAGCCGTGTCATAGGGCTTAGTTTCGCTAAAGAGGACGGCAACGGGTTGATTGGTATCTAGATTGACGATGCCAATGCTTGATTGGTAGGCTCCGTGGGATGCGATGAATTCAAATTCGACTGTTGTATCTACCGGGAACTGAACAACTCGATTCCCAAAGGAGTCTTGTGCTTGCACGGGTGCAGCTAAGGAACCGACGAGTCCGGCTGCGATTGCTCCCGTTAGGAACTGAATTCCAGTGACGAACTGGCTCCTACGCTTGATCTGGTTCATTGTTTTATCACTTTTCCTCACTACAGGGTTGTTTGGCTACTTACACCCCGATTTTCTACCAAGTTAAAAGAGCGGGATTTGACCGTGAACGTTCCACGTCTTCGACAGTACGTCTCAAATTGTCGGCTTCTGCTCTTAAGGCTTCTAGCTGCCGACAGGCGGCGGGAAGGGCAGCCGTTTCTGTCCCAGGCTGTCGAGCATATCGACGGATCGTTGGGGTATTTTGTTCAGCTTGTGCGATCGCATTATTGCAAGTATCAAAAGCTTGCTCAGACTCCCGGTTAACCCGTGTGATATTTGCGATTAAGCCGTCAGGTAGCTCAGTATCTGTCTCAAAGATGGGGGCTGTGTTGTTCCAGATGTTGGTTCCTGTAATGTCAGAGTAGCTGTCAGCGCGAGCAGGCGCAGTACTGATCACTCCGGCAACCAAAGATAGACCAACAACCCAACCAATAGATTTAATTACGTGCATTCGATGTACTCCTCCTACTTAAAACCGAAAGGCTGTGCCAGCGCCTAAGACAAATCGCGCTTCGTCACCCGCACCCGCCAAATCGCGCACAGCCGGAGTAATTACGAAGGGAATGTTTTTGAAGGGTGCGATGGAAAGACCCAAAGCTAAATCTTGTCCTGTCCACTCAGCGATAAAACTCACAGGTCGGACAACCCGGACGGCAACGTTACCAAAAACGTTGATATTATTATCACCCGCGTCAACCGCTCCGTTTGACCGGAACTGTCCATCTCCAACACCAACTGTCACCGCCACACGGCTGAAGAATTGGTCAAGAGACTCTTGGGTGCGGAAGACTTTGGTAAGTACTCCATACTTGGATTGTTCAAAGTCGTTGCGACCAATATTCAAAAAGCCATTCCAGCCTAGAGCAATGGACGCATCTCGTCCGAATCGACGATGTAGCTTGGCATTAAAGCCACCTTCACCAAAATCCTCTTCTTCGGCGGTTTCTAGAGCATACGATAGCTCTAAGCCGACCGCTTCAGTCGCATCACCAATCCCAATTCCGATACCACCTGCGCCAACAGAACCCTCATCTTCTCGCACGCTTTCTTGATAGCTGCCACTGAGAAAGACGGTGTTGTTGTCTGCGCCATAGCCAACAGGGATATAGATGCTCAATGCAGGTGAAGCGCCATATTCTTCATAGGGTTCTGGCACAACGATTTGAGGGATGGGTTGGGGACGTGGGCACTGACGCTCTGAGCGTTGAGCTAGCTGAGAGGGCGTTGAGCCATCCCCTAAGGTCGGAGGAACGACGGCTTGTGCAATACAGGTAGCACCAGCTTCCGGTTGTGCATCTGCAAGCAACTGGCTGGTGTTATTGCTCGATGACTGGGCAATAACGTCATCCGAGCGAAGTGCCTCAGCCGTGGATACGGTTGCTGATGGGGTTTGTGCCGATGACGCAGATAGGTCAGCATCAGGGTTCAATGACTCGCTAGCTGCCTTATCTGGGTTAAGTGCTTCAACCTTTGGGGCTTCTGCGACTACCTGGACTTGGCTACCAGCCACTACTTGTGAATTCTGAGTAGATAAAGAAGGCTCTAAGGGAGATTCTTCGTTAGAGTTGATTGCCACTGACTGTGAAAGATTTTGCTCTTTCAGCTTGTCTGATAAGGCGATCGGTTCAATTTTGCTTGCTGTAACAGTAGGGGTTACAACACTATCGTCTTGGGCAATTGGTTCTTGAGTAGAACCTTCAGAAATTGGATTGTTACTGGCTTGGGCTGACAGACCTCCGGCCAGGAGAACCATTAAAGTACAAATAGCAATGCTATGAAAACGCATAGATTCGCCTCACAAAACTCACACCATATCTATCGAGATGCACCTGTTTCCACGTAAACATATCCCTTCTGCCTCCGTCAATGTTACGGGGCTTTGTAGGTATTATCCGGACTAAATATTTACTAAAACTTCACCTGTAGATAAAAAATATTAAAGATTACATTATTTATCTATCTAATCTAGAGGGAATGGCACTGGCTCTAGGGAAGATTTAGTGGTTCACTGTAAAAACTCGGATTGGAGAATACCGCACAACCGACTCATTCTGAGGGACGAAGCGCTTACCTAGAGACCCGCGATCCAAGGGTTTATGTGTAGTTATAAGAAGTCCAGTTTAATAACTGTCCTCCTTAAGTCAGTGCTTTTCAATCTAGGGAGTAAACCGAGATTTAATAAGTACCATTATGTTAGATGTTGACTTAAGTAAAAGGCTATAGCAGCGCTACCGAGAGGAACGGTTAGGTTATCAATGCCTAATTTAGAGAAGGCTTCTAAACCTGTAGCAACTAAGGCGATCGCAACAGGTATTAGCCACGTCTGCCAGATATTGCCTTGGACACCAAAAAGAATCAGACTGCTAACGAAATAGCTAGTTAAAGCCATCGTTAGAGAGCCTTCCCAACTTTTTTTGATTCCCCAAACTTCATAAGTATGTTGACCAAATTTCTGACCGATTAGGGCGGCAAGCCCATCTCCCCAAGTCATGACTAAGATACCAATAGCGGCATACTGATAGTGTTGTGTCGGCCAAAACCAGGCAATGAGAATGCCAATACTGATCGCGTAGAAGAATGTCCCCAAGCTTTTGCGCCCGACGCTATTGATACCTGGCAGGAAGGGGATGTAAAAAGACAAAAGCGCGATCGCACCAGCGATGACTGAAGCCCAGATGCCTACCCAAGTCGGTAATTTTAGCCACCAAGCCAGCAAAATTATATTGCCCGTACTAATGTGAACAACCTTTCGCACCAGTTCTGAATTCGCAGAGACACGGCGATAGATTGTTTCTGCCAACAGCACAACGACACCCAGAACCAGTACAACAATACCAATCTGGAGCCATAAATCTGGGATTGATTCTAACCAAGATATAGAGTGAAGCAAGGGCTATCAGGAAACGGAATGCAAAACCTCTTTATCACTGTATCTAGATTTGGTTCCCAAGATGAAGATCTTACTCATTTGGTTAATTAAGGGCTACCGAGCTTTAATTTCTCCTCTCTTTCCCCCAGTTTGTCGATTTCAACCAACTTGTTCAAGCTATGCTATCCAAGCCATTGAACGATTTGGTGCTTGGCGTGGTAGCTGGCTTGCGATGCGACGCATATCACGCTGTCATCCCTTCCACCCAGGCGGGTATGATCCAGTACCAGCCAAGGCAACTCGAAAAGAGGGGATTGGGGATTAGGGATTGGGGATTGGGAAAAACAACCAGTTCGCAATTGATACCTGAATCGCTACTTTAGCGACTAATAACCAACAACCAACAACCAACAACCAACAACTAAATTATTCCAACCCAAACCAACCCAACTCCCCAAAATACAACTAGACCCCCTAGCGCCACCCAATCGCCCCATCGTAGCCGCAGTTGATGCCACTGCACGCGATGTTCATTGGGACTGGTAAAGCCGCGTACTGTCATTGCACTGGCAATTTGGTCGGCTCTCAACAAGAGGTTTTCGAGCAGCCGTTCTGACACCATTAACCAAACTTGAAGGCTTTTGCGGATACCTAGCTTTTTCCAGTTAATCGCACGAGTGCTTACAGAACGAGCTAAATTCTGGACTTCTTCAAGCACAAGGGGAATAAACCGCAAAGAAAGGGTCAAAGTGAGGGCAATTTCAGTTACGGGTACATTCATCCGCCGTAAAGGTCGCATTAAGCTCTCTAATCCAGCAGTGATTTCTTCCGGTGCTGTTGTCAGTAGGAAAAGGTTGGTGCTGTAGATCAGGGTAAATAGAAGTGTACTGACTCGGACAGCCAGATCCAAAGACCGACGAGTTACTGTAACAGGCCCACGGTTGAAGACGACATAGTTGTAGTCGGTAGGTTGCGGAAGAATAATTTCACTTTGGGGTAGCCGTGGCTGATGGTTAATAGAAAGAGCTTCAGGAGTAATTGCTGTTAAGACGAAGACAAAAAACGCAAGGGTTAATAACCAACCCATTTGCTGACGCCATACGCGCAACGGAATGGCGGCTGAGAGGGTGAGGAGAATCAAGAGAACGACTAGTAATATGCGCCAGTAGGGATTCGCCAAAATAGGAGCCACGAGAAAGCTCGTTAGCCAGATGAACTTTACCCTGGAGTCCAAGTAATGCAGCCAGGTTACTGGTTGTTCCAGGTATAGCCCTATCGGTAGCGATCGCAATAAATCCATTTTTGTCCTTTGTCAGTTCTCAATTGTCAGTTGTCTATTGCTGCTGACTCCTGACCTCTGACTGATCTTAAACGCGAGTGGCTCGGTTGGCACTGATATGGGCATCTCCAACCTCACGGACTTTCTTGCCGCGCCACAGCAAACGCAAGGGTGTTCCTGTAAAGCCTAACTGTTGGCGGAACTGACGCTCAACGTAGCGGCGGTAGTTGTCGTTAAACCGGGTTGGGTCATTGACAAATAGAGCAATGGTTGGTGGTTGGCTCTTTACCTGAGTACCGTAGTAAATTTTGCCTTGGCGTCCACTGCGGCTAGTCGGGGGGCTGTGCCAGCTCACAGCGTCTTGTAGCACTTCATTAATAACTGCTGTCGGCACGCGACGCTGGTGTTGTTCAAATGCCGTGTCAACCAAATCGAGAATCTTTTCTACCCGCTTGCCAGTTATAGCGCTGGTAAAAATCATTTCTGCCCAGTCGATAAAACTCAGCCGATCTTTGACGAGTTTTTCGTGCTCGTAGATTGTGTAGGAATCTTTATCAATTGCATCCCACTTGTTGACTACGATAACAGCAGCACGTCCTTCTTCTGCAATTCGACCAGCGAGTTTTTGGTCTTGTTCGGTGACACCATCAATGGCATCAATCACCAGTAAAACGATATCCGAACGGCGAATCGCTTTGAAGGCGCGATTAATCCCGAAGAATTCTGGCCCGTATTCAACGTTTTTCTTTTTGCGAATTCCGGCTGTATCAATTAGGCGATAAGTTTTTGCCTCATCTCCATTTTCTGAGTTACCAGCACGCTTAACAACCATATCAATGGCATCGCGGGTTGTACCCGAAATTGGACTGACAATCGAGCGATTTTCGCCAGTGAGGGCGTTTAACAAGCTAGACTTACCAACATTTGGGCGTCCAACAATTGCAACTTTAATTTCTGGAGTTTCTGGCAGCGCATCGACAGTTGGCAGGTAGGAAATCAACTCATCCAGCAGTTCGCCAGTACCACCACCATGAATCCCAGAGACAGGGTAGGGTTCGCCTAAACCCAGTTCCCAAAATTCAGCGGCTTGGATCAAACCCTGTTGTGGCGATTCACATTTGTTGACAGCGAGGAGAACGGGCACAGACTGTTGACGCAGCCATTCTGCGATCGCTTCATCCGCCACCGCTAGTCCCTCCTGACCATCGACAACAAATATAGCGGCACTGGCTTCGGCTAGTGCTGCCATGGCTTGTTCCCGAATTAAAGGCAAAAATTCGGTATCATCATCAAAAACCAAACCACCCGTATCAACCACGAGGAACTCACGGTCTTGCCAGAAGGCAGAACGATACGTGCGATCGCGTGTTACCCCTGGCTCGTCATGCACGATCGCATCGGTCACGCCCGCCAAACGATTGACCAGGGTAGATTTGCCCACATTTGGGCGTCCAATAACAGCAACAATTGGCAAAGGCATAACAGCATTCCTTGAGCAAGCAGGGGAACATCCCGAACGCAGTAGATTTGCGTCGAAAAGCTCTCTTTAATAATTGTAGTAATTGTAGCTAGCGACTGTGACAATTTATGTCCTGCGTACTGGCTGTGCCTGAGAAATGCTTCTCATAACCCATTCGCAAACACTCTCCCCCTGCTTTCAGAACTGCATCAGGAAAATAGCAGCTCGAATTACTTTACGTCAATAATTTTAGGGAATCTTATCCGAAATTCTGTACCTTGAGTACGGTCTAGTTCAAGAGTTCCCTCAAGTTGAGCCGTTAATACACTCACTAGCTGAAGTCCTAGTGACTTGAGAGCTTGGATGTTAAAACCCAGAGGTAATCCTATTCCATTATCTTTAACAGTAAGTATATGATACTTTTCGTCAGAATCAAGAGCAACATAAATTATTCCCTTAGGCAAGTTAGGAAAGGCATATTTCAAGGCATTTGAAACCAACTCATTGACAATCAAACCACAAGGAATAGCTGTATCAATATTAAGACTCACCTCATCAAGCTCTAGCTCTAAATTTATCGTTTCTATATTCACTCCGTAGGTTGCAAATAAGTAGCTTGTTAAATCTTGAATGTATTCTGTAAAATTGATTTTAGCAAAGTGTTTAGATTTATAAAAAGTCTCGTGAACAAGCGCCATAGATCTGACCCGGCTACAACTTTCCCGGAAAATTTCCAGCGTTGCTTGCTCCTTTATGTGCTGAGATTGCAAGTCGAGCAGACTTAATATCACCTGTAAGTTATTCTTGACCCGATGGTGAATTTCTTGGAGTAAAACCTCTTTTTCCCGTAATGATTCTTGAATTTGTATCTCTGCAAGTTTGCGCTGTGTAATGTTAGTGGAAACCCCAAGGACTTGAGCAACTTGACCATCACTTGAAAAAATCGGTTTTTTAATCGTTTGAAACCACTGGACTTCACCCATCCGGGTATGGTAAAGCTCTTCTGTAATAAATTTCTGCTTTAAAGTTGTGAATACTTCCTGGTCTTGAGCAATAAATCGCTGTACATCTTCTTGATTAGGATACAACTCAGCATCCGTAGTTCCCTGTAGTTTTTCTGCATTTACTCCTACAAAATCAGCAAAGGCTTGATTGCCGAGTACAAGCTTGCCCTGACTGTCTTTGACAAAAATTAAATTTGGGTTGGTATCAAGTACAGTTTGGAGAAATTCATGGCTTTCTTTAAGTTTCTCCTCGGCAATCTTCTGCTCTGTAATATTATGTCTAATCCCTAAAATTTGATAGATTTCTCCCCGTTCATCTAGTAGCGGAATATAGATAACGATGAATGTAACTTTACCAACAGTTGGTAAAGTGATTGTACATTCTGCCGTCTGTGAGGTACGTGTTTCTACAGCCTTTAGCAAATGTGGTAGATACGCATTTGTAATCTCTGGTGGGTGTATCTCCTCGTCAGTGTGACCAATCAGAGCCAACTCCGGTAGCCCACCTATCCTAACTCCGTGTGCATTGACAAATTGGAATTGCCGATTAGCGTCGTAGATAACAAACGTATCAGGGAAGTGATCGACAGCCAGTCGGAATCGCTTTTCCGAAAGGCTCAATGCATCCTGTGCTTGCTTGAATTGAGTAATATCAGTTGCAACACCAATTAGACCAATAACTTGTCCATTTTTATCTCGTAATGGTATTGCTTGATTGTCATATACCACGTCACCTATCTGTGTAATGCATGAACTCTGTTTGCCAGCAAGTCCACGACGGAGATCTTCTAGGATCTTAGGATAGTTGCGGTAGAGTTCAAAGGCAGATTGTCCAACAGTTTGACCTGGCTTTTGCCCTAATGCTTCCAGTCCTTTACCTTCTGAAAGGGTAATTACACCTTCGCTATCTAGGGCATATAAAATAATCGGTGCATTTGTAACTACAGTACGCAGAAGTGCTTCATTTTCTAATAGCTGAACTTGAGTTTGTTGAAGGTTGTGCAGAGTGTGTGTAAGTTCAGCCGTTCGCTCTTCCACTCGTTGCTCTAACTCCTGTGTAAGGTTCTGCAACTCGGTTTCAGCCTGAAGGCGTGCTTCGATTTCCTGTTTGAGAAGCACATTTTGTTCTTCGAGTGTCTTGGTCAAATTTCTCATCTTGAGGTGCAGCCTCACTCTGGCTAATACCTCCTCTTGCTGAAACGGTTTGGTGATGTAATCTACTGCCCCCAGCGATAGACCTTTGAGTTTATCGACTGTCTCAGAAAGAACCGTCATGAAAATCACAGGGATGTCCTTCGTTGCCACTGATGCTTTTAAGCGGTGGCAGGTTTCAAACCCATCTATTCCGGGCATCATCACATCCAACAATATGAGATCTGGTGATACCTCTTGTAGCTTTTCAATGGCACTTTCACCATCATTAGCAACTAAAACTTTGAAGCCAGAATCTTTTAAAAAACTGAACAGCATTTTGAGGTTCGTTGAGTTATCATCAACGATCAAAATGACATCTTGTTTTGCTATATCCATTTTTAGTGATGTAAGATATACAGTTTGACTAACTTCAAAATTTCTTTTTCTTCAAACTCTTGAGCTAATTGCAGTATCTTTGCAGAAAATGATGTATATTTATTATCCAATTTTCTGAGTCGAATTGCTTCCTGTTCGATGCCTTCAATGTCACCAATTCGAGCAGCACTTAAAAGAGCTACAAGTTCTTCTGGTGGTTTCACCACAGGTTCTAGAGTCTGAGCATGGGATGAAGAACTATTAAGAAATTCATGATTCTGGAGTTCTGTTCGTTTGTTTGCTGGATAAACCCATTCCAGATCTAAATAACTTTGTATTTTTTTCAATAAACCTTCGGCTTGAATCGGCTTAGGGATAAAATCGTTGCATCCTGCTTCTAGACTAGTTTGCTGCTTACAGTTGGACACGTTGGCAGAAGAAGCGATCACTATCGTATCTTTAAATTTTGGTAACTTTCGGAGATGCCGCGTCATCTCAAAGCCATCCATTACTGGCATTAGTACATCGGTAATAATCAGATCAGGTTGAAACGCTTTGGCTTTATCTAAACCTTCCTCTCCATTACTTGCATGCATTAGTTTAAATCCAATTGGCTCTAGTAGATTAATGAGAAATGAGCGGTTCTCCTGTCGATCGTCTACAACCAATATTTTCTGTTCTCTACCTTTGAATCCAATAATATTTTTTGATAAATCTATAGGAACTGGTTTAACTTCTTGTAATGCTTTAGGCATTTCTAAATCTAGCCAAAAACTACTCCCTGCACCTAAGGTACTTTTTACTTGTAGTTTGCCTCCCATCATCTGGACAATTTTTTGGGTAATTGCCAATCCCAATCCCGTGCCTTCTGCTCGACGTGCCCTATCACCCACTTGCTCAAACGGCAAAAATATCTTTTCTAATTGCTCTGGTGTCATTCCAACACCAGTATCTTCGATTTGAAAACGAATCTTAAAATTTTGTATTATAGAATCAGATTGAAAAAGATTTTCTCCACGCTCTAGAATGCAAACTTTGAAATTCACCTCGCCTTTGTCAGTAAACTTAATCGCATTACCTAAGAGGTTAATCAAAACTTGCCGCAGTCGTTTGTCATCGGCATAAACGGCAGTAGGGAGTTGATTTAAGGGTTGGTAATTAAACGTAATTTCTTTTTGTTCGGCTCGGATGCGGCAGATTTCTGCAACTTCCTGAAGGAAGGAAGGCAAATGAAAGTCTCTAGGGTAGAGTTCCATTCTCCTTGCTTCAATCTTGGAGAGGTCTAAAATATCGTTAATCAGGGTGAGTAGATGTGAGCCACACTGCTGAATAATTTGGATAGCATCTTTTTGCTTGGAGGTTATATCTTTATCGCGTTCTAAGATTTGAGCGTATCCCAAAATCCCATTAAGAGGAGTACGGAGTTCATGGCTCATGTTAGCAAGGAATTCGCTCTTGGCGTGGTTAGCTGTATCAGCAGCAACTTTTGCTTCTCTTAGTTCAGCGGTTCGCTTTTCGACTCGCATTTCTAACTCGGTATTTGTCTTTTCAAGAGCAGCAAATGACTCTTGCAACTGTTGCGCCATTTGATTAAACGATTGAGCCAGAAGCTCCAGTTCATTGATACCCTGTACCTCAACTTTTTGGTCTAATGGGCTACTAATAAAGTCAGAGGTGGCAGCCTGTTTTGCTAAGGCACTAGATGCTTTACTTAAACGGAGAATGGGACGAGTAATCCAGCGGGAGGTAAGGATTCCGATTACGGTAGCTAGCACCAGCGCCCCCAGACACAGGAGGATGGTGGTACGAGTGTTGGCATTGATTTGCTGCATGAAATCGTCTTCTGGAACGACCACCACAACGAGCCAATCTAACCCATGAGCGTCAGCAAACGGTGTCACTTGTACGAATTGCCGCTTGCTGCCAATTTTGAAGTCAAGCTGCTGGCTGCCATTAATGCGGTGAAGGTCGCCAAAGTGTTTTATCAAATACTGTGCTGTGAGATGAGTGAGACGATTGTTGCTTTCGATCGCTTGTAGCCGTCTCCATTTCTCCTTTGCTCCGTCCTTATTGAGGATAAGCGGCTGCTGGAGCGATGAACACGCGACTAAGTCTCCGGAGCGCTCCATGATAAATGTCTGTCCAGAACGACCAATTTTTAAGTTCTGCAAAAAGTCGCTAACTTCAAAGAGGGATAGTGTTGCGTTGGTGACTCCAAGCAAGGTGCCTGTCCTGTCGTCGTAAAAAGGACGGGCAGCACTGATAGCCAATGACGATGAGGAAAAATATGGGTAAATCTTACTCCAAGTGAGTTTTCCGGCTTTCACAGCCGCTTTATACCAGGGGCGAGTTCGAGGATCGAAGGTTTTTTTAACCTTTATTAGTTTGGTGCGATTCCCTTGGTTATCCGTGGCATAGGTGTGATAGCTACCACCAGTAGACTTGTCCACAACTCGAATCACCAAGCTGCCATCATCGAGGCGATCGACCGAGCGAATTTCTCCCTGTTCATTACCAAAAGCAATGGGGCGGAGAGACTTAAACAACTGCATTTGGTACCAGAAGTGTCGTTCTAGACTGCCGGAATTTTGTAAATTCAACTCTCCAAGACGGACAGCATCGGCGTTAATTTGAGCTACTGTTTGGGGTGTCTCAATATACGTCGTGATATGTTGTAAAATCCGGGATGTGACTTCATTTCTCAACTGGGTAGCAATGTCGTTGACCTCTTTTTGCCCATTGCGTAGTGATAGCCATCCTGTTAGCCCCACAGCCGCAAAGATTTGCAGGACGAATGGCACGACTAAGACGAGGCGCAGCGGTATTTTTCGCTTGGTTCTTGAAATTGGATGCTCACTTGTTAGCTGCGTCATGGTGAGTCGTTTGTTTCCTAGCTAGCGGATGTTTACTCGTCTAGGCAGTGTTACAAGTGTTTAATCTTTAATTGGATGCTAGATGCGATCGCGCCTGATGAGCCATTCACAAAAGTAGAGTTGCTCACGTTAATGTAAAACTTTGCTGCTGTTGAACCAGAGCTAATTCTGACTAACCTCAGCAACAACCCATCAAGCAATCTCTAGGCTTAACAATTCGTATCAAAAATTACGGTTTCTTGCAACTTTATCAGCTAAAGTTTGTGTTCTGCTGTATCTACCGCGTCAAATAAAATACATCCTCAGGGGTATGGCATTTACAATTATTAAATTGGTAATTGTTATTTAGGACACAACTGAGTCGTCCCGCCTTAGCTGCTTTTAAATTCTAAGTGTTCATCCATTATTGACTGGGGAAACAGAGGTGTTTCGCATTAAAAAGTTTGGATGGTTATTCACCATCTCATTCATTGCTGTACTTGCAATGAATCTTATTACTGGGTATGGACACCTTGACCATGCCATAGCTCAGCAATCAGGAGGTAACCCAGAAAAATTAACAATGGTTACTTCAGCGGATTATCCACCTTATGAGTTTCGAGATACTGCCAGTGGCAAAGATGAGATAATCGGTTTTGACATAGACATTGCCAAAAGAATTGCCGAAGAGCTTAACTTTGAACTGGAAATAAGAGATACAGACTTCAATGGCATCATTCCTGCCCTACAGTCGCGTCGTGCTGACTTTGCTATGGCAGGTATGACACCGACAGAAGAACGCAAAAAAAATGTTGATTTCTCTGAAATCTACTACGAAGCTAAAAATACGATTGTTAGCCAAACAGGCAGTAACCTGAAAAAACCAGAAGATTTAGCTGGAAAACAAGTTGGTGTACAACTTGGTTCAATTCAAGAGAAAGAAGCTGGCAAAATAGCTGAGAAAGTTAACGATGTTACTGTAAAACCTCTTAATAAAACCAGTGAACTAATCCAAGAGATTAAGGCGAATCGAATTGATGCCGCCATCATTGAAGACACAATAGCCAAAGGATTTGTCGCATCTAATCCAGATCTAGAATTCAATACCCTTCCCAATCCGGAAGAAGCAGCGGGTTCTGCTATTGCTTTTCCTAAAGGTTCTGAGCGAGCCGATGATTTTAACCGTGTCCTCAAGGAGATGAAAGATAACGGTGAGCTTGACAAGCTGGTGACCAAGTGGTTTGAAAATAAAGGAAAAGAAGTAAGCACTGGTAATGCAACCAGCGGTGCAACCAATAACAGTAACTTTCCTTTAGCCAGGATAATGCCTAGTATTCCCTACATCATTGATGGAATACGAGTAACGTTACTATTCACGGCGCTGTCGGCGTTACTAGGATTTATTTGGGGTACGATACTGTCTTTGTTTAAGATCTCTACGATCAAACCTCTGACTTGGTTTGCAAACGTCTACACCTCTATATTCAGAGGCACACCCCTACTACTGCAAATTGCCATCGTCTATTACGCAACACCTCAGCTAACTGGCTACGATATTCCAGCTTTGTTGGCAGGTGTGATTACATTTACTCTCAACTCAGGGGCTTACATTTCTGAAACAATTAGAGGAGGAATTCTTGCCGTAGATAAAGGACAACGAGAAGCGGCTTTGTCGTTGGGTGTTCCTTATAAACCAATGATGTCAGACATCATATTGCCACAAGCGATAAAAAACATTTTGCCAGCTTTGGTGAATGAAAGTATCGCTCTGCTTAAAGATTCAGCTTTGGTTTCTACAATTGGGGTCGCTGACTTATTACGCAGAGCGCAAATTGTAGGAGCAGAAAAATATATCTATTTTGAACCGTTGCTGTTTGCTGGCATTGTTTACTATTTGATGGTCATGAGTTTGACCTGGGGGGGATATGCACTCGAACGAAAATTACAACGTAGCAGTTGATCAGGTTACGCACTCAAACGGAAACAGCAACGTGGCTGTGAAAGTCGAACATTTGTTTAAATCCTTTGGAGAGCTTAAGGTTCTACAAGATATTTCTACGGATATTAAGAGAGGGCAAGTTGTAGCGGTTATTGGGCCTTCAGGATCGGGTAAGTCAACGTTTCTTCGTTGCCTGAACTTACTAGAAGTGCCAACGGCTGGGAAGATTTACATTGATGGAGTAGACATCACTGCGCCGAAAACCAACATCATGAAGATTCGCCAAAATGTCGGCATGGTGTTTCAACATTTCCATCTGTTTCCTCATATGACCGTACTCAAAAATGTGATGTATGCACCAACTAAGGTGAAGCATATTTCTGATGATGAGGCACGGAAAGAAGGGTTGGAACTACTGGCAAAAGTGGGGTTAGCAGAGAAAGCGGATGTTTATCCCTCGAAATTATCGGGGGGACAGAAACAACGTGTAGCGATCGCACGTTCGCTGGCAATGAAGCCAGATATCATGTTGTTTGATGAGCCAACCTCAGCGCTTGACCCAGAAATGGTGAAAGAGGTACTAGAGGTGATGAAAGACCTCACGAAAACGGGCATCACCATGGCGATTGTTACCCACGAGATGGGATTTGCGCGGGAAGTTGCCCATCGCATTTTGTTTCTCGACGGGGGACGGTTGGCTGAAGATTCACCTCCTAGTGACTTCTTTGGCAATCCGCAGTGCGCTCGTGCTAAGCAGTTTCTGGAAAAGATGTTGTAGGTTGCTACAAATATCGCTTGAGAGTGTCAACAGTGGCAAGTCCTGTTTTCTCCCAACCAAACTGACTGGCACGATTCAAACTCAGGGTGCATAAATGCGATCGCAAAGCTGAATAGAGTGGCTACAGCTTGTATGGCTTCGGTGATTCTATCTCCTTCCACAGGTTCTTCACTAAAGTTCACCGTTGTCTTCCAGTTAGCTGTAAATTATTCAACTGAGCGACTCGCATAAGGATTTGGTCTCGTGACCCCTCAAGAGTTTGGTTTATTAGTTGTTTCAATGATTGCTAGCGTATTAGGGCAGTTTTTCCTGAAGGCAGGAGCATTGAAACTGGGGAAGGTTAACTCTGGTAATGTAGTCAGTCATGTTTTGAATATCATCATGACCCCAGAGTTGTTAGCTGGCTTGGTTTGCTACGGTCTGGGAGCGATCGCTTATATTCTGTTGCTTACCCGTGTTAAGCTCAGCGTTGCGGGTCCTTCAGCTGCCCTAATCTACATCTTTACTGTCTTACTCGGTTACTTCGCATTTCACGAACCAATTCCTGGAACTCGTTTATTTGGTTTGGCTTTCATTGTTTGTGGGGTTGTTCTGGTGCTTTGGCAGCGATAAAAGCGTCGAGCAACATCAAAGGTATTGTTGTAAGACTTCCATCGTGGCAAGTCCTGTTTTTTCCCAGCTAAACTGACTAGCACGATCTAGGCTGAGGGTGCGTAAATGCGATCGCAACGTTGAATCTGTGACTATGGCTTGCATCGCTTCGGTGATTTCGCCCGTGTTGTAAGGATTGACGAGAAGGGCAGCCTCACCAGCAACTTCGGGTAAGGAGGAGAGGTTGGATGTAATTGCGGGTGTGCCACAAGCCATGGCTTCGAGTACAGGCAGTCCAAACCCTTCCCAAAGACTAGGAAAAACGAGTGCGATCGCCTGGTTGATAATTATCGGCAATTGCTCGTAAGGAACGTAGTCGAGAAATTTTACTCTCTCGGTTAGACCTAAATGGTTGACTTGTTCCTGGAGGAGTGGTGTATAGCGCCCATCTGGGGAACCAGCAATCCACAGTTCACACTCCTGCTTGTGCAAACCAGCAAAGGCATCGATCAGGCGCGGCAAATTTTTGTAAGGGTCGTGGCGCCCAACGTAGAGAAAATAATTGCTGGTAGGTAAGTTGAGAAAGCGGAAGTCTTTGGGGTTGTAGGCGAGGAGAACAGGCGTAATTTTATCAGTAGGGATATTGTAAAAGTTGGTGATGTCCTTGGCAGTAGCCTGGGAGTCACAAAGGATGTGTTGCGCTTGGGTGAGAACTTGGGGGATATAGTTGCGGAAATAGGTCGTCAGAGGAGAACCGCGCCGGGGAAAGCGCAACGGGATGAGGTCGTGGACGGTGACGATGTAGCGGCAGTTGGTAAATAGGGGTGCTTCTGGAACGGGAGAAAACAGAAGCGGCGAACGCAATTGTTGATAGAGTTGTGGGAGTCGTAGCTGAGTCCATAGAAGGCGGCGCAGATGCCCTTTTGTACCTTGTTCAGGAGTCATACCGTCTGGTACAGAGTAGCAGGTAAAGTTAGAGGCTTCTGGTTGACACTGATGCCCAACGGGTGAAATTAAAAGAGTTGGGTTAATGGGTTGTAAATAAGGAAAGAGATTAGCGGCATAAGTGCTAATTCCAGTGGGTTTAGAAAAGAGGAATGACAGATTAACTAAAACTGAGTTCAACAAGTGTGTTTTACTCTCCCTAAATAGCTCAATACGCCCGCCAGTTTACCAAAAGCCGTTTGCGGTTTTATCACTAATAAGATCAAGGCGTGGAGCGTGAGCCGGAGAAATCGCCACAGAAAAACTTCTTTTTTGGTGTACCGTTCTAGAGTTAGCAAGTAACTATAGGTACTATGCTGAAATTTTTTAACAATGTTGCGATCGGCAATTGAAGAAGGTTGATGCACTATACTGAGCTGATTAGTAATCGCAATTTGATGACCCATCGTTGCATAACGACGACAAAAATCAAAGTCTTCGTAGTATAGAAAGTATGCTGGGTCAAACTGGGGGCATTCAGGAAAGAGTCGGAGATTAAGGAGAAGACTACATCCACTTACCCAATCACAAGATACACAGGTAGTGTCTAATTGAGAACCTAGCAAGTGAGTCGAAAGGATAGATCCTTGATTAGAGATAAATTGCCCTCCAGCAAACCAAACCTCACCTGTTGGTGTATAGATTAGGTTACCGAGAATCGAAACTGGATAAGCTTCAAATAAGCCAGGAACCTTTTCTAGAGTATTTTCTGGCAGGTAAGTATCGGGATTAATAATCCATGCGATCGCATTTGGGTCTTGAGCATAAATCCAGTTAAGTCCGAGATTGCAGGCTTTGCCAAAACCGAGATTAGCTTTTGCTTCTAAAATTAGAATCCTATCATCTTTCAATTCTTGTAGAGCATGGTCGTTTTGGGAGTTATTAACAATAACAATTTGATACCGAATAGTTTGGCTACAGGAAAGAGAGCGAATTAATCGAGCAATAAAATCAGTTGAATAATAATTAACGATCAGCAAGTAAATCACATTAGCTCGATTTTGCAGTCATTAGCAGCGAACAAGTACAAGGATTAAGCCACCTTGTACTCTAGAAGAGTTTAATGAGAAATGCCTCGTTCTGTTATTTCCTTGAGATCGTGGTCAACTAGCAATTCAACCAGTTGCTCAAAAGAATACTGCGGTTGCCAACCTAAATTTTTCTGAGCTTTATCAATAGAACCCACTAACTCCACAGCTTCATCAGGACGGTAGAAGGCAGGGTCAACAGAGACATAATCTTGCCAGTTCAAGCCAATGCAGTTGAAAGCACACTCGACAAGTTCCCTCACAGAGTGAGTTGTACCACTTGCAATAATGTAGTCATCAGGTTGCTCTTGCTGAAGCATCAACCACATAGCGTAGACGGCATCTTTGGCATAACACCAATCGCGACGGGCATCAAGGTTACCGAGTTTTAGTTCGTTCGCCAAACCCAGCTTAATTAAAGCAGCACCACGAGTAATTTTACGAAAGACAAACTCTGTACCCCGACGGGGAGATTCATGAGTATAGGTGATACCGCAGCAGTTATAGAGATTGTACTGCTGGCGATAGTTGACCGTCATCCAGTGAGCGTAGGCTTTGGCAACACCATAAGGATTCCGAGGGCGAAAGGGAGTACGTTCAGTTTGGGGTGATTCATCCGGTTGACCAAACACTTCGCTGCTGGAAGCCTGGTAAAACTTAGCATCAGGCTTGCAGCGACGAATCGATTCTAATAAGCGAGAAACACCAATAGCCGTATATTCGGCAGTTAGGGCGGGTTGACTCCAAGAGATGGGAACGTAGCTTTGGGAGGCAAGGTTATAAATTTCGTCAGGTTGGGCTTCGCTGAGGGCATCCATCAAGGAGCATTGGTCGAGCAAATCACCGGAGAGGATTTGGATATTGTTGGAGAAGTGGCTGATGCGCCCGAAATGGCTAGAGCTAGAGCGACGTACTAGACCAAAGACTTGATAACCTTTATCTAAAAGAAGTTCAGCCAGGTAAGAACCGTCTTGCCCGGTTAATCCAGTAACCAGTGCTTTTTTGGTCACCATAGTAGCTTTTGCCCTTCACTCATTTAAAATGGTGTTGATAAAAAACCTAGTATTTTCGGGAAAGCGATCGACCAATTACCTTTGAACTAAAGTTTAATTATTTTGTCTATTGGGATAGTAGTTGTTTGAACCTAAAACATCTTCTATATTTACATCCCACTTAAATTGAGCAGAGTCAAAATCAGCAACTACCGAGTTGCCACCAAGGCAAAGCTAGGCCCATTGGGATGGTCAGGATGGTCAAAATTAATCTCAATGTTATTTAGACCAAAATGCTTAAGGCACCCTAGGATATCGTCGCGGCTGAGCCAATTACTAGAGGCTTCACTGCCCCCGCAGAAGCCACCCCAATTTAGTGCCACTTTGTACTCTTGGGAATAAAGCGTATGCCGAAATCCACAATGCTCTACTTGTTTACTGCTAGGAAATTTATGCGCCAAGTTGGGGGTTTTAGAGATAATTGCCTTGTCGTAGTAGTGAGTCCAAAGAAAAATCTGATCGGATGCCTGAGCGGCAAGTGCAATCAATTCAACTGGGTTACGCATATGATAAAGTATGCCACTAGCAATACAAACGTCAAACTTTGTTCGGTTGCTTCGTAGATATTCTATACAATCTCCGTACACAAAGCGTACACGCTTTAGATCTAGTAACTCTTTAACTATCAAACACTTTAAGTACGCATGGCTATTGGCTTCGACTGATAGGATTGATTCTGCTCCTAGACGTTCAAGCATATAACTATGCCCTGCTTCTAGAGGACCTAATTCAATCACAGTTTTGCTTTCAATACCACCTAGTTGAGCCAAAGCCCATTCAATACGTCCGTCCTCAAATAAGGGAATGGAGCCAGACTCCAGCCCTGCTAAAGGTTCAGGTAGTTTCGACGACCACTCTCCTTTAAAAATATCAAGCGCATCCTGTGGAGTATAGGCAGATGTAACGTATTGATCTAGTATGCTCATTTTTTACCTATCAACTTTTTAAACTTAAACCAACCATTACGCACTTGCCAAAACTTACTTGATTGCATTGCATTAATCAAATCTCGTGACTGTTGTAGCTCTGTTTGATGGTGCTGAAGCTGGATTTGTAATTGCTCTATTTTTGCACGAGTATCCGTAGGTAGAGACTGTAATTGCTCCAGTTCTAGTTGAAAATTCTGAGTATAAAACCGAACTCGTTCGTGTTCAGTTGCTGTAAACCAATTAATAGCTTGCTCTATCTCTACAGAATTAAAAGTATCATCATCCTTCTGCTGTACAGGATATCTCTTAGAAGAGCGAGCCAGCGCAAATGTTTTTCTAGGCTGTGATTTTTCGCCTTTATACTCATGATGAACTTCGATAACTACTCCAAATTCAACAACGCAGCCCTTATAGTACTTTAATGCAAAATCTAAGCTAATTTGATTACGATAAAGTTCTACTAAAACTGAACGATCAACAACATAAATAATTTCTTTTAATAACCATCTAGCATTTAGTACCTTTTCCCATACATCAAAATGCCAAACGCACAAATGTAAATAATGATCTTCATTATAAAATAATTTATGATCAAATATAAACGCTGGATTTGACCAACCATACGGAGTCCAAAACTCTAGCTGAGCACCATCAGCACAAACACGGCTGATTTCTTGAAAAATGTTTATTGGGTTTTGAATATGTTCTAAAAAATGAGATGAGTGAACGTATTTAACGCTTTTATCAGGAAATGGTAGAGGGTCTGTTTGAATGTTTAAAACATAGTCAACACCTGGATAGGGTTGAAAATCAATGCCTAGAGTTCCTTCCTTCTTCCTCAACCCACAACCCAAATCGATCTTTAAGTTATCCATTGCTTTTAACTAAAAGAAATTAACAAATGCTTAGGGAACTTTGCAGTAAAAGTTAACAAGAGTAAGTTTTTGTAGTAATGATTAAATCTGTATAAATTCAGTTATTCACCAACTCTTTTTCTTAAAACTACAATAAACTCCATTCCATTTTTTTGCAGTAATTCAATTTCTATTAAGAAAGACAAATATTTTTTGCAGTATACAAGCATTTCTATAAATTCCATTGGAGTCCATACATGAAAATGAATACTGTAGTTCATGTCAATAAGACGTTTAGTTCGTACAGCAACATCACTGTCAGGAACCTTATTAACTAAACGATTCCACTCCTCAAAGTGAGAGTACTTTGACCACTCAGCTCCTTCCGTGTAGTCTCGAATCAGGTGTTCTAAGGAGGTGATAGGACGATCGCAATCAAAGGTATATCGCTTATCTGGCACAGCCATATACAAAATGCCATCGGTCTTCAAAACCCTTATCCAATTTTCCAGAGAAGCTATTGGATTCTGGCAATGCTCAATCATGTGATTGGAAATCACAAAGTCTAGTGATGCATCTGGAATAGAGGCTAAGGTTTCACCGTCATCAATGAGATCAAGTTCTACTAGTTTATGTTCTGCTAACTCTGGGTATTGTTTTCTTAATTGCTCAACTGGCATTCGATCCAAGTAGCGGATTTCAACATCAGAAGGAATTTCAAGAGGTGAATGTAAAGCTCCAATCTCAATTCCAGAACCCGTTAGATATTGAGAAGCAATTTGCTGCCGTAATGAAGTTCCTGATAAGGAAGGACTTCCTGTATCTTTTAGTTTGTTTGGTTTTGCTAAGAAATTGAGCTTGTTTGTTAAATTTCCTAAAATAGATGTCATATTAAGCTTCCTTTTAGTTGAGCTATACTATTTTTGCGGATCGATGTACTTGATGAAATTCTTTTCTAGGATTTCAGCTATATATTTATCCTGTAATCATCACTTGATCGGGTTAAATTGGGATTATAGCAAGGGTCATCTTTAAGGATTTTGCTCCACTTAGTCTGCATATACTCTGCCTCTTTTGCTAACCGGGCAAGTTTTTCAGGAGTATCCTCATGTCCTCTACTTTTTGACTCATGATGATATAAAACGACGTGGGGAAGATATATATTCCTGTATCCTTTCTCTACTAACTTGAGGCAAAAATCTACATCATTATAAGCAACGGCTAATTTCTCTTCAAATCCACCAACACGTTCGTACACTTCCCGTCTACACATTAAACACGCTCCGGTAATTGCTGAATAATTGTTGATAGTTATTACCTGACCTCCATATCCCGGATAAATTGAGGGCAACTTTTTGTGGCTGTGACTAGCAACCCCACCAATACCTAATACAATTCCTGCATGTTGTATGGAATTATCTGGATATAAGAGAAGTCCGCCAACTGCCCCAATAGAGGGTCGTTGAGCCTGCTCTACCATGGCATCAATCCAGTCAGGTGTGACAACTTCTATATCATTATTTAGTAAAAGTATATATTCACCTTTTGCCTGGGTTACAGCGTAATTATTAATCTTAGAAAAGTTGAAAGGAATGTCAAGTTTGTAACATCTAAACCGAGAGGGTTCGTGAGTTTCCCAGAAGTTAATAACTTTAGTTGTATGGTCTTCAGTACTGCCATTATCTATGACAATAACTTCATACTTTGGATAAACACTTTTCTCAAAAATAGATTTCAAGCATTTATTTAAAGTTTCTCCTAAGTCTTTAGTGGGAATAATAATACTTACAAGTTTGTGGTTTTCTATTTTATATCGAGTAACATATAGTCCCATGTACCCTGGTGTTCCAGAAATTACTCCTTTTTCGCCCCTTCTAGAAAGAGCATCTGTAAGGGCTTTTTCTGCTGCTATGTAGGCATAAGGCTTGGCTTCAGCACCACTAGAAGCTGATTCAGGATGAACTCTCCAGTGGTAAAGAATTTTAGGAATATGAAATATTTTTTCAGTCTTTTCAGTAACTCTCAACACGAGGTCATAGTCTTGGCTACCTTCATAACCGACTCTAAAGCCTCCTATTTCTGTTACTAGCGATCGCCTATAAGTTCCCAGATGGCAGGTGTACATCCGAGACAAAAAGGAGTCAGGACACCAGTCGGGCTTAAAGAATGGGAGGCAGAATTGATTATGTTCGTCAACCTTGTCTTCATCTGAATAAATCATATCTGCTTCAGGGTGCCGATTCAACAGAAGGGCTACCTCATACAAAGCATCTGGTGTAAGTAAGTCATCATGATCTAGTAGAGATAAAAACTCACCAGTTGCTAATTCTATAGCCGAGTTAGAAGCCTGAGCAATATGTCCATTTTGCTCTCTGAAAGCTACTTTAATTCGGCTATCTTTTGCTCTATATTCTTCCAAAACAGCCCTGACGTGAGGCTGAGTTGATGCATCATCTGCAATACATAACTCCCAATAAGGATAAACCTGAGTGAGAACCGACTCAATCGCTTCTCGTAAAAAACGCTCCGCAGTATTAAAAACCGGCATGATTATACTAATAACTGGCTTATTAGTAAAAACTTCCACTGTCTCAGCCATTTTTCGCAAGTCAGATTCTCTGGGAAAGTTTTTTTGGAGCCATCCTTGATAGGTTTCTGGTAAGACTTCAATATTGGCTGAGCCATCATCAAGCTTTAAATAGACTTTTCTAGATAGTCTAGTAATTGTATACTTTAAGCCTTTATTTTTTAGGAGGTAAAGTAGCTTTTTGGCTCTAGACAATAAGCGGTTAAACGACTGCTTAGAATTCTCTGTTACGCCGAATACTTGCTTTAGCCAAAACCAAGCTATTCGCATTTTCCAAAACTTACTGCTCTCCATTGCAAGAATCAGAGTTTTTGATTGCTCCAGTTCAACTAGCACCTGTTGTAGTTGGGATTGAGTCTGTTGTAGTTGGGATTGAGTCTGTTGTAGTTGGGATTGAGTCTGTTGTAGTTGGGATTGAGTCTGTTGTAGTTGGGATTGAGTCTGTTGTAGTTGGGATTGAGTCTGTTGTAGTTGGGATTGAGATTGCGCTAACTCAACATGCGATCGCTCCTGTTCTGCCTGATTCTGTTGTAGTGTTTGTTGCAGTTGAGAGCGATTGCGATCGAGTTCCTCGTGGGACTGCTCTAACTGAGTTTGTAACTTGAATGACTCTTTTTCTAATCTCCGAAGATCTAGCCAATCCTGAAGCACCCAGGCTTCATAAGGTGGTAGAGGTGGGAGTTCAGGAACAAGCGAAGAAGACAAAGCCTCCGGTGTCACTGCCTTAGCATTAAGTTCCTGGTAAAGTTCCCATACCTGAGGAAAGTAATGCTTGATCAAAGCAGGTCGATGCAAATTATACGACTGCGTATTCAGTAATGAATCGTCGTAAATATCTGAATCCGGGTAATTTAAGGGAATCCCAAACTTATCTTTGATAGCTTGTATTAGAAAACTAGGATCGTGGGCAATGCTATAAATACTGATTAAAAGGCAACGTTCCGAAAATTGCTCATAAAATCTTAGAACTTCTTGGTTATAGTTCAGCCAAATTTCTAAAGCAAAATTAGGATTAAAATCAAATCCTTCATCTCCTACATTACGTCGTCGGTAAAGAGAATCAATCACTTCCCACGGTGCACGGTATATTAATAAAAAATTGGCTTGAGGAATTAAATCTGCCCAGTAATTCAAGAATAGAGTTGTTCTTGGATCTTTCCATCCCCAAATCTTCCTAGAAGAATTTTCCTGGACAAGTAATTTAGCTCGCCCTAAAAATTGCTCTGGCACCTTAATCTGTTTCTCTACAGTCCAACCTGCCTTACTAATTCCTTGAGATAATAAAATATTTTCGTGAAACTCTGTAAAATTAAGATTTTCAAAGTACCCTTTTACATTACCAGCCCCTGCTGGCATTAGCCTTTTACCTATATCTACCCCTGCGCTCTGGAGCAATGACGCTGTAAGAGAGGTACCAGAACGATGCATTCCAGTGATTATAAAAATGCTTTGCTTACTATCGTTATTTTGCATATCTTTAGAAAAAATATAAATAAAATATTACCATTTCAAAAATTATTATATTTATGCTTCTAAATTTCTCTCAATTTCTTTTGATTTTTTTTCTATCCCGATAGGTATAACTTGACTTTGGTTAAGTAAAGAAACGTGAGTGTCTACTTTAAAGTCTACCAGACCGGTTTCCAATATATTTTCTTCGATTTGTACTCTAAACATAGCTGTATCAACACAGCGATGGAGAAAGACTTCGGTATCATCTACCAATCCAAGAACCCCAGCATTGAGGAAATAAACTCCCGGTTGTAACAAACAATGAAATCTAAACTGAACTTGAACTGTACTACCTTGCTCTACACATTCAATCGCCTTATCTAGAGTGTGAGAGACAGCACCCCCTAGCTCAAAACCACTGATGGTCTTAATTAACATCCCAAACCTAACTCTGTAAGCTGTCTCAGAAAACTTGACCTGATAAGTGTAAATATAATTGCTTCGTCTGCATAAAATGTTGACAGTTTTGCCTTCAAGGTTAGTAATATGAGTCTGAGAAATTTTTGCTCCAATAGATATATAAGAGATAGTACTCTTAGGCTTCATATCGGGATCATAAAGAGCAGATGCCTTTTGTCTAGGGCTAGAAGACTTGGTTATCGAATCGTTGAGCGATTGATTGACTTTCCCTTGATGATTCATGCTCCGTATGTCTTCACGCAAAGCCTGTATTTTCCCGGCTGGCGCATAAATCAACTTTTGATAATTGAAAACTACTGACTTAGGATTACCAGACAGAAGCAACTCTCCGTGATCTATCAAAATAGCTGAATTGCAAAGATCTATAACTGAAGCCGCTGAATGGGAAACAAACAAAATTGTTCCTCCCCGCTCCCGAATTGATTGAAGCCGAGCAAAACACTTACGCTGAAAAGCTTCATCACCGACCGACAGCGCCTCATCCACCACCAAAATATCAGGCTCGACCGTTGTGACTACGGCAAACGCTAGCCGAACAAACATCCCACTTGAATAAGTCTTAACGGGTTGTTCAATAAAATCTCCAATATCAGCAAAAGCGGCAATCTGATCAAACTTGGCTTCAATCTCTTTGTGATCCAGACCCAACAACCGTCCATTAAAAAAGACATTCTGACGCCCTGTAAATTCCGGGTTAAATCCACTTCCCAACTCTAGCAATGCCGAAATCCGACCTCTAACCTGAACTTCGCCACTAGTCGGTGTCAACGTTCCTACGATAATTTGTAGTAGTGTACTTTTTCCAGAGCCATTTCGCCCCACAATTCCTAAGGTCTGTCCCTTCAGTACCTCTAGGTCAATATTCTGTAAAGCCCAGAATTCATTTGCCCTGCTTTTTCCAGGCAGCAGCAAGTCCTTTAACCGGTCTACAGGCTGAGCATAGCGCTTGAAGCACTTTGAAACATTTTTTACAGAAATCGCAATCTCACTCATCACACCTCATGCTGGCAACACTACAAATTGCCCATTCCATCAAAACTTATAGCATATCAGTAAATGCCGAACGCCAACGTTACTAGGTGGATACTTTATGGTTTAAGAGTTCCTAGGCTCACCTAACTTGAACAGAGAGCCACGTTAGCCTGGAGTCCCAATTTTCCTTTTGTATTAGGGTTTCTACCCTTTTGGTATAGCAATTATATGCGATCGCTGCCACCGGATTTAGCAAAAACACCCAAGTTCCGTCCCTTTTGTGGAATTACCCATTGCCAAATAGATCACTGCTATAACTATTTTAGAACTGAGTAGTATGGGCAATATTATTGAATCCCCCTAGTTCATTGAAGAGTTTCACGTGAGGGAGCTTCATAAAGCCAATAAAAGGGAGGCACAAATGTTTTACTCCAACCGAAAGAAGTTAAAGCCGTAGTTATCTCTACAAACTGTTGGCTGTAATTAAGATCTTGTCTCACTAGGTCGGGTAGCCAATGTCCAGAATTTTGCCCTACTTCTGAGATAGGCGAAGGATTTATTTGGGCAGGTATACCAACTAAAAAACTACATATTTTTTGCTGATTTTGTGAATTATTGATGTAGTTCTTTAAGCTATCAACCGTCTTTATACTTTGACTAGGATTATAGGAAGATAATCTGTCAGGTGGGATTGAACCAAAATGAGTAGCTAAACTAAAACTCGTCGCATTATCAGTTACTAATATACTACATGGAGAGGCTAGTGTAGGATTTTCAAAAAACCATTGTGCAATTACATACTGATCTTCTAGTTGACGATTTTCAAAAAACCATTGTGCAGTTACATCTAGGGTTTTAAGGGATAATTGTTCTGGTGTCTTGTATAACTGGTGCCATAATCTACCGCGCCAGGGAAGACTCGGTTGAGCAGACAAAAAAAATAATAAAAATACAACAATAATATGATTATTTATATATATTTTTTTTGTCTTACTAATAAATTCAAACATTTCCTTTAGAGCCACTATTAACACAAAGCTGTAAGGAAAAGCATACAAAATCCTAAAAGTAGTATAGTGACCATCTATTATGGCAATGAAAAGCGTAAAAGGTTGAAAAAATAGTAGCAAAAGTGGCAACAAGGTCAGAGTTGATAACAATCTATATTTTTTCCAAGAAATCAGGGAGAATAACATACTCAAATAGCCATAAACACCTAAAGTCTGAAAGTATGGAAGTTTTTGATCCCAAACCCGAAGAATCCCCCATTTTGACCAATAATTAGGATCTAAAGTTAAATACTGAGCTGTCTTTTCTTTAAAGTAATCCTGAAAATAAGAATTATAAAAATTAGAGATTAAAACCGCATACTGTTGAAAAAACTTTATAGATAAGACTCCTAAAAGAAAACTTAGAAGTATAACTACAGGGATTATATAGATTATTTTTTTACCTAATACAATTTGTTTTTTTTCATACAGCCTTACAAGAAAAATCGCCAAATTTGAAATTAATAATAGAAAGAGTTCTTGATAGTGGTTGTAATAAATTATAGGAAGCAAAAGGATAAGTTCACAGCCTTTCTTTCTTTTTCCATCAAAAATATCAGTAATTACAATTAATGATCGCAGGTAGGCTATATAAGCTAAAGGGGTTGATGAAAGGGCATAGTAGCGATAGAAGCCAAATACATTAGTGCCAAATAAACAGATAGTTCCTAATGCTTGAATTTTTGCCCAAGATTCTGAAAATCCTATTCGCAAAGCAAATAAGTAAAATTGGTAGGCAAGGAGAAACTGCCAAAAGGTGCTATAGATATCAAGGGCAGATCTTCTAGAGAGAGGCTCGACTTTAGACATCAGCGTCCAGCCCCAAAAATAAGTAAATTTATAATTAGCTGAATGCTCGTTTACGAAACCATAGCCTTGCCACTCAAAAATTCGTCGGAAGTGTTCCCAGGAGTCAGAGGGGAATTCTAGATAGGCTCCTGGAATCTGAAACAGTAGTATTAGGTTAATCCAAAATACTAATTTATATAAATGATTTTTAGTATAAAACTTACATAAATAATAGATAAAAACTATAATGTTAAACAAATGCAAAAATATAAAAATATTTTCTAGATAAAATATTTTCAAATGGAAATATTTAAATACCAGGTAAAGAAATAGATAGGGAACGAAAAAGAACCAGCCTTCTGCAAATAAGACTTTACCTAAGTCATATAATTTCATGTTTTTGAGATTCATGTTCAAAAGTAAGTAGACATTTTTGAGCGACTGCCCACAAAGCCTCTGAAGCTACATTATGGGCTGTCGCTTCTGAAAGGGTAGCTATTACGTCTGACAGTGCTTCAACGAGCAGTAATTTACTACAGACAGCCATGATTTTTGGATGCTGTGTGGGCATGATATTTTCTGTAGCTCCTGTTAAAGATTCATGCAGCTTCTCTCCGGGACGCAAACCTGTAATCTGAATTGGGATGTCCTGCTGTGGGGTGAACCCGGCTAGCTGGATCATCTGTTCTGCCAGGTCAAAAATATTGACGGGCTGACCCATGTCTAAAATCAGTGTTTGTCCTGATTGACCTACAGCTATGCTTTGAATTACTAGCTGCGCTGCCTCAGGAGTCGTCATAAAGTAGCGGGTCATTGCTTGGTCGGTAACTGTAACGGGACCGCCTCGAGCGATTTGCGCTTGAAAAATTGGGACGACACTACCACGGCTCCCAAGAACGTTGCCAAAGCGCACAACGAGAAAGCGAGTCTTACTTGTGGCGGCATGTGCCTTGACCATGAGTTCAGCCAAGCGCTTACTCAGACCCATAAAGCTAGAGGGGTCAACCGCTTTGTCGGTAGAAATAAGGACAAAGGTTTCAACCCCATAGGTATCAGCCAGAGTCGCCAAGTAAGCTGAAGCAAGAGCGTTGTTCTCGATCGCTTCTGTGGGGTTATGCTGCATTAAGGGGACGTGCTTGTGAGCAGCGGCATGAAAGATGATTTCTGGCTTCCAGTTTTTTAAGATCCGTTCGATACGAGCTTGATGACGGATATCGGCAATGACTGGAGTTGTCATTAAGTTTGGAAAGTCTCGTCGCAGTTCTTGCTCGATTTGGAAGATGCTGTTCTCCCCACGTCCGAGTAGCAGCAGGTGTTTGGGTTCTAGACGAGCCAACTGGCGACAGATTTCTGAGCCGATGGTACCGCCTGCACCTGTGACCAGGATGGTACGTTGGTAGATTTGCGATCGCGCTGAGGGAAAGTGCGAACCAAACTCCTCCGCTAAGTCAAGTCGAACTTCTGGACGCCCCAAGATATCTTGGATTTGAATTTCTCTAGCTTGGGGCGTGAGGTTGCGATCTCGAAGAATCTCTCCCTGTCCCGGCAAGACTTTCAGCTTCAGTCCAGTTCCACGCGCAAGATCTACTAACTTACGGATTTGAGCCGCACTTGCCGAAGGCATGGAAATCAAGACTTCATTGACATTGAGAGAAGAAGTGATCGCAACCAACTGGCTAGACGACCCAAGAACTGGCACCCCTTCTACTTTGCGTCTTACTTTCGTTGGGTCATCATCAACAAATCCAACAACTTCCAGATTCAGTTGAGGACTTTGTCGCACTTCTTGGACAATCTGGGCACCAGTTTTCCCTGCTCCAACTAGCAGTACCTTCTGCCGCTCTGAACGATCGCAGCGAGGTTGACGGCGCTGATGGGTATGATGGACTGACCAGCGACGAGCATACCGAAGGGCAACCATCCCCAGGAAGCAGAAACTCCAGTCGATTACCGCAACGCCCAGAGGAACCCCATCAAAAGGTACAAAGCGAGGAATTAATAGACGGGTCGTAACTAAAACTAGCAGTGAATAGAGGGTAATCACCTGGAAAAGGGACAGGGCATCCTTAAGACCGAACAGACGCCAGACTTGTTGGTACAGTCCAAAACCGCTTTGGATCAGTACACGACCAGGAATCGCGACTAGAGGTAGAATACCTGCCAGAAATTGGTGAGTATCTGCAACTTCTCCGTCAAAACGAATTAAGAAGGCGAGACTGCAAGCCGACCAGGCAACAAAACCATCTAGCGTGAGTTGCCCCAGCCGATACATAAATGGAGAAATAACTAGCTTGGGCATAGAAAACTTGTCCCAGCACACCATTGGCAACGATTGTTGATCATACCGTTGTCTAAACGCCTACATGATGTCAATTTTTGGGTTGGGACAAATCATTCTTTATACGCGCTACTTGATCCCAGATGATGGCAGCAAGAACTGCCACCATAAAGCTGGCAATAACAGCAATTACAGCCATCTGTCCAGAAGATCGAGTCTCCTGTACCTCGGATTCGCTCACAATCTGCACTGACATAATCTTGGCAGCAAACTTAGGCAAATTTTTCTGACTCTGCTCTAGATAGTCTTTGTCAAACTCAAGGGCAGCAATGTCAGCCGCCGCCTGAGCCTGCTCTGCTTCTAGCGCATCCAGTTTACCCGTATTGGTGGGAGGTAGTTGAGCAATTGTTTGCTGCAACGGGGGTAAGATACTTTTTTCTTTTTCGAGCTGTAGTTCGGTAGTAGTCAGCCAAGCCGTTAGAGACTGGTTCAAGGGTTCTTGAAACCTTGTTTTCAGTTGGCTGACAATTTTAGGGGCAACGGTGTTCAAAGTCTTGGCATTTGGAGACTGTAGGTTTAGGTCAATTTTTTGGGTTTCAATGTCATATCGTGCTGTAACAGTGATTTCGCCTAGTTGGGAACTTCTTAAAAAATCTACGGTCAAGGCACCCGCTTGATTGATGTCTATAAATGGCAGTAGTTGGCTTGAAAGCGGGATAGAAGTAGATCGGACTGACAGCGTTAGCTGTTTCTGGTATTGTTTGGGATTGAGCAGGGACAGAGCGATCGCAGCGCTCGATAGGACAACTGTTGTTAGTCCTATGAACTTAATATGGCGAATCAAAAATTGGACGATATCTACCAGACCAATTTCATCTCCAGGCTGAGTTGAGTTGTGTTTAGTAGGCTGAAACAATCCCTTCTACTCCGCTACCTGAAACTAAGGTTAGGATACAGTACAACTTAGCGATTGGGAACTAGTCAAGAGTGCAAACTCTATTCAAACGTTGGAAAACTATCACAACTGGCTCGATCAATCGCCAAATTTTTAGTGCAGCAATCACAGTTGGTCTAATGACTGCACTAGTAAAAATCGCGATCATTAGTAAAGAATTGGTAGTTGCTTGGAGGTTTGGTACTGGAGATGCGCTAGATGCCTTTTTTATCGCCTGGTTGGTTCCTTCTTTTATCATTGTTTTATTACCTGAATCTTTTAATGCTGCTCTTATTCCTACCTATATTCGAGTCCGGGAACAGGAAGGATTAGATGCGGCTCAACAACTTTTATCTAAAGTAATAGTTTGGGGTTTAGGTTTACTGGCAATTACTACAATCTTAATGGTAGCTACAGCTCCTCTATATCTTCCCTTGCTTGCCAGAGGATTTAGCCCTCAAAAGCTAGAGCTAACTTTTTACTTACTTTGCACAATTACACCAGTTGTAATGCTGAGTGGAATTGTTGTAATCTGGAGTGCCGTTTTAAACGCACAAGAGCGCTTTGCTCTAGCTGCGATCGCTCCAGCGATGACAGCATTAGTAACAATTGCTTTTTTAGTAGGGAACAAAAGCTGGGGCATCTTTGCCTTAACAGGAGGGCTAGTTGGCGGCACCCTGCTAGAGATGCTTCTTTTGGGAGTAGCACTGAAACGGCAAGGGATTTCATTGCTTCCAACCTGCTATCGATTTGACCCTCACTTGCGTCAAGTGGTTAGTCAGTATGCTCCAATTATGGCAGGAGCATTTTTAATGTCTAGCACAACCTTGGTCGATCAAGCGATGGCAGCTCGGCTGTCTTCTGGAAGTGTCGCCGCACTCAACTATGGGATGAGAGTAATTGCCCTGCCGATTAGTCTGATTACTACAGCCTTAAGTACCGCGATAATTCCCTACCTTTCAAAAATGGTTGCCGCTCAAGATTGGAAAGGAGTACGGTCTACGATGAAGCGCTATCTCTGGCTAATTTTTCTTGTGACTGTACCAATCGCAGGCTTTATATATATGTATTCTCAACCAATTGTGGAGCTTTTACTCCAAAGAGGTTCGTTCACTGCCCAAGATACTTATATTGTTGCTAAAGTCCAAGCAATGTATGTCTTACAATTACCTTTTTACGTAGCAGGGATTTTAGTAGTACGGCTTATCTCATCAATGGATATTAATCAAGTTCTCATCGGAATTGCTGGGTTGAATTTACTTTTTAATATTGGCTTAAATTATCTATTCATGCAGTGGTTAGGTGTTCAAGGAATTGCTTTGTCTACAAGTTGTGTTTATGTATTTTCTTTTTTTAGCGTACTATTATTAGCTTATAGAAACTTGAGGAAAATTGAGAATGAATCAAGATAAGATATGGAATTATTTCCAAGATAAATCGCCGGAGGTGTTTTTGCCAGCAAGTTCTCGATTAAACTATCTATTTAAAAAATCTCTAGATATATTTGGTGACACGACCCTAACCATCTTAAATATTGGCGTAGGAAATGGTGGACTTGAGAAGAGATGCCAGGAACAAGGTTGGGAAACTTATGCTCTCGATCCCAGCCAAGAAGCAATTAGAAACCTTAAGGCAATTGGTGTCAAAGGAGAGGTAGGTTACATCCAAAGCATTCCGTATGCTGATGATTTTTTTGACGTTGTTTTTTGTTCGGAAGTAATTGAGCATCTATCAAAGGAGGAGATTAATCTTGGTCTAATCGAGATATCAAGAATTTTAAAAAAAGGGGGAGTGCTAATTGGAACTGTTCCTTATCAAGAAAATCTTATTGAGAATCAAGTCGTTTGTCCGAAGTGTGGGGAAATTTTCCATAGATGGGGACACCAGCAATCGTTCGATGTTAAAAGCTTAATAAGAATATTTCCAAAGACATTAGCTGTTAAAACCATTGACATTATTTACTTTGTAGACTTGCTAACACTCAATTGGAAGGGTATTTTAATGGCAGGGGCTAAGAAAGGATTGTCATTGCTAGGCATTCATGGTCGTGATGAAAATTTATTTTTTGTTCTAAGAAAAGAAGATTAACTATGGTTATTTCCCCGACTATGACGTATTTGCTTAGACATTAGCATGAGTCTAGAAAAGAAAGCTCAAGTTAAACTGAGATTTTTTGTTAAGCGATGAATGATGAAATAAGTTTATTCGGTAAAATCTACTCTAATATCTATAATAAAATTTGTGGAGTTCCTCCAAACTTATATTTTTGACATTTTCAGTGGCTTGCTGTTAAAGATCTCTACCCAGATCTAAAACAAATTCTCCCAACAATTCAAGGAAAACTTCTGGATGTAGTTTGTGGGGATAAACCTTATGAAGCTTTTTTGAACTTAGAGAAGATTGAGCATGTTGGTCTTGATATCTATTTAGGCGATCACGTTGATATTCCACTCACAGTGGACGAGACATGGCCTCTAGAAGCCTCCTCCTTTGATGCCGTTTTATGCACTCAAGTTCTAGAACATACCGCAAACCTTGAAAGCATAATTTCAGAAATTAGCCGAGTATTAAAGGTAGGAGGGATAGCAATAATTTCTGTTCCTTTTATTTATAACCAACATGGAACGCCTGATGATTATAGGCGTTTTTATATTTATGGAATTAAGAACATCATGGAAAAAGGATATGAAATTATTAATGTAAAAACTCAAGGAGGTGTAGGTAGTACAGTAGGAGTGTTAATTTTAAATTGGGTTGAGATGCAAATGAATTTATACAAAATCACTCGTTTATTAAAGGGGATTTTGCTTCCTGTTTGGATAGTTTTGTGTGTATTTATTAATACGCTAGGATGGATTTTAGACTATGCTGATAAAACAGAATCGTTTTACAGCAATACTTGGTTAGTTGCCAGAAAGCGATGCGCTTAACACTGGTTATCTTTTCACTATCTCCTGGTGGGGCGGAACGAGTGATGTCAATCATGGCTAACTACTGGGTAGTTAAGGGATGGAACATCACGCTACTCACGTTTGATGATGGCAACAAACCGCCATTCTACGAGCTAGACTCTCGTGTGCATCATATTCCCTTGAGGATAGCTGCAGATTCGTCTAACCTATTGCTAGGTTTTTGGAACAATCTAAGGCGTGTACAAATCCTACAATCAGCGATCGCGCAAAGTAAGCCTGACGCTGTGATTAGTTTTATGGAGCAAGTCAATATGCTGACTCTACTGGCAACGAGATCGCTAAATTTACCAACAGTGGTGTCAGAGCGGATCGATCCCACATTGTATTCTGTCGGCAGGGTTTGGGAAAAGTTACGCCAGTGGACGTATCCACTCGCTGATCAAATTGTTGTCCAGACGAAAGGGGCACAGACTTATTTTTCTCCTAAACTCCAAAGCCACACTTGCATCATTCCTAACCAAGTTTTGTTGCCAACTAGAGAAAAAACGACATCTGACAAGCACTTGGCTAGGCGATCCATCATTGCAGTTGGACGTCTGACTCAACAAAAAGGGTTTGACCTTTTACTGCAAGCCTTTGCGTCTTTGACAGAGTTTCATTCTACATGGACATTAACGATTTTTGGTGAAGGAGAATTACGTCGAGAACTTGAATCACTCCGGGATAGCTTAGCCTTATCTGGACTAGTTCATTTCCCTGGAGTCGTGAAAAACCTTGATAAAGTTCTCAGGCAAGCCGATATCTTTGTCCTATCTTCCCGTTTTGAAGGTTTTCCTAACGTACTGTGTGAAGCAATGGCATCTGGACTACCAGTCATTTCCACAGATTGCCCCAGTGGACCACGAGAGATTATTCAGGATGGTGTAGATGGTATCCTAGTGCCGAACCAAGATGCTAAAGCTCTCGCTCTAGCCATGCATCGCTTAATGTCTGATGAAGCAGAGCGGAAACGGTTATCAGCTTGTGCAACAGATGTGGTAGAACGGTTCAGCTTAGAAAAAGTAATGGCAATGTGGGAAAAACTTTTGGCTCAAGTTGTCGAGGAGAGGTTAGGTTATGACGAACACATTTGAGCAAGAAATCAAGGAAGGCGATCGCTTTCAGTTTGGAGAAAACTGGAGGCGTTTTTTATCGGTGCTGAATGATGAACGCATTACCGAAGCAGAAAACTCTCTCAAGCAGATGTTAAAAGTAGAGGATTTACAGAGTAAAACCTTTTTAGATATCGGTTCCGGCAGTGGTTTGTTCTCTTTGGCTGCCCGTCGATTAGGCGCAACTGTTCATTCCTTTGACTACGACCCTCAGTCAGTGGCTTGTACACAAGAACTTAAACGTCGATATTTTTGTGAGGATTGTAAGTGGACGATTGAGCAAGGTTCAGTGCTAGATGTCGCTTACCTAAAATCATTAGGAAGGTTTGATGTTGTCTACTCTTGGGGAGTGCTACATCATACGGGTAATATGTGGCAAGCACTAGAAAATATTATCTTAGTTGTTGTCAATCAAGGACAACTTTTTATTGCTATCTATAACGACCAAGGGGGTAAATCTCAACGCTGGTTGAAAGTTAAAAAGCTCTACTGTTCTGGCTTTCTCGGTAGAACCCTAGTTTCAGCTTTTTTTATTCCCTACTTCATGCTTCGGGATTTAGCTGTAGACCTTTTGAAACGGAGAAATCCCATTTCACGCTACCTAGAGTATCAAAAGTCAAGAGGAATGTCTCTGACTCATGATTGGTACGACTGGCTTGGGGGCTATCCTTTTGAGGTAGCAACGCCTGATGAGATTTTTAGCTTCTACCACGAGCGAGGTTTTGTCTTGGAAAATTTACTTACAGATGGAGGTCACGGAAATAATCAGTTCGTTTTTCTAAAACAATGATCAAACTTGCCTTTCTCGCTCGTGATTTTGACTACGGTGGTGCACAAAGACAACTCGTAACCCTAGTCAAAGCATTAGATAAAAAAGACTTTGATGTAACGGTTTTATGCTTCTACTCCGGTGGTCCTTTAGAGAACGATCTAAAAAATAGTGGCGTTAAGCTTATTTCTCTAGACAAGGGTGGACGATGGGATTTATTTAATTTCTATCAGCGCCTGATTCACCACTTGAAGCTTATACAGCCTGATATCCTACATGGGTATCTCAGTGATCCGAACTTACTGATGATTTTTCTCAAACCTTTTTTTCCGTCAATCCGGATGGTTTGGGGAGTTCGAGTCTCTAACGATGATCTAAGTCAATACGATTGGCTAATCCGGTTGGTGATCCAATTAGAGTGGTTTATGTCTCGTTTTGCTGACTTGATTATTCTCAACTCTTATGCAGGTCGAGACTATCATCGGGCTTGTGGATTCCCTGATCACAAGATGGTGGTCATTCCCAACGGTATTGATACGGAACGGTTTAAACCCGATTCCGAAGCCAGAGCAAAGGTTAGATCACAATGGGGGATTTCGGAACAAACTGTCTTAATCGGCTTAGTAGGACGACTACATCCAATGAAAGATCATCCCACTTTTCTTAAGGCGGCAGCCCTCCTCTCTAAACAGCAGCAAGATGTGCAATTTGTATGTGTGGGAACTGGGCTAGAGGATTATGCACAGGAACTATGTCGGTTAGCTCAAGAATTTGGTATCGCTGAAAAAGTCATTTGGGCTGGAGCGCGTGCCGATATGCCTGCTGTCTATAATGCTCTTGACATTGCTTCTTCTTCTTCTTCCTATGGCGAAGGCTTTGCCAACGTAATAGGAGAGGCAATGGCTTGTAAAGTTCCCTGTGTTGTCACTGATGTGGGAGACTCGGCATGGATTGTTGAAAACACGGGTATAATCGTATCCCCTCAAAACCCAGAAGCACTTGCCAACGGCTGGAGCCTGTTAATAAAACAACAACAATACAAAGACGCTGCTCTCAAGTCAAAAACACGTTCGAGAATTGTTTCTGAATTTAGCTGTAATAAACTTGTGCAAAATGTGGCGGATGTTCTAAATCAGACTTTACTTCGTAGGGATTTGAATAAATAAGGTGGCGATTCTTCTTCTTTTCTACTGCCTGTTGTTTTTAATATCTATAGTTTATTTATATTTAAAACTCAAGAGAGATGCTTGGAGCATCGATGTTTTTTTCCTTTCAATAATTGTAGTTTTTTACATCTTTATCCCAATCAATATTATTGTTTTTGGACATGAAATATATGAACCAGCAATTAAATCGTATCTTAGTCCAGCTTCAAGATTTGTCAGTCTTCAGTCTTTTTTTATAACATTGATTTTCTTGGTGTCTTTCTTTGTGGGTGAGGCTTTCAAAGGTAGCGTTTTAAAGCCAATCAACGTCCATGTTCGTAAACTTAACCGAGTAATCTTGTATAAGGCTGTTTCATATTTCTTATCTTTGTTTTGCTTTGTTTCCCTACTAATTTATATCCAACAATTTGGAGGCTTTTCATCATTCGCCGTTAATCTGATTATTAACCGATCTGGTCAGCTCGATCAAGCTCTAGTTGGGTCTTATGCTTTTTTTGGGAAGTTTATAGATTTAGCAATAATTCCACTCATTTATTTCCTTTATAAAAAGCGTAAAACAAAAATAAGTTTTATTCTACTTTGTTGCTTGCCTTTGTTTGTGATGTTATTTAGCAATCTATTTATTTCAGTCTCAAAGCTCAAGTTTATTGCTTTAGGATTACTCTTTTATTTTACATTGAGTCTTAGATGCAAGAGATTATACATATCCTATTTACTGTTGTTCTTTGCTTTTGTATTTATTGCACTTCCTGTTCTGGATGAACTCTTCATTTTTGCCTACAGGGTCTTTCAGGATGAAGGTCTTCTCGCTGTACCGCTCAGAATCTTCTCTGCTATTGGTTCTGGTTCCCTTGGTCAAGGCCAATATGAAGCCTTTTTGAAAGAGAATGTGGCTAATCCCTACTTGCAAGGTATAAACTACTTTACTTTTGTACAAATGTCACTTCAGCTAAGTATAGACAATAGTTATCCACTGTTATTTTTCAGAGATTTTTATACAGGAATTGTTGACATCCTTCCCTCAAGATTAAATATTCAAACAGGTATCCAAGTTAATCAACTTAATACGGCTCTTTATTATGAAAACTATCCAAATCTCCCAGAATTATCCGAGTCATTTGTGCCACCAGGCATTATTGGGTTTGCTATGTATAGCTTATCTGTACCAGGTGTTTTCATTGTTGGTTTTGGCTTAGGGTATGTTTTCAGAAAAGTAGATTTTTTCTTCAAGTCTCTTTTAGAGTTTGATTTAAGCTTTGCTGCCTTCTACGCCTATGCAATATTTGTACTAGCAGTTTATCCTATTAATGGACTCCCTAGATTAGTACTATATGATTTTGTAAATTTAGTCTTTTTATTCATTTTCTTTGTTTTAAGTTTTAAGTTTGAAGCCATGAAAGCTGAAAATATAAGAAACTGAAAGAAATGTCTTAGGTTAATGAGTATAAAAATTCAGCTAGGGATTAAATATCAGGCTAGATGCAAGTCATAAAAGTTGTTTACATCATTACTGATCTCTCAACTGGCGGCGCTCAAATGATGCTTTACAAACTCTTATCTAGGATGAGCCGGGAACGTTTCGCGCCAGTAGTGATCTCGTTGATGGATCATGGCACAATAGGCGATCGCATTGAAGCGTTGGATGTACCTGTCTATGCCCTTAACCTGGAACAGGGAAAACCGACTCTATCTGCACTGTGGCGCTTGGTTACTCTAGTGCGTCAACTCCAACCTAACTTAATTCAAGGGTGGATGTACCACGGTAATCTAGCCGCACAGATTTCTAAGATCTTTTCTGTAAAGAGAATCCCTATTTTCTGGAATATCCAGGGTTCAGTTTACTCACTGGCGTATGAAAAGAAGCTGACCGCCGCTGTCATTAGAGCATCCAGTTATTTCTCCAGAATGACGGCTAGCATCATCTTTGTTTCTCATGTTGCTCAGTCACAGCATGAAGCGTTAGGTTATCACAGCAAGAATAACTGCGTCATACCCAATGGAGTTGATACTCAGCAGTTTACGCCGTGGGAGGAAGCCAGATTAAGTGTTAGAGCGGAGTTAGGTTTACCAGAGGACGCTCTCTTGATAGGGATGATGGCTCGCTTTCATCCTCAAAAAGACCATAGTAACTTTCTCCAAGCGGCTGCAATTCTTGCGTCTGACTATCCCAACGTCCATTTTCTTCTATCAGGATGTGAGGTAGATCGGGAAAATCAAACGCTCAATCAGTTAATTGAAAAACTGGGACTTTTCAATCATGTAGCTTTACTAGGTGAGCGCCAAGATATGCACCGTCTGACGGCGGCTTTAGATATTGCTTCTTTGTCTTCTGCCTATGGCGAAGCCTTTTCTCTCGCTTTGGGAGAAGCGATGGCTTGCGGTGTGCCTTGCGTTGTCACAGATATTGGAGACTCTGCTTGGATGGTAGATAGTACAGGACGAGTTGTACCACCGCGCAATCCGGAAGCTTTGGCTAAAAGTTGGAGAGAGTTGATTGAGTTGGATCGTCAAGAGAGAGTTAGTCTGGGACAAGCCGCACGCGCTAGAGTAATTGAACACTTTTCGCTCGACTCTGTTGTGGCACAGTATGAGACATTGTACGAAAGTGCGATCGCATTAAAACTCAACTGAAGACTTTAAACCGAATGTGTGGCATTACAGGTTTTTGGGATACATCTGGGCAACTAAGCACACAAGAGAAACAGCAGGTAGTACGGCAGATGTCGGACAAACTGTTGCATCGAGGTCCAGATGATGGTGGAATTTGGATCGATGCCGAGGTTGGAATTGCTCTAGGACATCGACGGCTGTCGATCCTCGATCTTTCTCCCGAAGGTCACCAACCCATGCATTCTGCCTGTGGTCGCTATGTCATCGTTTTTAATGGCGAGATTTACAACTTTTTAGAACTTCGGCAAAAGTTAGAAGCGCTTGGTTATCAGTTTCGAGGTTGCTCGGATACGGAAGTGATGCTGGCGAGCTTTAGCCTGTGGGGATTAGAGCGAGCGATCCAAGACTTTAATGGAATGTTTGCCTTTGCGCTGTGGGACAAACAAGAACAAGTCTTACATTTGGGGCGCGATCGCTTGGGTGAAAAACCCCTCTACTACGGTTGCGTTGGTCAAACCCTGGTATTCGGTTCTGAGTTAAAAGCCTTGAAAGCGTATCCTTATTTTCAAGCTGAGATTAATCGGGATGCCTTAGCGCTGTTCGTCCGGCATAACTATATTCCTGCACCCTACTCAATCTATAAAGGTATTTATAAACTGCCACCGGGTATAGTCCTCACCTGGAAGGGATATGCTCATTCCATAACCGTGCCCTACTGGTCTGCCAAGCAAGTCGCTGAAAACGGTGTTGCCCAACCCTTTGTTGGGTCAGAAGCGGAAGCCGTCGCTAACTTGGATGCCCTATTGCGAGAAGCCGTAGCGCTACGCATGGTTGCAGATGTTCCATTGGGTGCCTTTCTATCGGGAGGAATCGACTCTTCTACCATAGTCGCCTTGATGCAAGCTCAAAGTAGCCAACCTGTGAAAACGTTTTCCATTGGCTTCTACGAGGACGCTTATAACGAAGCTCACTATGCCAAGGAAGTTGCCCAACATTTAGGATGCGACCATACAGAGCTTTATGTCACTCCCGAAGAAGCGATCGCTGTTATTCCCAAACTCCCAACTCTATATGATGAACCGTTTTCCGACCCTTCCCAAATTCCAACTTTTCTCGTCTCTCAACTGGCAAGAGGACAAGTCACAGTCGCCCTATCGGGAGATGGAGGGGATGAATTGTTTACAGGCTATGATCGCTACTTTTTAGGTCAGCGGATTTGGCAAAAGATTGGCTGGCTGCCTTTAAGCGTTCGACAAACGACAGCTCATGCTTTGCTGGCTCGATCTCCTCAGGCTTGGGATCGACTCCTCGCTAGATTCGGTTCATTCCTGCCTAGGCAACTTAAATCGAGGATTTATGGCGATCGCTTACACTTACTCGCCGAGTTTCTGCCAGTTGAGAGTCCTGACACCTTGTATAGAAGCTTGTTATCCCATTGGAAAAAACCAGAATCACTAGTATTAGGTAGCTTAGAACCCTCTACCACCCTAACTAACCCCGAAAAATGGGCAAATTTAGGCAATTTTACGGAGCGTATGATGTTCCTGGATACTGTCACCTATTTGCCCGACGACATTCTGACAAAGGTGGATAGAGCGAGTATGGGAGTCAGTTTAGAGACGCGCATCCCCCTCCTAGATCATCGCTTGGTTGAATTTGCATGGCAGCTTCCTCTACAAATGAAAATTCACAAGGAGCAAGGCAAGTGGCTGTTGCGTCAAGTTTTATCTCAATATGTTCCCCAAAAGTTGATTGAACGACCCAAAATGGGCTTTGGCGTTCCCATAGACGAGTGGCTACGCGGTTCTTTGCGAGATTGGGCAGAAGATCTTTTAGATGAAGGTCGATTACGAGAAGAAGGATTTTTTAACCCACAGCCAATCCGAGAAAAATGGATAGAGCATCTTTCAGGCACTCGTGACTGGCAATATTACTTGTGGGATGTCTTAATGTTTCAGGCTTGGCTAGCTGCCAATGTATTACACTAGGCAAGAAAAACTGGTGTATCATACGTCTTCGTGAGGAGTTCCGAAATTTTGACCGACATGAAAACTCAGTCTTCTAGTTCTCAAAGCTTCTTTGATGAACAAACATATCGCGATCGCGCGATCAAACAGCAGATACGTCATCGATTCGATCAATTAGCTGAACAACGCCACCTATGGCAAGACAAAGCGAGTTATTACTATGACCAGCAGTATAGTTATTACCGCTTTTTAGTACCTGAGGGAGCCAAGGTACTAGAACTAGGTTGTGGTTTAGGTGACTTACTCGCTGCGTTGAAGCCCTCTCGTGGATTGGGAATCGATTTCAGCGAAAAAATGATTGAGCAAGCGACACAAAGACACTCAGAGTGTTCTGAACTTGAATTCATTGTCGCTGATGTAGAAACACTAGAACTTGATGAAACCTTTGATTTCATCATCTTGTGTGATGTCATCGGTCATCTCATTGATATTGAAGCAACATTAAAAACACTCCGGAAATATTGTAATTCTAAAACTCGAATTATTATTTCCTATTACCATTTCTTGTGGGAACCTATACTTCACGTTGCCGAGAAGTTTGGGCTGAAAATGCCTCAGCGCCAACAGAACTGGCTTTCCTCAAATGATATTGCTAATTTACTGAATTTAGCGGATTATGAAGTCGTCAAGCAAGAGAATCGACTCTTGCTACCCAGGCGATTTCCTTTGATTGCTTCTTTGTGCAATAAGTATCTAGCCACGTTACCTGGAGTTAATCATCTTTGCTTATCGCTCTACTTAGTCGCTAGACCTCGATTGACTCCACAAGAAGAAGCCTATTCTACGAGTATTGTAATTCCTTGTCGCAATGAGAAAGGGAATATTGAGTCGGCTGTTCAGAGATTACCCAAATTTGGCAAGCATCAAGAAATTATCTTTGTTGATGGACATTCCACAGATGGCACTGTAGAAGAAATTCAGCGAGTCATCAAGGAGTACCCTGAAATGACTATCCGTTTTCTCACTCAGGATGGCAAGGGGAAAGGAGATGCGGTTCGTAAAGGTTTTGCGGCAGCAACAGGTGACATTCTGATGATTTTAGATGCCGATCTGACAGTACCGCCCGAAGATTTGTCCAAATTTTATGATGCGATCGCTTTAGGGAAGGGAGAATTTATTAATGGTTGTCGCCTAGTCTACCCAATGGAAGGTCAGGCTATGCGCTTTATCAACCTCTTAGGGAATAAATTTTTCAGTCTTGCTTTCTCTTGGTTGTTGAATCAGCCACTCAAAGATACTTTGTGCGGAACAAAAGTAATATTACGTGAGGATTACCTTAAATTGGTAGCTAACCGACACTATTTCGGTGACTTCGATCCATTTGGGGATTTTGACCTAATTCTAGGAGCTTCTAAGCTGAATCTCAAGATTGTGGAAGTGCCGATTCGCTATCGAGATAGAACTTATGGTTCTACAAAAATTAGCAGATTTCAGCATGGTTGGTTACTCCTAAAAATGACAATTTTTGCCTTTCGCAAACTGAAAGCACTGTAAGTATGTCTGAAGAACTTTTACAGCAGCATAAAATCATTTGGGAGCAAAAGCCAATTCTACGTGCCCTATATACTAGCTGGTATAAAGAGATAGCGGCACAAATTGTTTTGGGTAATACCCTAGAGCTTGGTGGAGGAACTGGCAACTTTAAAGCTTTTGCCCCAAATGTCGTATCCACTGATATTGTCCCTTTGCCGTGGTTAGATGCTGTTGCCGATGCTCAAAACCTGCCGTTTGATAATCAAAGTTTTGACAATATCGTAATGTTTGATGTCTTGCACCACATCGAAAACGTTACGCTTTTCTTTGATGAAGCATTACGAGTCTTACGTCCGGGTGGAAGAGTAGTAATGATGGAGCCTTACATTTCCTTCGCTTCTTGGCCAATTTATCATTTTTTACACCCAGAGCCAGTAGACTTTAAGCAAAATCCTTTAGACTGGGTTGAACCTTCTCCGGAACGGAAGCCATTTGATGCGAATCAAGCCTTTGCAACAATTTTATTTGAACGGCAGTATAGCCTGTTTCAGAAAAAGTACCCACAATTTGTAGAGCGATATCACCGTCGCTTGTCATTTTTTGCTTATCCCCTAAGTGGTGGTTTTGATAAACCGTCTCTACTACCTATGAGTTGGCTAAAACCTGTTTTAGCACTAGAGAATGCTCTCTCGCCCATGAGCCGGTTTCTCGCCTTTCGCATTCTGGTGGTTTTAGAAAAAAAATAAAGCAAACTTACTACCAAAGGAGTTGAGTATGGAGTTAATACAAAAACTTCTACTAGGTGTTTATGTTTTTTTCAAACAAACTGGTTTAACTGAAAATAAAGAGTTTAAGAAAGTATTTTTATTTTCTTACTTTCTTTACAAGAAATATATTGAAGACCCATTTTTTGGGTTGATCAGAGCTAAGCCAGAGCTATTTAGAGACGGCTACATTTTAGATATTGGAGCCAATATTGGCTATACGTCTACACTATTTGCAAAGGTGATGGCACCAGGTTTTAAAGTTTATGCTTTCGAGCCTGACCAATCTAATTTCATCTTTCTAAAGGAAGTAATCGATACCTACAAACTTAGAGACAAAGTTACCCCACTATGTACAGCCGTAGGAGCTACAGATGGCACAGTAGAACTTTGGTATAACGAGAACCATCATGGCGATCACAGAATTGTTACTAAGAAATATAGCCAATCTGGAATTGATTTGACGAAAGTTTCTGTAGTTGAGATGCGATGTATTGACAGTTTTGTAGAGGCAGAGCAGATTAAATCAGAAATAAAGTTTATTAAAATTGATGTCCAGGGCTATGAATTACCTGTCTGCTTAGGTATGGAGCAAACCTTAGCCGCTAACCCCGATGCAGTCATTGCCTTAGAGTATGCGCCAAGCGGTATGTCCGAATTAGGATTTGAACCCAAAAAAGTCTTGGAGTTGTTTCAAGGTAAAAACTATTTTATCTATATTCTTGGCAAAAGAGGCAGTTTAAAGCCTGCTCAATCCAAGGTAATTCAGGAAACGCTAAAGAAGCGAGGATATATTGATCTAATTTGTTCTCGAAAAGAGCTTTTACGATAAAAGATAAAGCTACACTAACTAGTGATTCTTCCAAGCTACTTCAATCTGTATTTTTTAATTAATGAAGTTTGCTCAATTACCCATCAACGGACTACAGCGATCGCTTTTCCCAATTCTCAGCGTGGCAGCACCCTTGCTGATTTATACAGCACTGATAATCATTAGACCCCAAGAGATTGGCTTAGCGGCGCGGTATGACCTTACGAGTGGATTAATACCAGTAATTGCGCTCATCCTATTGCTATATCCTGCTTATCGTTTGTCTGGGTGGATAGGAACATTAGCTAGTCTTAGCTTGACTCTGATTTTATTTGCTTTACCCTTGCTAGCACTCTGGAATAGCGGGGATAGTTTTGATGGCGCTATGGGTGGTTTGCTGCCTTCAACTGATGCTAGCGGTTACTACTGGGATGCAAGACGAGTGCTAGAAGGTGGTACATTTTCAACCTTCTCGTCACGGAGACCTTTATTTCCAGGAATGTTGGCAGCCCTCCTTGGATTAACTCAGCAGAATCTGCAAGTGACTTTAGCTATTTTAGTTGCTATCAATGCGATTTCTTGCTTCTTTCTCGCTCGTGAAATCCAACGTACTCACGGAACTGTCACGGGGCTATTAGTAATAACAATACTTTTTCTCTTTTATCGAGGCTACGCTGGCATAATTTTCACAGAAAATCTAGGGTTAGCAATGGCCGCAGTTGGCTTCGCTCTTCTGTGGCGTGGTGCAAGCCAAAGGCGAGTTAATTACTGCTTACTCGGTCTATTTCTACTCACTCTTGCCCTAAATGCCCGTGCTGGAGCCTTTTTCATCTTGCCTGCCCTCATCCTTTGGGGCACTTGGTCATTTCGCGGTATGGCACGCTTTTCGTCGCGCTTTCTCCTTGGTGGAGCCAGCGTCGTGTTGCTCGGTTTCATTGTCAATTCAATTGTGCTGAAAGTTGTTGGCTCTCCGGAGGGAATAGCTTTTTCTAATTTCTCCTACAGCCTTTATGGTTTGATCGTTGGAGGTAACTGGACACAGGTGCTAACTGATCATCCAGAGCTAGAGAATTTAAGCGACCCTGAATTATCAGAAAGAATTTATGCTTTGGCTTTTGAGGCACTACGTGCTAATCCTTTGGGTTTAGTTACTGGTTCACTTCGAGCTTGGAATCAGTTTCTATTTAATGATTACGTTTTCTCCTTTACACGGGGTATTAAGGTAAATTTTCTTTTACAGTTCCTTAGCATTTTCGGTTTATTTTTCTGTTTTCGTCAACGTCGAGAACCAGAGGCTCTACTAATCATTGCATCTACCATTGGGATTTTAGCGTCTGTTCCGTTTGTCCCTCCTTGGGATGTTCCAGAAATGAGACCTTATGCCGCTACAATACCCGTCTTTGCAATACTTCCAGCTCTTGGGCTTGTCTTTTTCGCCAAGGTAATAGATTGGCAGCAATTGGTGAGAGTGACACTTACGGAAAACCCTTCTCAATCGTTAGTCATTTTTAGTACTATTTTTGCTTTATTTGTCTGTATCGCTCCGATTACTACCAAGATTTTCAGTCGTGTTCCTCAATTTACTGACATAGCGTGTCCAGCTGGTACAGAAGCGATATATGTACGGATTAGTCCTGGATCATCTATTAATCTTGTTGATGATAATTCAATTCAACAAACCCGTGTACCTAACATCAAGATAAGCGACTTCAAGAAGGGGTTAGAGGGATTTGACACCCCAGCAATTGCTCAAGAATATAACAGCGTTAGTGTCTATAGTAGCCTAATCAACGCCTTTAACTTAAAAGATAAAAGACCCATATTATTAATAACTAGCACTCCACAAATGCCTAAAGAAAGTGGACTATTTGGTGTCTGTGGAAATCTAACAGCTAATCCGGAGGCTAAGATCTATGGATTTTTTTATGCGGAATCTCTTAAGAAGCTAGTTGCCAACTAAAAAAATGCTTTATTTCGATAATTTTGTATATCAAGTTTTTAATAAATGCCGTTTCTAAAAAGATTATCAGCAAGTTTGCTCAGTCGCCGCTTAACGATGAAGTGGGAATTGCGATCGCTTTATCCCATCCTTAGCATTACAATTCCCCTACTGGTGTACGCAGTTATTCTAATTATTGGTGGTTTTCAAGCGGTTGGTATAGCTGTACGGTATGACTTCACCTATGGACTAGTTGCGTTCATCTTACTGCTTTATCTGACTTACCGTCTGACTGGTTGGACAGGAACACTTGTTAGTTTTACCTTAACCCTAACGTTGTTTGCTTTAGCGTTATCAGCACTCTGGAATAGTGGTGTTAGTGATGCCTATATTATTAGTGGATTATTGCCTTGGAGTGATGCTAGTGGCTACTACTGGGATGCTAGACGAGTGCTAGAAGGAGGGACTTTTTCATACTTCTCCTCCCGAAGACCTTTATATATTGGAATGTTATCAGCAGTTCTTGGATTGACCCAACAAAATTTGCAAATCGCATTAGCAATTTTAGTTGCCATTACTGCAATTTGCTGCTTCCTGCTAGCTCGTGAAATCCAACGCAACCACGGTACAGCTGCTGGGGTGCTGATGCTCATCCTACAGTTTCTTTTTTACAGATGGTTCCTCGGTAAAACCTCAACAGAAACCTTAGGGTTATCTCTAGGTGCACTAAGTTTCACTCTATTGTGGCGTGGCGCGGGACAAAGGCAAGTCAACCACTGCTTACTCGGTTTATTTTTACTTACCCTCGCCTTAAATGCCCGTGCCGGAGCCTTTTTTATCTTACCAGCAATAATCCTTTGGGGCACTTGGTCATTTCGCGGTACTGCTCGCTTTTCCTGGCGCTTCCTATTGGGTGGAAGCAGCATAATGTTGCTTGGTTTCCTCTTAAATTTGATTGTGCTTAAAACTGTTGGTTCTCCTGATGGAGTGGGTTTTTCTAATTTCTCCCATACTCTTTATGGTCTGATTGTTGGTGGTGATTGGACTCAAGTCACAATTGATCATCCAGAGGTAGAAGCTCTCAATGAGCCAGAGTTATCACAAAGAATTTATGCACTAGCTTTTGAGGCACTACGTGCTAATCCTCTTGGTTTAGTTCATGGTTCACTTCGAGCTTGGAGACGACTTTTATTTGACGATTATATTTTTTCCTTTACCCATAATCCAAAGGTAAATTTCGTTCTACAACTCCTTAGCCTAATGGGTCTAGTTGTCTGCTACCGTAATCGTCGCGAACCAAAAGCTTCTCTACTCATTATGGCTACCCTTGGTCTTTTAATCTCTGTGCCATTTGCACCGCCTTGGGATCATGCTGAAATGAGAGCTTTTGCGGCTACTATACCATTCGTACTTGTACTTCCGGTTTTAGGACTTGAACGGATAGCTAACACGCTAAACGAACAACAGATTATCAAAGTCCCTGAACACATAAATGATTCTAGGCTCTTATTTATATTAAGCCTTACTTTTGGGATATTTGTCTTTGTTGCTCCGATTACGACAAAAGTATTTAGTCGTACTCCTAAGTTTGCTGATATCTCTTGTCAAGCTGGCAAAGAAACTGTATACCTGCATCTTAGTAGTGGCTCATTCGTTAATCTTGTAGCTGATAGCTCAATTAGAAAAACGCATCTACCTAATGTTCGGATCAGTGACTTCCGGAACAACATGGAAACCTTTAGCGTTCAGAATCCTGAACTAGCAAAGGAACTTACTCGTCTAAGTCCTTCTACCACAATGATTAACACGTTTAATTTAAAAAACTGGCAACCGACATGGTTAATTTCAGCAACTAGTAAATTGCCAAAAGAGAAGGGCATTGTTGGAGTTTGTGGAAACTGGGCGACTGAGCCAACTCTTCCAAAATACTATGGGGTATTTTATGCGGAATCAATTCAGAAGATACCAGCCAAGTGATGAGGGATAGACTTTAAAAAATTCTGGAATATTATTTAATTGATATAAAAATGCAGCACATAAAAACATTATCAGCAAATTGGCTAGCTCACAGATCAAAGAAGTGGGGAGTGCGATCGCTTTATATAGTAATTAGCCTAGCAATTTCGCTACTGGTCTATGCAGCCGTTTTAATTCTTGGTGTACCTAAAGAAATTGGCGAGGTAGCTCGTTCTGGCTTTACTACAGCCGTAGTTGCTTTCATCTTGCTGCTTTACCCAGCCTATCGTTGGTCTGGCTGGACAGGAACATTAGCAAGTCTTAGCTTGACCCTGCTCTTGTTTGCCTTACCATTGACCGCCTTGTGGAATAGTGGCATGAGTGATGGCTATCTCATTGGTGGTTTACTTCCTTGGAGTGATGCTAGTGGTTATTACTGGGAGGCAAGACGCTTACTTGAAGGTCAAAATTTTTCAGAATGGGGTAGCCGACGACCTTTATTTCCTGCTCTGTTGGCACCTCTGCTTGGATTAACCAATCAGAATCTACAACTGACACTAGCAATTTTAGTTGCCATCACTGCAATTGCTTGTTTCCTTGCCGCTCGTGAGGTACAGCGTAGCCACGGAACAGCAGCAGGAGTAATGGTGATTACTATATTATTTCTGTTTTACAGACTGACTATCGGTCAAGTGATGACCGAAAATCTGGGACTAGCTCTGGGTGCTGTTGGTTTTGCTCTCTTGTGGCGTGGCGCATGGCAAAAACAGATTAAGTACTGCGTATGTAGCATTTTCTTGCTTACCCTTGCCTTGAATGCCCGTGCTGGAGCCTTTTTTATTTTACCCGTGCTAATTCTTTGGGGAGCTTGGTCATTTCGCGGCACAACTCGCTTTTCTTGGCGCTTTCTTTTGGGTGGAACCAGTGCTGTGTTGCTCGGTTTTCTCCTCAACTCTATCTTGAATAAAATCATTGGCGCTCCTGATGCGATCGCCTTTTCCAATTTCTCCTACACCTTGTATGGTCTGATTGTTGGGGGCAATTGGACTCAAGTTCTCAAAAATTATCCAGAACTGAGCAGCCTCAGTGATTCAGAAGCGGCACGAAGAATCTATGCCCTTGCCTTTGATGCACTTCGTGCTAATCCACTTGCTCTAGTTACTGGTTGCCTTCGAGCTTGGGATCACTTCCTATTCAAGGACTATGTTTTCTCTTTTATCAGTAACCTTAAGGGAAACTTTCTTTTACAACTGCTCAGTGTTACTGCTTTATTCCTCTGCTATCGTCAGCGCCAAGAGCCTCATAACTCTCTACTAATTGCGGCTACCATTGGTATTTTGCTGTCTGTCCCATTTGCACCGCCTTGGGATGGTGGTATCCGAATTTATGCGGCTACTCTACCATTTTTTTCTGTCCTTCCGGCATTAGGATTTGAAGCTCTAGCTAGAGGCATAAAATCACCAGAGCCGTTTGATACATCGATTCAGGATAACTCTCCTCTATTTTTAATAAGTTTTAGTAGTATTCTTGCAATATTTATCTTTGTAGCTCCTGTCACAACAAAAGTATTTAGCCATGTACCTCAATTTTCTACTTTATCCTGTCCAGAGGCAACCGAGGCTGTATATCTGCGTATAATATCTGGTTCGTCAATTAATCTTATGGCAGATAACTCTCTCCCAACAACACATTTGCCTAACGTTCGTCTAAGTGACTTCAAAGAAGGACTAACAAACCTTGCTGAGAATGGCTATCCTGAGTTGGCGAAGGAATTGGCTAGCTTAGGTTCTTCCACAACAATCATGAATGCTTTCGATTTAAATAGTTTTGGAGCAATATGGTTAATTGCAGACAGCAACAAGATGCCAAAAGAGAAGAGGATAGTTGGTATGTGCGGAAAATTCTCAGAAGCCAATGGTTTATTTTACGCTAAGGATTAACTAACTTCAAAAACTTGATTAATTAGCTTTAATTTAGCTAACTGAGAAAGTACTGTTAGATTAAAACAATTAAAAAAACAAGGGTATATAATACATGGAAAATTCACAATTATTATTTTAGTAATTCTATTGCTATGAGCTTTTGCTGGATTAGTTATGCTAAACTCCCAAAAACAATCTTTTCAAGAATTATTAGGAGGTGTAGTTAATGTCGTTAATTCAGAAGGCAACTATGTAACAGTAAATTCTTACGGAGAACGGATTATATAACACCCAAATGATATTAAAGAGAAGCGAACTAAACTCATTCAATATATTTGTAAAAGCGAAGGTCTTCCAAGTTCAAGAATGCCTAAAATTCCATAAAATCTTAATTAGATGTGAGAAATGTTGAATTGGTTCTTGACCCTGTTACAATGCCATAAGCAATTAATCATTGGAGCTTCTAGTTGTGACGATAAAGCCCTTAGCTATTGGTATAAAAAGGTATATTCCATGGTGGGGCAAAATCGCGACTAAGCTGTTGTTATCTCAATTACCAAACCGGGAAAAGTTTTTGAATGACATCAGCATATTTTCCAGCGAACCAACGATGGAGGAACCAATCTACGCATACAATACATTTAAAGAGCATTTAAATAGAGCTAAACCTGAAAAAGGATTTGTTAGCTTAGAACTTGGACCCGGAACCTCTCTTTTCTCTGGTATGATTAGCTGGGCTTTGGGCGGTTCTGCCTCTTATCTGGTTGATGTTGGAGATTTTGCTCTGAAAGATATCCAGCTTTATCAAGCTATGGAAGATTTTTTAAAGCAAAAAGGCTTGCCTACTCCTGATTTGCAAAACGCTGAATCTTTAAAATCCATTCTGGAATCGTGTTCTGCTCATTATTTAGTTTCTGGATTATCATCCTTGCAAGCCATTCCGGATGAGTCTGTAGATTTCATCTGGTCACAAGCTGTTTTAGAGCATATTAGAAAAGCAGATTTTTTTGACATTATGCGAGAACTGCGAAGGATTATTCGCAATCAAGGAGTCTGTACCCATTATGTTGATTTTAAAGATCATTTAGATTGTGCCTTAAACAATCTTAGATTTTCTGAATCCATTTGGGAGTCAGATTTTATGGCAAGAGCAGGCTTTTATACGAACCGAATTCGGTATTCGCAGATGTTAGATCTGTTTGAGAAAGCAGGCTTTGAGGTTGAGGTGTTAGAGGTGCAACGTTGGGATAGACTACCAACCCCACGAGAAAATCTATCTAAAGAATTTAGAAATCTTTCTGATGAAGAACTATGTATATGTGATTTATTTGTGCTTTTAAAGCCAGCTTGATTTGACTATATAAAACACATGAAGCGTCTTTTATTTATCACTACTATCCCAAGCACTCTTTATTTCCTTGCCCCGATTGCCCGTCACTTCCGAGCCAAAGGTTGGAGAGTGGATGCTATGGCTAAGGGAATCTCCACCAGTACTGAGACTTGCTTAGATGCCTTTGAGCGGCGTTGGGATGTAGAATGGTCGCGCAATCCCCTAGATTTACGGAACTTTCTGAGTGCTCCGCAACAAGTGCTTCAGGTGTGTACCGAGCAAGAGTACGACCTTGTTCATGTGTCTACGCCAGTGGCTGCCTTTATTAGCCGTTATGCTCTCAAGGATTGGAGAAAAAAGGGAAAGCAGAAGGTAATCTACACAGCCCATGGTTTTCACTTTTACTCTGGGGGGGCACTCCTAAAAAATGCAATATTCTTGGGTCTAGAGTGGCTTGCTGGGCATTGGACTGATTACTTAGTAGTGATCAATCATGAGGATGAACAAGCTGCAAAGCGTTACAGTATCGTTCGACCTGAGCAAGTTCGCTATATGCCTGGAATAGGAGTGGATGCCCAGTACTACAATCCTAGTGCTGTTTCTGAGATGGAAGTAGAGAAGCTACGTCAGGATTTAGGGCTAACTCCGGAGATTCCCTTGTTTCTCTCATTATCTGAGTTTATTCCTCGCAAGCGGAATGAGGATATTTTAAGAGCATTTGCTCGACTGGCTCACTCTGAAGCGCACTTGGCTTTTGCTGGAGAAGGACCACTGCTAGAGGAGATGCAGCACTTAGCATCCAAGTTAGGAATTCAGCATCAGGTACATTTTCTAGGGTTCCGTCAGGATGTTCCGGTCTTGATACGCGCCTCAGTTGCAACACTCCTGTCTTCTAGCCAAGAGGGACTTCCCAGGAGTGTCATGGAATCAATGTCACTGGAGATTCCGGTGATTGGTACGGAGATTCGTGGAACTCGTGACTTACTTGAAGGTGGCTACGGCATTTTAGTCAAAGTTGGGGATGTGGAGGGATTAACTCAGGCAATGGCTTGGGTATTGGATCATCCGAAAGAGGCGCAAGCAACGGGAAGGCGTGGGCGGGAACGCATCACACATTATGAACTTCAACTGATCCTAAAGCTGCACGAAACACTATATGCTGAAGCACTAGATGCAGAAGATCGTGTGGTTTCTTATGCTTGATTCAAAGGGAATCATTAATGAGTACAAAATTTAGCGCAGGAAATCATTTCACTAAATTCAGCAGATTGGTGAAGTCTGTGTTGGACAGACTTGTAGCTGCGATCGCGCTTTTGGTTGTGTCTCCCCTGCTACTGTTGTTGGCGATCGCTATCTATATTCGTATGGGTAGCCCAATTGTATTCACTCAACCCCGACCCGGCAAAGACGGTCGTATCTTTACCTTCTACAAGTTCCGCACCATGACTGATCAGCGTGATGTAACGGGTAATCTTCTCCCCGATGAGCAACGTCTTACAACCCTTGGTCAATTCTTGCGCCAAACTAGTTTGGATGAATTCCCTCAATTGTGGAACGTTCTTAAGGGCGACATGAGCTTCGTTGGTCCCCGCCCACTCCTAGTAGCCTACCTAGATCGATACACTCCTGAACAAGCGCGTCGTCATGAGGTCAAACCAGGGATTACAGGTTGGGCGCAAGTCAACGGTCGCAATACCGTCAATTGGGAAGAACGGTTCAAGCTTGATGTCTGGTACGTTGATCATGCTACCCTATGGCTTGACTTTAAAATTCTGCTTCTAACAGTATGGAAAGTACTGAAACGAGAAGGAATCAGTCAACAAGGTCATGCCACGATGGAAGAATTTAAAGGGTACTACTTGGATGAATTTTCAAGTCATTGATTTGTCAAATCCGTTATGGTTGCAAATCTTGAAAACGTTACGTCATGATATTTACCATTTACCTGAATATTTATCTTTAGAAGCGAAAAGAACTCAAACCATTCCAGAAGCAATTTTAATTTATGATGATGACAAACTCTTGTTTGTACCTTATTTACTGCGTCAATGTAATGAGCTATTTGACCAAGACCTACTAGAGCAAGAAGTCTTCGATATTGTTTCACCTTATGGTTATCCAGGATTTTTGTGGAGTGAAGCAGCCGAGAACGCCCCAAACTTTATCAGCTTGGCAATCAATGAGCTAATAGAGGTATTTCGTAGTAAGCAGATCTGTTCAGCTTTCTTTCGACTTCATACTCTCCTTAACAGGAGCCTTAATGAACATTGGCATTCTTTGGCTTTGCGAGAAACTGGAGAAACTGTATTCATAGATTTGAGGCTTTCTGAAGCTGAAATTTGGCAGGAAACTAGACCAGAACATCGCAACAAAATTAATCGCTGCAAGCGAGCTGGCTTTACAGCCCGAATGGTACAAGTTGAACAATATATTAGTGAGTTTATAATTATTTATGAAGAAACAATGGAGCGTGTAGGAGCGGCACAATCCTATTATTTTAATAAAGATTACTATTTAGAGCTTACAGATGCCTTAGGTGAACAACTTCATTTGTGTATTGTTGAATTGAATAATCAAGTTGCTTGTGCTGGTTTATTTACTGAATGCTGTGGGATAGTTCAATATCATTTGGGTGGTACAAGGAACCATTTTTTGAAACAAGCTCCTAGCAAGCTAATGTTTGATTATGTGCGATTCTGGGCTAAGGATCGTGGAAATGAAGTTTTTCATCTCGGCGGTGGTGTTGGCAGTGCAAAGGATAGCCTCTACCACTTCAAGGCAGGCTTCTCCAAACAAAGAGATAATTTTATGACATTACGCTTAATTACAGATGAGATAAAGTATCGTGAGTTAGTTGAGTTACGAGCAAAGTCTCTGAATACTGACGCAACTATACTACTGGCAACCAGTTTTTTTCCAGCATACCGATCTTCTTTAACTTCATAGCTACTAGACCTTTGGTAAAGTTAATATCAATTTTTAGAGGAGCTGAAAAAAGCATGATTTCAATAAAGAACAATAAAGAAGTTTACAGTACTGTAGAATTTGATACTTACGCTAATCGAGAAAACTTAAATGTTTCAGAAAAATATTTAATAGGAAAGTTTTTAAATAAAAATGAAAAGACATTAGAAGCAGGAACAGGAGGGGGAAGAATTTTATTAGAGATGAGAGGGTTGGGTTTTACCTCTCTTTATGGTTTTGATTATGTACCAGAATTAATTGAACGAGCGAAACAGAAAGACAGGAGTCAAAGTATTTGTTTTGAGGTTCAGGATGCAACCAACTTAAATTACCAAAGCTGTTACTTTGACCAAATACTTTATTTAGACCAAATCATCAGCTCTATAGAAGATGAGGGAAATCGGCTTCAAACTTTCAAAGAGGCTTACCGCATCTTAAAAACAGGAGGGACTGCTTTATTTTCGTTCCTGAGCTTTGAAGCCAGATCCAGTAGTCTGTTCTATGTCCCTTATCTGGTATATCTAAGCCTTATTAGAAAGTTACGTGGTTCAAATCGCTCACTACAATATCTTCCATGGCTTAAGCATGGAGGAAAAATTAACTGGTCTGCACTGATTGATGCTGAACCTTATGTATATTGGTATAAAACTAAAGAAGTAGATCAAATTTTAAAAGAAATTGGTTTTGAAGTAGTTGCTATTGGTTCTAAAACACAGATGGAACAAGAAAAAATGCATTCATCTGTTGAGACATTAGTTAATGAACCAATTACAGGAATGCTTACTTTTGTGTGTAAAAAGTGAGTTTGATGGCTCAGAGTCCAGTAAAAATCAATTTAAGTAGTAGCTCTGAAAATTGACGAAACCAATCCTCCTTTCAACTCCCCATCTAGGCGATCGCGAACTAGAATTCGTAAAAGAAGCCTTTGATACCAACTGGATTGCACCAGTTGGACCTCATGTAGATGCCTTTGAGCAAGAATTCTGTGAAGTGGTAGGTGCTAGGTATGCGGCAGCCGTTAGTTCAGGAACCGCTGCTTTACACCTCGCTCTACAACTGGTCGATGTTGGTTCAGGAGATGAAGTCTTTTGCTCTACTCTCACCTTTGTTGCCACAGCTAACCCAATTATCTACTTGGGAGCAAAACCCGTTTTTGTTGATAGCGATCGCACATCCTGGAATATGAATCCTGACCTGTTGCGGGAAGCATTGGATCGCCGTGCTCAAGTCGGTAAACTACCCAAAGCCATTGTTCTCGTGCATCTCTACGGTCAAAGTGCCGATATTGCTCCAATTGTAGAAGAGTGCGATCGCTACTCTGTTCCTTTGATTGAAGATGCCGCTGAATCCTTAGGCGCAACTTACAAAGGACGTTCGCCTGGAACCTTTGGCAAAGTTGGTATCTACTCCTTCAACGGTAATAAAATTATCACAACGTCTGGTGGTGGTATGTTGGTTTCAGACGATCCGAATTTGGTAGAAAAAACCCGTTTCCTGGCAACTCAAGCACGTGACCCTGCCCCTCACTACCAACACTCTCAAATCGGTTACAACTACCGCCTCAGCAACGTTTTAGCAGGGATTGGTCGTGGTCAGTTGTGTGTTTTAGAGGATAGGGTAGCCGCCCGACGACATAACTTTGAAATATACCAACAGGCTCTCTCGAACCTACCCGGAATCACATTCATGCCCGAAGCCTCCTTTGGTCGTGCAACTCGTTGGCTCACCTGTCTCACGATTGACCCAGCCACCTTTGGTGCAGATCGAGAACAAGTCCGCCTAGCTCTTGCGAATAAGCAAATAGAAGCTCGTCCTGTTTGGAAACCCTTGCACCTGCAACCTGTCTTCGCTGAGTGTGAGAGTATTGGAGGTGCAATCGCCCAAGATTTATTTGAGCATGGTCTTTGCTTGCCCTCTGGTTCTAATTTAACAAGTGAAGACCTTGAACGAGTTATCCAATCGATTACTGAGATTCACTATAGCTCTGTAAAAAGCCAAGTCATTAAGGGCTATAGCACATCAGCAAAAGCTGAGCGCAAACGCTGATAGCAGCAGACACCTAACCCAAATACGAGTAGAGAAATTGCAGAAGCGACTCCCCATTCTGCCCAATGTTCGATTTCTCCAACTAAAATCAGATCGCGATAAACTTCTGTGATCGCAGCAATCGGATTCAACCAAAACACCCACTCTCTAAACTCTTCTGGAATAATGGCGGCTGGATAGACAATTGGTGTTAGATAAAACAAAAGATTCAAAACAACTCCTAGCGTTTGGGGAATATCCCGTAAAAACACTGTAAATCCAGCCGCTAAATATCCCAACCCAACCGTCAACAACAACTGCGGTATCCAAACCAACGGTAGTAAGGCTAAGGTAGTGTGCAATGTTTGAGACGACACAGCCACTAACACAATCAACGCCATCAAGCCGAAGGAACTCTCAATGAACGCCGATAAAATTGGCACCAGTGGTAACAAGGCTAGCGGAAATACCACCTTCTTTACCAAATTTGGCTGAGTTAGCACTGAACTCGCTGCTTGATTTAGCCCTCCCGTAAAGGCGATCCAAGGAAGTAAGCCTGCAAACAACCACAAACCAAATGTGGCATCATTCTCAGGCAAACCCTTCAGGCTTAACCTCACATCCAGCACAATTGAGAACACATAGGTGTAAATCAGCAACTGTGATAGCTGATTCAACAACGGCCAGAAGTTGCCTAGAACAGAACCCTTGTACCGTGCCTCTAAGTCCCGCCGCACTAGTGCCCGTAACAAATCAAACTTTGCCCACCACTGTTCACTCAGTGGTAGCCAGCGCCTCACTCGGTAAACCTTACGGAGAAATAGCTTTATATCTTTAAGTAGCACGCGCTTCCTCGCTCACAATCACCACACAAACCACCTTTCCCCCTATTGAAGCTGGGTCAAACACGAGAGTTCCCTTCGTATTGCTGCCCTGCTAAAGAAAGAGACAAACCACTCCTACTAAGTTAAAGAGTCTACAAGAAATTCGCAGCAATACAAGACATTCTTTAGTTATGCCTAACAACTGAAATCGCCTATGGAGTCCCGGATTCCGCTACACTGTGGAATGATTCATTGTATTGGAAACATTAATGGAGATCGGGCAAAAAGTAAAAGTCTACCGCCTCAGAGACCGCGTGTCTCCCGTTGTTGTAAGTAAACTGGGGAAAGTCGGTATCATTAAAGGTTACAAAATGACCGATGGCAGTGGCGTTGGCGTTATTGTTCAATTTGACGATAACTCAAGCACCTGGTTCTTTGAAGACGAACTGAAACCCGCAGAAAACTAACAATGGCCCTGATACTTACCTTCTTGGGCAAAGGCGGCATCGGTCGCACAACTGTTGCGATCGCTGCCGCTAAACAGCTATCCAGCCTCGGTCAACGAGTGCTTCTGGTAGGACAAGACCCCGGTCCTGCCTTTGAAATTTTGCTAGGGGCATCAACGAGTCCCGACCCAACTGAAATTGGCGCAAACCTCCAAGTTGTCCAGCTACAAAGCACGGTACTACTAGAACGTAACTGGGAAGAGGTCAAAAAACTAGAGGCGCAATATTTGCGATCGCCTGTTTTAACAAGTGTCCACAGTCAAGAACTGGGCATCTTACCAGGCATGGACAATGCTTTGGCACTGAACGCGATTCGCGAGTATGAAAATAGCGGCAAGTACGACGCAATCATCTACGACGGTAGTGGCGACCAAGCTACCCTACGGATGCTGGGATTACCAGAGATTTTAAGCTGGTACATCCGCCGCTTCCGTAAAGTCGTAGAAGACTCCGACGTTTGGAAATCCGTATCACCCTTTATTCAACCGATCACCAGTACTGTCTTAACTGTCTCATGGACAGGAGATAGCTTCGCCCAGGCACCCACTAACCAGGCGAACAATCTACTAGAGCAAGGTAAAGCGGCACTCACTGACCCAAACCGCGTGGCGGCATACTTAGTCACCACCGATGACCCAGTTGCGATCGCTACTGCCAAATATCTCTGGGGTAGCGCTCAACAAGTAGGCTTAACCGTAGGCGGTACCCTTCTCAACCGTGCTTCGACCAGCGATGCTGTAGCAGCAGAATTTGAGCCTCTGCCACTAACCACCATTCCCTCTCGCACTGACGATGACTGGCAACCCCTGATGGATGCCTTGCCAGATTTCAAGCAAGCCACCCAAGCACCCCGACCAATCACCATCGACATTCCCGCCCGTCAGGTACGCTTGTTCCTGCCTGGTTTTGACAAAAAGCAGGTAAAACTCACCCAATCGGGTCCTGAAATCACGATTGAAGCAGGTGACCAACGGCGTAATATCCTGCTGCCCCCCCAACTGAGTGGTCAACCAGTAAAGGGTGCTAAATTCCAAAATAGTTATCTAACGATATCGCTCTAGTTGGTTATTGGTTATTAGTTGTTGGTTGTTGGTGATTGACAACTAATAACAAACAACAAACAACACACAACAAACAACAAATGACTAACGACAACTCAGCCGAACGTAGCGCCAAAACCCGGCAACTACTGGGTATGAAAGGTGCTGCCCCTGGTGAAACCTCGATTTGGAAAATTCGCCTCCAGCTAATGAAGCCGATTACCTGGATTCCCTTGATTTGGGGAGTTGTCTGCGGTGCGGCTTCTTCTGGTGGGTATAGCTGGACGCTGGAGGACATCCTCAAAGCAGCAACCTGTATGTTGCTTTCTGGCCCCCTGATGGTGGGTTATACCCAAACTCTGAATGATTTCTACGATCGCGAAATTGACGCAATCAATGAACCCTATCGCCCCATCCCTTCTGGTGCTATTTCTGTACGCCAGGTCGTTACACAGATTCTGGTGCTACTGATTGCGGGAATCGGTCTTTCCTACATTCTGGATCGGTGGGTAGGTCATGAGTTTCCCACGATTACTTGTCTTGCCTTAGGTGGTGCCTTCTTGGCTTATATCTACTCAGCCCCACCCCTGAAACTGAAGAAGAATGGTTGGCTAGGTAACTATGCTCTAGGGGCAAGCTACATCGCCCTCCCTTGGTGGACAGGTCACGCGCTGTTTGGCGACCTAAACTGGACGATTGTGATTTTGACCCTGTTCTATAGTTTGGCTGGGTTAGGAATTGCTGTTGTTAACGACTTCAAGAGTGTAGAAGGCGATCGCCAATTGGGGTTACAGTCACTACCTGTGATGTTCGGTATTGGTGCAGCAGCTTGGATTTGCGTGCTGATGATTGATGTCTTTCAAGTGGGTATTGCTGGTTACTTGATTGGTATCCATCAAAACCTCTATGCCGCGATTTTGATGCTGTTAATCATTCCCCAAATCACGTTCCAGGATATGTACTTCTTGCGTGACCCTTTGAAGAATGATGTGAAGTATCAAGCCAGTGCCCAACCCTTTTTGGTACTAGGGATGCTAGTTGCGGGTTTAGCAATTGGTCATGCTGGAATCTGACCTTGCGTTAGTGAGTGTGTAGCACACCAATCTCGTAGCAAATAGGAATTATACAGCAATTTTCATACTGGTGAGGTACAGTCAATTTTTCTCTCTTCTCCTATAGAGAATGGGAGAGTAGGATAGATGTACCTCATTAGCCTAGAAAACGCTGTAGCTGTGCGATCGCTTTTGATAATCTCTTTGGAGATAAGCGATCGCTTCTTTTATAGGGACTCTTACAATTCATTGAAGATTACTCTAATTACTGGCAACCTGACAAATCGCCATAAAATGTGATGAGTATTTGTTAGTACTGTAATGGACGAGTTGTAGTCCAGCTTGTTCTAGTTCTTGCCGAAGTTCAGGTAGCTCATGCTTATGATGTCTCCAAATAGTAATCTCTTCCCCGTCAGCAATTTCAATAGTTTTATCTATTCCTCTAAAACTGAAATTCACTGTGTAATCATGAATGATTCTCATATTAGCAACCATACTATCTCTTTTTAAATCATACTTTCTCACAAGTTCACAATCTTCAGGTCTAATTCCAATATTGTTTTTAAGCCACGTATATATTTGTTCTGCATGATAATTGAAACCACCTCTCACTCTTCCATCCCATTGAGCGTTAGAACCAGTTTCGTTAGTCAAGACCAATAAATCATGCTTACCCATGCTATTTTTAAAGTTTTTTAGTACTTCGAGTCTATTTTGATGATTGCCAATTGTTACACCTAAATGTAATATTGTTTTTGCGATATCGTCAGTTTCAATGTCAGCCTGATCTTTTGAAGAAGTTTTAGGAAGATAACTAGTTTCTATATCAATGCTGTAACTTTCAAACTCGATTAGTGGAAACCAATTTCTAAAATTTTTCCTAGATAAAGCAAGTAATTCTTCACTAATATCTAAGGCAATATATTTATTGACTTTGCCCAATTTATTAAGTTTCTGGATAAATGCTTTAACAGGATAGGAATTTCCTGCTCCTACATCCACAATATTAACTTTTTTACAATTTTGTAGATTGCCATTGAGGTATTCAAAATTATCCCTTAAAAGGTCAATTTCCACATTTGATGTCCGATACCATCGAGGAATAATATATTTTAGATAAAAATTATCCCAAATTTTTGCTCCTCTGCCTTTGTAAGAATACTTTAAAGGAATTTCACGTCTAACTTCTATTGCCTGAATTATTCCTAAAACTTCTTCTTCAGAAAAACTAGAATAGAATTCAGAACTTGGTGTTGATGTTCGACGGATAGGAGATGGGACTGACGAGGGGAGTGGGGAATTGCGATTGAAATTTTTAGCCATGTTTTGTTCTTCCTATAGCGCTGAAGTACTCAGTACTGGATTGCCGTGCCAAAACAAATAGGATGAATGCTGTAACAAAAGCACCCACAACAATGATCAAAATAGCAGCATCAAAACTACCAGTTGTCACAACGATGGTGCCAGGGATAAGCGAACCTCCGACACCGCCAAACAATATTGTTCTTACTTAAATTTCTCTCTACCCTGCAAACCACTGCAACTGCCTAATAGGACTTAGACAAAAACTTGTGAAACCCTTTGGGAGCTTGGGTTCTGGGATAGACTCACAAAGCGATCACGACTGTCGAGCCTAACTCTCAACAATCTAGATAGGCGATCGCGTACCTTTAGAACACTATCCTTCTTCAAGCTCTTCATCCAGGAATCTCCCAAGAGATTCCTGGAAAGTTAGTCTAAACAGGCATTAGCTGAACAATCAGGGAGCGCCTATCAAGCGTCTGGACTTTACTAACTTGGCTTAAGTCATTTGCAATGCGGTCTAGCAGTTCTGCTGCCTGTTCGCGATATTGATTTTCCCGACCACGTAAACGAATGAGAAACTTAACTGAATCGCCTTTACTCAACCACTGAATAGCGTTATTGATGCGTAGCTGATAATCAGACACACCAATGTTTGGACGAAGCCTAACTTCCTTGACTGTTGGTCTAGCACTCTGATTCTGACGTTTTTTCTGTTGGTACTGAAGCTTGCCATAGTTCAGAATCTTAGCGACAGGAGCGTCTTCACCCTGAGAGACCACTACTAGGTCAAGTCCTGCACTCTCGGCTATTTGTAGAGCTTCATAAGTGTCAGTCAAACCACGCTTGGTATTTTCATGGTCAATCAAAAAGACTTGGGTCGCCTTGATTTGACGGTTGATCAGTTGTTTCTGGGCTACGATAGGAGTCTCCTCTTAATTTTAAATAGGTTGCCACTTGACATTGCAAGTATTATCAAGGTAACACAGAGCTTACTAACTTTGCTGCCTCCGGCTGCACCAATAGCTCAAAAACAAGCTTCCAGATGCGGTTGTTGCCTGTTTTATGGTCATAGCTCTCGCATAGTCTGTAGAGAATGAACGATAGGCACACTCGCGCTTGCTAAGTTTACTGCCCATAAGTGCATTGCACTAAACACCAGAGTTAGGATGCGATCGCAAAGCTACGGAAAAAGCTGAAGATGCTGGGTAGCAGAGCAATTCGTGATAGCTGAAGTATCTCACTAATAACGATTACAACCATCCTAATTCTCGTAGGTTTTGCAGATCTCGCTCAAAGTTTCGCCATCTCAACAGCCTACCTATGGCAATCGTAACCCTGTCCTCGCTCTAAACAAGTCATCAAAAGGGTACCCGATGGGGTACTACTCATTCCAATGACTAACAACTTATGTTTGAGCTGTAAGTTGCTCAAAACAGAAAAGTTCAATGCTTGTTTCTACTTTTGAAGTTCTCCTGAAACCACAATTTCCAAGTAACCCACCAGGTTTCAAAAATATTAGCCGTACAGTGATTCAAGGTTATTTCCTTACCATCGCTAATGTGAACTTCTTTCCTGTGACCGTCTCTCTTGTCTTCACGATCAAGTTTCCATCAGATCCTACTGACCTAACAGAGCGCCCCACATCGTTCAAAGACTTCATTAATGCTGTCGATATTTCAGGACAAAATCTTTTTTCGGGTTCTTTTTCTCAAGCAACGCTAGTTCCAGAAATAGTTCCACAAAACAATAAAGCGCGGCTTACGTTCACTCTTCCTGAGAATGGCACTGGTTTGCTCATACTGCAACCTGATTTCATTAAGCAACCTGAACTGCTGACAGAGGCAAACTTCGAGGCTCGTGGGTATGTAGAGATCTTCTTGTCCTCACTTTCAGGCTCAGACACGGCTACGCTGCTCGTAACCCCTGAGCAGCGCGGCACATTCTTCAAAGACCTAAAGGGTAAGACTTTGGCTGATATTGGACTCGATCAAATCGTCTATCCACTCCCAGTTAGCAACGGAGGGGTCTTCAAGATCTCCAATTCGTAATACTGTTTCACTGACTGATTTAACCCATAAGCAGGGGTGGATTCAGCCCACCCCTCTAGTGATGCTCCTATAGGGTTGTATCTAAGTTTGTACTCTCTAAAAACATCTTTCGTAATGTAAGGACTGCTATGCGTGAAATTTTTAAGTTTAGTCCGGTTTCCTTTAGCTGGGTGGCGATTCATCCCGAACCTAAAGGTGTCATACAATTCATCGGTGGTGCTTTTTTTGGTACTTTTCCAACCGTTTTCTACAGATATTTCTTACAGAAGTTGTTTGAAGAAGGTTACACAATCATCGCGCTACCCTTCAGGTTTAGCTTTCGTCATTGGTCAATTGCCATTGATTTACTGAAGGAACAGGAGGTTCTGCGCCAAGAACTCTCAGAAATCGCAAGTAGATTAGGCTATCGACAGGATGTGTACCAAGACAAGGCTAACTACTTTTGGCTAGGACACAGCTTAGGCTGCAAGTACATCGCTTTACTAGAATTCCTAAGCGGCGAACACTGGAAACAGATTACGGGGTCTTGTGTTGAACGACATGCCTACCAGCAGATTGAGACTACTATTAGCAATGCTGGTTTGGATAGTGCCTCAATTCTGGCTCAGCCATCTTTATTGATTGCGCCTGATATTAGCAATACAGAGAGTGCGATTCCTCTCCGCGCGATCGCACGTTTCCTCGACCGAGTTGGACTAGGTGTATTGCCAACTAGAGAGCAAACCCAGTGTTTTATTGAACGCAGTCAATTATTCAACCTGACAGCCATGATTTCCTTAGATAAGGATACGTTAGCTGGTAGCGAGAACGACCAATTCAAAGACAAGCAGATCCGCGAAAACAGTGATGTGCTTTGGCTAATTGAGCAATTAAAGACTAGAAAATTTCCGATTTTGCACAAAGAGCTACCAGGTAAGCACTTAGAGCCATTAGGCGTGAGAGTAGGTAACTACATTGTGGATCTAAATCCATTTGACAAGTTTATCAAATCGCTCAGATGCAGAGTGCTTGAAGGCTATGCCACTCAATTTTTGGCTCAGCTAAGGCTTCGTCAGAGCAAAATTGAGGATGATTCGGAACCGATAAAAACTGTTACCACGAATCTCGGAAATCCTGAATTATCTAAATTGTAGTCATTAATTACCAATTCCCAATCCCCAGTCCCCACATCTCAGGTGATATACTCAAAGCGCCTTGTACCAATGGCAGCTATGGTTAACAGCAATCTAACAACTGCACTTATCGTTGGGGCGAGTCAGGGAATTGGCTTGGAGTTTGTTCGTCAATTTCTAGAAAGCGATCGCGTTGCTCGTGTCTACGCCACCTATCGAAATCCGCAATCAGAATTGTTGACAATTGCCGATTCTCGTCTGTGCTGCCTACCTTTGGACATTACAGAAGAAGCACAGATTGCGACTGTCGTAAAAGAAATCCAAACGGAGACGGAGGCACTCCATTATGTGATCAATTGCGTGGGTGTATTGCATGAGGGAGCGATGCAACCGGAAAAGAGTTTGCGGCAACTCAATGCAGAACAGCTATTGCACTATTTCCAAGTGAATAGTCTTGGTGCTGTGCTGTTGGCGAAGCACGTACAGCCCTTGTTGAAGCATAGCGATCGCGCTATTCTGGCGACGATTTCCGCCAAAATTGGCAGCATCGGCGATAACTACTTAGGTGGGTGGTATGGCTATCGCGCATCGAAGGCGGCACTGAATATGTTCATGCGGACAACCGCAATTGAATATAAGCGAACCTGTCCACGGGCAATTGTTGTTACCTTGCATCCCGGTACAACGGATACGCAGTTATCTCGTCCATTTCAGCGCAATGTTCTCCCAGAGAAACTATTCACCGTTGAGCGTACTGTCGGGCAACTGTTGAAAGTTCTCGATCAACTACAAGAAAAGGATAGTGGTGAATTTTTTTCGTGGGATGGCAGTCGGTTACCTTGGTAGGAAATAACTACAGCCTATCAACGCAAAAGTGATCGCTTCTCATAATTTAAGTAGCGATCGCTTGTTTCAGTTTTATAGGCGTTGTTAGCTTGTAGTAGATACTACCGTTCTCCAACTTCAAGCACTGCCTCGGAATTGCTTCCGAGAAGAGATTGACCAATACCTCGTTGAGTAAAGTATTTGTTCAGGAACGTGCTAGCCAAAGACAGGGCGACGGGTGCCAGAACAATCGCAAGTAACCCATGAACCGTAAAGCCAGGAACTAGCAGAGAAGCTAGCCAGAAACATACACCGTTTACCAGTAGTGAGAATGAACCCAACGTCAAGAGGTTAATCGGTAGTGATAGAACCGACAAGACTGGTTTAATAAAACTATTCACCAGTCCAATGGAGATTGCTGCCAGTAGAGCGGCAGGAAACGTGGCAATAGTTACTCCTGGAACTGCAAGGTCAACAACTAATAGACCTAATGCACTAATCAACGTTGTTAGAAAGAATCCCAACATCTTGGTTCTCCGTTTTGTAAACAATAAAATTCAGCCAATCCAACTTTCAGGACAAGGCAGTAGGAGGATTTTCAACAGTGCCTTGTTGTTGGCTAATTTTTTCTTCGTGTTTGGCGATCGCCCAGACAGCATGAATGCTACCGGGAACCCAACCGAGAACCGTCAGCAAGATATTAATCACCAAGGTTGCGCTAAATCCATAGGTTAGGAAAATAGCAACAGGTGGAAGAAGAATGGAAAGAGCAAAGCGAACAAGTTTCATCACGAGTAATCCTTTAATTTCAATAATTTCACGCCTATTAAAGCTTAGCTGCGGCAGTTTGGAGAAGTTGCTTTAGCTGTTGTTGAACGTGTTGTTCTTTTTGAGCGAACGTTGCACCTGCTTCACCCAGCTTGTTCTCAACCTCGGCTTGCCGCTGTTGTAGAACATTGGGTTCGATTGTTTTAGCTTGTGCTGTTGTAGTGTTGTACCAAGCTGCTGTGTTCTCCAAGCGTTGCTTCACAGCCAAATAGCGATCGCCATAACGTTCAGTCAAATTTGTATCAAGATTAACGGCTTGATTCTTCAATTTGGCGTACTGATGCGGCAAGCCTATCAATTCTTTGTACAAACGTGACAATAAGCGAATGCTAAGTGCTTTGAAAGCCACCACAGCTATAGATTTGGCACTAGATGAGGGGGCTTTATCAGTAGTTTCCTCACTAGCGTTCCTCGTTTCCAAAATTTTGGAGAAAGTTCCTTTGACAGTTGCTCCAATCTCCCCAGAGCCTTCTTTTACTTCTGCAATAGTCTGAGAAAAAGCATCTCGAACAATTTCCTGAATTCGTTCTGCCCGCATTTTCCCTTCGGATTTTGCTTTCTGAAGATCGGTTGTGATTTGATCTTTCGTAGATTCAGACATCTTTAGTTCCTCGCAACGTTATAAATTTGAACAAGACATTTATGGGTCAGCTAGCTGAAACAGTATCGACACTAGTACTCTTTGCTCTACGGTCTTTACGTTGCTCTAAGATAATTTGAGAAACTTCACTAACCAGCAGAGTTGCAATAAAACCATCATCAATCCAGCCCACAAACGGAACAATATCCGTGACAATATCGAAGGGACTAACCAGATAGATTAAGCTGCCTAGAATTACCAACCAACGATACTTGGGATTTTGTAGAATCAAGCGATATGCATTGTAGAACGGTTGCCGTAAAAATTTCATTAATTGCCCTCCGACCACTAGATTCATCCTCGCAAATTCTTTAGTAATTAACGGGTGTTGTTAACCCGCAATTTTGTGGTAGAAATTCTACAAAAGGTAGAAGTAATGCGGCTTTTGGTACGGCTACCCCTACCATTTTTCTATCTCGTTATTGCAGCCGTACAAAACCTGTCTGATAAATTCCAAAGCAGTAATTGAGGATTGGCAATGCAACAACGTCCACGTTTAGCACTTATCTGTCTTGCCTACATCGGTTTTATCAGTCTTGGTTTGCCTGATGGTCTCCTCGGTGTTGCTTGGCCCTCTATCCGCACCTCTTTTTCGCTCTCTCTGGATGCCCTTGGTTCGCTCTTGGTTGCATCTACTGCTGGGTATACGCTGTCTAGCTTCAATAGCGGTCGTATTCTGGCGCGTATCAGTGTTGGCGTACTGTTGAGTCTTAGTGCTGGGGCAACGGCTATCAGCTTACTTGGCTATGCGATCGCTCCATCTTGGTGGGTGCTGATTGGTTTCGGGTTTCTCTCCGGGCTTGGTGCAGGCGCAATTGACTCTGGATTGAATACCTATGTTGCAACGCATTTCAGTCCACGAATTCTCAACTGGTTGCACGCCAGCTACGGTATCGGCACAACGACTGGCCCTCTAATCATGACTAGCGTTCTTGATGCCAATCGTCCATGGCAATGGGGCTACTTGATTGTCGCAACTGTGCAACTGCTGCTTACGGGTTGTTTCGCGGTGACACGAGATTGGTGGAGGGTACCTCATACAGCCTCAAGCCAATCCCCATCGGCAGATGCTGCCCATACAAGCACAACGAGTACACTCTGCATCCCAGTGGTCTGGATTAGGATTTGTGTATTTTTCATGTATGCGGGAGTGGAAGTTTCAGTTGGGCAGTGGACTTATAGCTTGTTTACTCAGACACGCTCAATTTCGACAACAATAGCTGGACAGTGGGTAAGTCTTTATTGGGGCAGCTTCACGGTTGGACGTGTGTTCTTTGGGGCAATTGCCAATCGAGCACCTATCAATCTTTTATTACGCTTATGCATGACCAGCGCAGTCATAGGGGCAACTTTGATTTGGCTCAATATTGCTAACTTTCTAACCATGTTTGGGTTAATGCTCATTGGATTTTCACTAGCACCGATTTTTCCCTCACTGATTGCAACGACACCTGAAAGTGTCGGACGAAATCATGTTAGCAATACTATAGGATTTCAAGTTGCAGCAGCGACAGTGGGTGTAGCAGTGTTACCAAGCCTTGCAGGAGTTCTATCACGTTATTTTGGGCTTGAAATTGTCAGTATAGCCATCTGTGTTGAAACATTGTTCTTATTTGTACTTTTCGAGATATTGGTTAGGCAACGGAAGATTCAGGTGACGGAAGAAACTATCAATTCCTGAATGTAGCGGTTCTCAAATGAGTTGAGTACAATCTGACCTAACCCCCAACCCCCTTCCCTACAAGGGAAGGGGGCTAATTTCAAAGCCTCTCTCCTACAAGGAGAGAGGTTAAAACTGTACCGCGCACAACTGAGAACCGCTATATAAGAGTACCAACTACCTTGAATAAGTCCCATTTGGCATCTGGTGCAAACGTCATCAGCACATCCAAATCGCTGTCTGGGCGAAAGTCATCCCGCAAAATTCAGCCAAATAAGGCAATTTCAGTTATCTTCCAGCGATCGCAGAACGCAGCAATTTCATCTTTGGGTAGCTTATTTACAAAGCTGTTGCTCATCCACTGTTCCCCAAGGCAGTATCTACTTCTATCATGCGATGTTCCAAGCAAAAGGGGTGCGATCGCTCTTTTACCGTAAATTCTGCAACTCGCTTATTGCTCTCTAACCCTAATCCACTGCTGACATCTGTAATCATGTGGTAAAGCCTTTAGATTTTTGAGTCTTTATGCTGGACGAAGAAACTATCCGGATTGTGACTGATGATACTCCTCAAATTGTTGCTCCTGACGGCTCAAAAGTTGGGATGGATATAGGAGTTCACTCTTGGGGTGAGGAAGTGCAACGGGACGCTTCCAATAGGAAGGTTGTTGTGAAGGAGGATGGTGGACTTGCTGTTCATGAAGTTAGAGTTAAAAAACTAGAGGAAGAAATGGCTCACTTGCTGCAAGTAGTTGAGCGGTTGTTTGACCGGACTGAGCAGCAGGCTAATAGAAAACCGAAGATGCAGTTGGATGAAATTGAGCTATCGGTAGAAATTAATGGTGAGGGAGAAGTGAGCATTCTCGGAACCGGAGGAAAAGCGGGAGGCAAAGGAGCAATTAAGCTCAAGTTCAAACGAGCAGAACAAGTGTGAGATGGCGAAGAATTGGGCGATCGCGATCGGCATTAATCAATACGAATTTCTGCAACCCCTGAAGTATGCCAAGCGGGATGCTCAATTGATGCAGGAGTTTCTTCGCACGGACGCAGGATTTGAGAAGATTTTCTTCTTCTCGGATGACTCACCTGATGTTGGTTGTAAATCAACTCGCCCTTACCGCGCTAATTTGCTGCGAGTGTTGCGGGAGTTATTTAAAAACCCCTTCATGGAGGCAGGAGATAACTTTTGGTTTTTCTTCAGTGGTCACGGGATGCGCCATGCTAACCGAGATTATCTTATGCCTTCTGATGGCGATCCAGGAGACATCGAAAATACTGCAATTTCAATTAATCAAGTTACTGAACGTCTACGTCGCTGTGGCGCTGATAACGTTGTCTTAATTTTGGATGCTTGTCGCAGTCTTGGTACTCGTGCTGGTGAAGGAATTGGACGGCAAACGGCTGAAGAAGCACGAACTACTGGAGTTATCAGCATCTTTTCCTGTAGTCCTCAGGAATATTCTTATGAAATCGAGGCATTACAACAAGGTGCCTTTACCCATGCGCTCTTGGAAGGGTTAGGCATTCGGGGTCAATACGCTACGGTTGAGCGGTTAAACCAGTACCTAGCCTTTCGAGTACCTGAACTCGTTCGACAACATAAGAAGGCTCGGCAAACACCATACACTATTGCTGAGCCTGTCACTAAGTCGCACCTAATTCTTGTCCCGCGATACGCAACACTAGCCGATATTGCTTCCTTGAAAAATGATGCTTATCAAGCTGAAGTTGAAGAGGATTTGGAACTGGCAGAGCAGTTATGGATTCGGGTACTGGCTGCGGCTTCTGGCAACGATCTACAAGCGGTGAGGGCATTACAGAGAATTGAACGGTTGCGATTAAAACGTTCAGAGCCTCCCTCTCCACCCTCTAGTCTGACTGAGCCGAATTTCCATAAGAGAGTACCCTATTACCTACCCTCTTTTGATCAACACATTCCTCGAATATCGCCTATTCGTGTTGAGCTTCCAACTTCAATTGAGCCTACTTGTCATCCGTTTAATGTCAGGTCAGGAAGTTTGACTGATGACCTCAGTTCTGAGCGAGGAGTAGATTACACTCGGCTGCGCGACTTGCTAGCAGCAGGGAAGTGGAAAGAAGCGGATGAAGAAACTTTCGCTGTAATGCTTAAGGCAGCAGGACGCGAAACAGAGGTTTGGCTGAATATTGAGTCTATTGAAAGCTTTCCTTGTATAGACCTCTGCACGATTGACAGTCTTTGGGTAAAATACAGCGATGGGCGCTTCGGGTTTAGTGTACAGAAGCGCATTTGGGAAAGTGTTGGGGGAACACCTGATGCTGACTATGAAACTGGGTGTCGCTTTGGTGAGTATGTCGGATGGTGTGTGAAATGCTCTCCTACCGCATTTGGCTCTTGGACATTCTATGATTACGATGACCTTATCTTCAGCCTAGATGCTCCCAACGGGCATCTCCCCTCCGGAGACATCGTCTATGGACTATGGCGGGTGCGACCTTTTTTGGGTGACAACGTGGTTTATTGGTCTCTTCTCTCACGTAGAGACTTGTGAAGTGTACCATCTGAATGTTTTCGGCTTTTGTAAAGATTGGCTATCGAGAGAAGTTCTATTGCGAATCTTAAGTTCGCAAGAAAAGTTTAAACTATAAACCAGCAATAAGATGGACGATCGCCCATACACTTATTAACTTCTTAAGAATTTATACCTAGCTAATTTGGGGATGACAAACCATGCGTGGCATTCAATTTTTAACTGATTATCAAGGCAGGAAAACAGGTGTACTTGTTGATTTGAAAGAGCACAGCGAATTTTGGGCAGATGTAGTAGAGGAATGTGGTGAGCCAATAGACTTCCAGTTCCTAATTGATGACCAAGGAGAAAAAATCGCGGTATTCCTTGACTTTGAGAAACACAGCGAACTTTGGGAAGATATCTACGATAGCCTGATTATTGAATCAAGAAAGGATGAACAAAGAGTCCCTTGGGAAGAAGTTAAACATGGGCTGATAGAGAAGGGTAAGTTGAGTGTCTGATTATCTAATCGTTGTCGCACGCTCAGCCCAAAAAGACCTGGATTCTCTACCATCTGAAGTTAGCAGTCGCATTTCTTCTAAGATTGAAGCGTTAGCAAGTGTCCCGCGTCCAGATGGTTGCAGTAAGCTAAAGGGAGAACAAAACAGTTGGCGAATTCGAGTTGGCGACTACCGAGTAATCTATAGCGTTGATGATAATACTCGCACTATCGACATCAGTAAAGTTCGTCATCGAAGAGAAGTGTATGATAGGTAAAGGTAGTAAGAATGTTAATTTCATAGAAGAATGTATTTCTCTACATCACTCATTCTTGACTTAGTAAATCAGCCCGCAGGTCAGCAAGTGTACCACACTTAGCTTTACCTGTTTTGAGCGCTTCCAGTGTTGGTGCTGCATTTCTAGCGATTTCCCGACGGCGTTGTTCAACCCGTCTTTTATAAATCAGTTCTAGTAGCAAGTCTTGCTCTTCAGTTGAAAGAGCCTCAACGTATTCAAGTACTGTTTGAAAAGGTACAACGTTATTCATTTCTCGTGCCCCTAAGTTTACAAATTAATAGTAATAGCTTCTAAGTATATCTTTAGTCAAAGCAATTCTGCCTCTTCAAAAACCTGCCTTGTTGTTAGTTCCAATCCAGGAAGTAGCGTATCTACAATAGGCATATTGTCTGTATAAACTTGATTCACTACATCTGGAAAAAAGACCTTGATACTGATGGCTTCAGGGTCTACAACCCAAACTCTTGATACACCAGCAGCAAAATAGTCGTTAGCCTTATCTTCAAATTCTTTCATGGTCTGGTCTGGAGAGATAATCTCTATTACCAGTTCTGGGAGGGCAGGACAGGCTTCATTTTGCTTCCAGCTTTTGGGTAGACGTTCATAGGAGATGTATGTCAAATCAGGTACGGGTGCCCAATCTTTCCCTTGACGCTTTAAGAGAATTGCCCACTCTGGAACAACTCTACCTTTTCCCTTACACCATGCACGTATGAGGAGCAAAAAAGCTAGCTGTAAGGTCGAATGGAAATATTTTGGAGACACTTTGGGGACTGCCTGACCATCAACAAACTCATAGTTTACATCTCCTTCTGGAAGTGCCAGAAATTCTTCTAGTGTGAGTTGAGTTCCTGTATTAACCATGAGCTATGCAACTGAGTGGCTAGACACACCTATCTTACTTCGCCTCATCCTCCTCAGATTGCGGCAATAACGAGTCAGGCAGTTCGTCGAGCGTCTTGTTAACCGCTTTGCAGAAAGCCTTCATCTGGTAAACCGTCATCGTCGGTTCTGCTTCTCCCTTTTCCCAACGACGAATGGTTGAGGAGGTTACACCCATGAGCCTTACCAAGTCATCTTGAGTGAGTCCAGCCTCTAGACGCAGTTTTTTAAATGGAGAGTCTGTCTCCTGTGGTTGACCTTTCTTTGGTCTTGCCATATTATAAAAAACACTGAAATTAATCGGTTTTAAATAGGGTTTTTAAGGGTAACAACAGGTAGGCAGACCAAATTACTAGCGTATGGCTAGTTAGCTGCCTTAGTTAGCTTTTGCCAGAACAAAACGAACAATTGCCTAGAGCGTGTATGGCTGGCTAGGCGATCGCTTTTTCATGTCCATTAACCAGATTACAGAGGAGTGTATCGTGACTTACAAAAATCGGCTGTCTCCGTGGTGCATTATTCGCCCTCTTCCAAATTTACAACGGCGGATTGTCGCTCGGTTTCGTCGCCGGAATGACGCTGAATCTCATCTGAAAATTCTTCGACAGCTAGTGCCAAACGCTCCTTTTGCAATTGTTTTTGACCCAACACCCGATGAACCAGACTGCAATGAATGTAGAACAGAACAGCCATGAAAACTTTGCGTTGCCGCATCAACCCTGCAACTTTCGTCATCACCCAAAGGCAACTTGCCAAGTATCTCAAAATTAACCTGAACCGGATTTGGCGCTGGGAAAAGTGGGCGCATGTACTTTGGGTGAATATTGAAGGCTTAGGCGGCTACTTCATCAGCTACCGAAAGTTAGAGCAGTGGGTAGCTGCTTGCTCAACCTTAATTCGTTCTTGCCGGGATTTGAAAGCACTTGCTGTGGTTTGGTTAGCGATTCAGCAGGAAGCAAAAAGATATACGGAAGACGCGATCGCACGGCTTTCTGAAATTCATGAACAACGACAAGCGCAATTATGTCGTTATTAATAGCCTTTGTATCACTCAGACTTAAAGAAAAGCGATCGCACCCTCCAATTAACTTAGTGGATGCGATCGCTTCATAGCAATTCCTAAATTGTGTCTATAGCCATAGCCTACTAAGGCATAGACATACCAGGTCTAGAATTGTTCTGCTGTGCAAAACGGTAACCTGTCATTTCGCTAGCCATTTCTAAATGCCCTTGCACTCTTGGCAATATCGTGGCAGCAAAAGCTTTTAGGTCTGGGTCTTGCCCAAGTCCGGCTTGACGCTGGTATACAGCCGCACTTTCCATGTGAGCGTTGACACCTGCTTCATTCATGTAAGCTTGATCAAAAGCTTCTCCAGATAGCTGCATCAAGCGACTCATAGCTGCTTCATATTTCGGACCTGGAGTGGTCGGAGGAGTAATTCCTTTTTGAGTCGCTAACCGCATCAGTCGCTCGTTCGCTCTTGTATGCTCCTGAATCATCTGCCGTGCGAACTGCTTCACTTCAGGGTTCCTTGACCGCTCCAAGGCAAGTTGCCCAAGTTGAACTTCTGCCATTCCACCATGAGCTGCATCGATTACAAACTGCTGGTCTAGGGCACTGAGCTGGTTCCTTTGCTGCTGCCCGGATTGAGTCTGTGCAGGCATAGATTGGTTTTGCAAGGGCGCAGGTCGGGTTGTCTGAGCAACAGCCGAGTATCCCAATGCAGAGAATAGTCCAGCTGCCATGAGGGCGGTAGTTACTGTTACCTTTCTAATCATCGTTGAGTTTTTTAAAGAAAATTACCAAAGCTTCCTTCCATGTGCCTCCATTCCTGCATTGACTACCTCATCCTTTAGGTATGTTTGGTTACAGTCTGCTCCAAGTTAGGGGAAAGGGAAGGGCTAGCTGCTCTTAAGGTTGGCGATAAGTGGGCTACATCAGTCGCTAGGAAAGGGATGATCAAAGAAACCCAATATTGTCAAGAGTAGCTTTATACGCCAGTCCTCAATTTTCTACACTAGAATGAACTTCTTGGGGGATGGCAGCGTCAAGACTCTTGCTTAACGTAGCAAAAGATACGACTGTCTATTCTCAACTTATGAAGCGATCGCTCCGACACTTAACTCTAAGCTTAGTTACTCTGACATCCCTTGCTCCAGTTGCTTTAGCTGCGCCACCGAGAAACCCAGACAAACAAGAAACCTGTGAAATTTTGGTAGTTGGCGGCGGACTAGCAGGTGCGGCTACTGCCTACGAAGGCTTGCTAGCAGGACGAACGGTTTGCCTAACTGAAATTACTGACTGGGTAGGTGGACAAATCTCATCTCAGGGAACCTCCGCACTCGATGAACGACCAACTCAGCGATCGCGTTTATTTTACTCCCGTGGCTACCTAGAATTGCGAGAACGCATTAATCGCAAATACGGCGAACTCAACCCTGGAGATTGCTGGGTGAGTGAATCCTGCTTTCTCCCTCGTGATGCTCACAACCTATTGTTTGATACCTTGCAGGATGCAGCCAAGCGAGGGAAAGGACAACTCAAGTGGTTCCCCTCAACTGTAGTCAAGGAAGTAGATATCGGCTCAACCGGAAATTTAATCGAAGGCGCAATTGCAATTCAGCATAAACCTGCTGCGGGTGCGCCTCCTCTCAACACAGAACCCCTCTCTCAAACGATTGAAGATTGGTATCGTTACGAAAACTCATCCCGCTTTGAGAAGAGCATTGTTCGCTTCGTTCCCCAAAGGCAACAGCAACAGCAAGGAAATGCCCCGAACTGGTACGTTGTTGATGCAACCGAAACGGGTGAAATGATTGCTCTAGCTGACGTTCCTTACCGTCTTGGTATCGACCCTCGTTCTCACTTGGAACCGTCTTCCTCCAGTGCCACAAATGATGCCTATTGCACGCAAGGCTTTACCTACACCTTTGCAATGGAAGCCACCGAGGAAGCCCAAACCCATAGAATGCCTTCGTTTTATCCTCAATATGAACCCTACTACAGCTATGAACTACAGAGACTAGCTGACTTTGGGTTGGTATTCACCTATCGACGTATTTGGAGTCCTGAAGAGGGTGAACAAACAAAATTTGGTGGTGTGAATTTCACCGCTCCAACACCGAGAGACATCTCGATGCAAAACTGGACTTGGGGTAATGATTATCGCCCCGGCAATGCTGAGGATAACTTAGTTTTTACTCGCGAACAGTTACAAGCCACAGGTCAACTGTCCTCTGGTGGCTGGATGGGTGGCTTACGCGCAGACAGTCTACGCAAAGGTGAAGAAATCTCTCAAGGCTATTTTCACTGGCTTGTCGCCGGAACGACTGATTCCCAGTTGGGTGATGGTGTGAAAAAACCACAGCCCAACAACCGCTACCTATCTGGGTTAGATTCTCCAATGGGAACAGTCCATGGGTTGTCTAAGTATCCTTATATGCGAGAAGGACGGCGGATTATTGGACGCCCCACCTATGGTTATCCTGAAGGCTTTACAGTTTGGGAAATCGACATCTCTCGGCGTGACTATAAGGAAGATTATTACCGTCAGACGCTCTCCCCTGAAATGTATCGCAACTTACGGACAGCCTTAGCTGGACGCGAAGCCCTCTCGATTATTGGCGGACAGAAGCAACCTGACGAGGTGATGAGGCGTACTCGCTCCTCGATTTATCCTGATTCTGTAGGGATTGGGCATTATGCGATCGACTTTCACCCCTGCATGACCCAAACTCCACCTGAAGCTCCTAATAATACAGAGCGCGAGGGAGAGCGACAGGGCGCAGGACAAGCCTATCCGTTCCAAATTCCCCTCAGAGCGATGATTCCCCAAAAAATCGACAATATGTTAGTCGCTGGAAAGAGTATCGCCACAAGTCACATCGCCGCCGCCGCCTATCGCGTACATTCCTTTGAGTGGTCATCAGGCGCAGCGGCTGGTACTACGGCAGCATTTGCTTTGGAGACAGGCGTAGCACCTTACCAGCTAACTGATCAACTTCCGCAACAAGAACCCCAACTGCGAGTTCTGCGGCAACGCTTGGAAAAGACAGGCAATCCCACAGCTTTTCCAGACACCTCAATTTTCAATGAAAACTGGGATGAGTGGCGTTAGGCAAGTCAAAACTCAAAAGTCAAAAGTCAAAAGTCAAAAAGGGAAAATCCGTTTATGGTTAGGCTCTTGACGACTACCTGAATGCCAATTAGATGTGCCGTAGCTTAATAAGGAACTGGTAATCTTTTGCAGGAAGGTAGTTGTTGTAAGTGGAAGCTCAACTAACAACTAACAACCAAATCCTCAAATCCACTCTTGAGACGCTCTAGCCTCAGCTTGAACTAGGGTTTCTCGCAACTGCTTCCAATCTATCTGGGTAACTGGAGCATCCTGAAGTAGCTGACCTTCCTGCAAATACAATACCCGTGTACAAAATAGCTGAGCCATATCTAGCTGATGATTGATCATCAAAATTGTCATCTTGCCCTGAAGCGTTAAGTCAGTTAACACAGCCAGAACATGAGAGGCGATGCCAGCATCCAGAGCAGATGTTGGCTCATCGAGTAGTAAAATTTTGGGTTGAGTAATTAAAGCCCGTGCGATCGCAACTAGTTGTCGTTGTCCTACAGAAAGTTGTAACTCGGTTCGCTCTAGCCAATCGGCGGGGATGTGCGCCTGTTCCCGACAAGCCTCTAAGCGCAGCGAAATCTCCTGTTTGGGTAACTGCTGCAACACTAAAGGGTAAGCTAGTGCCTCTTTAACCGTCATCCCTAAGAGCTTTGGTTCTTGAGGCACTAACATAACCTGCCGCCGTAGCTGGATGACAGGAATTTTCTTGATGTCCTGATTTTCTAGATAAATTGCTCCACTCGTCGGTTCACTCAGCCGATTTAATAGCCGCAATAGTGAGGTTTTGCCAGCGCCAGAGGGTCCGATTAGACAAATGCGATCGCCTCCTAAAACCTCAAACGAAATATCCGTTAATATAGGTGAGCCTGTAATCTTGCCTCCCAGTGAGGTCACAAGGCTCACTTGCTTTAGCTGCAATTGCAAGGAGTTTACCGTTTTTACGTCAGCAAACCCTGAGTTAGAGCTGTCCAAATCGTCCATCCATCTACGAGAAACAGCAACAGTGTAAATCCCAACAGAATGAGATACATCCAAGGCTGTGCCAAAGGACGAACATCTGTTGTATCAATCCCAGTATGCACTTCCACCAGCTTGACTAGCCGCGCAAATCCCACCACACGCATCGGCAGCAAGTATGCTTTTTCTGAGGACTGGCTGATAAAGTAGTAAACCATTCCCCCTTGACCCGTCGTTCGCATTTTCAAATCTTTCACCTCCGCCCAAGCTAGCGACCAACCTTTGCGAAAGAAACGGGGAACCCAGCGGGGATAAGCGACTTGAATTTTTTCCTCATCCACAATCACCCGTTCACTCAACGCACCAAAAAGCGCTGTTGCTCCCAATCCAATTCCTGTCCATAGTATGACGGGTGATACAGGCGAAGCTGATACTTGCGAGAGAAAGGGTAAAGGAATCGTCAGCGCCAGATAAAGCGCCATTAACGTGAGACGAATTAGAGGAGAAATACGAAAAATTGATAAGTTAGGTTGCTTTAACTCTGATGGAATTTGAAGATTTGGTGACACAGCTTAAAACTCTTTTCTTTATTGTCTCTGGAGCTTTTTATGAGTAAGGGAAATTAGCTTTTTGGTGTCCATACACTTTCTGTACCTTGCCCCCAGAACCCTTCAAATTTCGTCACCTTGATATCGCCAAGAACCTGCGTCTGACAGGCTAAGCGACGATTGGCTGTGGGAGAATGGGGAGGAAGCGAGGCGCTAGCGCGCCGCCTTGCGGCTAACGCCTTGCCTTATCCTTCCAATTGGGTTCTGAAACTTCCCCTTCTACCTGAACGGCACAAGTGCCACAGGTACCGATACCCATACAGTTAATGATTTTGGCATTGCCGTTATAAAGCTCAATGCCATGCTCTAATAGAACTTTACGGAGATTACTGCCTGAATCACATTCAAATGTCTTCCCTTGAGCTGTTACTTTAGGCATTCACTAATCTCTCCATTCGTTTTTTGCTTTCATTTTACAGTTTACATTTCTTTACAAACTGTGAACAAGAAAGCCGACTTCTTTGAATAGTCCACGAAAGCCACTATGACGGGTGCCGAACTCCATTCTTCTTCCCTGCCCATGACCTTGCAAGAATCAAACCCCCTCTGGATTTACGACACAACGCTCCGGGATGGTTCCCAGCGTGAAGGATTGTCGCTGTCACTAGAAGACAAGTTGCGAATAGCAAAGCAACTAGATCAGTTGGGGATTCCCTTCATTGAAGGGGGATGGCCGGGAGCAAATCCCAAAGATGTGCAATTTTTCTGGCAACTCAAAGAAGAACCACTGACTCAGGCAGAAGTGGTTGCCTTTTGTTCGACTCGACGACCCAATATTACTGCTGCTGCTGACCCAATGTTGCAACCTATTCTTGCAGCAGGTACTCGCTGGGTGACGATTTTTGGCAAGTCTTGGGATTTGCAAGTTACTGAAGGACTGAATACAAGCTTGGAAGAAAACCTGGCGATGATTCAGGATACGATTGAGTACCTGCGTAGCCAAGGTCGGCGGGTGATTTACGATGCAGAACACTGGTTTGATGGCTATAAACACAATCCCGACTATGCAATCAAGACTCTCATCACTGCTAAGGATGCAGGTGCAGAATGGTTAGTCCTTTGCGACACCAACGGCGGGACTCTGCCTCATGAAGTGGGTCAAATTGTTCGAGATGTTGTTGAGAAGACGGGAGTAGGAAGTCAGCCTTCAGCTATCAGCCCTCAGCTATCAGCCCCTAGTAGTAAATTGCCGACTCATAACTCTCCGCTTCTGGGTATCCACACCCACAATGACTCAGAGACAGCCGTTGCCAATGCCCTTGCTGGTGTGATGGAAGGGGTACGGATGGTGCAGGGGACAATTAATGGCTACGGTGAACGCTGTGGTAATGCGAATCTCTGTTCGTTGATTCCTAATTTGCAGTTAAAGCTAGGTTACAGATGTATTGAGGATGAGCAGCTAGGGAGACTGACGCAAGCTAGCCGACTAATTAGTGAAGTGGTTAACCTTGCCCCGGATGACCATGCCCCCTTTGTGGGTCGTTCAGCGTTTGCTCATAAAGGTGGAATTCATGTTTCAGCCGTTGAACGCAACCCTCTCACTTACGAACATATTGAACCAGAACAGGTTGGAAATCGGCGTCGAATTGTGATTTCAGACCAATCTGGGTTGAGCAATGTTTTAGCAAAAGCCCGTAGCTTCGGGCATGACCTCAACAAACAAGACCCTGCTTGTCGCCAAATCCTCGATCGCCTTAAAGGACTTGAAAGTGAAGGGTATCAATTTGAGGCAGCGGAAGCTAGTTTTGACTTGCTGATGCGAGAAGCACTGGGACATCGGAAGCAACCATTTGAACTCAAAGGCTTTCAAGTTCATTGCGATATGCTGCGAGGGACAAACGTTCAATACAATAACGCTGTTGCAACAATTAAAGTTGCTGTGAATGGCGAAGACATCCTGGAAGCAGCGGAAGGAAATGGCCCGGTTTCAGCACTGGATACAGCGCTGCGAAAAGCTCTCCAAAACTTCTACCCAGAGATTGCACAATTTCAATTGACAGACTATAAAGTGCGGATTCTCGATAGTGGCGCTGGGACATTGGCAAAGACTCGTGTATTGGTTGAATCCAGCAATGGGCATCAACGTTGGACAACGGTGGGTGTCTCGACTAATATCCTTGAGGCATCTTATCAGGCTGTGGTAGAGGGTATTGAGTATGGTTTGTTGTTGCAGTTTCCAGAAGATGTGATGGGTGAGGTGGCACGTCAACAAGCCAACTCTACGTCTGCTAGTTGAACATAGCAGAAAGCCGTCAGCTTGTTTTGTTTTCCTTGCTGTGTGTAGATTTCACAGCATAGAAATTCCTTAGGATTAGGGCGATCGCTTATTGCCCAAACTCAGCCCTTGCCTGCTCAACGATTTCCGCTGTCACCACATCTAATTCGGCTTCACGAGCTAAATGCTCAATCCGTTGCCGTGCTTGAGAACGAACAAAATAGGGAATATTTTTTAGCTTAGCTTTTGCTTCAGGAGTCCAGGCTAGAGCGTCTGTAAATTCACGCCTTTCCATAATTCTCAGCCCTCGGCTTTTATTTTAAGCACCTTTTTATTTAATTTTACTTCCCCTAAGCATCGATCCCCAATCCCATCCCAACGCTTAACCTCAATTCTTTCACTCCTGTTGACGACGGGAGAAGAATTGAATCGCTACAACGGCAACAGCAATCACAACAAATGAAAACACTGTCGTTAATGTTCCTAAAGCATACAATGCTGGAGAAGTAACATTGGTCGTCATGCCATAGATTTCTAGCGGTAAGGTGTTGTTCTCTCCAGAAATCAAAGCACTACGAGTAAATTCATCATAGGAAAGTGTAAAGCCTAGTAGTGCTACTCCTACAACACTAGGAGTAATCAAAGGGAAAACTATTTCCCAAAAGGTTTTAACATCTGTAGCCCCTAAATCTCTAGCCGCTTCTTCATAGGAAGGATTGAAACGGTTAAAAATACCAATCATAATTAAAAAGGCAAAGGGGATTGTCCAGGTTAAATGACCCCCCAATACAGACGAGTACCACTGGGTTGATAACTCAAACTGGCTAAAGATAACCAAAATTCCAAAGGAAATCAAAACACTAGGAACAATAAGGCTAGAAATTGTTAGGTAAAAGAGTGCTCGTGAACCCAAGAACTTGCGCCGAAACGCCAAACCTGCCATCACACTGATGATGACGGTTAAGGACATTACAATGAAGCCAAGTAAAAGCGATCGCTTAAAGGGTTCGGTAAAGTTTCCAATCCGCTGCGTCTGAAATACCGAAGAGAACCAGTAAAAACTAAATCCCTTCATTGGAAATGTTAATCCGCCATCTTCTCCTTGAAACGACAGAATGAAGATGGAAAGCATTGGTCCATACAAAAATAGGACAAACAACCCGAAGAAGGCTGCAAATAGATAAAAAGACAAGGAACGTTTTTGCGATCGCATTACTTATAACTCTTTCCGAATATCAACAACTCGTAAAATCCCCACCACGATTGCCAATGTAATAACTAGTAAAATCACAGCATTAGCAGCCGCTAGAGGATACTGCAAACTCCGAATTTGATTACTCATCAAATATCCAACCGAAGATGTTTGTCCACCACTCATTAACCTCACAGTAATGAACTCTCCCATCACCAACGTCACAATAAAAATTGAGCCAATTGCAATCCCCGGAGCAGACAGAGGTACAATCACTTCCTTCAACACTTGAAATCCAGATGCTCCAGCATCTCGTGCTGCACTAATCAACGAAGGCTCAATCCGTACCATGCTGTTGAAGATTGGCACAATCATGAACAGTACATAAAGATGTACCATTGCTAAGACCACTGAAAAGTTTGAAAATAAGAAGATATCTAGGGGAGCATCAATTAAGTTCAAAGACATGAGAGCTTTATTGAGAATCCCTTCTCTTCCCAAAAAAGGAATCCAAGAAATCATCCGGATAATATTAGAGGTCAAAAAGGGAATTGTACAAATTAAGAATAAGATAATTTGCCAGCGCAAACTCTTAACATGAAAGGCAAGGAAGTAAGCAACAGGAAAGCCAATCACTAAAGTAAAGAACCAAACTAGTGCTGTAAATTTAAAGTTATTTAGATACGTGGCAAAATAAGTTGGGCTGAAAATATCTTTGTAGTTAACCAAGGTAAACCCTGGTGTCATTGTATAGCCGTTGAAGTCCCAAAAACTTATAACAATAATTGTAATAATTGGCAAGACTAAAAATAATAGTAATACTAAAACTTGTGGAGTGATTAATAAATACTGTTGTAGGGATTTTAACTTCATTTTTATTACAGTTAACCGTACGTAAAGATTGGCTATTCAGATTCCCGATTTCTTGAAGAAGTCGGGAATCTTAGCGTTTAAAGACGGGTTACCACGGAATGCTCACTAATCTCTAAGCAGAAATAAACTCGTTCCACTTCTGAACAAGATACTTCTGCTCATCCATCACAGAATTCCAGCAGACAATCTTGCTGAAGCGTTCCTCAAAGGAACCACCATCACGCACTGAGCCTTTCTTCTCCAACGTTTTGCCAAATGGGTCAACCATATCAGTAGAAGCCGCTTTACCCTCATACCAAAATGCCCATTCTTCCGGCTTCATAAACTTCTTAGCTGTCTCCGGAGCTGCACTATAATAACCCTGCCGTCCAAGGAAAGCACCTAACCAGCCATCCAGAGTCCAGTTGAGGTATTCATAAGCCGCATCTAGTGCAATACCTGAGAGATTCTTCGATAACCCAATACCGCCTCCCCAACCTCTATATCCTTCTTTAAGTGGGGCATAAATGCAATTAATTCCCTTAGATTTCACTTGTGTAACGGCAGGTGACCACATGGATTGCAACGCGACTTCACCAGACACCATGAGGTTTACTGATTCATCAAATGCCTTCCAGAAGGCTCGGAATTGTCCAGCTTTCTTTTGTTCAATTAAAATTGCTGTAATTTTGTCCAGTTCTTCCCTCGTCATGTTGCCCTTGTCGCCAAATTTCATCAAGCCAAGGGCTTCAACTACCATAGCGGCATCCATAATACCGATAGAAGAGATATCAAGAATTGAGGTTTTACCTTTGTATTTTGGGTCAAATAACTCTCCCCAAGATTCAATTTTTTTCCCTGTTAAATCGGGACGATAGCCAAGGGTATCGGCATTGTACTGGAAGGGAATCAGAGTAGCGAAATCAGTTGGGGTAGGAGAGAATTCTGTTGAATCTTGCCCTTTCAAGAACATGACTTTAGAAGGAGCTGTTCCTTGCGACGTATTGACAGGCGCTCCTTCTTTAAACTTACCTGTTGTGAAATAGGGAACTATTTTGTCAAACTGTTTGATTTTATTGACATCAATCGGTTGCAAATTACCCGAAGGAACCACTAACGGCAAGCTGAAATACTCGCCATCGAAAATGTCATAGGACTTGGGCTGAGTAATCGCAATTTGATTATTTTCATCAGTACTCAAAGCCCGTGATGTAATTTTAAAACCCAAATCCTCTTGAGCTTTTTGAGCAATCTCGTTGATTTGGGAAACGCCCGTACCAATAAACCGGAGCGTTACATCTTTAATTTGATTGGTATTAACAGTAGGGCCGCCACTCGACTGTTGAGTAGTTTGCTGCCGAGTACACTGAGTTGCAGTGAGTAAAGCTCCAGTTGCTAGTCCGGCTCTGATTAGTTCGCGACGAGTAAATTTAGGCATGGTTGTAGAAGGTTGGATGAAGAGAAGGGAGGGTTTTGTAGGAGGCAGCTAGCCTACATCAGCAGTGATTGACAAGGGAACTTTAAAAGTTTGTTGCTAGGCTACTAATTAAGAGAAATCTGCAAGCTTGTTGGCTTAATGGGGTAAGAAAATACAGTCATCCGTTGACCAATTGAGTGTAACGACTTGTCCTTCCTGAAGAGGTTGGGATATGCAATCATGCGATCGCACTTTATAAAGAATCTCAGCACCCGTTGATTCCACCAAAAGCCGTACTCGCGTGACGTAACCCGTAAACTCTACAAAGGCAATCCTTGCCGAAACTCGGTTATGAACCGTTTGCCCTTCCGCAGTTGGCTGTACCTCTAAGTGCATTCTGTCGGCACGGACACAGCAAGCCGCATTGTCTCCCGGTTGGGCAAATTGTCCTCGACACAGCAGCGTACCAATACCTTCAACCTCTAACTGGATGATATAGCCGTTGGTATCTGCGATCGCATTAACGACTTTGCCCGTAAAAATGTTGTTATCGCCAACGAACTTGGCAACAAACTGAGAGGCGGGAGCGACGAAAATTTCTTGCGGTGTGCCGATTTGGTCAATATGACCATGATCCATGACAACAATTTGGTCAGAGAGGGAAAAGGCTTCATCCTGAGCATGAGTGACTTGGATAAACGTCATCCCAAACTGACGCTGCAACTTCCGCAACTCGCCTCGTGTTTTAACACGCAATGACTCATCCAAAGCACTCAGAGGCTCATCCAAGAGCAGCACTTGGGGACGGGTTACTAAGGCTCTTGCAAGTGCTACACGTTGCTGTTGACCCCCACTCAGAGCAGTTGGCTTACGCTTGGCAAAGCTACTTAAACCCACAATCTCAAGCATCTCATCAACCCGATCTCGGCGATCGGGTTCTGGTGTGCCTCGCATTTTTAAGCCAAACTCAACGTTTTGCCAAACCGTCTTGTGTGGAAACAGCGCATAGTTTTGAAACACCATTGCTGTATTCCGCTTTGCTGGCGGCAAATCATTGACACGGGCATTGCCAATTAAAATATCGCCACTCGTGATGTCTTCGTGACCCGCAATCATCCGTAGTGTCGTAGTTTTACCACAACCACTTGGTCCTAATAGACAACAATAAGAACCCGCCGGAATATCTAATGTCAGATTTTCGACTGCCACCACAGAGCCATACTGCTTTGTCACAGACCTCAGCGCAACGCCCTGTGCTTGAGGCAGAGTAGATAGATTGGTGGGATGAATAGTTTGCGCCTCAGTATTGCTTGTGCCGATGGTCATCTTGCTTGCGTCGGTAGAGTATTGGGCGAATCCGCTTTATCCCAAGTTGATTCTGTTGTACCAGAGCGATAACAGTAGGCAAAAGAGAAAAAGCCAAGGGGGAAAAGAGCGACTCATCTTTTCCCCTTTCAGCCTTCCCTTTTTTGCTTAAGCGCATCAATGGCATCTTGAAAATACAACTTTAGTATTAGCTAGTCATTAAAAGTGTCTGTGGGTTCGTGAACTGTATTTTTCTATACTTTTTAAAACAGAACCTTCTCGCTACCTTATAAACTCAAACCGTTACTTTGGATATTTTTAACTACAGGTGCAACTAACTGATCGAGATCCAGGGTTAAAGCGATTCTTTATCTGCGGCTCTGCCTTACGGGGTCAGCCAGACCACAAAAACCTCCAATCCGCAAAATTTATCACAGAAGCCTCTACCCGACCTCGTTACCGACTGCACGCCGTTGGCAATGGCTGGCATCCCGGCATCTACGAAATTGATTCAGGGGGGATTGCAATTCCTGGTGAGGTGTATGAACTGACTCCACAGCAGTACAAAAATCTAATGGACGGAGAACCACCAGATTTGTATGAGGGGAGGGTGATGTTAGAAGACGGTGAGGTAATCTCCGCAATGCTCTACCCGCGTGAGTTGATAGAACAGCACAACTGGCCGGATATCTCCAACTTTGGTGGTTGGGCGGCGTATAAGCAAGCTAACTAGTGAGCGATCGCGTTTTATCATTACAGTGAAATTAACCGCCCAAACTGCCCACCTTAGTATTCTCTGATATGGCAGTCGCATAGACACTAGGAAGCCACAAGCTTCCTGCTTTGCTTATATTGGAAACGCAACTCCAGTAAGAGCAATATGCATACCATCCGACCCTGGTTATACGTTGGTAAATTTCGTGAAACCCAGGATGAAGAACTACTGCGCCAACAGGAGATTGGTGGAATCTTGCAACTCGCTGATCACGTGAATTCGCCTAATATTCCATCGCTGTACATTTCTGTCGAAGATGGCGTGGCACTACCCTTTAACTTGCTTAAAAGGGGTATTGAGTTTGTGCGGTTGGAAAAAGCACAGAATCGTAATGTACTAATTGCTTGCGGTGCGGGAATTAGCCGCTCCGTGGCGTTTGCGATCGCATCCTTGAAGGAAGAAGAACACCTGGCACTATTTGATGCCTTTCAGCAAGTTCTAGCCAAACACCCACAGGCAAGACCCCATCTAGCGCTATGGCAGTCACTATGTGAATACTACGATGAAAATCTGCCTTATAAGGACATCTTGAAGCTCATACTTCAACACAAAACGATGTATTAACCATTACAAATATGGCTTATACTTCGTCCACCTCTGAATCTCTGCTCTTTTTGTTAAAAATTTTTTGAATAGAGAAAAAGTTGTTCCCTTGTTGCGAGTTCTGGGAATATTAGCACCAGGCATCACTATATTTGTCACCCCTAGGTAAGGAGACTTAGGAAGAAACTGTGATTATCCTTTGTAAAGGAATGTGTACTAAACAGGTGTGGGCGTTAAGAAACAGATGCCTAACACCAGGTTTACACTTCGCGGTTTTCAGGTGTGTTCTCTACAGAGGTTCCTTTTCACAGAAGCATTCTCCGTTGGCGAAGCCTTCTTTGTTAGCGAAGTGGGCGGGCAACACCCGACAGGAGTTGGAGTACGGTAACGCTGTACTCTAACGCTTACAACAAACCTGATGAAAATTTACAACCTCTAACCTTAATTGTCTTAACCTCTGACCTATTCTCAGACTAGACAAAACGATTAGACCAGGGGAGCAATCATTCATGGATGATGTATTAATTAGCGGAGGACGGATTGTTACAGCAGTCGATGATTACGTTGCAGATATTTTAATCAGCAACGGCAAAATCGAAACAATTGGGCGAGTAATAGAAGCACCCTCTGCCCAACGCTATGATGCAACAGGTTTACTCGTGATGCCTGGTGGCGTGGATGTCCATACCCACATGGAGTTTCCCCTCGGTGAAGCCCAAACGTGTGACACCTTTGAGTCCGGTACTCGTTCAGCAGCGTTTGGTGGGACAACGACAATCATTGACTTTGCCCTGCAAAAACAAGGTGAAAGTGCCAAGCTAACCCTGGAACAACGGCTAGCCGTCGCTGAACCGCAAGCCAGTGTTGATTATGGCTTCCATATCATTCTGACTGACGTTAGACCAGAGGTTCTGACGGAACTACCAGATTTAATTGATATCGAAGGTGTCTCCAGCTTCAAAATGTTCATGGCTTACCCTGGCGTTTTGATGATGAATGATGCCGACATCTTCAAAACGATGCGCGTGGTTGGACACCACGGTGGGATGGTCAACGTACACGCGGAAAATGGTGGTGTTATCCAAGTTTTGATAGAAGAAGCCTTGGCACAAGGCAACACCTCCCCGAAGTATCATGCCTTAACGCGACCCGCAATTATGGAAGCGGAGGCAAGCCACAGAGCAATTCGTCTGGCGGAACTTGCAGAAGTGCCAGTTTATCTCGTTCACCTCTCAGCAAAAGAGGCATTAGAGTCAGTTGTGGAAGCACGCGATCGCGGTTTACCGGCTTTTGCTGAAACTTGTCCCCACTACCTGTTTCTCAACAGCGACGAATACGAACGACCAGGGTTTGAAGCCGCAAAATATGTAATGACCCCACCCTTGCGTGACCATCAGTGCCAACACGCTTTGTGGCGAGGACTCAAGTTTGATGACTTGCAAATTGTTTCCACTGACCACTGTCCCTTCTGTTTTAATGAAAACCTCTATGGTTTAAATCGCTCCAAGCAGTTAGGTCGCGATAACTTTGAGAAGATTCCTAATGGCGCACCAGGGGTAGAACTGCGTCTCCCATTAATTTTCGATGGTGGCGTTAAAGGTGGGAAAATCTCACTCAATCGTTTTGTACAGCTTACTTCCACAGCACCCGCCAAGATGTTTGGACTATTTCCTCGTAAGGGTGCGATCGCTATCGGTTCGGATGCCGATTTAGTGTTATTTGATCCAGATAAACCACATACGATAAGTGTAAGTAGCCATCACTCAAACGTAGATTACAGTTTGTACGAGGGGCGCTGTGTGATCGGCAAAGTTGAAAAGGTGTTTCTGCGTGGAGAGTTAATTGTAGATGGTGATCATTGGCTCGGTCGAAAAGGCGGAGGAACGTATCAAAAACGTTCAGCCTCCGGTGTCTTCTAAAGTGTCCCCTCTAGGCGCTGTATCGGATACTCTGGTGACGACCTATCTCCAGATGACGGATGGTTCAGAGTTTTGTCCTGCGTATCTCTACTACCATGATGGAATCAAAGTCATGTGCATGGATACGCCAGATGTCGCTTTTTATCGATTTTTATACACTTCTGTGGGTAAGCCGTGGGGTTGGCGCGATCGACTCTCCCATTCGGATGAAGAAATTGAGGCACTGCTAAAAGCACCAGGAACAAGTGTTCATGTTCTATATGTCAATGGTGTCCCGGCTGGATATATAGAACTAGCGAAGCGTCGGGAAGGCGCTGGTGGTCGTTTTGAATCAACAAAGATTGACTACTTTGGTCTACGTCCCAGCTACATTGGTCGTGGGTTAGGCAAGCATTTACTCAGTCATGGTATCGCCTACGCCTGGAACAAAGGCACTCAACGCTTGTGGGTACATACGAGTAATTTAGATGGACCCTATGCCCTCAATAACTACATCAAACGCGGCTTCAAAGTTTACCGAGTTGAAGAAAAGCCAATGCCGGAATCTTATTTTTAGTATCTACACCTTTTAACAAAAAAAGTTACTATCCGCCAGGTTTGCTGTTGATAAAGAGCTGATGCCAAAATGTAGATACAATTGTTGATTAAGCAAGTATTGTTTTAAATCTAAGATTTCCTAACTGTGGGCTTGATTGAAGCTTAATCTAAACTTTAAAACTTCACTCAGGAAACGGCTAATTTCAGCCTGTTGTTTTAAGTATCTATCAAGACGCTCTTTAATAACCCATGCTGGAATCTATCAAGTTTGCTGCCGCCGTCTCTGTAGCCCTCTTAACATTAACAACTGCATGTTCCTCAGTTGAACCGTCTCAAAACGTATCTGCCCCCTCAACACCTGCAAAAGCGATCGCACCCACTCCAAAGCCTGTTGCCTCTAAAGCACCAGCATCGAGTGCTTCACCAACACCTCCACCTGAAGGCTTCCAAGAGGCACTGGATACGGCAATGGGTGCAGCAACAATTGCCCAATCAGCTCAGTCCAAGGATGATTGGAGCTTAGTTATTGAGCGTTGGCAAAGTGCGATCGCTTTACTCAAAGCTGTACCCAAATCTAGCCCCAATCACACTACATCTCAGAAAAAGATTGCTGAGTACCAACGCAACCTCGCTTATGCTCAACAGCAGGAAAAGAATCCCTCAAAACCAACAGGTGCAGCGAGTTCCCCTCCAGTTGTTGCCGTAGTCCCTAGCCAAGCCAACCCCTCGCCTCCAGTTACTGCCGCTCTCAAACAAACCCGTCCTGCGACTCTTGTCACTGCTTCCAGGCAAACTCGCCCCTCTGCTGTTAGTCCAGAGGTGGCTTTAGCGCTTCATCTGAAAAAGGCAGGAGCTAAGATGTACGGGGCATACTGGTGTCCTGCTTGTACCCGACAGAAGCAAGAGTTTGGTGAAGAAGCATTTAAGCAAATTACTTACATTGAGTGCGATCCCGCAGGGAAAAATGCGCGTCCCGACCTCTGTCGCCAAGCCAACATCCAAGCCTTTCCGACTTGGGAAGTCAATGGTCAATTGTATCGCCCAGGTGGATATTCATTGCAGGAGCTGGCGGCTTTATCTAGCTATCAAGGCGTTCAGTAATTTCAGCAGGTGAGTCTCAATACTTCAATATCAAAACGAGTGAACTAACACCATGACACGTAGCAAACGGTTCTCTCTAGCCATAGCTGGACGCAGCCTCTCTAAATTCTTCTTACTTGGATTGCTTTTCTTAGGCACGATTCTCCTAATCCTGGTTGTCAGCTTTATCAATTGGAATGCTTTATTCCAACCCATCCAGGATTTTGTCTTCCAGTTGGAAGATGGCTATGAGCAATGGCTAGGGAAACAAAGCACCAACAATCCTGGATTTTTACTTCTATTAGCTTTTGTAGGCGGTTTGATTGCTAGCCTCTCGCCCTGCAAACTTGCTCTCCTAACGGTAAACCTCACGTACATCGGTACCCGTGAGTTTAAATCTTACAGAGATGCATTCCTTAAGGCTGCGTCATTTGTTCTAGGTGTCGTGACAATTCTCAGCTTATTAGGGCTATTTTCGTCCTTCGCTGGGGCAGTAATGGTTGGCTATCGTGGCTATGTCAATATTTTTGTTGGTACAGTAATTGTGCTGATGGGGTTAACTTTTTTAGAGATCATACGCCTTCCCATCCCCCAAACAGGTCTAGGGTTACCAATTACAAGTCCTTATAGCGCTGGATTAACATTTGCCTTGGTCGGTTCTCCCTGTACTAGTCCTGTGCTATTCGCCGTTCTGACTGCCGCTGCGGCGACGGGTTCCCAGCTTCAAAGCACACTCACAATGGTTAGTTACGCACTGGGTACAAGCACACTGATTTTCTTTGCCAGCCTATTTACAGGTTTAGCTAAACAAACCCGTGTTTTATTGAAGCATTCCGATTGGATCATGCGCTTGGGCGGTGGGCTGCTAATTCTGATGGGAGGATACTACTTGGTAAATGGGATTCGCTGGGTGATTTTGGTATTTAACTGAACGCGAGAACCCCGACTTCTTTGGGAAGCCAGGGTTCTGAACTGTAGAAAACAACAAAGATTAAGCAAACGTTTGCTGCATCCCAAGGCGCAATTCTATTAAAATCTGTAAAGAAAGTGAGAGGGAAAGGCTGAATGCGCGTTGCAATTGTTGGGGCAGGACTAGCTGGGATGGCGACAGCAGTTGACTTAGTCGATGCCGGACATGAGGTAGAAATCTTTGAATCTCGTCCCTTTGTTGGAGGGAAGGTTGGTAGCTGGGTAGATACCGATGGTAATCATCTAGAAATGGGATTACACGTCTTTTTTGGCTGCTACTACCAGCTATTTGATTTGATGAAGAAGGTGGGGGCGCTGGATAACTTGCGCCTGAAGGAGCATACCCACACGTTCATCAATAAAGGGGGACGCATCGGTGAACTGGATTTTCGTTTTTTTACAGGTGCGCCGTTCAATGGGCTGAAAGCCTTTTTCACAACCTCCCAGCTATCGCTACAGGATAAGCTACAAAATTCTCTTGCTCTGGGCACCAGTCCCATTGTTCGCGGTTTAGTGGACTTTGACGGGGCGATGAGAACAATTCGTGACTTGGATAAAATCAGCTTTGCCGATTGGTTTCGCCGTCATGGTGGTAATGATGGCAGTTTGAAGCGGATGTGGAACCCGATCGCATACGCTCTTGGCTTCATCGACACGGAGAACATTTCCGCCCGTTGTATGCTGACCATTTTCCAGTTTTTTGCAGTGCGCTCAGAAGCCTCGGTATTGCGAATGCTGGAAGGTTCCCCTTATGAGTATCTGCATAAGCCGATTATTGAGTACCTGGAAGCGCGAGGCGCAAAAATATACACCAGACGGCGAGTTCGGGAAATTCTCTATGCTGAGGCGGGAGAACATACCAAAGTCACTGGATTGGTGATTGCCAACGGCGAGACTGAGGAAACCATCACGGCTGATACTTACGTCTGCGCTGGCGATATCCCTGGTGTGCAACGCCTCCTACCGGAAGCATGGCGTAAGTGGTCGGAGTTTGACAATATCTACAAGCTAGATGCAGTGCCAGTCGCAACCGTGCAGCTAAGGTTTGATGGCTGGGTGACTGAACTCCATGATGCCCAGAAGCGTAAGCAGCTAGTGGAAGCGGCAGGACTGGATAATTTACTCTATACTCCTGATGCTGACTTCTCGTGCTTTGCTGACTTAGCGTTAACAAGTCCTAGTGATTACTACCGTGAGGGACAAGGCTCACTGTTACAATTAGTCCTCACTCCAGGCGATCCGTTTATCCGGCAAAATAATGAGGCGATCGCACAACACGTCCTCAAGCAAGTCCATGAACTCTTTCCCTCTTCACGAGAGTTGAACATGACCTGGTACAGTGTTGTCAAGCTTGCCCAGTCTCTCTACCGGGAAGCCCCTGGCATGGACGCCTATCGTCCTGAGCAAAAGACACCTGTTAGCAACTTTTTCCTCGCCGGAAGCTACACCCAGCAAGACTACATCGATAGTATGGAAGGAGCCACTTTATCGGGGCGTCAGGCAGCTAAAGCAATTCTAGAGAAGGCTCAAGAATTTGTAGAGCGAACCCCTGTAACAGCAGGTTGAGTTTATACGTGTTCTCAGTCATTAGTCGTTAGTCCTTAACGCAGAAAAACCAACGACTAATGACCAATATCAATTCCCAATTCCTAATTCCCAATTCCCATGTCCAATTGGCTAGAACACAGTGTACAGGTCGAAGTAGATGTTCCCATTGAAACCGTGTGGAGCCTCTGGTCAGATTTGGAGCAAATGCCCCGTTGGATGAAGTGGATTGACTCGGTGAAGGTGCTTGAAGACAATCCTGAGTTATCTCGCTGGAAACTTGCAACTGGTGGCTTAGAGTTTACTTGGCTTTCCCGCATTCTCAAGTTAGTGCCACAGCAAATTATTCAGTGGGAATCTGTAGATGGTTTACCGAATCGTGGTGCTATCCGCTTCTATGATCGGCAGGGCAGCAGTATTGTCAAAATGACTGTGTCTTATGCGATTCCCGGCTTCCTTGGTCAGTTGATGGATAACCTATTTTTGGGTCGTGTTGTTGAGTCAACCATCCAAGCGGATTTAGAGCGATTTCGTGAATATGCTCTCAACGTCAAAGCTCAATAACAAACGTTCGTCTAAGTGATGCTTAGCAGAAATGGTATAGCTTTACACCCTAAGCGACATTAAGCGTCTTCTCTAGGCAAGTGTAGCTTGAGACCAAATTCCTGAGGCTGCTCACCCGTACCCTCGGCTTGCTCCAGGGCACGATTGAGCAGCGCAAGCTTCATTTAGACCAAGTGGCTGGAACTATTCAATGATATGAAAATAGAAGGCTGCCACTACAAAGTTGCCTAACAAAAGGACTAGTGCCCAGAATAGGCGGAAGGGGTATGGGGGCTTAGCACCTGTTTTTGCAACTGGGGCGTTATATTTCTTGGTTTGAGCCGTCATAGGATTCGCTCCTTATAAAGAGACTTTCTTAAAAAATAGTAAAGTTAAACCGTACCAAAGAGCCATACCTGTAGGTGTGACTTATTGTGAAGATTCTTGCACCTTTTACTTGTCTAGTAGACAATCCATAGGGTTGAGAGAGGTTGCAGTTTCATTGCCGGATGAAGTAGGGAGAGCCTTAAAGACCTACTCTTCCCAATCATCTACCCAGTTTATTGATTGCTGATTCAGCAGTTTAGGGGTTGATAACGTGGAAATAAATTGCAGCAACCAATAGGTTAACCAGTAGGAAGCTGGCTCCAAGGGTTAAGCCCACCGGGAAGGAAGGCGTTTCATTGGGAGTGAGAACAGCAGAACCTTTTTTATTTTCTCTGTGTTCTTTAATTTCTTGTGTTTCTCTAGTTTCTTTTTTGGTTTCAGTCGGCATTTTAAAGACGCTAATTCTATGAGTTTCTTAATAAATACCGAAAAAAACAGGGACTTGATAAAGTTCTCTAGAGGGATTATTGGCTAATATCCAATCCGCTTTAAGTCGGAAATATTTGCACCTACTTTCTCTAGACTCTCTCACCAGCGTGGTAGGAACTGCGAACGAGGGGACCTGAACGGACATGGGCAAAACCCAACTCTCGTGCGATCGCACCTAACTCGTCGAATTCTTGGGGAGTCCAATATTTTTGAACGGGTAGGTGTTGTAAAGAGGGGCGCAGGTATTGACCTAAGGTAAGGCGATCGCATCCGGCATTGCGTAAATCAACCATTGCCTCAATCACTTCAGACTGGGTTTCACCATGCCCTAGCATCAAGCCTGACTTGGTGGGGATAGTGGAGTCAAGCAGTTTGACAAAGCGCAGGACATCAAGCGATCGCTCATATTTTGCTCCCCGCCGCACTCGTCCCTGTAGCCGTCGCACCGTCTCAACATTGTGGTTATAACAAGCCGGACGAGCCTTAACTACTGTTTCTACCCGTTGGTGTTGTAGGTCGGCAAGTGTTTCTTCTCCTTCACCTCTACCGCCCCAAAAATCCGCAGTCAGTACCTCTATTTCTGTTTCTGGATTCAGCTTACGAATTGCGTCCATCGTTGCGACAAACCAACCTGCGCCCTGATCAGGTAAATCATCTCGCGCCACTGAGGTCAGCACAACATAACGCAAGCCCAACAGATGTACCGAGTCAGCCACTTTTTGCGGTTCCTCAGGGTCAAGGGGCATTGGTAAATGACCCTTATCGACCTGACAGAAAGCACAAGCACGAGTACATGTTGGCCCCATCAGCAAAAATGTCGCTGTCTTCTGGGCATAGCACTCGCCTCGGTTCGGACAACGCCCTTCTTCGCAAATCGTGTGGATTTGCCGTTGTTTAATAATGCGCTGCACGGCTGAGATTTCGCTGGCTTTACCAATTGGACGCCGTAACCAAGTAGGAAGTGGTTCAACTGGCGGTTGCCATGACTTCTGAGTGGGTGGAGTAGTCAAAGACTGGTTGATTTTTGTAGACAAATCCATCTATGGTGATAACCTCTACGATAAGAATGTTAAAGCACTCAACTCCCACTCTTGTTTTACCCACTTTTTTGCTCTTATCCGTCAGACCAGATTAATCTAGAGTCAGGCGTAACGTTGGCTCTTGGGCTTAAGCTCAGAAGGGTAAGAGTTGAGGATGTAATGTCAGTAGCCGTATCACAGTTCAGGGACAGAAGTAATTCCGTCTTACGTGTGTGGTACTGGTTTATGTCGATTGGGTATAAAGTGACTTGTAGATCAGACCTAGACACACTGACGCTACACCATGAAATATGAGTTGGCAGCGTTAACAGTAACTAATTTTTGACTCAGGGTTGAATTCCTCATCTAGAGTCAGCGGCAGTCGCTTCAAAAAACTATAGTTTTTTAAATTACCTCTCTAAAGGAGTCAGTCGTGGCAAGTCATAAAATCCTGGTAATTGATGATAGTAAAGTCATCCGGATGCGGGTTAGAGAAATGTTACCTCCAGGTAACTTTGAAGTTCTAGAAGCGAAAGATGGTATTGAAGGGCTTAATCTAATCCGCCAGGAACGCCCAAATTTAATTATGTTAGATTTCCTCTTACCCAAGATGAGTGGTTGGGACGTATTTCAGGAAATTCAAACTCATAGTGATCTGCAAACAATCCCTTTAGTACTGATGTCAGGTCGTAAGGAAGAAGTAGCAGAGAAAATCACAGAGCCTTTTGAGTATTTTGCCTTTGTTGAAAAGCCATTTGAGAAGAAGCAGCTAGTTGATGCAATCAAAGAAGCGATGGGCAAGGCGAAAAAACCCCGCCCAGTTGCCCCAGCACCCGCAGCTACAGTAAGTTCACCCACTGCTGACTCGCCTGCGGCTTCTGTATCAGCAGCAGAGATTGAAGCGCTGAATGCGAAAATTGCCAAGATGCAGACGGAAATTGATGGTTTGAAGAAACAGCTAACTCAGCTAGTAACGTTCATCAAGCAAAAACTAAAATAGCTCTTGCCTTAGAGATTTAGAGATTGGGTAGACCTGAAGCAATATATGCTGAAATCTTCCCAATCCCTAATCCTCAATCTCTAATCTAGTTCCCGTCGTCCTTCTAAAGCTCGTGCTAAGGTCACTTCATCGGCATACTCTAAATCTCCACCCATTGGTAACCCAAAAGCAATCCGGGTTACTCGTGTAAATGGTTTTAGCAGTTGCCCGACATACAGTGTGGTAGTCTCACCTTCCACACTAGGACTAATTGCCAAAATTACTTCTTGAATCTCTTTGTCTCTCCGGCTGATTCGTTGCACCAACTGGTGGATGTGTAGCTGATCGGGACCAATTCCCTCCATTGGCGAAATCACACCACCCAGGACATGATACTTGCCGCGATACTCTCGCGTTTTTTCCAGGGCAATCACATCACGGGCATCTGCTACCACACAGATAGTGTTATTGTCCCGGTTAGAGTTACGGCAGATTTCGCAGACAGGTTCAGCAGAGAGGTGAAAGCATACCTGACACAAACCCACTTGCTTTTTCGCCTCAACCAAGGCTTGAGCGAGTGCCTGTACTTCTGCTTCTGAACGCTTGAGGATGTGCAGTGCTAGGCGTTGAGCAGTCTTAGGGCCTACTCCAGGCAGACGTTGCAGTTGCTCAATTAAACGTGCTAAGGGTCTTGTGTAAACCGTAGTCATTTCTCCGTGTCTGTGTACCTTCTATATAATGCCATTCTCCAAGGTAAGGCGTTCTAGTAAACGAGAACCTGGGGCAACTTCGCGTTGAAGAAGGTAGAGGGCAGGAGGCAGATGGCAGAAAGGAAAGAATTGCAAGGGGCTTGTACCAAGAACTCTAAAAATAAAAAAGCGCCTCCCTAAGGAGGCGCTTCTTAATAAGCTAGATTCTTAAGAATTAGCCATTGATAACTGGAGCGGTTAGAGCAACCGGAGTCGCTTCACCAGCCGCCAAGTCGAGAGGGAAGTTGTGAGCATTGCGCTCGTGCATCACTTCCATACCCAGGTTGGCGCGGTTCAACACGTCTGCCCAGGTGCCAATCACACGACCCTGTGAGTCAATGACCGACTGGTTGAAGTTGAAACCGTTCAGGTTGAACGCCATCGTGCTGATGCCCAACGCGGTGAACCAGATTCCAATCACTGGCCAAGCGGCGAGGAAGAAGTGCAAGCTACGGCTGTTGTTGAACGAAGCATATTGGAAGATTAAGCGACCGAAGTAGCCGTGAGCCGCAACGATGTTGTAGGTCTCTTCTTCTTGTCCGAACTTGTAACCGTAGTTCTGTGATTCGGTTTCGGTTGTTTCACGTACCAGTGAGCTGGTTACCAAGGAACCGTGCATTGCACTGAAGAGTGAACCACCGAACACACCAGCTACACCTAACTGGTGGAACGGGTGCATCAGAATGTTGTGCTCAGCTTGGAACACGAACATGAAGTTGAATGTTCCACTGATTCCCAAGGGCATTCCGTCAGAGAAGGAACCTTGTCCGATTGGGTAGATGAGGAATACTGCGGTTGCTGCTGCTACTGGTGCACTGTATGCTACGGCAATCCAAGGACGCATTCCTAAACGGTAGGACAGTTCCCACTCACGTCCCATGTAGCAGAATACGCCGATGAGGAAGTGGAAGATTACGAGCTGGTATGGACCACCGTTGTAGAGCCACTCATCTAAGCTAGCGGCTTCCCAGATTGGGTAGAAGTGTAAGCCGATGGCGTTAGAAGAAGGAACTACTGCACCAGAGATGATGTTGTTTCCGTAGAGTAAGGAACCCGCAACAGGCTCGCGGATACCATCGATGTCTACTGGAGGAGCGGCGATGAAGGCGATGATGAAGCAGGTGGTAGCGGCTAAAAGGGTAGGAATCATCAACACGCCGAACCAGCCTACATACAGGCGGTTGTCGGTGCTGGTTACCCAGTTGCAGAACCGTTCCCACACGGATGCGCTGCGTTCGCGCTGTAATGTGGTTGTCATTTGGTTTATAAGTGCTTGATTTGTTTTTTGGTTAGGCAGACGTTTTTTGTCTGTCTGTAATTACATTAAGGCTTTTATTGATTTTTGTAAAGCACATTCTCAAAATTGCTTTCATATTTATTAAGTTATCTATCTTTTCTAAGCTAAATCCCTTTGCCAGAGAGGTTTCTGACCGGAGCTGATTAACGGGACTTAAACGAAAATAGAGAGTGAATAAAGATATAATTCATGCAGGGCAAGTATTTTACGTGAGGATGGAGAAATGAAAGAAACAACTCCCGCCGCTATGCCTCCTTGCTTCGATAGAT